>NZ_JBIBHR010000023.1:0-111319 GCF_042957125.1 Streptomyces sp. NPDC008125
GCGATGAGCGACGCCGAAGGGACGACGGTGTGGCCGCGCTCCTCGAAGTAGCTCAGCCAGCGACGGCGAATTTCGGCCGACTCCATCAGTGGTCCTCATTCCGGTTGTTCGAGTTGTAGGGGAGGGCGCGGTACAGGGGGGCCTCGTCAGCGCGGTGCGCGGGTGAGGCCGCTCCGACGGCGCGGTGGTGCCGTACGGGAAGCTCCGGGTCGAGCGGTGCGTCCAGGCCGAGCGCTCCGCCGAGTTCGGCCTCGCGCCGGACCATGCCCTCGCGCACGTCGAGGGCGAAGTCCTTGAGCCGGTGGCCGGCCTCGATCGCCTTGTCCGCGGCCTGCGCCGCGAGGCTCTCGGGGCTGAGCTGCTTGATCTTGCGGTTCACCTTGGTGGTGGCCCACACGCCGGCGGCTGCGCCGGCGGTGAACCAGAAGGTTCGGCGGAACATCGCTGGTTCAGTCCTTCTGTCCGCGGGAGCTGCGCCCGCTCCGCTTCTTGCGGGCGGACGGCACGGTTCGTCCGACGACCACGGTACGGCGGGCGGCCGCGCTCTCACGCGCGGGCTCCGGCGCGGTCCGGCGGCCGAGGGCCTGGCGGACGCCGTAGCCGAAGGCCGCGACCTTCACCAGGGGGCCGCCGAAGGTCGACGCGACGGTGGTGGAGAGGGCGGAGGCGTTGGAGGTGACCTCCTGGACGTCCGACGCGATGGCGTCGACCTTGTCCAGCTGGGTCTGCGCGGAGCGTACGGTCGCGGAGGCGTCGGCGAGCAGCGGCACGGCCTGTTCGGTCACGTCCGCCACGAGCTTGGTGGTCGCCCTGAGCGTCTGGGCCAGCCTCACCAGCACCACGGCGAGGAACGAGACCAGGATCGCCCAGAAGACGGCCACCAGGATCCCGGCCACCTCTCCACCGGACACAGTGCACCGCTCCCTGCTTGTCGCTCGCCCCGGCCAGCGGGGCCTGTCACCGCCCGGACCGGCCGCGGCGCCCGGGCGCGAGCCCGCCACCCGGCCAGTCGTCGTTCCCACGAGCCTATCGCGCCGGGCGTCACGCCCCGTACCGCATTACCGGTGGCCGCGGCGGCGTTCCGGGAAGAAGTTTGTACGCTGCGCTTCCGAGCCAGTACTCTGCGTGTTTCATGCGACGCCTTCAGGGCCGGTTCCCCGAGCCCGACGATCAGGGCTCCGGGCACTCCCCCCGCCGCGGCGGGCTGCCCGCGGAGCTGAACCCCTTCGTCGGGCGCCACGACGATCTCGCCGCTCTCGGCGCCCTGCTGGAGGAATCCCGGCTGGTCACCGTGGTCGGCGTGGCCGGCGTCGGGAAGACCCGATGCGCGGTGCGCCTCGCCTCACTCGCGGAGAAACGGTACTGCCACGGGGTCGGCGTCGCCGAGCTCTCCGGCCTGGGCGACGCCGACCTACTGGAGCACGCGGTGGTCGACGCGCTGGGGCTCACCGACCACACCCTCAGGCCGCCCCGGACGATCCTGCTCGACCATCTCGCCGACCGTGAGGTGCTGCTGGTCCTCGACGGGTACGAGCAGCACGTCGGGGCCTGCGCGGACCTGGTCCAGGAGCTGCTGCGCCGGGCGCCGCGGCTGCGGGTGCTGGCCGCGGGCCGCCTCCCGCTGAGGGTGGACGGCGAGGTGCTCCATCCGCTCGCGCCGATGGGCGACGAGGACGCGCTGGAGCTGTTCGCCACCCGCGCGAAGGCGGTCCGCCCCGGCTTCGCGCTCACCGGGGCGGCCCTGGAGACCGTACGGGAGCTGTGCCGGCGGCTCGACGGGATTCCGCTCGCCCTGGAGCTCGCCGCCGGGCGGATGCCGGCGCTGGCGCCGGAGCAGATCCTCCAGCGGCTGGACGACCGGTTCCGGCTGCTGACGGGCGGCAGCCGGAGCGCCCCGCCGCGCCACCAGACCCTGCGGACGGCGATCGGCTGGAGCCATGAGCTCTGCGCGCCCGAGGAGCGGCTGCTGTGGGCGCGGCTCTCGGTCTTCGCCGGGCAGTTCGACCTGGAGGCCGCGGAGTACATCTGCGGTGGTCCGGACCTGCCCGCCGACACCGTGCTGGACGTGCTGGACGCGCTCCTCGCCCAGTCCGTGGTGGTGCGCGAGGACTCCCCCGCAGGCACCCGCTACCGGCTGCTGGACACGATCCGCGAGTACGGGGCGCAGTGGCTGTCGGCCACCGGGGACGCGGAACGCCTGCAAAGGCGGCACCGGGACTGGTTCCTCGGGCTCGCGACCTGGTGCGAACTGGACTGGTTCTCACCCCGGCAGGAAGTGGTGGCGGCCCGCGTCGCCTGCGAACTCCCCAACCTCCGCAGAGCGATGGAGTGCTCGCTGGAGTCCTCGGACGAGGTCCACCTCGCGCAGTACCTGGCGGGAACCCTCTGGTATTTCTGGGTCGGCTGCGGTCGGCTCGCCGAGGGCCGGTTCTGGCTGGAGCACGTGCTCGACGAGGAGGCCGGCCACGATCCGTCGCGGCTGAAGGCGCAGTGGGTGCTGGGGTACGTGGCGGTGCTCCAGGGCGACACGATCGGCGCGCTCTCCGCGCTCCAGGCGTGCCGGGACGGGGCGGAGCAGTCCGGGGACGAGGCGGCGGCCGCGTACGCGGTGCACCGGACGGGCTGCCTGGCCCTGGTCACCGACGACCTGGTGCGCGCGGAGGAGTTGCTGCGGGACGCGCTGGCGCGCTACCGGGAGGTGGGCGAGCTGAACAGCAACGTCCTGATGGCCCAGGTGGAGCTGGGCATGGCGCGGGTGTTCCTGGGAGATCCGGAGGACGCGGCCGCCAACTGCCGGGAGGTCGCGGAGATCTGCGAGGACCACGGGGAGCGGTGGGTCCGTGCGTACGCGCTGTACGTCCTGGCCTACGTGGCACTGCGGCAGGACCGCCGCGGGCAGTGCCGCCGGATGGTCCTGGAGGCGCTGGCCACCGGCCACCGGTTCCACGATCTGCTGGGCGTCGCCATCTGCCTGGAGCTGGTGGCGCTGCTGACCGTCGTGGAGGGCGACGCGACGGAGGCCGCGGTGCTCCAGGGGGCCGCTTCGTCCATCTGGCCGTCCGTGGGGGTGCCGGTCTTCGGCTCGGCCCATTACGGCACTCCGCGCGCGGAGTGCGCCGGGCGGGCCCGGCGGGAGCTGGGCGACGCCGCCTACGACGCCGCGGTGCGGGCCGGGGCGCTGCTGGACTTCGACTCCGCGGTCCGGCGCGCGCTGGCCGGCGGGCACCCGGGTGCCGCGGAGGGGTCCTCGCCGTCGGAGGGCTGCCGTCCGGCGAAGGTCCCGGCGCCCGGGGAAACGCGAAGGCCCGCCTCCTCCCGGATGACCGGGAGGGGCGGGCCCGAGCTCTGATGCGAGCGCTGCGCCTGGATCAGCGGGCGTAGTACTCGACGACGAGCTGCTCGTCGCAGATGACCGGGATTTCCTTGCGGTTCGGGTCCCGGTCCAGGCGGAAGGCCAGGGCCTTCAGGTTCACCTGGAGGTAGCGCGGGGTCTCACCGTCGGTGTCGTAACCACCCTCGCGGGCCACCTGGAAGGGGACCTTGGAGCGGCTGCGCTCGCGGACCTGGACGATGTCGTCGGGGCGCACGCGGAACGACGGCTTGTCGACCTTGCCACCGTTGACCTCGATGTGGCCGTGGACGACCATCTGACGGGCCTGGTAGATGGTGCGGGCGATGCCCGAACGCAGGACCAGGGCGTCGAGGCGGCGCTCCAGCTCGACGACGAGCGCCTCGCCGGTCTTGCCTTCGGCCTTCTTGGCGCGGTCGTACGCGCGCGCCATCTGGCGCTCGCTGATGTCGTACTGCGCACGCAGGCGCTGCTTCTCCAGCAGACGGACCTTGTAGTCCGAGTTCTGCTTGCGGCCACGGCCGTGCTCGCCCGGCGGGTACGGACGCGCTTCGAAGTACTTGACAGCCTTGGGCGTCAGAGCGATGCCGAGGGCACGCGACTTCTTGACCTTGGGACGCGACTGGTTAGGCACGTTCTCCAGACCTCCGTTGTAGGGGTTTACCTCAGTGGGGAGATCGCGCTTCTCACCCTGGGAACACCACGACACATCACGGACGTCACGAAGCAGCGACGGCACACACAAAGGTGCCGTAAGCGACGGAAGGCCGATCTGATCGTGGTCAGCCGCGTCCCAGCGGGCTTGAAGACCGTCGGGCTGCCGTCAGCAACCCGAACGCACACGAACTCGTCTACAGACTACCTGCTCCGCGGAGCCGCTCGTACCGGGGGCGGGTGTGACCTGTTCCGGTACGGCACTGCGACGGCATGCCCCAGGTCAGCCGGCGTCGCCGCCCGTGCGGCCGAGGCGCTCGCGGACCCGGTCGGCCACGTCGGCGTACCGGGCCTCGGCTCCGTACCGGGTGGGGGTGTAGTACTGGCGGCCCCGCACCGCCTCGGGGGCGTACTCCTGGGCGGCGATGGCGCCGGGGACGTCGTGCGGGTAGACGTACCCCTGGGCGTGCCCGAGCTTGGCGGCGCCCGCGTAGTGGCCGTCCCGCAGATGGGCCGGGACCGGGCCGGCCAGTCCCTTCCGGACGTCCTCCCGGGCGGCCATGATCGCCAGGGTGGCGGCGTTCGATTTGGGGGCGAGGGCCAGCGCAATGGTGGCGTGGCTGAGGGTGAGAGCTGCCTCGGGGAAGCCGATCAGGGCGACGGCCTGGGCGGCGGCCACGGCCGTCGGCAGCGCGGTCGGGTCTGCCAGACCGATGTCCTCGCTGGCCGAGATCATCAGCCGGCGGGCGATGAACCGGGGGTCCTCCCCCGCCTCGATCATGCGCGCCAGATAGTGCAGCGCCGCGTCGACGTCCGAGCCGCGGATCGACTTGATCAGGGCGCTCGCCACGTCGTAGTGCTGGTCGCCGTCCCGGTCGTACTTCACGGCGGCCCGGTCGACCGTCTCCTCGACCGTGGAGAGGGTGATCTCCGGCTCGTGCTTCGCCAGGGCCGCCCCGGCGGCGGCCTCCAGCGCGGTGAGCGCGCGGCGGGCGTCACCGCCCGCGATGCGGAGCAGGTGGGCCTCCGCCTCCTCGGCGAGGGTCAGCGCGCCACCGAGTCCGCGTTCCTCGGCGAGCGCGCGGTGCAGCAGGGCGCGCAGGTCGTCGTCGGTGAGCGGCTCCAGGGTGAGCAGCAGCGAGCGCGACAGCAGCGGCGAGATGATGGAGAAGTAGGGGTTCTCGGTGGTCGCGGCGATGAGGGTGACCCAGCGGTTCTCGACGGCGGGGAGCAGGGAGTCCTGCTGGGCCTTGGAGAAGCGGTGGATCTCGTCGAGGAAGAGGACGGTCTCCTTGCCGAAGCCGCCGGTGGCCCGGCGGGCGCCGTCGATGACGGCCCGGACCTCCTTGACGCCGGCGGTGATCGCGGAGAGTTCGACGAAGCGCTTGTTGGTGGCCTTGCTGACCACGTAGGCGAGGGTGGTCTTTCCGGTGCCGGGCGGGCCCCAGAGGATCACCGAGGACGGGCCGGCCGGGCCGCCGCTGCCCTCACCGACGAGCCTGCGCAGCGGGGAGCCCTGCTTCAGCAGATGCTGCTGGCCGACCACCTCGTCCAGGACCCGGGGGCGCATCCGGACAGCGAGGGGGCTGCTCGACGGGTCCTTCTCCTGGCGTTCTTCGGCTGCTGCGGTAAAAAGATCGGGCTCCACGTCAGGAAGCCTAAGCCACCGCACCGACAGGGCGCCGGGGCCGCCGTCCGGGGCCGGACGACGGCCGTCGGTGCGGGCGCCCGGTCAGCTGGTCCAGAAGTCCCACCAGCGGGTCAGGATCAGCATGCCGATGATGCCGATCCAGAGCACCGGGGGCGCCCAGTGGAACTCGACGAGGCCGTTCCGCAGCCAGGACGGCGCGGGCAGGATGCGGTGCTTCACGTTGTGGATGGTGACGTAGCAGAACATGAAGATCGTGGCGACCCAGGCCAGGCAGCACCAGAGGCAGAGCGAGTTGATGTTGTACAGCGACTGGTACTGGAGCCAGGTGCAGAAGCCGACGCCGAAGAGGGTGCCGGCGTTGAGGCCGAGCCAGTACCAGGAACGGAACCGGGCTCCGGCGAGCAGCGCCATGCCGATGCCGATCACCACGGAGTAGGCGACGAGTCCGATCATCGGGTTCGGGAACCCGAAGGCGGACGCCTGCTCGCTCTTCATCACGTTGCCGCAGGCGACCACCGGGTTGAGGCTGCAGCCCGGTGTGAAGCCGGGGTCTTCCAGGAGCTTGAACTTGTCGATGGTGATGACCCAGGCGGCCAGCAGTCCGGCCGCCCCCGTGATCACCAGCAGCAGCGCGAGGGCGCGGCCGCTCCCGATGGTCCTTCCGCCGCTCTCGGCCTGGGTCGAGGAGTGGTGATCTACCGCTGCAGTCGTCATATCGCCGTTCCATCGCTGAGTGTCCGACCGGGCACGGTCATTCTGCCGTACCACCGTTCGGGTCTTCCGTTCGATCCGCATAAGGACGTACGAGGGCCGGGCACTCCTTCCCCCGGGGACGGGCGGGGTGCACGGCTCTGGCGTGGCGGAACGCGTCCGGGAGGACGGATCACGACGTCACCCGCCCCCGCCGCGTACACGCACGGGTATCGCTCTGGCGAATGACGCACGGAACGCGAGGTTGACAGCGCGGCTGGACGTGAGAGGGGGGGGGGGGGGGGGGGGCCGCCCGGGCCCCCCCCCCGCCCCCCCCCTCTCACGTCTCACGTACGTACTGCCGCGCCGATCAGGCGAGCCGCGCGCGCACCGCCTCGGTGATGCCGTCCAGCGGCACCGCCGTCTGCTCGCCCGACTCCATGTCCTTGAGCTGGACCAGGCCCTCGGCGAGGTCGCGCTCGCCGGCGACGATCGTGTACCGCGCCCCCGAGCGGTTGGCGCTCTTCATCGCGCCCTTGAGACCCCGGCCGCCGAACGCGAAGTCGGCGGCGATGCCCTCCTTGCGCAGCGCGGTCACCACGCCGAAGAGCACCCGGCGGGCCTCCTCACCCAGCGGTACGGCGTACACGCTGGTCGCGGCGGGGATGTCCAGTTCGATGCCCTCGGCCTCCAGCGCCAGCACCGTGCGGTCCACGCCGAGCGCCCAGCCGACCGACGGCAGCGCGGGGCCGCCGATCATCTCGGAGAGGCCGTCGTACCGGCCGCCGCCGCCCACCGCCGACTGCGAGCCCAGACCGTCGTGGACGAACTCGAAGGTGGTGCGGGTGTAGTAGTCGAGGCCGCGGACGAGCTTCTCGTCGTCCTCGTACGCGACCCCGGCGGCGGTCAGCAGGCCGCGCACCTCCTCGTGGTACGCCTTGCAGGCGTCGCAGAGGTAGTCGCCCAGCTTCGGGGCGCCGCCGAGCTGCTTCTGCACCTCGGGCCGCTTGTCGTCGAGCACCCGCAACGGGTTGATCTCGATACGGCGGCGGGTCTCCTCGTCGAGGTCGAGGTCGCGCAGGAAGCCCTGGAGCGCCTCGCGGTAGACCGGGCGGCACTCCTTGTCGCCGAGCGAGTTCAGCAGGATGCGGAAGCCGGTCAGCCCCAGCGAGCGGTACGCCTGGTCGGCCAGGATGATCAGCTCGGCGTCGAGCACCGGGTCCTCGGTACCGATGGCCTCGGCACCGACCTGCGAGAAGTGGCGGTAGCGGCCCTTCTGCGGACGCTCGTAGCGGTAGTACGAGCCGGAGTACCAGAGCTTGACCGGCAGGTTCCCGGCCTTGTGGAGGTTGGCCTCCAGCGCGGCGCGCAGGACGGAGGCGGTCCCCTCGGGGCGCAGCGCGAGCTCGTCGCCGCCCTTGGTGGTGAGGGTGTACATCTCCTTGGTGACGATGTCGGTGGACTCGCCGACTCCGCGGGCGAAGAGGTTCACGTCCTCGAAGCCCGGGGTCTCGATGTAGCCGTACCCGGAGCTGCGCAGCGGGGCGGAGATGGCCTCACGGACCGCCAGGAACTTCGCGGAGTCCGGCGGGATGAGGTCGTAGGTGCCCTTGGGGGCCTGGAAAGTACTCACAGGAAGATCTCTCGTCACATTCCGCGGCGCGGCGCGTCCAGCCCGTTCAGGAACGGGTTGGTGGTGCGCTCGCGGCCGATGGTCGTCTGGGGGCCGTGGCCGGACAGCACCACGGTCGAGTCGTCGAGCGGCAGGCACACGCGGGCCAGCGACTCGAGCAGCTCGGCGTGGTCGCCGCCGGGCAGGTCGGTGCGTCCGACGGAGCCGGCGAAGAGCAGGTCGCCCGAGAAGAGGACCGGCGGTACGTCGCCGGCCTCGGGCATCCTGAACGTCACCGACCCCTTCGTATGGCCGGGTGCGTGCGCGACGCCGAACTCCAGCCCGGCAAGCTCCAGACGCGCGCCGTCGGTGAGTTCCTTCACGTCGTCCGGCTCACCGATGGTCAGCTCGCCCATGATCGGCATCCCGATGGAGCGGCCGAGGGCCTTCTCCGGGTCGCTCATCATGTAACGGTCCCGGGGGTGGATCCAGGCGGGCACGTCGTGGGAGCCGCAGAGCGGGACGACCGAGGCGACGTGGTCGATGTGTCCGTGGGTGAGCACGACCGCGACGGGCTTGAGCCGGTGCTTCCGGAGCGCGTCCTCGACTCCCTGGGTGGCCTGGTGACCCGGGTCGATGATCACGCACTCCTCGCCGGCGGCGGGGGCGACCAGATAACAGTTGGTCCCCCAGGCCCCGGCGGGAAACCCGGCAATGAGCACGATCGTCCTTCGTTCGGTCCGGCGTTCCCGGCGGTTCGGTCCGGCGTTCGTCCGGCGGTCAGTCCGGTGGAAATGGGGCCGCGACAGCCTGCGCGGCAGATCAGAGCCTACCGGCGCTCCTCATTCCACAGCTAACCCATATACGGTACGGGCAGCCCAGGCCCCACCCATACGAACGTACAAGGAGACCATCCGGTGGTCAGCAGCGATCAGCGGCGGCGGCAGCTCGCCCGGGAGAAGTACGAGCGGCAGCAGCAGCGCCGGGAGGAGGCGCGCCGGCGCACCCGGCGGCTCACCGCGATAATCTCCTCCGCGGTTGCGGTGGCCGTCGTCATAGGCGTGGTCATCTACGTGACCGTGGGGAACGACGACGACACCGGCAAGAAGGCCCAGGCCTCGGCGAGCGCCTCCGCGTCTCCGTCGCCGTCCGCCAGTGAGAGCGCGGCGCCCGAGCCCAAGGTCACGATCGACAAGACGGCCAAGTACTCCATGGACGTCAAGACCGACCAGGGTGACCTGAAGTTCACGATGGACGCGTCGAAGACCCCGCACACGACGAACTCGTTCAAGTACCTCGCCGACAAGAAGTTCTTCGACGGTACGAAGTGCCACCGCCTCGTGACGGAAGGCATATTCGTCCTCCAGTGCGGCGACCCCAAGGGCGACGGCACCGGCGGTCCCGGCTACACCATCCCGGACGAGAACCTCACCGCCCTCGGCAAGGCGGGCGCCGACGGCACGGTGACGTTCCCGGCGGGCACGGTCGCCATGGCCAACACGGGCCAGGCGCACACCGGCGGCAGCCAGTACTTCCTCGTGTACAAGGACTCCAAGCTGCCCCCGACGTACACGCCGTTCGGCACGATGGACGACGCCTCGCTGAAGGCCGTCCAGGCGATCGCCGAGGCGGGCGTCGACGGCGGTGCCACCGACGGTGCTCCGAAGAAGGCCGTGAACGTCTCCAAGGTGACCGTCGACAAGGAGTGAGCCACCCCGCTCCGCGGAGCCCCGGCGGCCGGTCGACCCGGTGGCCGGGGCTCCGTGTTGTCGGAGTTGCCGCAAATACCCGGTACGAACGCCCGCGGGGGCCCGGACCGGCCCGTACCGGAGAAATCCAGCCGCGCTGAGTGCGGACAGCCGGGCCGCCGGTCGCCTAGATTGGCGTGGTGCAGGGCGGGCGCGGCCCGCCCCCAGGAACTGTGGACGATGCCCGGGGGGCCCACCCCCTCGCAGGTATCAGGTGGAGGAGGCGCTGTGAGCAGCGACCCGTGGGGCCGTGTCGACGAGACAGGCACCGTGTACGTGCGTACTTCCGAGGGCGAGCAGGTCGTCGGATCGTGGCAGGCCGGAACGCCCGAGGAGGCACTGGCCTATTTCGAGCGCAAGTACGAGGGCTTGGTGGTCGAGATCGGCCTCCTCGAAAAGCGGGTGAAGACCACCGACCTGTCGTCCAAGGACGCGACGGCGGCGATCGACCACCTGCGGACGCAGGTCGACGAGCACCACGCCGTGGGTGACCTCGCCGCGCTGCGCACCCGGCTGGACGCGCTCGTCGCGACGGTCGACTCGCGCCGCGAGGAGCGCAAGGTCCAGAAGGCGAAGCAGACCGACGAGGCCAAGCAGGCCAAGGAGAAGCTGGTCGCCGAGGCCGAGGAGCTGGCGCAGAGCGAGCAGTGGCGTTCCGCCGGTGAGCGGCTGCGGGCTCTCGTCGACACGTGGAAGGGCCTGCCCAGGCTCGACCGCAAGTCGGACGACGAGCTGTGGCACCGTTTCTCGCACGCCCGGTCCGCGTTCTCCAAGCGCCGCAAGGCCCACTTCGCCTCGCTGGACGCCCAGCGCGAGGATGCCCGCAAGGTCAAGGAGAAGCTGGTCGCCGAGGCCGAGTCGCTCTCCGGCTCGACGGAGTGGGGCGACACCGCGGCCCGGTACCGCGACCTGATGACGGAGTGGAAGGCGGCGGGCCGCGCCCAGCGAGAGGCCGAGGACGAGCTGTGGGGCCGCTTCCGCGGCGCGCAGGACGTCTTCTTCGCCGCCCGGAGCGCGACCTTCGCCGAGCGCGACGCGGAGCAGGGCGAGAACCTCAAGCTCAAGGAGGAGCTCGCCACCGAGGCCGAGAAGCTGGTGCCGGTGACGGACCTCAAGGCGGCCCGTGCGGCCTTCCGGTCCATCAACGAGCGCTGGGAGGCCATCGGCCACGTGCCGCGCGACGCCCGGCCGAAGGTCGAGGGCCGGGTGCACGCCGTGGAGCGTGCGCTCCAGGAGGCCGAGGAGTCGGAGTGGCGCCGCACCAACCCCGAGGCGCGTGCGCGTGCCGCGGGGCTGACCGGCCAGCTCCAGGCCGCCGTGGACAAGCTGCGCGGTCAGATCGACACCGCCCGCGCCTCGGGCAACAACGCCCGTGCCGACAAGCTCTCCCGCGAGCTCGAAGGCCGGCAGGCGCTGCTCGACCAGGCGCTGAAGGGCCTGGAGGAGTTCGGCGGCTGACGGGCCGCCCGTCCTCGGTGCGACACGGGAAGGGGCTCTTCGTACGCGGGCCGCGTACGAAGAGCCCCTTTCCCGTGCTCGGTCAGTCGCTCACGGACGCCGGGCCGAGGTGACCCGGTAGACGTCGTAGACGCCCTCCACGCCGCGTACGGCCTTCAGGACGTGGCCCAGGTGCTTCGGGTCGCCCATCTCGAAGGTGAACCGGGAGGTGGCCACCCGGTCGCGGGAGGTCTGCACGGCCGCCGACAGGATGTTGACGTGCTGGTCGGACAGGACGCGGGTGACGTCCGAGAGGAGCCGCGAGCGGTCCAGCGCCTCGACCTGGATGGCGACCAGGAAGACCGAGGACTGGGTCGCCGCCCACTCGACGTCGAGAATGCGCTCCGGCTGCTGGGACAGCGACTCGACGTTGACGCAGTCCGCGCGGTGCACCGAGACGCCGCTGCCCCGGGTGACGAACCCGATGATGGGGTCGCCGGGCACGGGGGTGCAGCAGCGGGCCAGCTTGACCCAGACGTCGTCGACGCCCTTGACGACGACCCCGGGGTCGTTGTTCGCCCGGCGCTTGCTCCGGCCGCGCGAGGGCGGCGCGCTCTCGGCGAGGTCCTCGTTGGCGGCGTCCTCGCCCCCGAGGGCCTGCACCAGCTTCTGCACGACCCCGGCGGCGGTGACGTGGCCCTCGCCGATCGCCGCGTACAGCGACGAGATGTCGGGGTAGCGCATCTCGTGCGCGAGGGTGACCAGGGAGTCGCCGGTCAGGATGCGCTGGATCGGCAGGTTCTGCTTGCGCATCGCGCGGGCGATGGCGTCCTTGCCCTGCTCGATGGCCTCGTCGCGGCGTTCCTTGGAGAACCAGGCCCGGATCTTGTTCCTGGCCCGGGGCGACTTGACGAAGCCGAGCCAGTCGCGGGACGGCCCGGCGCCGGCCGCCTTGGAGGTGAAGATCTCCACCAGGTCGCCGTTGTCGAGCGTCGATTCGAGCGGTACGAGCCGCCCGTTGACGCGCGCTCCTATCGTGCGGTAGCCGACCTCGGTGTGGACGGCGAAGGCGAAGTCGACCGGTGTCGCACCGGCCGGCAGCGCTATCACGTCGCCCTTGGGCGTGAAGACGAAAACCTCGTTGCGCGAGAGGTCGAAGCGGAGCGACTCCAGGAACTCGCTGGGGTCTTCCGTCTCCTTCTGCCAGTCCAGGAGCTGGCGCAGCCACGCCATGTCGTTGACGGTGTCCTGGCTGCGTCCGCCGCTGGTGCTCTTGGGCACGTCGGTGCGGACCTTGGACGCCCCGGCGACGGCCTCCTGCTTGTACTTCCAGTGCGCGGCGATGCCGTACTCGGCGCGGCGGTGCATGTCGAACGTACGGATCTGGAGTTCGACGGGCTTGCCGCTGGGGCCGATGACCGTGGTGTGCAGCGACTGGTACATGTTGAACTTGGGCATCGCGATGTAGTCCTTGAACCGGCCGGGGACCGGGTTCCATCGCGCGTGCACGGTGCCGAGCGCCGCGTAGCAGTCGCGGACGGTGTCCACGAGGACGCGGATGCCCACCAGGTCGTAGATCTCGGCGAAGTCGCGGCCCCGCACGATCATCTTCTGGTAGACGCTGTAGTAGTGCTTCGGCCGGCCGGTGACGGTGGCCTTGATGCGCGCGGCACGCAGGTCGGACTGGACCTCGTCGGTCACTATGGCGAGGTACTCGTCGCGTTTGGGCGCGCGCTCGGCGACGAGGCGGACGATCTCGTCGTACATCTTGGGGTAGAGGA
This sequence comes from Streptomyces sp. NPDC008125, assembly GCF_042957125.1. Lineage (NCBI taxonomy): Bacteria > Bacillati > Actinomycetota > Actinomycetes > Kitasatosporales > Streptomycetaceae > Streptomyces > Streptomyces sp. NPDC008125. Next base: position 12,923 of record NZ_JBIBHR010000023.1, read on the forward strand.
TCGCGAAGGCGAGGTCCTCCAGCTCCCACTTGATGGTGTTCATGCCCAGGCGGTGGGCGAGCGGCGCGTAGATCTCCAGCGTCTCGCGGGCCTTCTTCTCCTGCTTCTCCCGCTTGAGGTACCGCATGGTGCGCATGTTGTGGAGCCGGTCGGCGAGCTTGATGACGAGGACCCGGGGGTCCTTGGCCATCGCGACGACCATCTTGCGGACGGTCTCGGCCTGGGCGGCCTCGCCGAACTTCACCTTGTCCAGCTTGGTCACACCGTCGACGAGCAGCGCGACCTGGTCGCCGAAGTCGCGGCGCAGGGTGTCCAGGCCGTACTCGGTGTCCTCGACGGTGTCGTGCAGCAGCCCCGCCATCAGGGTGGCCGGATCCATGCCCAGCTCGGCGAGGATCGTGGTGACCGCGAGCGGGTGCGTGATGTACGGGTCGCCGCTCTTGCGCTTCTGCCCACGGTGCCAGCGCTCGGCGACCTGGTAGGCCCGCTCGATCTGCCGGAGCGTGGCCGTCTCGATCTTGGGATCGTTCTGCCGCACCGTGCGCAGCAGCGGTTCCAGGACCGGGTTGTACGGGCTGGAGCGCTGTACGCCCAGTCGGGCGAGGCGGGCGCGCACCCGGTTGGAGGAGCCGCCGGTACGGGCGGGCTGGGCCGCCGGGGTGGGCGGCTTCACGGGCCTGGCCGGGTTCTTCGAGGCGGGCGGCGCCGGAAGGGCGGGAGCGGGCGCTTTCTCGGGCCCGCCGGCCTCCGGTGCGGCGGGCGGCGTCCCGGGAGTCGCGGGTCCTCCGGGGGTCTCACCCGCGGGAGAGGGCGTGGCGGACCCCGCCGCGGGCTTCTCCGGCTGCGGCGCTCCGGCTGCGTTGGCCTCGTCTGGCAAGGGCACTCCTCGTGCGTATCCGGACTACCCGGAAGGCAATGGTATCGAGCCACCGGTGGCTCCTCGTCCGGGGACCGTGGAAGCCCTGACAACGCGCGCGGGCACCCGGTTGTTCCCCGGGTGCCCGCGCGTGGTCGTACCAACCGTTGGCCGGCTGGTCAGACGGTGATCAATGCCTCCAGCGGAGCGCCCTGAAGGGCGGGCTCCAGACGGTCGCGGCCGTCGAGGAAGCCGAGCTCCATGAGGACCGCGACGCCCGCGACCTTGGCACCCGCCCGCCGGATGAGCTGCAGCGAGGCCTCGGCGGTGCCGCCGGTGGCGAGGACGTCGTCGATGACCATGATCCGGTCGTCGGCGGTGATGTCCTCGGCGTGCACCTCGATCTCGGCGGTGCCGTACTCCAGGTCGTAGGCCTGGCGGAGCGTCGCTCCGGGCAGCTTTCCGGCCTTGCGCACGGGGATGAAGCCGAGGCCCGCCCGGACGGCGACGGGTGCGGCGAGGATGAACCCGCGCGCTTCGAGGCCGACGATCCGGGTGGCGCCGTGCTTCACGCACAGCTCCGCGAGGACGTCGGTCAGGGCCGAGAAGGCGACCGGGTCCGCGAGCAGCGGGGTGATGTCCTTGAAGAGGACGCCCGCCTTCGGGTAGTCGGGTACGTCACGGATGCGGCTGAGCAGCAGCTCCCGGACGGATTCGGTGGTGGTCATCGACGCTTCCCCTGACCGCGGCCGTCTCCGGGCTCGCGACGCTGTCCGATCACCGAGGCCGAGGAACCGGCTCCCGCACCCGCGGTGACGGTGTCCTGCGGCTCGTCGTCCTCCTCGGACTCGCCCTTGGCCGCAGCCGCGGCACGCTTGGCGAGAACGCGCTTGGTGAGCGCCTTCATCTGCGGCTCGCGCTCCTTGAGGTCGGCGACGAGCGGCGTGGCGATGAAGATCGAGGAGTACGCGCCGGCCGCGAGACCGACGAAGAGCGACAGCGAGATGTCGTTCAGCATGCCGGCGCCGAGGACGCCGCCGCCGATGAAGAGCAGACCGGCGACGGGGAGGAGCGCGACCACGGTGGTGTTGATGGAACGCACCAGCGTGCCGTTGATCGACTTGTTGGCGATCTCGCTGTAGGTGAACCGGGTCTGCTTGGTGATCCCCTTCTGGCCCTCCTTGAGGGAGTCGAAGACGACGACCGTGTCGTAGAGGGAGTAACCGAGGATGGTGAGCAGACCGATCACGGTGCCCGGGGTGACCTCGAAGCCGACCAGGGCGTAGACGCCGACCGTGATGGTGATGTCGTGGATCAGCGCCACCAGGGCGGCGACGGCCATCCGCCACTCGAAGGCGATGGCCAGGTAGACCACCACGAGGACCATGAAGATCCCGAGGCCGGTCCACGCCTTGTTGGCGATCTGCTCGCCCCAGCTCGGGCCGACCAGGTCGGCGTTGATCTTCGACGCGGGAACGCCGAGATCCTTCGAGAGCTGGGTCTTGATGCCGTCGGCCTTGGCGGTGTCGACCTCGGTGATCTGGATGCGCAGACCGCCGTTGCCGAGCTCCTGGACGATCGCCTCGTGGCCGGAGGCGCTGACGGCCGCCTCCTGGGCCTGGGAGGTGGAGATCTTGGCCTTGGTGTCGGTCGTGAAGACCGCGCCGCCCTTGAACTCGATGCCCATGTTCAGGCCGCCGACCGCCAGGCCGAGGATGGCCGTGATGGTGATCAGGATCGAGACGCCGTACCAGATCTTGCGCTTACCGATGAAGTCGTAGCCGAGCTCGCCTCGGTAGAGCCGGGCGCCGATGCTGCCGAGTCGCGACATCTCACGCCTCCTTCGGGTCGGTGGAGGAGTTGACACGGCGCGAGCGGCGCAGCGGCGGCTTGGCGCCGAGCCGCTTCGGGTCCAGCCCGGACCACGGGTGACCGCTGGAGAAGAACTTCGTCCGGCCCATCAGCGTCATGACCGGCTTGGTGAAGAAGAACACCACGACGACGTCGAGCACGGTGGTGAGACCGAGCGTGAACGCGAAGCCCTGGACCTTGCCGACGGTGACCACGAAGAGGACGGCGGCGGCGAGGAACGACACGAAGTCGGAGACGAGAATGGTGCGGCGGGCGCGCGGCCAGGCACGCTCGATGGCCGGCCGGAGGGTGCGTCCCTCGCGGATCTCGTCTCTCACTCGTTCGAAGTACACGATGAACGAGTCGGCGGTGATACCGATGGCCACGATGGCTCCGCAGACCGCCGGCAGGTTCAGCGCGAAGCCGATGGCAGGACCGAGCAGCGCCATGATCGTGTACGTGAGGATGCCCGAGACCAGGAGGCTGAGCAGCGCGATGGACGCGAGGCCGCGGTAGTACGCAACCAGGTAGATGACGACCAGCGCGAGGCCGATGGCACCGGCGATCAGACCGGCCTGGAGCTGCTCACCGCCGAGGGCGGCGGTCACCGTGGTGACGCTGGCCTCCTTGAAGGTCAGCGGCAGGGCGCCGTAGGACAGGATGTTTCCGAGGTCCTCGGCCTCCTGCTGGGTGAAGCTGCCCGAGATCTGGGCGTTGGCGCTGAGCGCGCTGGCGACCGAGGGGGCGGAGACCACTTCGCCGTCGAGGACGATCGCGAACTGGTTCATCGGGGCGGTCTGCTGCGCCAGCGTCGACGTGATCTTGTTGAACTTCTTGGCGCCCTTGGAGGTGAACTCCATCGAGACGATCCACTGGCCGGTGCTCTGGTCGATGGCGCCCTGGGCGTTGTCGACGTCACTGCCGGAGACCGCGGCCGGGCCGAGGACGTACTTCTCGTAGCTGCCCGGGGTGTTGGAACCGCAGGCGACAATCGTGTCGGTGTCCTTGGCGTCCTTGCCGGCGGCGGCGCGCTGCTTCGGGTCGGAGCAGTCGAGCGCGGCGAACTCGGCCTGGAGCTTCGCGGTGGCCGGGTCGGTCGACGCGCTCGGCGACGCGGCGTCGGTCGCGGCGGCGTCGTCCGTGGCGGCGGCGGTCGCGTCGGCGGAGGCCGGGGCGCTCGGGGTGGTGTCCTCGGTCAGCGCTCCGGTGACGGCGCGGCCCTGGGTGGTGGCGCTCGGCGAGGGGGACGCGGAGGACTTCCCGCCGTCCGTGGCCGTCTCACCGTCCGTGGCCTTCGCGGAAGCCGACGCCGAGGCGCTCGGCGAGGCGCTGCCGGAGGGGGTGGCGGAAGCCGAGGGGGTGGCGTCGGAGCCGCTGGCCTCGACGGTCAGAACGGGCCGGAAGTACAGCTGGGCGGTCGTACCGACCTGCTTCCGGGCCTGCTCGGAGTTGGTCCCCTTCGGGATGTTCACGATGATGTTGCTGGAGCCCTGGGTCTGAACCTCGGCCTCGGACACACCCAGACCGTTGACACGGCGCTCGATGATGCCGACCGCGGTGTTCATGTTGGTCTCGTTGATCGCGTTCGGCTTGCCGGGCTGGCTCTTGGCCTGGAGCGTGATCGACGTTCCGCCGGCCAGGTCGATGCCCAGTCTCGGAGTGGTGTGGCCGGACAGGAACATCCCGCCAGCGAGCGCGACCATGACGATCAGGATGAGAGCCAGGGAACGCCCCGGCCTTCCCTGACCGCCACCGGCCGGCCCTCGGCCCTTCTTCGGTGCTGCCACCTTTTCGTTTCTCCCTGTCCAACCGCTCCGCGCCGGGTACGCGCCCGAGCGGCCACGAAGTGTTGTGGGGACCCGCCCCCGCAGAAGACCGGACGTACCGGGGAGACCGCGCCCCGGGTGGGCGGGCGGTGTCCCCGTGGCGTACGACTACTTCGCGCCGGTGTCGCCGTCGTCCTTGGCGTCCTTCGCCTCGACGTCCTTCGCCTCGACGTCGGAGTCGTCGGCCACGGACTTCTTCTCCAGGTCGATCTTCTCGTCGCCGTCGGTGAGCGAGGAGGCGTCGTCCGGAACGCTCGGGGAGTCGAGCTCCTCGGTCTCGCCGTGGACGATGCGGTTGTACTCCGCGTCGTCCAGGACGGCACCGATGGCGTTCTTCGCGTAGACCGCGTGGACGCCGGGAGCGACCTCCAGGAGGACGGTGTCCTCCTGGATCTCCTTGACCGTGGCGTACATGCCACCGATCGTGCGCACGCCGGTCCCCGGCTGCATCTCGTTGCGCATCTGGGACGCGGCCTCCTGCTTCTTCTTTTGGGACCGGGTCATCATGAACATGACGCCGAAGATCAGGATCACGGGGAGAAGAAGTTGGAGACTCACAGGACGTATTTCCTTCGCACGACCGCGCTGAAAATGCGGCCTGTATCTACGGGGGTGGGTACACCGACCTTTAAGGGCGGCATCGGCGGAGTCTAAGCGAGTCCGCATCGCTGGAACAACGCCCAGCATCGCACCCCGGTTCCGTAAATGGTCAAGCTGTGACGCATCACGCCCCGAACAGGCCCGCTTGTCCCTTTGCTCCGTGCTGCGGCGGAGCGATTCCCAGATGGACCCAGGCGGCCGGTGTGGCCACCCTTCCGCGCGGAGTGCGGGCCAGCAGTCCTTCTCGTACGAGGAAGGGCTCGGCGACCTCCTCGACCGTCTCGCGCTCCTCCCCCACCGCGACGGCGAGGGTGGAGAGCCCGACGGGCCCCCCGCCGAAGAGTTTCAGCAGGGCGCCGAGGACGGCCCGGTCGAGCCGGTCGAGTCCGCGGGCGTCGACTTCGTACACCTGGAGGGCGGCGGCCGCGATGTCCCGGTCGATCACACCGTCCGCCTTGACCTGGGCGTAGTCGCGGACCCTGCGCAGCAGGCGGTTGGCGATGCGGGGGGTGCCCCGGGAGCGGCCGGCGATCTCGGCGGCGCCCGCGGTGTCGATGGCCACGTCGAGGAGTCCGGCGGAGCGGTGGAGGACGCGTTCCAGCTCGGCGGGGGCGTAGAACTCCATGTGGCCGGTGAAGCCGAAACGGTCCCTCAGCGGGGGCGGCAGCAGGCCGGCCCGGGTGGTGGCGCCGACCAGTGTGAAGGGCGGCAGTTCGAGGGGGATGGCGGTGGCGCCGGGGCCCTTGCCGACGATGACGTCGACGCGGAAGTCCTCCATCGCCATGTAGAGCATCTCCTCGGCGGGCCGGGACATGCGGTGGATCTCGTCCAGGAAGAGCACCTCGCCCTCCTGGAGGGACGAGAGGATCGCGGCGAGGTCGCCGGCGTGCTGGATGGCGGGCCCGGAGGTAATCCGGATGGGTGCGTTCATCTCCGCGGCGATGATCATCGAAAGAGTGGTCTTGCCGAGACCGGGTGCCCCGGAGAGCAGCACGTGGTCGGCGGTGGCGCCCCGGGCGCGGGCGGCCTTGAGGACGAGGTCGAGCTGTTCGCGGACCTTCTCCTGGCCCACGAACTCGTCGAGGTCCTTGGGGCGCAGGGCGGCTTCGACGGCGGTGTCCTCGCCGTCGGCGACGCCGGTGACCAGCCGGTCGTCGTACGCCGCCGCCGCGTCGGCCGCCCGCTCGTCGGTGTCGGGTCCGGTCTCGTCCCAGTTCATCGGGTCAGTCCTGCCTCGGGGGTCGGCGCCGGGTCAGCGGGTGCGGTTGAGGGTCTGGAGGGCGGCGCGCAGCAGCTGCGGCACGGGGGGCCGGACGCCGTCCGCGAGAGCCGCCTCGGCCTGCGGGGCGACGGCGGAGACCGCGTCGTCGGCCTCCCGGGCGGCGTAGCCGAGGCCGATCAGGGCGGCCTGGAGCTGTTCGCGCCAGTCGGCGACGGCGGCGGGTGCCTGCTGGCCGATGTGGGCCCCGCGGGGGGCGCCGAGCCGGTCCTTGAGCTCCAGGAGGAGTTTCTGGGCGCCCTTCTTGCCGATGCCGGAGACGGCCATCAGGGCCTTCTCGTCGCCGGTGGAGACGGCTTGGCGCAGAGCGTCGGGGCTGTGAGTGGCGAGCATGGCCTGGGCGAGCCGGGGGCCGACCCCGCTGGCGGTCTGGAGCAGTTCGAAGACCTGGCGTTCGTCGTCGTCGGCGAAGCCGTAGAGCGTGAGGGAGTCCTCGCGCACGACGAGGGAGGTGGCGAGCCTGGCCTGCTGGCCGATCCGGAGATCGGCCAGGGTGCGCGGGGCGCACTGGACGGCCATGCCGACGCCGCCGACCTCGATGACGGCCGTGGCCGGGGAGAGGGCGGCCACCGGGCCGGAGAGGAAGGCGATCATGCGGTGCGGCCTTTCAGCGTGCGATGAGCGGCGACGGCCTGCTGGAGCCGGTTCTGCGCGGGGGCCCGCCAGATGTGGCAGATCGCGAGCGCGAGGGCGTCGGCGGCGTCGGCGGGCTTGGGCGGGGCGTCGAGCCGGAGCAGCCGGGTGACCATGGCGCCGACCTGCGCCTTGTCGGCGCGTCCGGAGCCGGTGACGGCGGCCTTGACCTCGCTGGGGGTGTGCAGGGCGACGGGGATGCCGCGGCGGGCGGCGCAGAGCGTGGCGACCGCGCTGGCCTGGGCGGTGCCCATGACCGTACGGACGTTGTGCTGGCTGAACACGCGCTCGACGGCGACGAATTCGGGGCGGTGTTCGTCGAGCCACTGCTCGATGCCGCGCTCGATCGCCACCAGGCGGTCGCCGAGCTCGGCTTCGGGCGGGGTGCGCACCACGCCGACGCCGATCATGGTCAGCGGGCGGCCGGGGACGCCTTCGACGACGCCGACACCGCAACGGGTCAGCCCCGGGTCCACGCCGAGTACGCGCACGGAACGCCCCCCTGTCCTCACCGCTCGGTCAACTGTTCTGGCAGGCTATCGGGCGGCTCCGACAACGCGACGGGCCGACGGGGGCGTGTCCCCGTCGGCCCGTGCCGCGTACCGCTTCCGGGTCGCCCGGATCAGGCGGCGTCGACCTTCTCCATGACCTCGTCCGAGACGTCGAAGTTGGCGAAGACGTTCTGCACGTCGTCGCTGTCCTCCAGCGCGTCGATGAGCTTGAAGATCTTGCGCGCGCCCTCTTCGTCGAGCTCGACCTGCATGGTGGGCAGGAAGCTGGCCTCGGCGGAGTCGTAGTCGATACCGGCCTCCTGGAGCGCGGTGCGGACCGCGACCATGTCGGTGGCCTCGCTGACGACCTCGAAGGTGTCGCCGAGGTCGTTGACCTCTTCGGCACCCGCGTCGAGCACGGCGCCCAGCACGTCGTCCTCGGTCAGTTCGCCCTTGGGCAGGTTGACGACGCCCTTGCGGTTGAACAGGTACGAGACGGAGCCCGGGTCGGCCATGGAGCCGCCGTTGCGGGTCATCGCCACGCGCACGTCCGAGGCGGCGCGGTTGCGGTTGTCGGTGAGGCACTCGATGAGCACCGCGACACCGTTGGGGCCGTAGCCCTCGTACATGATCGTCTCGTAGTCGGCGCCGCCGGCTTCGAGACCGCCGCCGCGCTTGACCGCGGAGTCGATGTTCTTGTTCGGGACCGAGCTCTTCTTCGCCTTCTGGATGGCGTCGACGAGCGTCGGGTTGCCGTCGGGGTCGACGCCGCCGGAGCGGGCCGCGACCTCGATGTTCTTGATCAGCTTCGCGAAGAGCTTGCCGCGCTTGGCGTCAACCACGGCCTTCTTGTGCTTCGTCGTAGCCCATTTAGAGTGGCCGGACATCTGCCTTCTCCTTCGCGTCACCAAAATCGATCCGAACCCGAGAGATCCTACCGGGATCGGTCAGAGCACCGCGCGCACCATCTCGACGAAGAGCGCGTGGACCCGGTGGTCGCCGGTCAATTCCGGGTGGAACGAAGTCGCCAGGGCGTTTTTCTGGCGTACCGCCACCATGTGACCGCGGTGTTCGGCGAGCACCTGCACCGAGGCGCCGACGGATTCCACCCAGGGGGCCCGGATGAAGACGCCTTCCACCGGTCCTTGCGTGTCCTCCTCGATGCCCCGGACGGTGACGGAGGCTTCGAAGGACTCGTTCTGACGGCCGAAGGCGTTGCGGCGCACGATCATGTCGATCCCGCCGACGGTCTCCTGGCCGGCGCGCGGGTCAAGGATCTTGTCGGCGAGCATGATCATGCCGGCGCAGGTGCCGTAGACCGGCATGCCCGCCCGGACCCGCTCGCGCAGCGGCTCCATCATGCCGAAGAGCACGGCGAGCTTGGACATGGTGGTGGATTCACCGCCGGGGATGACGAGACCGTCGACCCCGGCGAGTTCCTCGGGGCGCCGGACCGGCCTGGCCAGGGCGTCCGCCGAGGCCAGGGCGATCAGGTGTTCGCGTACGTCGCCCTGGAGGGCCAGGACCCCGATCACGGGTGTGTCGCTCATCGGGGGTTACCAGCCGCGGTTGGCGTAGCGCTCGGTCTCGGGCAGGGTGTCGCAGTTGATGCCGACCATGGCCTCGCCCAGGTTGCGGGAGGCGTCCGCGATGACCTTCGGGTCGTCGTAGAAGGTGGTGGCCTTCACGATGGCGGCGGCGCGCTTGGCCGGGTCGCCCGACTTGAAGATGCCGGAGCCGACGAAGACGCCCTCGGCGCCGAGCTGGCGCATCAGCGCGGCGTCGGCGGGGGTGGCGACACCGCCGGCGGAGAAGAGCACCACGGGGAGCTTGCCGAGCTCGGCGACCTCCTTGACCAGCTCGTACGGGGCGCGCAGGTCCTTGGCGGCGGCGTACAGCTCGTTGTTGTCGTAGCCGCGCAGCCGGGCGATCTCGTTCTTGATCTGGCGCAGGTGGCGGACGGCCTCCACGACGTTGCCGGTACCGGCCTCGCCCTTGGAGCGGATCATCGCGGCGCCCTCGGCGATACGGCGCAGGGCCTCGCCCAGGTTGGTGGCGCCGCAGACGAACGGGGTGGTGAAGGCGAACTTGTCGCTGTGGTTGACCTCGTCGGCCGGGGTGAGGACCTCGGACTCGTCGATGTAGTCGACGCCGAGGGACTGGAGGACCTGGGCCTCCACGAAGTGGCCGATGCGGGACTTGGCCATGACGGGGATCGAGACGGCCCCGATGATCTCCTCGATCATGTTGGGGTCGGACATCCGGGCCACGCCGCCGTCCTTGCGGATGTCGGCCGGCACGCGCTCCAGGGCCATCACGGCCACCGCGCCCGCGTCCTCGGCGATCTTCGCCTGTTCGGCGTCGACGACGTCCATGATCACGCCGCCCTTGAGCTGCTCGGCCATGCCGCGCTTGACGCGGGCGGTGCCGGTCGCGGGAGAACCGGCGGACACGGCGGACTGCGGGGTGCTGGGAAGCGTGGACACGGGACCTCACTCGGTGAAAAGGACTACTGGTTTCCTGCACCGCCGAGCAAACGCCCCGGAACCAGTCCACAGCAAGGGCCAATGGGGAGGCGGTGGATCATTTTGGACCGCCTGCCGAGACCGCCTGCCGAGACCGCCTGCCGGGCCCCTCGCCGCCCCCGCGGGTCACCCGGGACCGCCTGCCCGGCCCCTCGCCCCCCGCGGGTCACCCCGGAAGCCCCGGCGTCCCCCGTCTCAGGTGCCCGGGCGGTCGGCCAGCGCCGCGGGCGGCGTGTCGTCCATCTCGAAGGCGAGCGGGAAGGGCGCGTGTCCGGCCAGCCGGAACCAGCGCACCGTGCGGTGCGAGCGCAGGGCCCGTGCGGCGCGCACCGCGTCGTTGTGGAACCGCCGCGCCATGGGGACCCGTCGTACGGCGGCGGCCAGCTCGTCCGCCGCCTCCTCGCCGCCCGGGGCCTCCCGTACGGACTCCACCTGGGCGCTCTCGCCGAAGACCGCGCGCAGGGCGGTGCTCAGCTCGCTCTCGGCGACCTCGCGGTGGTCCTCCTCGGCCTGGCGGGAGGCGTGCGCGGCCTCGTACAGGACGAGGGAGGCGGCGGGGTCGAGGAGGCCGGAGGTGGCCACTTCCTGGGTGACCGAGGCGCGGCGCAGCAACTGCGCGTCCAGGGCGGCCCGGGCGGCGTCGATGCGCGCGTGCAGCCGGTCCAGGCGTCCGGCGGTCCAGCTGAGGTACAGGCCGATCGCGACGAGTGCGACGACGGTCCAGATCAAGGTTGCGGTCACGGGCGCAAAGGCTACCGTCGCCGGGCATCCGGCCCGACCGGCCGAGGCCCCCGCCGGGAACCGGCCGGGGCCTCGCCGGTCCGGGCGCTCATCAGTCCCCCGCCGGTCCGAACGGCTGGGAGACGTCGCGGTCCCTGGGCTGGGAGGCGTCCCGGTCCCGGACGAGCCCGAAGCGGGCCCGCAGCCCGGTCGCGCGCTCGTCGGCCGCCACGGACGCGGCGCCGTCGGCCACCGTCTCGTACACCGCGAGGATGTCGGCGCCGACGGTCGACCAGTCGAAGCGGCGTACGTGCGCGCTCCCCCGCTCACTGAGTCCCGCCCGCCGCTCCGGGTCGCCCAGCAGCCGGATCGCCGCCGCGGCCAGCGCTTCCGCGTCCTCGTTGGCGAAGAGGTCGCCGGCCGCACCGTGGTCCAGTACCTGCGCGAAGGCGTCGAGGTCGCTGGCGAGCACCGCGGCGCCCGCCGACAGCGCCTCCACGAGGATGATCCCGAAGCTCTCGCCGCCGGTGTTCGGGGCGACGTACACGTCGACGCTGGCCAGCAGCCGCGCCTTGTCCTCGTCGCTGACCATGCCGAGGAACTCGACCCGGGAGCGCAACTCCTCGGGGAGCGGGGCGACCGCCTCCTCCTCGTCGCCCCGGCCGGCCACCAGCAGCCGGGTGTCGGGGCGGGCGGCGAGGATCGCGGGCAGCGCTTTCATGAGGACCGGCAGGCCCTTGCGCGGCTCGTCGATGCGGCCGACGAACCCGAGGGTGCCGCCCTGCCACTCGGGCTTCGGCTCGGCGTCGGCGAAGAAGCCGACGTCGACGCCGTTGGGGATGACCACGGCGTCGCCGCCGAGGTGCTCGACCAGGGTCCGGCGCGCGTACTCGCTGACCGCGATGCGGGCGCTGATCTTCTCCAGCGCGGGCTGGAGGATCGGGTACGCGGCGATCATGGCGCGGGAGCGCGGGTTGGAGGTGTGGAAGGTGGCGACGATAGGCCCCTGCGCCGCCCAGCAGGCGAGCAGCCCCAGCGAGGGCGAGGCCGGCTCGTGGATGTGGATGACGTCGAAGGTGCCGTCGTGCAGCCAGCGGCGCACCCGGGCCGCCGACAGGAAGCCGAAGTTGAGGCGGGCCACCGAGCCGTTGTACGGGACCGGCACGGCACGGCCGGCCGAGACGACGAACGGCGGCAGGGGGGTGTCGTCGTCGGCCGGGGCGAGTACGGAGACCTCGTGGCCGAGCCGGATCAGGTGGTCGGCGAGGTCCCTGATGTGGAACTGGACACCGCCCGGGACGTCCCAGGAGTACGGGCAGACGATGCCGATCTTCACGGGGCCTTCCCCTCGGCCGTACCGCCCGCGGTGTCGAGGTCGTCGAGCCAGAGCCGTTGCAGCATGTGCCAGTCCTCCGGGTGGGCGGCGATGCCTTCGGCGAAGGCGTCGGCGAGGGCCTGGGTCATGGCGGCGGTCCGCTCGGCCCGGGTGCCCTCCTCGGGCACCGCGACGGGCGGGTGGACCCGGGCCCGCATGACGGGCGTCCCGTCGAAGCCGAGAGTGACGGGGAGCAGCAGCGCCCCGGTCTGCTGCGCGAGCAGGGCGGGGCCTGCGGGCATCCGGGCGCGGGCGCCGAAGAAGTCGACCTCCACGCCGGAGGCGGACAGGTCCCGGTCGGCGACCAGGCAGACCAGGCCGCCCGCGCGCAGCCGGCGGGCCAGCGTGCCGAAGGCGGCACCGCCGCTGTGCGGCAGCACCTCCATGCCGAGGCTCTCGCGGTAGGCGACGAAGCGGTCGTAGAGGGTCTCGGGCTTGAGGCGTTCGGCGACCGTGGTGAAGGGGACCTTGAGGTCGGTGGTGACCCAGGCTCCGGCCAGGTCCCAGTTCCCGAGGTGCGGCAGGGCGAGGACGACTCCGCGTCCGGCGTCCAGGCCCTCGGTGAGGAGGTGGGCGTCGGTGACGTCGATGCGTTCCTTGATCTGCTCCGGGCTCCAGGCAGGCAGCCGGAAGGACTCCATCCAGTAGCGCATGTACGAGCGCATGCCGGCGCGGGAGAGTTCGGCGAGACGGGCCTCGGAGGCGTCGGGGACGACGCGGGCGAGGTTCGACTCCAGCCGCAGCACGCTCTTGCCCCGCCGCTTCCACACCTGGTCGGCGAGGGTACGGAAGAGGGCGCGGGCGAGCGGCTCGGGCAGCTTCTTCACCGCACCCCAGCCGAGCCCGTAGAGCCCGTCGGTCAGGCGGTCCCTGAGGTCGGTGCCGGGTGCGCTCACCGGCCGTCCTCGGTCCCCCGACCCGCCGGGCCCGCCTCCGCCGCCGCCACCGCGTCCGCCTCGGCGGACTCGCGCCGTACGGTGACCACGCGCTGGACGAGGGTCACCAGGCTGCCCGCCGCGACGATCCACAGCGCGATCGGGAGCAGGATCTGGATGCCCGGGACGCCGAAGCCGTGCAGCCCGGCGAGGCCGGCGGCGACCAGCGAGATCACCAGGCGTTCGGCGCGCTCCACGAGGCCGTTGACGGCGACGGGCAGACCGATCGACTCACCGCGTGCCTTGGTGTACGAGACGACCTGGCCGCTGGCGAGGCAGAAGATCGCCACGGCGCACAGGATGTTGTTGTCGCCGTTGCCCGCGTACCAGAGGGCGAAGCCACCGAAGATGGCGCCGTCGGCGACCCGGTCGAGTGTCGAGTCGAGGAACGCGCCCCAGCGGCTGGAGATCCCGGCCTGCCGTGCCATGTTCCCGTCGACCAGGTCCGAGAAGACGAAGACGGTGATGACGATGGTGCCCCAGAAGAACTCCCCCATGGGGAAGAAGACGAGCGCACCGGCCATCACTCCGGCCGTGCCGATCAGGGTGACCGCGTCGGGACTCACCCCGAGACGGAGCAGCAGAGCGGCGAACGGCGTGAGGACACGCGTGAAAAACGCACGCGCGTACTTGTTCAGCATGGCCTTCCCTGAGGGGTCGGTGGGCCGTGCGGCCCCTTCGGCCACCGGCTGGCCCATCGTAGTCACCACGCGCCCGCTCCATCGGACGGGCACCCGTCCGATGCCCTCTGCGCGTCGCCGGGCCGTGCCCGGCCACGCGCGTCGGACCGGCGGGAAGGGCCGGACACGGTCCAGGGGGCGCTCGGACGGCGCGTTGTCGCAATCGCCCTCGGCGCCGCTCCGGTGACGGGCGGTGGAGGGCGTTCGGACGCTACGCTGTGGGCGCAGCTCAGAAGGTATGCCGCGTAAGGAAGTTGGGCACACCCGCAGGAGCAGACCATGCGGCGAGTGGGGGCGAACAAGTGGCCAGCGACGGATTCGACTTTTCTCCCGGAGCGCAGATCCCGATCCAGGGCGCGAGCGCCGGGGCGGTGGCGACGAACGCCCTGGCCTCTGCGGCGTACCGGGACAGCCCGGTGGAGGAGATCCTCAAGGCGGACAACGAGTGGCACAAGTCCTCGGTGTCGCAGGGTTCCTCGAAGTTCTTCAAGGCCGACTACTTCAAGCCCAACCTGGGCGAGGCCTTCTCGCGCGCGGTCCAGGAGCGCACGCTGGGCGGGGCGCGCGGCGCGCTGATCCAGTCCTTCGGGATGGACCCGCAGACCGTCGTGGAGCACTGCCTGTCGGCGTCCCGGCTGCGCAAGGAGCGCGACACCCGGCTGACCCTGGTGACGCTGGTGTGCGGGGTCCTGTTCCTGCCCGGACTGCTGCTGTGGATCATCGCCTTCCGGCTGCGGGACGCCCTCGACAAGTCCAAGGACACGGCGTTCAAGGCGCTGGGCACGGTCGTGCTGGTCGTCATCGGCGGTCTGGCGGTGGTGGCGCTGATCGCGCTGCCGGTCGGCGGCCTCCTGGGGCTGTATCTGCGCGGGGCCATCGTCGCCCCGGTGGTCGGCTGGCTGATCGCGAAGCGGATCGCGGAGACGTCGGCGAAGGACATGCGGGTCCGCTGGGAGGGGTTGCTCTCGGGCGGCGGGATCAGCGCCAAGATCCCGGACGCGGTGCCGAAGAACCCGAACGAGACCGCCCGTGAGGCGCTCCGCCAGTCGCTGGAGAAGCTCGCTGCGGAGCAGCAGTCGAACTCGGTCTTCTACGCGGGCCCCAAGGGCATTCTCGGCATGGGGACCCGCTGGGGCAGCTGGCAGTTGGCGGAGGAGCTGGTCTCGGCCGATCCCACCAAGGAATTCCACCAGTTCCGCAGCTGGGACGTGATCCGGGCGATCCACGACCAGCTGCAGATGCTGGAGCGCGGCCCGCTGAACAGCGGTGGTTTCCCGAAGCCTTCGGTGAAGCACTGGATCGTCTCCCCGGTGGGCGAGAACGCGGACTCGGTCTCCCGGCCCGCCGGTGAGGACGTGGCGACCTTCCAGGTCAAGCCGCACGAGATACAGCGCATCTGCAACCACCAGCAGTTCGGCAGCGGCGCCCGGCACTACCTGGGCGTGCAGTTCACGCTCTGGGACGGCCAGTTGGTGCTGACGATGATGATCACGGTGACGGTGCTGCACGAGACGCTGCGCATCGAGGTCACGGGGCACGCGCTGGGTCCGGTCCACTCGCTCTTCTTCTCGAAGCCTGCGGCGAAGACGAAGACGGTCAACAAGACGGTCCGCTTCTGGGAGACCCGCAAGGTCAACCTGCCGCTGGTCGAGCCGGAGGAGGTGGTCCGCCTCGCGCTGCGCGCCCCGCTGACCTGGTACCCCCCGCTTCTCGACTACCTCGGCGGCAAGATCAGCCTGCCGGAGCCGTTCGGGATGCGGCACGCCTGGGCCTCTCAGCCGTGGAACCACCGCTTCATGGCGGACGACGCGCTGCGCGCCGCCGCCCCGGTGCTGCGGGTGGTCCACTCGGCGGCGCTGCGGGTGCTGAAGGAGAACGGCGTGGACACGGAGCGCTTCAGCAGCCGCTCGATGTCGCTGAGCGGCGCGGTCCAGGACGCGGCGCCGAAGAAGGCCGACTCCTACGACGCCTGAGCCCTGTGTACGCGACAGAGGAGGGGCGCTCCCGGCCGGGGGCGCCCCTCCTCGTCCTCGTGCGCGGTCGGTCAGGCGGCCGGCCAGGCGTCGGCCAGCAGCGCGCGGGTGTCGCCGAGGAGCTGCGGGAGCACCTTGGTGTGACCCACCACGGGCATGAAGTTGGTGTCGCCGCCCCAGCGCGGGACGAGGTGCTGGTGCAGGTGCGCGGCGATGCCGGCGCCGGCGACGGCTCCCTGGTTCATGCCGATGTTGAAGCCGTGCGCCCCGGACGCCGTGCGGAGCGCGGTCATCGCCTTCTTGGTGAACTCGGCGAGTTCGAGCGTCTCCGGGCCGTCGAGCCCGGTGTAGTCGGCGACGTGCCGGTACGGCACGACCATGAGGTGGCCGCCGGTGTACGGGTAGAGGTTGAGCACCGCGTAGACGTGTTCGCCGCGTGCCACGATGAGCCCGTCCGCGTCCGATTTGGACGGGATCGTACAGAACGGACAACCATCCTCCGCGCCGGGACCGCTCGGCTTGTTCTCACCCTGGATGTAGGCCATCCGGTGGGGGGTCCACAGGCGCTGGAACGCGTCGGGCGTCCCCACTCCGATCTGCTGCTCGGGCTCACTCGTCATGCGGTTCAGCATATGGCGTCACCCCTGGCGTGCGTGTCGCCGGGGCCCGGCCCCGGGCGGCGGCGGGATGCTTGCGGCCATGAGCGACCGCCCCGATCCCCGTAGCGACCGCCCCGCCCCCACGGGCGACCGCTCCACCGCCTCCCACCGGCCGACCCGCCTCGGCCGGTGGGAGGAGCGCACGGAAGTACCCATGGCCGTCGCCTCGCTGGTCTTCCTCGGGGGGTACGCGATCCACGTCCTGGCCGGCCGGGACCGCGCCCCGTGGCCGGACGTGGGGCTGGCGCTGGTCTACGGGACCTGGGCGCTCTTCGTCGCGGACTACGCCGTACGCCTGGGGCTGAGCGGCCAGGGCCACCGCTTCGTGCGGACGCACTGGCTGGACACCCTGGTGCTGGTGATGCCGCTGCTGCGGCCGTTGCGCGTGGTGAAGGTGTACACGGCGGTCCAGCAGCGCCGCGCGGAGCCGCGGCTGAACCTGTACGCCCGCGTGATGTCGTACGCCGGGCTCTCCGCGCTCCTGCTCGGCCTCTCCGCCGCGCTCACCGTCTACCACGTGGAGCACACCGCGCCGGGCGCCAGCATCGTCACGTTCGGCGACGCGGCCTGGTGGGCGTGCGCGACCCTGACGACGGTGGGGTACGGCGACGCGGTGCCGGTCACCCCGGAGGGCAGGATCGTCGCGGCCGGGCTGATGGTCTGCGGGCTGGCACTGCTGGGTGCGGTGACGGGCTCCTTCTCGTCGTGGCTGCTCCAGGTGTTCCGGCGGGAGGACGAGGAACGGCCCCCGGCGGGCTGACGCCGCGCCGGGGGCCGTACTCGTGTCGTACCGGGGCTCAGACCTGGACGCGGTCCTCGACGGCCTTGGCGATCTTGGCGATGGCCTCGTCGACGGGGATGCCGTTCTCCTGCGACCCGTCGCGGTAGCGGAAGGAGACGGCGCCGTTGGCCATGTCCTCGTCGCCCGCGATGATCATGAAGGGCACCTTGGCCTTCTGCTGGTTGCGGATCTTCTTCTGCATGCGGTCGGAGGAGGCGTCGACCTCGACCCGCAGCCCCTGCTTGCGCGCCGTGGCGGCGAACTCCTGGAGGTACGGGATGTGGGCGTCGCCGATCGGGATGCCGACCGCCTGGACGGGCGCGAGCCAGACCGGGAAGGCGCCCGCGTAGTGCTCCAGGAGCACCGCGAAGAAGCGCTCGATGGAACCGAACAGGGCGCGGTGGATCATGACCGGGCGCTGCTTGGTGCCGTCCGGGCCGGTGTACTCCAGGTCGAAGCGCTCCGGCAGGTTGAAGTCGAGCTGGACGGTCGACATCTGCCAGGTGCGGCCGATGGCGTCCTTGCACTGCACGGAGATCTTCGGGCCGTAGAAGGCGGCGCCACCCGGGTCCGGGACCAGGGGCAGACCCTGCTTCTCGGCGACCTGGCGCAGCGTCTCGGTGGCCTCTTCCCAGATCTCGTCCGAGCCGACGAACTTCTCCGGGTCCTTGGTGGAGAGCTCCAGGTAGAAGTCGGTCAGGCCGTAGTCGCGGAGCAGGTTCAGCACGAAGGTGAGCGTGCGGTCCAGCTCCTCGGCCATCTGCTCCTTGGTGCAGTAGATGTGCGCGTCGTCCTGGGTGAAGCCGCGCGAGCGGGTCAGGCCGTGCACCACGCCGGACTTCTCGTAGCGGTAGACCGTGCCGAACTCGAAGAGACGGAGCGGGAGTTCACGGTAGGAACGGCCGCGCGCGTCGAAGATCAGGTTGTGCATCGGGCAGTTCATCGGCTTGAGGTAGTAGTCCACCCCGTCGTCGAGCTGCATGGGGGGGTACATGCCGTCGGCGTACCAGTCCAGGTGGCCGGACTTCTCGAAGAGCTTGCCCTTGGTGGCGTGCGGGCTGTAGACGAACTCGTAGCCCTCCTCCTCGTGGCGGCGCCGCGAGTAGTCCTCCATGGCCCGGCGGATGATGCCGCCCTTGGGGTGGAAGACGGCGAGACCGGGGCCGATCTCGTCGGGGAAGGAGAAGAGGTCCAGCTCGTTGCCGAGCTTGCGGTGGTCGCGCTTGGCGGCCTCCTCCAGGAATTCCAGGTGCGCCTTGAGCTCTTCCTTGGTGGGCCACGCGGTGCCGTAGATGCGCTGGAGCATCGGGTTCTTCTCGCTGCCGCGCCAGTACGCGGCGGCGTTGCGCATCAGCTTGAACGCCGGGATGAACCGGGTGGTCGGCAGGTGCGGACCGCGGCAGAGGTCCTTCCAGCACAGGTCGCCGGTCTTGGCGTCCAGGTTGTCGTAGATGGTCAGCTCGCCGCCGCCCACCTCGACGTCGGCGCCGTCGTCGGACGAGGCCGAGCCCTTGATGCCGATGAGCTCCAGCTTGTACGGCTCCGCGGCCAGCTCCTCGCGGGCTGCCTCGTCGGTGACGACGCGGCGGGAGAACCGCTGGCCACGCTTCTGGATCTCCTGCATCTTCTTCTCGATGGCCTTGAGATCCTCGGGCGTGAACGGCTTCTCGACGTCGAAGTCGTAGTAGAAACCGTCCTTGACCGGCGGGCCGATGCCGAGCTTGGCCTCGGGGAAGAGCTCCTGCACGGCCTGGGCCATCACGTGCGCGGTGGAGTGGCGCAGGATGTTGAGGCCGTCCTCGGAGGAGATCTCCACGGGCTCGACGGTCTCGCCGTCCTGGAGGACGTGACTGAGGTCGCGCAGCTCGCCGTCGACACGGGCGGCGACGACCGAGCGCTGTCCGGGGAAGAGCTCCGCGGCCGTCGTGCCCGTCGTCACCACGTGCTCTTCCCGCTCGGAATCGCGATGGATGATCACACGGACGTCTGACACCGGTCTCTCCTGACTCAGGGGGCGCACCGCATTGCTTGCGCGTGCTCCAGGGATCGTACCGAGCCGGGCAGGCTAATTCACATTGCGTTCTTCTCCCGCGGACGACGGCGGCTCGCGGGCCGGAGCGGTGAGCTACCCCCCGTCGCCCGCGCACGCCTCCTCGAACCAGTCCAGATTCTCCTGGAGCGCCTTCACCAGGCGGTCGCGCTCCGCCTCGTCGACCTGGACCGGTGCGACCTGGGTGGCGCCGGTGAGGCGCCGGAAACCGCCCCGGCTCTCGAGCACCCCCTCCACCCGCAGGGGCAGCCCGACGAGATGGGCGTGACCGGCGATGCGGTACGCCTCCTCGTCCAGCTCGACCCGCACGTGCGCCACCTCGGCGCCCGCGAGGACGCGCAGCCCTACGGTCCCGGGGCCACGCGGCCCGGAGCGGCGCATCCGTACGACGGCTCCGGTGATCCGGACCGGGAAGGAGGGCTCCTCCTGGCGGTAGCGGGTACCGGCCAGCCGGAGCGCGGGGAGGTCGCCCGGGGAGAAGTCGACGGGTTCGGGACGGGCCGGGCAGTCGTCGGGCGCACCGCGGGCGGGCGCCCAGTCGACGGTGATCCGCGCCCCTTCCGAGCCGCGGACCAGGGCGACCAGGGCCTCGGTCAGCTCGCGGCTGACGCCGGCCGGGACGGCGGCGTCGAAGGCCTCCATGCGGCCGGTGGCCCGCTGGTAGTCGACGGCCTCGCGGGCGGCGTGCAGTGCCCGGTAGAGCCGGCCGGCGACGGCGCGGCCCGAGGCGACGGGGAGGAAAGCGGTGAGCCGGCGTCCGCCCGGGACCGGACCGATCAGCACGTCGTCCAGCGCCGCCCGGGCCCGTCTGCGGTGGCGGGCCCCGTGGTGGCCCGCTGGGCCGCGTACGGCGAGCGAGCCGGCCAGCAGGACGCGCAGGGCCGCCGAGCGCAGTGCCTCCGCCTCGCCCCAGCCCGCCGCTCCGGCGGCCCCGGCGGCGGCCGGCGCCCCCTCGGGGACCTCGCGCCGCCAGCGGACCTCGTCGCTGGGTACGGCGAGGGCGACGAGGACGTCCCGGGCGGAGGGTTCGGCGCTGCGGGCGAGGGCCGCGACCGCCTCCGCCAGCAGCTCCTCGCTGTCGGGGAACCCGGCTGTGGCGGGTACCAGCAGGCTGGCGGGCCCGCCGGCCGGGCCGGGCGGGGTCCACCGGGTGTAGCGCCCGACGGCCCCGCCGCGCAGGCACCAGCCGTGGCGGGCGAGGAGCGCCCCGAGGACGGCGGGGTCCACGGCCGACGGGTCCGGCAGGGCACCGGACGCCCGCCGGTCCGGCGCCTCCCGCGTCTCCCCCGCTTCCCGGAGCACCGGCACCTCCGGGATCTCGGCCGGATGGGCCCGGGTGTCCGGCTCCGCTCCGCCGCCGACGGGTTCGTCCATCGACCGGTGCATCAGGGTCTCCCTCCCGCCCCGACCCGGGCCATGATCTCGCAGACCGCCCGGTCGTCGAAGATCCGCGAGGCCGGGATGCGCACGGTCGTCCTGAGCCGGCCGGTCACCGGGTGGCCGGCCAGGTTGATCCAGTAGCAGCAGTGCCGCAGGTCGAGCCGGTCGTGTCCGGCGCGCAGCCAGTCGTCCTGGGCGCGCGGCACGATCATCACGACCAGGATCCGGTGCACGGACACGGGGGTCCGGGCGAGTTTCACGAGGTGGGCGTTGTCGAGGGTGAACGGGAAGGTCCCGCCCTGCGGGTGCGGCGGGAGCTGGTAGGTGCACTTGAGCTGCACCTTGACGGTCACTTCGTCGTCGACGGTGTGGGCCGGGGCGCCGTGGCTGAGGTGCCAGTCGACGCCGTTGTCGGGAAACGGCTGCGAGAGGGAGCAGCCGGCCGCTGCCGCCACGGCGTGGAGATACCCCACCTGAAGGGTCTCCATGCAGGCGGTGGTGGCGAGGGTGCCCCGCAGGGGCGCGGTCCGCCCGGCCGGCAGACCTCTCTCGCGGTCCGCGGCACGGGCGGTGCTCCCCGGGTCGGGCTGCGCGAGCGCCATGGCTCCGTATGCCTTCCGGGCTGTGCAGTTCTCCGGTCGTGGGCGTGCTTCAACTCCGACGGGGACCGGCGCCACGACCGGCACCGCGAACGGACACCGGTCAACTCCCTTTCCCGTCAGAAGTGTTGTCACCGAAGGAGACGGCCCGCAAACGGCGTATCAGGCAAACACTGCGGGTATCACCGATATCGGGCAGGGGTATCACGCCATCTGCCGTGCGGGTGCGAGGAGTTCGGGGATGATGCACTGGTTCGAGGGGCCGTTGGCCGCATTCGACACGGAGACGACGGGGGTCGACGTCGAGGAGGACCGGATAGTCTCGGCCGCCCTGGTCGTCCAGGACACCGCCGGCGGACGGGCCCGGGTGACCCGCTGGCTGATCAATCCCGGGATACCGGTGCCGCCCGGGGCCACCGAGATCCACGGCCTGACCGACGACCACCTGCAGCGCAACGGCCGGTGGCCGGCTCCGGTGGTGGAGGAGATCGCGCGGTCGCTCGCCGAGCAGTGCGCGACCGGCCGCCCGCTGGTCGTGATGAACGCACCCTTCGACCTGACGCTGCTGGACCGCGAACTGAAGCGGCACCGGGCGTCCTCGCTCACGCACTATCTGGAGCACGTGCCGCTGTGCGTGGTCGATCCGCGGGTGCTCGACAAGCACCTGGACCGCTACCGCAAGGGCCGTCGCACCCTGACCGACCTCTGCGAGCTGTACGGGGTGGCGCTGGACGGCGCCCACGACGCGGCGGCCGACGCCGCGGCCTCGATGGAGCTGGTACGCGCCGTGGGCCGGCGGTTCACCTCGCGGCTGGAGCGGCTGAGCCCGGCGGAGCTGCACACGCTCCAGGTGGCCTGGCACGCGGCGCAGGCGCGGGGGCTGGAGGCGTGGTTCGCCCGGAGCGGCACCCCGGAGCGGGTCGACCCCGCGTGGCCGCTGCGTCCGCGCCCGGAGGTGGCCGCCGCGGCGTGAACGGCCTGGCCGCTGCCGCCCCGTGCGGGCCGGAACGCGCGAAAGCCGGCCCGTCGGAGCTGACGGACCGGCTTTTCCCGGTGGGCGATACTGGGTTCGAACCAGTGACCTCTTCGGTGTGAACGAAGCGCTCTCCCACTGAGCTAATCGCCCGGGAACGGGTTGAACAATACAGGGCCCGGCGGGCTTCGTTCAAACCGCGTCGCGAAAGGCGGCCTGACCACCCCGCGCGGGGTGGTCAGGCGCCGTCGAGCCGGGCGGTCAGCCCGCGTCTCGCCGCACGCATCATCAGGGCGTGGTTGGCCCGGAAGACCGGTCGGGCGACGGGCGCCAGCAGCCGCATCAGCCGCTTGCGGACCTCGACTTCCTGGTCGTACCGCACCCGGCTGCCGTCGCCCCTGCCCGTGACGGTCCAGCGGGCCCAGCCCTCCAGATCACCCCGCATCGACACTTCGAGGATTCCGGCCGCCCTGTCGCCGCGGCCCTCCTCCAGCGTGACGACCAGGTCGTAGGGCAGGACGGAGCGGAAGCGCGCCCGTCCCGTGGTCGCGTCCACCTGGGCCACCTCGCGGATCTGCGGCCACCAGTGCGGATACTCCTCGCCCCGCTCCAGCACCGCGAGGACGGCGGCGGGCGGCGCCGGGAGGTCCCACAGGCTCGTGAACCGGTAGTGGTTCGGATTCATGGGGCCAGTCTGGCGCGCTCCGGGAGCGACCGCCCCACCTACTCACTCCCAGAAGTGAGTACCTGAACACATGTACGCACCCCGGTCCGGGCCCGACACTCCGGGCATGGAACATGTCCCGCCGCCCGCCGAGGAATTGGCGCTCCTCGACCGCGAACTGGCCCATCTGGACGCCCGCCGGGCGCAGTTGCTCCAGCGCCGTGCCTGGCTGGTCGAAGCCGTGCGCGCCTCGGCCGGCTCCGGCTCCGCCCGCACGCACACGGCCTTCGCTTCCCCGCCGCCCGCGTGGGGCCCGCCCGTCCCGGCGCGGACCCCGTCCGGGCGCGGCGCGCAGAACGTGCTGCTCGCCCTCGGCGGCCTGCTGCTCGCGGTCGCCGCCATCGCCTTCACATTGTTCAGCTGGGGCTCGATGGGCATCGGCGGCCGTTCGGCCGTCCTGGCCATCGTGACGGCCGCCGCCCTCGTCGTCCCGGTCCCGCTGCGGCGGCGCGGGCTGCGCGCCACGGCCGAGGCGCTGGGCGCCTTCGGGCTCGTGCTGACGCTCCTCGACGCCTACGCCCTGCACGCGGTGGCCCTTCCCGGCACCGGCGGCGCGGCGTTCGCCGCGGTGGCCTCGGCCGCACTCGCGGCGCTCTGGGCGGGGTACGGCCGGGTGCCGGGCCGGCCGGTGCTGCCGGCTCCGGCGGCGGTGGTGGCGGGTCAGTTGCCGCTGGTGCTGGCGTGCGTGGCCGCCGGCGCCCCGGCCCTCGCCTTCGGGTGGGCGCTGCTGGTCACGGCGGTGCTGGACGGTGTGCTCGTGGTCCGGGCGGTGGGGTCCGCGGTGCGGATCACCGCTCTGGTCTGCCTCGCGGCCGCCGGGGCGGGCGCGCTGCTGACGGCTCTGGCCCGCTCGCTGATGGCCGGGGGCCCGGTCGCGGCGATCGCCCCGGGGGCGCTGCTGGTGCTCGCGGGGGCCGCCGCGCTGCTTGCCGTGCGCTGGGCTCCGTCCCGCCTGGCGACGGCCTGCGGACTCGTCGGCGGTCTCGCCGGGATGGCGGGCACCGGTGGGGTGGTGCGGGCGGCGCTGCCGGCGCAGTGGGCGGTCGTGGCGTATCTGTTCGCGGGTATCGCGCTCCTGGCGGTGGCCCGGGCGTTGCCGGTGGGCCGGGTGCTCCCGGTGTCGGCGGCCGGACGGGGTGTGGACGCGGCGGTGGCGGCCGTGGTCGCGGGGACGCTGCTCTGGGCGGTGCCCTGGGTGGCCGCGGTCCTGATGGGCCCCCTGTCGGCGGGTACGCGGGTCTGGGCCGGCGCTCCGGAGGGGTTGCGGGACGCGCTCGGCGGGCCGGTCCTCCCGTCGTGGTCGATGGCCGCGCCGGTGGTCCTGGCGGTGGTGGCCGCCCTGGGGGCGACGGCCCACCGGTGGACCGCGCGGCCCGCCGCCGAGGGCCTCGCCGCCGCGCGGCCGGGGGCGTCGTGGACGTGGTGGCGGGGCGCGGCCCCGGTGGCGGTACCGGCTCTGGCGGCCGGCGCGGTGCTGGTCGCGGCGGCGGTCGCGAACATCCCGTACGCCGCCGGGGCGGTGCTGGAGACCCTGCTGGTCGCGGGGGCGCTGGAGCTTCTGGTGCGCGTCTCCCGGGGCCGGGCCCGGTCCGCCGCCGGGCGGGCCGCGCTCGGCTGCGCGCTGGCGGTGACGGTGAGCGTGGCCGCCCTGGCACTGTCCTCCCAGGCGACGACCTACGCGGTGGTGACGGCGCTGACGATGCTGTTCGCCGCGACGGCCCTCCGGCTGCCGGAGAGCCCGGTGCGCTCGGTGGCCGCCTGCGCCGCCGTCCTCGGCGCGATCGCGCTCACCGCCGCCGCCGTCGGGTCGCTGGGGCTCTCCGCCCCGCGCGGGGCGCCGCTGCTGCTGGCCGGCCCGGCGGTCACGGCGCTGCTCGGCGGGGTGCTCCGGCGCCGCCCGGTGCCGGTCGCGATGGAGCTGACCGGCGCCTTCGGCGCACTGGTGGCGGTGGGCCTGGCGGTCACGGACCCGGCGTGGCTCGCCCTGGTGCTCGGGCTGTCCGGGGTGCTGGCCGCGGGGACGGCGGTTCGGCCGGAGCGGCGGAAGGTGGCGGGCGCCCTGGCGCTGGTGCTCTTCGTGCTGGCGTCCTGGGTGCGGCTGGCGGCGTCGGAGGTCACCGCCACGGAGGCGTACACCCTGCCGGTGACGGTCCCGGCCCTGGTGGTGGGGATGCTTCGCCGCCGCCGGACCGCTCCCGACGACGGGGTCTCGTCCTGGACGGCGTACGGCGCGGGACTCGCGGTCACGCTGGTGCCGAGCCTGCTGGCGGCCTGGGGCGACCCGGGGTGGACGCGTCCGCTGCTGCTGGGACTCGCGGCCCTCACGGTCACGCTCGCCGGAGCCCGGACCCGCCTTCAGGCCCCGCTGCTCCTCGGCGGCGGGGTACTGGCCCTGCTCGGCCTGCACGAGCTCGCCCCGTACGTGGTGCAGGTGGTGGGAGCGCTGCCGAGGTGGCTGGTGCCCGCGGCGGCCGGGGTGCTGCTTCTCGCGGTGGGCGCGACGTACGAGAAGCGACTGCGGGACGCCCGGCGGGTCAAGGAGGCCCTGGGCCGGATGCGGTGACGGCCGCGGTGCGGTGCGCCGCATACGCGGAAGGCCCGGGAAACCTTGCGGTTTCTCGGGCCTTCCGTCCGGGTGGGCGATACTGGGTTCGAACCAGTGACCTCTTCGGTGTGAACGAAGCGCTCTCC
Organism: Streptomyces sp. NPDC008125; assembly: GCF_042957125.1. NCBI lineage: Bacteria > Bacillati > Actinomycetota > Actinomycetes > Kitasatosporales > Streptomycetaceae > Streptomyces > Streptomyces sp. NPDC008125. The sequence goes on from NZ_JBIBHR010000023.1 coordinate 38,524, forward strand.
CACTGAGCTAATCGCCCGGGCGCACGGCAAACATTACCGCATGTCAGCGGTGCCCCTGGACCACCCAGCGGTCACTCGCTTATGTTCCACGGCAGGCTGAGGCCGAACTTCCAGAGGTAGACCCCCACCAGCGCCGCGACGATCACCAGCCCGGCCACCGTGAGAACGATGTTGCGGCGCCGCACCTTGGGGTCGAGCGCCTTCTGCGCGGCCTCGGTGACCTTCCGCCGGGTCCAGCGCAGCACGAGCTGCGCCCAGACGAACTCGGTCGCCCAGATCGCCATGCCGCCGAAGATCACCAGCCACCCCGGCCCGGGCAGCACCAGCATCGCCACGCCGGCCGCCACGACGGCGAGGCCCACGGCGAAAACGCCCACCTGCCAGCTCAGGTGGAGCGGCCTCGACGCCTTGATGAAGGCCGGCGCCCGGGAGCCCAGCTCACGCTCCGGTTCCGTCACGTCCCCCGCCACGGAATCCGGCTCCGCGACCGGCACGGTTCCGCCCCGTTCGTCACTCTGCGCATTCATGGGGCTCAACCTACCCGACCGCTCTCCGTCACTGGAATGGGTGCATGACGGAAAGTTACTCACCGCTGTACGGGGGACCCGAAGCAGCACAAAACGGTCAGAGGGGTTTACAACGCCACCGTAGGTGGCATGTCGATTTCGCCGACGTGCGAATCCCCGAGCGCACACTGAGCGAAAGGCCCTGGCGCTTATGAACACCACGGTCAGCTGCGAGCTGCACCTGCGCCTCGTTGTGTCGAGCGAGTCCTCACTGCCTGTACCCGCGGGCCTGCGGTATGACACGGCCGATCCCTATGCCGTGCACGCCACCTTCCACACCGGAGCGGAGGAGACGGTCGAGTGGGTTTTCGCCCGTGACCTTCTTGCCGAGGGGCTGCACCGGCCCACCGGCACCGGAGACGTCCGCGTCTGGCCATCTCGTAGTCACGGCCAAGGCGTCGTCTGTATCGCACTGAGCTCTCCGGAGGGAGAGGCCCTGCTCGAAGCCCCGGCGCGGGCCCTGGAGTCGTTCCTGAAGAGGACCGACGCCGCGGTTCCGCCGGGCACCGAGCATCGTCACTTCGACCTCGACACCGAGCTCTCACACATCCTGGCCGAAAGCTGAGCCAGGCGACGAGCTGCGGGACGCCGTCCGACTCGGGGAGACGGCGTCGCGCGGACAACCTCATAGGGCAGGAACCGGCGCCGTCACCGCGGAACCCACCGCGGTGGCGGCGCCGGCGCGTGTCCGCGCGTACGGTCGGCGTACCGTCCGGCGGTCCCGGCCCCCGCGCGGGCGCTGCGAGCCAGTAGAGTCTGCCCGCATCTGCGGGCACGGCGCCCGCCGGAGGCCAGGGAGCAAAGCGTGCTGATCCCACACGACACCCGCATCGCCCTCGACACGGTGGTCGATCTGGTGAACACCGCCCCGGAGAGCGGATCGCCCGACGGCGGGCCCACGGACCGGATCGCCGGCACCACGGAGCTGTACGCCTTCGCGGCGCACCACCGCGTCAGCGGTGTCGGCCGGCTCGGCGAGAAGGACCTGCGGGCACTGTGGGAGGTGCGGGCGAAGTTCGCGGCGGTCTTCGCGGCCACCGACGCCCGGGCCGCGGCCGATCTGGTCAACCAGCTGGTCGCCGCGGCGGGCACCACTCCGCAGCTGACCGATCACGACGGGTACGACTGGCACATCCACTACTTCGCGCCGGGCGCCTCGATCGCCGACCATCTCGCGGCCGACTGCGGCATGGCCCTGGCCTTCATCGTGGTCATGGGCGAGCAGGATCGGCTGCGGCGCTGCGAGGCCCCGGACTGCGGCCGGGCGTTCGTCGACCTCTCGCGCAACCGCTCCCGCCGTTACTGCTCCAGCCGCACCTGTGGCAACCGCCTCCATGTCGCGGCGTACCGGGCCCGGCGCAAGGAAGCGACCGGCTGACCGCGGCCCGGGGAAGGCCGCGCGGCGCTTCGGCGCCGGGGGCCGAGCGAGGGCGGCGAGAGAGAAGGACGGGCGTCCGCGCGTCCGCCCTCGTCCGCTCTCCGGCCGCCCCGGGCGCACGGGGCTTCCCCCGCGCGTGGGCCGCCCCCGGCTCACGGGTCGTCCCCGGCTCACAGCAGGAAGAGATCGTGCAGTGCGGCCATGAGCAGCAGGGTGCCGACCACGGTGAGGAAGATCATCAGTGGAGGCTGGGAGAGGGCGAAGAGGCAGCCACGAGGCTCTTCGGCGGTCTGTGCGGGGGCTTCGCCCCGGGATGTGTCCAACATTTCGTAGCGATCATGACCCAAACGGGACCACCTCGGAGATCAACCCCGTTTTTGGGTCGGGGAGTTCACCTCGAAGAAACGTCGAAATCGGTTGGCTGTACGAGCCTCCCGCAGGCGTCCGAAGGCCGGCGGGCCGGCCCCGCCGCGAGGCGGCCTGCCGTCAGCGGGCGGAGGCGCTGGACGCGCGGACGACGAGTTCGGGCTGGAGCAGCACGCCCCGGTGCTCGTGGGTGCCGGAGTCGTCGTCCGATTCCTCGAGCAGCAGCTCCGCCGCGAGCTGCCCCATCCGGACGGCGGGCTGCCGGACGGAGGTGAGCGGTACGGCAGCGGCGGCGGCGAACTCGATGTCGTCGTAACCCACGATGGCGACGTCCCCGGGCACCCGCACCCCCGCCGCGTAGAGCGCCTGCAGGACGCCGAGGGCGAGCAGGTCGTTGGCGCAGAAGACGGCGGTGGGGCGGGGCACCAGACCGAGCAGCCGGGCCCCGGCGTCACGGCCGGCGGCGACGTCGAGCCGGTCGGAGGCGATCTCGACGAGCGCCTCGGGGGGCAGGCCCGCCTCGGCGAGGGCCGCGAGGGCACCGACTCTGCGGTCCCTGATCTGGTGGAGGTCGCCGAGACCGCTGACGTAGGCGACGCTCCGGTGGCCGGCCTGGACGAGGTGGCCCACCGCCAGCGCGCCGCCGCGCACGTCGTCCACGGAGACGGAGCAGGAGTCCGGACCGGACGCGACCCGGTCGACCAGCACGAACGGAATTTGGTGGCGGCCGAACGACTCCAGGTTCCGTCCGCTCGCGTCCGCCGGCGTGACCAGCACCCCGCAGACCCGCTGCTCGGCGAAGAGACCGAGGTATTCGGCCTCCTCGGCCGGGTTCTGGTCGCTGTTGCAGACCATGACCCCCAGGCCGGCCTTCCGCGCGGCGCGCTCGGCGCCCCGGGCCACGTCCACGAAGAACGGGTTGCCCATGTCGAGGACGAGCAGCGCCATGATGCGGCTGCGCCCGGCCCTGAGCTGGCGTGCGGACTCACTCCGTACGTAGCCCAGCTCCTCTATGGCGGCGAGCACACGGGCGCGCGTCTCCGGCAGCACCGACTCCGGCCGGTTGATGACGTTGGAGACCGTGCCCACCGAGACGCCGGCCCGCCGGGCCACATCCTTGATCCCTGCCACACGCGCCACTTGTCCTGCCCCACTGATGCCGACTGCCGCCCCCGGCCGCCGTGCCGGTCGACGGATCCGCTCATCGTACGGAGGACCCGCGCCGGAGCGGGACCCGGGCCGGGCTCATGAATTGATTCAATCGGCCGCGGCCCGTGGGCTTCCGGAGCCCTGCCTGAATCAATTCAGGGCCGGACGGGCTCGCGTGGCCGGGGGCGGGATCAGAGGCCGTGCTTCTTCAGAATGGCCTCGATGTCACTGAAGTCGTCCCCCGGCTCCGTCCTGCCCGTGCCGCCGGGCTTCTCGCCGGGGCGGCCGGCGCGCTGTCCGGTGGGTGCCTGCCGGAGGGAGGGCGCGGAGGCCGCCGGGGCGATCCGTCCGTCGTCACCGCCCCGGCGGGCGGCCTTGCGCTCCTCGCGGGCCGGGCCGCGGCGGCGCTCCACCGCCCGCGTGGTGACGAAGAGCAGCCAGGCGGCGCCGAGCAGCAGGAAGCCGATCCACACGCTCGGGTCGAACGCGATGCCGGCCACCCATTCCACGACCCCCGTCAGGACGAGGCCGATCGGGACGAGCGCGTACGCGGCGATCCGGGCCGCGGTGAGGAACCGCTTGCGGTACGCCGTCACCGCGGCGATCCCCAGGCCCGCCGCCGAAGCCGCGGAACAAATGGTCTCGGCAATCATCGGAGCCTCCAGCGGCAGGAACGGGCGTCCCTTCCATCGTGCACCGCCCGAGGTGACCGGGGCCATGCCGTCGGCCGTGCGTCAGGGTCTTTTCGGGGTCCGGCTCCTCCTCCGGGAGGGACCCGACACCGGCCGGACCCGGATCGGGCGGCGGCGCGACGCCGTCGGACCGGACTCGGACGCCGCCGATTGGGCCGTCGGCGTACCTGCTGAAAGACTGGCCGCATGAGCGATTCCACCCCCGCAAGCCCCGTCGTCGTCGATCTCTGGTGCGAGCTCGAGTGCCCGGACTGCCACCGTGCCCTCGCCGACGTGCACGCCCTGCGCGCCCGGTACGGCGACCGCGTCGACATCCGGCTGCGGCACTTCCCGCTGGAGAAGCACAAGCACGCGTACGCGGCGGCCCAGGCCGCCGAGGAGGCCGCGGCCCAGGGCGAGGACTGGGCGTACGTCGAGGCGGTCCTCGGACGCACGGCCGAGCTGTCCCGCGCGGGCGAGCCGCTGCTCCTGGAGGTCGCGGGTGAACTCGGCCTTGACACCGAGGAGTTCGACACGGCGCTGATCGACGGCCGGCACACGCTGATCGTCGACGCCGACCAGGCCGAGGGAAAGGCGATCGGGGTGACCGGCACCCCGACGTACGTCGTCGGCGGCGAGCGCCTGGACGGCGGGAAGAGCCAGGACGGGCTGCGCGAGCGGATCGAGTCCCTCGTCGACGGGTTGCTCGCGGCCCGGGGCTGAGCGGTCAGACCCCGGCCCTTCGTGGCTGACCGATGCGGCCCCGGCCCTTCTCCGCCGCCTACAAGGCTTTCACCAGGTTGTGCGCGGTGGGCTCGTATCCCAGGGACTCGTACAGCCTCCGGGCCGGCGCGTTCGACGTGAAGACGTGCAGCCCGATCCGGTCGAACCCCGCGCTCCGCGCCATGCCGTCGGCGAGCCCCATGAGGGCGCGGCCGTATCCCCGCCCCCGGAACTCGGGGCCGACCTCGACGTAGAAGACGTACCCGGTCGTCGCGCCGCTTTCCGCGGGGCTCCGCGAGAGCCAGACGTGGCCCAGGGCCCGGCCGTCCTCCTCGCGCTCCAGGACGTCGATGTACACACCCGGGGTGGCCAGGCCCTGTGGGAGGAGCCGGGCGTGGTCGCCCTCGGACTTGAGGCGGGCCTGTTCCCGGGGGACTCCGCGCTCGGCCCACTCCCGCGCGTACTCCTCGTGGAGGCGGGCCAGCCACGGCACGAACTCCTCGGCCGTCATCGGCCGCCCCACCAGGCCGGGCGGCAGCGCGGGGACGTGCGCGGGCGTCGGCCGCTCCATGTTCCGGCTGCGTTCGGTGTAGCCGAGTACGGCGGCGAGCCGCAGCGCCGGTTCGTTCCCCGCCGGGATCCGCGCGCACACCTCGACGCACCCCCACTCCCGCAGCACCTCTTCGGCGGCGAGCGAGGCGATGATCGCCCGCCCCCGCCGGCGGCGGTGCTCCTCGACGCGGAGACCGTCGATCACCCCGGTGGCCGGGCCGAAGGAGGGGGCGGTGGAGAGGGTGACGGTACCGACGGGGCGCCCGTTGTCGCACACGTCGTAACGACGGGTCCGCGCGCCGTCGGCGCTCTGCTGGGTCGGCCCGGTCGGCCGCAGGGTCGTGGTCACCGCACTTGTTCTACCCGCCCGGGGCCTCCCGGTCACCCCTGTGCACGGAAGCGGTAACGCCCTCCGGCGGCGGCGTTCGGAGGGAGAACCCGCCTCCGGACGCCACGGCCAGCAGCCGGGACGCCTTCAGTTCGGTCTCGTCCCACTCCCGCGCGGGGTCGGAGCCCCAGGTGATGCCCGCCCCGGTGCCGAAGCGGAGGAGCGGCACGGGGCCGGTGCGGTCGATCCAGAAGGTGCGTATGCCGACCGCGAGCTCCGCGGCCGACCGGTCGGCGTCGACCCAGCCGACCGCGCCGCAGTAGGGGCCGCGCGGCGTGGTCTCCAGTTCCTCGATGATCCTCAGCGCGCTGGACTTGGGGGCACCGCTCACCGAGCCGGGCGGGAAGGCGGCACCGAAGAGTTCCGGCCAGCCCGTGCCTTCCGCGAGCTCGCCGCGCACGGTGGAGACGAGGTGGACGAGCCCGGGGTGCTTCTCCACCACGCAGAGGTCGGGGACGGTCACGGTGCCGGTGGCGCAGACACGCCCCAGGTCGTTGCGGACCAAGTCGACGATCATGACGTTCTCCGCGTGGTCCTTCTCCAGCAGATCCGCCTCGGTGCGCCCGGTTCCCTTGATCGGCCCGGACTCGACGGTGCGCCCGTCGCGCGACAGGAACAGCTCGGGGGAGGCGGTAGCGATCTCGACTCCGTGGCCGGGCAGCCGGAGCGTGCCCGCGTAGGGAGCCGGGTTGCCGCGCGCGAGGAGGGCCGTCAGCGCGTCCACGTCGGCGCGGTCCGGATCGGGCAGCGGCGCGGAGAGCACCCGGCAGAGGTTCGCCTGGTAGACCCCGCCGGTCGCGATGTGCGCGCGGACGCGCCGTACGGCCTCCTGGTACGCCTCGCGGTCCAGCGAGGAGGTCCACGTCCCCTCCCCGGGGCCGCGCCAGGCTCCGGGAACGGGCGGGGGCACCGGCTCCTCGCGCACGGAGGAGAAGCGCGCGCACACGACACGCCCCTCGAAGTCGGCTGATACGGCCCAGAAGCCCGCGGACTCCAGAGCGGCGGGATCGCTGGTCACGTCCCGCAGACCGGAGGCGACGAGGCCGCCGAAGCGGGCCATGGGGGCGATGTCGGACACGCGATCGAGTGTAGGTCCGCGGGCCCTCGGACCGGCGCAGAGCGAGGGGGCGCAGCACGCTGCGCAAACGCGTTTTTGTGCTGGCCCAGGAATCCGCTAGAGTTCAACACGTCGCCGGGACGCGCAAGCGGATCGGGAAAGACAAGCGGACGTAGCTCAGTTGGTAGAGCGCAACCTTGCCAAGGTTGAGGTCGCCAGTTCGAACCTGGTCGTCCGCTCGCAGGAAATGGGGGATCTACCCGAACCCCCTGCTTCTGGTGGAGTGGCCGAGAGGCGAGGCAACGGCCTGCAAAGCCGTCTACACGGGTTCAAATCCCGTCTCCACCTCCAAGGACGATTAGCTCAGCGGGAGAGCGCTTCCCTGACACGGAAGAGGTCACTGGTTCAATCCCAGTATCGTCCACTCGTCCGCAAGGATATTCCCGCGCGATTAGCTCAGCGGGAGAGCGCTTCCCTGACACGGAAGAGGTCACTGGTTCAATCCCAGTATCGCGCACGCAGTACACGCAGGTCAGCCCCGCGCGATTAGCTCAGCGGGAGAGCGCTTCCCTGACACGGAAGAGGTCACTGGTTCAATCCCAGTATCGCGCACCACGGAAAACCCCGGTCGTCTCCACGACCGGGGTTTTCGCTGTGCCCGCGGTCGGTTCGCGCCCCGGACGCCCGGGAGGTCCGGACGCCTGGAGGGCCGGAGCACTGGGGAGATCCGGACGCCCGGGGGCCGGGGAGCGCCGCCCGGCGTGACCGGCGGGCGGCGGCGCCGGCTCAGGAGGAGAAGAGCATCCGGCCGAAGCTCTTCTGGCGGTGATGGTGGTCGTAGTGACCGCCGCCGTGCTGCGGGGCGCCCCACGCGGGGCCCGCGGCCGGGTACGCCTGCGGGGCCGGCGGCGCGGGCGGTGCCTGCTGCGTCCACTGCGACTCCAGCCGCGTCAGGGCCTCCAGCTCGCCGAAGTCCAGGAATATCCCCCGGCAGCCGCTGCACTGCTCGATCTGGACGCCATTGCGGTTGTACGTGTGCATCTGCGCGTGGCACTTCGGACACTGCATCATCGGCTCGGCTCCTCGCCGTTCGGTGGTCCGCCGCCGGAATTCCTTCCCGATGGCGGTCGGTTCACCCTACGACGTGCGCGGTGGTGCCAACTCGGGCGGGAGCGAGGCGATGCGGGCGCACGCGTCGGTCATCAGCCGCTCGACCTCGTCGAGTTCCCGGCCCTCTTCCGCCGCTTTGGCGAGGGCGAGGGCGGCGGTCTGCACGGTGAGGGCCCGGGCGGGGACGTCGAGTTCGGGCCAGGGGTCGCCGGCGGCCCGGACGGCCGGGCCGCCGGCCGCCCGGTAGGCGTCCAGGAATCGCCGCCAGACGGTGTCGGGCAGCAGTCCGGCGGCGTGCCAGGCAGCGGGGCGCGCGAGGTCCCAGGCGGGGTCACCCGTGCCGGTGTCGTCGATGTCGATCAGCAGCCAGCGACCGTGCGGGGCCGGGTGGCGGACGAGCTGGCCCAGGTGGAGGTCGCCGTGGCAGAGGAACCCCGCGCGGCCGGGCGGAGCCGGCGCTTCGTCACGGGCCCATCCGGGCAGCGTCGCCCAGGCGGCGAGGACCTCGGCGCGGCCGGGGCCGACGGGGTGTGCCGCCCGCATCCGGGCGACGGCGAGGGCCGCCTTGGCGGGTCCGCGCATCGGCGGCAGGGGCACCGGGGGCGCGGTGCGGTGGAGGCGGGCGAGGAGGTCGGCCGCCTCCTCCCAGGGGGCGGCCTCCGGGTCGGCGGGGTCGACGGGCTCCCCGTACGGCCACAGGGTGACGGGGCGTCCCTCCGCGCGCGGGAGCGGGTGCGGTACGGGAACGGGCGGCAGCAGGACCCCGGCGAGCGCGGGCGCTGCGGCGAGGGCGAGGCGGGCGGCGAACTCCGGTCCGCCGGTGCCCGGAGCATGGGCCTTCGCGACCGTCTTGCCGCTGCGGACGACGGTGCCGTCCGGGCGGTCGGCGAGCACCCGGGGCGGCGGGCAGCCGCAGCCGTTGTCGGCGGCCGGGTGGGCGGCGGTGTGGGCCAGGCCGCCCAGAGTGGTGACGACCTCGGCGCTGCTCAAGGGTCCCCCGGGGAGAGTCGTGGCAAAGCCCCAGGTTACGGGGGTGCCGGGTCCCGGAATGCGCGATGTCCGGCCGGCTCTCCAGCCGGCCGGACAAACGCTGTCGTCCGCCGTACCCCCGTCCCCACGGGGCTGTTGGCCGGATGTCCCGGTCCGGACCGCTCTTCCGGACCCGGGGGCGCCGTTCAGCGCCCCATCATCACGCCCACGGACGACGCCTGTGTGACCACCGCTTCCCAGCCGCCGAAGACGACCACCAGCAGTGCCGCCAGGGGGAGGACCATGGCCGCCGCCACCAGCGGGTGGCGGGTGCCGGACGGGCGGCCGCCGAACGCTCTGTACGCCTTGCGTCCCTGCGCGCGGAGCATGGTCCGCGTGGCCGTGTCCGACATGGTTCCTCTCCTGAACGGTGCGAACGTCGGCGACCGGTCCCGGCCGGGAGGGTTCCGCCCCCGTTCGTTCCCAGCCTAGGGAGGCGGTGCGGGGCGGGCGTCATGCCCGCGTACCGATCGGCGGGCCTACGCGAGGATGAGCTGTGGGTAGCCGGAGTACTCCCCTGGGTGGAGACCGGGTTTGCCGGGGTGGAGCCGGGCCACGGGTCTCCGGGTGGGGTTCGTCCGGAAAACGGCGGAACGGGTGACATCACTCACGCCGGATCGGGCGGGGAAGCCGCTCCTCCGGTGCTGGGAGAGGCGGGCCCGAACCTGCCCGGGCGCATCACCGGGCGGACCCGCGGGAGGCGTCCGTCCGGCCGGTACCCGGCGGCGGTGCGCCAATACCCGCCCACAGATGCCCCTTTGGGACCGGAGGGATACGGAATCGCCCGGATCGGCGTACTGCTGACCGTGCTTCACACGTCCGGTTCGGTACGCACAATCGAATCCCGGGGGAAGGCGCGGCCTCTGAGCGCGCTGGGCGCCGGGTACGTAAGCTGTGCCTCGTCAGGCGGACCAGGCAGCGGGGATGGGCAGACGATGGCGATGATGCGGCTCCGGCGCGAGGACCCGCGTCTCGTCGGCTCGTTCCGGCTGCACCGGCGGCTCGGAGCCGGCGGGATGGGTGTCGTCTATCTGGGTTCGGACCGGCGGGGGCAGCGGGTCGCCCTGAAGGTGATCCGCCCCGACCTGGCGGAGGATCAGGAGTTCCGGTCCCGGTTCGCGCGCGAGGTGTCCGCGGCACGGCGCATCCGGGGCGGCTGTACCGCCCGCCTCGTGGCCGCCGATCTGGATGCCGAACGGCCGTGGTTCGCCACGCAGTACGTACCGGGCCCCTCGCTGCACGACAAGGTCGCCGAGGAGGGTCCGCTGTCCGCCTCGGAGGTGGCCGCGATCGGGGCCGCGCTGTCCGAGGGACTGGTCGCGGTCCACGAGGCCGGGGTGGTTCACCGGGACCTCAAGCCGTCGAACATCCTCCTCTCCCCCAAGGGCCCCCGGATCATCGACTTCGGCATCGCCTGGGCGACCGGGGCGAGCACCCTCACCCATGTCGGTACGGCGGTCGGGTCGCCCGGGTTCCTCGCGCCGGAGCAGGTGCGCGGCGCGGCGGTCACCCCCGCCACGGACGTCTTCTCGCTGGGCGCCACCCTCGCGTACGCGGCGACGGCGGACTCCCCCTTCGGACACGGCAGTTCCGAGGTGATGCTGTACCGGGTGGTGCACGAGGAGCCGCATCTGGCCGAGGTGCACGACGCGCTCGCTCCGCTGGTGCGGGCCTGTCTGGCGAAGGACCCCGAGGAGCGGCCGAGCACCCTGCAGCTGTCGATGCGGCTCAAGGAGATCGCGGCGCGCGAGGCGCAGGGGCTGCACGAGAGCCGTCCGCCCGTCCAGCGTTCCGCGCACGAGGCGGACCGGCCCACCGGCCGGCTCGACGGCCCGTACACCGAGCAGCAGACCCGCAGGCACGAAGGCCCGTCCACCGGGCGTTCGCCGCAGGCCCGCCGCCCCGCACCGGCCTCCGCGTCCGGCCCGTCCGGTCAGCCGGGGGCGTCCGGCTCCACATCATCGGCTTCGGTGTCCGCCTCGCGGCCGGCCTCGGGGGCGCCCCGCCCGGCCGGCGGCCGGCCCCGGCCGTCGCGCGGTGCGGTCCCGCCGGGCCGCCGGCCGAGCCCGACCAACGGTACGAACGGCAGGCCGGGCACCCGCCCCGGGGCCAGGCCGACCGGCACCGGACGGCGTCCGGCGAACCCCCGCCTGTTGCGGCAGCGCCTCTTCGTCTTCGTGGTGGTGACGCTTCTGGTGGCGCTCGGCATCGCGGCCGCCCAGGGCTGCCAGGGACCGGCGCGCGGGCTGGGCGGTTCGCCGGCGGGGCAGCAGGACGTGCAGCAGCACGACCTGCAGTAGGGTCCGCGGCCGGTCCGTGCCGCGGGTCCTCCTGCCGGTCGCCCCGGTCCCGTCCGCCCGGCGCCGTGACCGGTTGCGGCCGGATCAGGCCGAGCGCGGGCGGGTGGCGTAGAACGCGACGGCGGAGGCGGCGGCCACGTTGAGCGAGTCGACTCCGGCGTCCATCGGGATACGGACGTGGTCGTCGACGGCGGCCAGGGTCTTCGGGGTGAGGCCCGCCCCTTCCGTACCGAAGACGAGGGCGAGCCGCTCGTCCTGCCGCGCGGCGAGCTCGTCCAGGGTGATCGCCCGTTCGCTGAGGCAGAGCGCGGCGACCGTGAAGCCCGCGGAGTGCAGCACCCCGACGTCCGCGGGCCAGGACTCCAGCCGGGTCCACGGCACCTGGAAGACGCCGCCCATGGAGACCTTGACCGCCCGTCGGTAGAAGGGGTCGGCACAGCGCGGGGTGAGCAGCACGGTGTCGACGCCGAGCGCGGCCGCGTTGCGGAAGGCGGCGCCGATGTTGGCGTGGTCGACGATGTCCTCGAACACGGCGACCCGGCGGGCACCGGCCAGCAGCCCGGCGGCGTCGGGGAGCGGCTCGCGCCGCATGGAGGCGAGCGCGCCGCGGTGCACGTGGTAGCCGGTGACCCGCTCGGCGAGTTCGGGGGTGACCACGTACACCGGGGACTCGGCCGCCTCGATGACGTCGCGCATCACCTCGGTCCACTTGGGGGTGAGGAGCATGGAGCGCATCGCGTACCCGGCCCCGCCGGCGCGGCGGATCACCTTCTCGCCCTCGGCGATGAAGAGGCCCTCCTCGGGTTCGCGTCTGCGGCGCAGTTCGACGTCGGTGAGGCCCGTGTAGTCGTGCAGGCGCGGGTCGTCGGGGTCCTCGACGGTGATGATCTCTGCCACAGGAGTGCTGCCTTGTCCGGGGTGGGGGTGACGGCGGGGCCGCCGGTTGCGCGGTGGCGTCGGTTCGCGGTGGCGTCGGCTACGCGGTGGCGTCGGGGCCGACGCCGACGACCTCGCCGATGACGATGACGGCAGGCGGGCGTACGTCCTCGGCCGCGGCCCGCTCGCCGACGGTGGCGAGTGTCGCGTCGACGCGGCGCTGCGCGGCGGTGGTGCCCTCCTGGACGAGGGCGACCGGGGTGGCCGGGTCCTTGCCGTGGGCGACGAGGGCCTTGGCGATGGCGCCGATCTTGTCGACGGCCATGAGGAGGACGAGGGTGCCGCGGAGTCGAGCGAGGGCCTCCCAGTCGACGAGCGAGCGGGGGTCCTCGGGGGCGACGTGGCCGCTGACGACGGTGAACTCGTGGGCGACGCCCCGGTGGGTGACCGGGATACCGGCGGCGCCGGGGACGGAGATGGAGCTGGAGATGCCGGGGACGACGGTGCACGGGATGCCTTCGGCGGCGAGCGCCCGGGCCTCCTCCATGCCACGGCCGAAGACGAACGGGTCGCCGCCCTTGAGCCGGACGACGGCCTTGCCCGCCTTCGCGTGGTCTATGAGCGCCCGGTTGATCGCCTCCTGGGCCATGAAGCGGCCGTAGGGGATCTTCGCCGCGTCGATGACCTCGACGTGCGGGGGCAGTTCGTCGAGGAGGTCGCGGGGGCCGAGCCGGTCGGCGATGACGACGTCGGCCTCGGCGAGCAGGCGGCGGCCCCGCACGGTGATCAGGTCGGGGTCGCCGGGTCCGCCGCCCACGAGCCAGACGCCGGGGGTGCGGGTGCGGTGGTGCGCGGCGGCGAGGGTGCCGTCGCGGAGTCCGTCGACGATGGCGTCACGCACGGCGGCGGAGTGGCGGGGGTCGCGGCCCTTGGAGGTGGTGGTGAGCACGGCGACCGTGACGTTCTCGCTGCGGCCGGTGGCGGGGGTCCAGGCGGTGGCCGCCTCGGCGTCGTCGCTGCGGACGCACCAGGTGCGGGTGCGTTCGGCCTCGGCGGAGGCGGCGGCGTTGGCCGCGGGGTCGCTGCTCGCGACGAGCGCGTACCAGGTGTCGGCGAGATCGCCGTCCGTGTACCGGCGGCGTTCCCAGCGGATCTCCCCGGCGTCGGCCATCGCCTCGACGGATGGGGTGGCGGACGGCGAGACGAGGGTGATGTCGGCCCCGGCCGCGATGAGCGCGGGGAGACGGCGCTGTGCGACCTGGCCGCCGCCGACGACGACGACGCGGCGCCCGTGCAGGCGCAGTCCGACGGGGTACGCGGGGTGATCGACGTGCTCGGCCATGGCGGTGCTGGCTCCTCGGCGGGGAACGTGCGTACGGCGCGGTGGGCGCCGTACGGGGAGTCCGGTCCGGCGTACGGGACGCGGCGGCTGCGGACGGGGCTGCCGCTGCGGCTCCGGAGCGGCTGTGACGTGCGGGTTCAGCAGGGTGGGGCGGGGACCACCATACGGGGTGGGGCCGCCGGAGGGCAGGGCCCCGGGAAGGCCGGGGCCCTGCCCGGGCGGGCCGGGGACTTCCGTCCGGGCCAGGCCGGCACAGGCCCCCGCGAGCCCGGCATGATCCGGACGGGAGGTCCGGGGGGCCGCCCGGGGACGGCCCCGGGACTACTTCTCCGTGACGCCGGCCGAGTCGAACGTCGCCACCTCGTGCATGGCGCGCGCGGCGCTCTGCACGATCGGGAGCGCGAGCAGGGCGCCCGTGCCCTCGCCGAGACGGAGATCGAGGTCGATCAGCGGGCGCAGGCCCAGCTTGTTGAGCGCGGCGACGTGGCCGGGCTCGGCGCTGCGGTGGCCGGCGATGCAGGCGGCCAGCGCCTCGGGGGCGATGGCGCGGGCGACCAGGGCGGCGGCACCGGCGCTCACGCCGTCCAGGATCACCGGGGTGCGCAGCGAGGCACCGCCCAGGAGGTAGCCGGCCATGGCCGCGTGCTCCAGGCCGCCGACGGCCGCGAGCACGCCGATCGGGTCGGACGGGTCGGGCTGGTGCAGTTCCAGGGCGCGGCGCACCACGTCGACCTTGCGGGCGTGCATCTCGTCGTTGATACCGGTGCCCCGGCCGGTGACCTCGGACGGATCGGCGCCGGTGTAGACGCAGATGAGGGCGGCCGACGCCGTGGTGTTGGCGATGCCCATCTCTCCGATGAGGAGGCCCTTGTTGCCTGCGGCGACGAGGTCGCGGGCGGTCTCGATCCCGACCTCGATCGCCGCGAGGACGTCCTCGCGGCTCATCGCGGGACCGGTGGTGAAGTCCGCCGTGCCGGGCCGCACCTTGCGGGGCAACAGGCCCGGGGTCGCGGGGAGTTCGGTGGCGACACCGACGTCCACGACGCAGACCTCGGCGCCGACCTGGCTCGCGAACGCGTTGCAGACCGCGCCGCCGGCCAGGAAGTTGGCCACCATCTGGCCGGTGACCTCCTGGGGCCAGGAGGTCACCCCCTGGGCGTGCACGCCGTGGTCGCCGGCGAAGATCGCGACGGCCGCGGGCTCCGGGATCGGCGGCGGGCACGTCCGGGAGAGCCCGGCGAGCTGCGCGGAGATGATCTCCAGCATGCCGAGCGCGCCGGCGGGCGTGGTCATGCGCTTCTGGCGTTCCCACGCCTCTCCGAGCGCCTTGGCGTCCAGCGGGCGGATGCCGGCGATGGTCTCCTGGAGCAGGTCGTGCGGCTCCTCACCGGGCAGCGCCCGGCGGCCGTACGTCTCCTCGTGGACCACCCAGGACAGCGGGCGGCGCTTGGACCAGCCGGCCTGCATCAGCTCGGGCTCCTCGGGGAACTCGTCGACGTACCCGACACAGAGGTACGCGACGACTTCGAGGTGCTCGGGCAGGCCGAGGGCGCGGACCATCTCGCGCTCGTCGAAGAAGCTGACCCAGCCGACGCCGAGGCCCTCGGCCCGGGCGGCGAGCCACAGGTTCTCCACGGCGAGCGCGGAGGAGTAGGGGGCCATCTGCGGCTGGGTGTGGCGGCCGAGGGTGTGGCGCCCGCCGCGGGTGGGGTCGGCGGTGACGACGATGTTCACGGGGGTGTCGAGGATGGCCTCGATCTTCATCTCCCGGAACTGCTTCGCGCGGCCCTTCGGAAGGGACTTCGCGTAGGCGTCACGCTGCCGCTGGGCGAGTTCGTGCATGGAACGCCGGGTCTCCGCCGAGCGGATGACGACGAAGTCCCAGGGCTGCGAGTGGCCGACGCTGGGCGCGGTGTGCGCGGCCTCCAGCACACGGAGCAGCACCTCGTGCGGGATCGGGTCGCTGCGGAAGCCGTTGCGGATGTCGCGGCGTTCGCGCATGACGCGCAGTACGGCCTCGCGCTCCGCGTCGTCGTAGCCGGGGGCCGGGTCGGTCGCCGGCTCCTCGGGGGCGTCGGCGTACCCGGCCTCCGGCTCCTCGGCGGCGGGCTGTGCCGCGACGGCCTCGGCGGGGACGAACGACTCGGCCTCGGCGGGGACGAACGACTCGGGCTCGGCAGGGGCGAGCGACTCGGGCTCGGCCTCGACGGCCCCTGAGACCGGGGCCTCGGGGGCGTCGGGGGCGTCGGCGGGGTGGAGTTGGTCCTGTCGCACGTTCTGGTGTTCCGGTTCCGTGTACTGCGGCCCGGCGCCCTGTTCGGCGGCGGGGGGCTCGACGGCCCAGGGCGCTCCGGCGGCCTGCGGCGCGGCGGACTCCGGTGCACTGCCGGCCCCCGGGCCGGGGTCCGGCAGGACGGCCGGGAGGGCGACGGGCTCGGCGAGCGGGGCCGGTTCGGCGACGGGCTCTTCGGCGGTCGGCTCTTCGAGGGCGGGCTCTTCGGCCGGTTCCTCGATCACGAGGCGTCCGGGGACCGGAGGCCCGGTGGCGATCAGGCCGGTGGCGCTCGGGTCCGGGACGGTCGGGTCCGCGACGATCGGCTCGGCGGCCGTGTGCTCCGCCGGGTCCTGCGCCGCGAAGTCCTGGACCTGCTCGGGAAGCCGGGTGCCGGTGGACTCGGCGGCGGGCAGCGGGCCCGCCTCGGGCGCATAGGTCTCGTCGGCGGCCTCCGGCACGAAGGCCGGCGCGTGGGCGGCGGGCTCGGCGTCCGTCTCGGGGACGACCGTTTCTGCCGGGGCTTCCACCGCGAGCCCGGCCGGCTCCTCGGCAGGGGCGTGTGCCGGCGCGAGGTCCTGGGCGGCGACCGGCTCGAAGTCCGGCGCCTCCTCGGGCGCGGGCACGGACTCCGGTGCGGGCTGCTGGAACGCCTCGGCCGGTGCGTACTCCACCGGAACGGCCTCCAGGGGCGCGGCCTCGGCCACCACGGCCTCGTACGGCGCGGACTCGGCGGCCGGGGGCGCGGCCGGCTGCTGCTCCTCGGCGGCGGCCGTCCCGGGCGCACCCCACGGGGCGGCACCCGGGAGCGGGATCTCGCCCAGCTGCGGGCCGGGAAGCACGGGCTCCTGAGCGGCGGGGGCCTCGGCGGGTGCGGGCGCCTCGGCGAGTGCGGGCGCCTCGGCGAGTGCGGGCGCCTCGGCGGGCGCCTGGTACTCGGGCACGACGGGGGCCGGAGCGGCGGTACGGACCGGCGCCTGGGGCTGGGGGGAGCCGGCCGGGCCCCGGTCTGCCAGCGAGCGCACGAGGCCGCTCTGCCCGCCGTAGGACGGGCCGTCGACCGAGGGTCCGCGGTGCAGCGGACGGCGCGAGGGGGCGGGGGCCGCGGCGTGCGCGGGGGCGGGCGTCGGGGCCGGGATCCGTACACCGCCGAGGTCGAAGGCCCCGGAGTCGTGGCTCGCGGGACCCTGTGCCGGAGGCTCCTGGGCCGGGTAGGCGCTCTGCTGGGGGAACTGCTGGTAGGCGTCCCCGGCGGGCGGCGGGACGAGCTGCGGGTCGCCCCACGCGCCGCCCTGGGCGGCGGGCATCAGCAGCAGGTCTTCTTCGTCGGATGCCTGCTCGGAGGGGTCGAGGTAGGTGTAGGCGTCCGGGGCGAGGACGCCCGGCTGCTCCACCATGCCTGCGTTCTCCGGCTGTCCCTCGCCCGGGACCTGGCCGGTGTCAGTCATGCGTACCCCTCGCCCATCGTCAGTACTCCTTCGGCCCGTCTCCCGGGACGCCCGCGTCACGGCAGGCCGGTGCTCGTCATCAAGAACGAGCGGGCTCGCCGCGCGGCACGAAACGCCCGCGGACCTCTACATATTCTCGCGGCCGTTCGCCGCAGCGACAGGTCGTTGCGCCGCGGTTCACTGTGGACTGCGCCACTTCGCGCGTGCCCGGTCGTGCCGTACCACAGGGAGAAACAAAACAACTCCCTTATCCGGACATTGACGAACGAAGCGACGAACGACCGGGTTCGGTACAACAATCGGCCAGCCTACCTTCCGCGCTGTAGCGACCTGGTCACGGGGCAAGGTCCGAACGCACCGCGCAGAGCAGGAACGCGACGGACCGTTCGCGTTCACGCCAGGCAGAGGTGTCCAGGTCCACGGACTGGAGAAGTGCGCATTCCACCGTGTAGCCGCTGCCCGAGAGCGTGGTGACGAGTGCCTCCGCCTGGTCCCGGGTGGAGGCGTGGGTGACGATCCGCTCCGGGCGCCGGTCGGCGACGGCGAGGGCCACGGGTACGCCGCCGCCCCCGATGCGTACGACATCGGGTTCGGGAAGCCGTTCGAGCACGTGCGGGGCGAGGCCCTGGACGATCTGGACGGCCACGCCGAAGGAGCGGGCGGCGGCCGTCGCACGGGCGCAGGCGGCAGGATCACGGTCGACGGCGATGACGGCCGCGCCGAAGCGGGCCGCTTCGACGGCCAGCGCGCCGGTGCCCGAGCCGATGTCCCAGACCAGGTCGCCGGTGCGCGGGCCGAGCCGGGCCAGTTGGGCGGCGCGCATCCCGGCGGACTCGCCCTCGGTGCTCTCCGCCGTACGCCCCCGGTCGCCTCCGGCCACGCCGTGGCCGGTCCGGTGGTAGGCGTGCTCGGGCAGCGCCCAGCCGCGTACGCCGTCGGGGCGGGCGGGGTCCCGGCCGCCGATCCAGGCGGCGGACGCGGTGGTGGGGCCGGAGCCGACGACGATGACGACGTTGGGGTCGCGCCAGGCGTGGTCGGCGGCCTTGTCGGAGGTGAGGACGGTGACGCGCTCGCGGGCGGTGCCGAGTTCCTCGCAGATCACGAAGGTGCGGTGGATGCCGTCGAGCAGCAGGGCCAGTTCGGCGGGGCCCGCGCCGGGCGAGGTGAGGACGGCGACCTTGTGGTGGGCCCGGCAGACGTTGACGGCCCGTCGCAGGGTCCTCGGGTGCGCGACGACGACCTGGGCGTCGTCCCAGGGCATCCCGGCGCGGGCGAAGGCGGTGGCGACGGAGGAGACCGCAGGCACGACCTCGACCTCCAGGCCGTGTTCGGGTGCGCGCAGGGTGCGTACGACTCCGAAGAAGCCGGGGTCGCCGTCGGCGAGGACCACGGCGCTCCCCCGGTGTCCGGCGATGCGCCGGGCGGCCAGGTCCACGCTGCCGAGGCGGATGCGTTCGGCGTCCGGGGGGATTTCGGCGAGTTCGAGGTGGTGCGCGGCGCCCGCGACGAGCGTGGCGGCGGAGAGCGCTGCCGTGGCCGCTCTGGTCAGCGGTGAGCCGTCCCAGCCGATCACCGTGACCCGGTCGGCCATCGTCGTCCGTCTCCTGGAGCTGTGGGGGGGTGCGTGAGGGTGTGTCCGCCGGTGGAACGTCCCCGCGCGGTGAACCGGGTAGAGGCTATCGGGTGTCTCCGGAAGGGGAGCGGGCGGCGGTCCCCCACCGGTCCTCCGCCGGACCGGACGGGACGCGGCCGGCGGCCCCGTCAGTTCCAGTCGTCGTAGCTGCCGTAGCCGCCCGCGTCCGCGAGCTGCTCGGCGACGCCTTCGAGGTCCTCGGGGAGGAGCCCCCAGACGATCAGGTCGGTGCGGAAGTCGGCCCAGCCGCCGTCCTCCGTCTGCGTCCGCGCTATCCGCGCGTTGCGCAGGACGCCCTCGCTGATGCAGCCGAGCTTCTGGGCGACCTGCTGGGAGGCGGTGTTGTCCGCCTGGGTGCGCAACTCGATCCGCTCGAAGGCCTGGTCGCGGAAGAGCCACTCGGCGAGCGCCAGCACGGACTCGGTGGCGTATCCCTCGCCGCGCGCCCAAGGGGCGGTGACGTAGACGACTTCGGCGGAGCGCGTGCGCCAGTCGGTGTTGAGCAGCCGTACGGAGCCCACGAGCCGCTGGGTGAGGAACTCGTGGACGGCGAAGACGATGCCGTGGCCCTGGGTGCGCTCGCCGGGGGCGATCCGCCGGATCCAGCGCTCGGCGTCGATCTGCGTGTACGGGTGCGGGGCGTCCGTCCAGGCGGTGACGGCCTCGTCGTTCATCATGTCGGTCAGCGCGGGGAGGTCCGACATGTCGTAGGGGCGCAGCACCAGTCGGTCCGTGCTGATCGAGATCGACGGAAACGTGGTAGTCATGCGCAGCTCCATGCCGAAGACCGGTAAAGGCACAGCATGCAGTATCGGGCGCGCGCCGTGTATGGGCGGGTCCGTACGGCGGAGCCCCGCACCTCCCTCGGCGGGAGGTGCGGGGCTCCGTGGGCGTGCGGGGGGTCAGGAGGCGACCGGGGTACCGAAGGCGGGGATGACCGAGCCCTTGTAGGTGTCCTCGATGAACTTCTTGACCTCGTCGCTGTTGAGGAGCTTGGCGAGCTTCTCGACGCGGGGGTCCTTCTCGCCGCCCTTCTTGACGACCAGGATGTTGGCGTAGGGGTTGCCCTCGGCCTTCTCGATGGCGAGCGCGTCCTTCGACGGCGTGAGCTTGGCCTCGATCGCGTAGTTGCCGTTGATGACGGCGGCGTCCACGTCGTCCAGGGCGCGGGGCACGGTGGCGGCCTCCAGCTCCTTGAACTTCAGGCCCTTGGCGTCGGTGATGTCGCTCAGCTCGGCGTCGGTGCCGACACCGGCCTTGAGCGTGATCAGGCCCTGGTCGGCGAGGAGCAGGAGCGCGCGGCCCTCGTTCGTGGTGTCGTTGGGCACCGCGATCGTCTGGCCGGACTTGATGTCGGAGACGGCCGTGGCCTTCTTGGAGTAGAGGCCGAGCGGCTCCAGGTGGACGTTGACGACCGGCACGAGGTGGGTGCCGTTCTTCTTGTTGAAGTCGTCCAGGTAGGGCTTGTGCTGGAAGAAGTTGGCGTCGATCTGGCCGTTCTCGGTGGCGGTGTTCGGCAGGACGTAGTCCGTGAACTCCTTGACCTCCAGCTTGAGGCCGGCCTTCGCCGCGAGGTTCTTCTTCACGAAGTCGAGGATGTCGGCGTGCGGCGTCGGGGACGCGCCCACGACGAGCGCCTTGGAGGTGTCGGCGCTCGCGCCGGTGCCGCCGGCGGACGGGTCGGAGTCCGTGCCGCAGGCGCTCAGGCCCAGGGCGAGGGCTGCGGTGGCGGCGGCTGCCGCGGAGAACGTGATGGTCTTGCGCACGAAAAGTGCCTCTTTCGGGTGGGTGGAGCGCCCGGACAAGGAGTGCGGGCCCGGCCGTCGCCGCGCGTTCGTGACAGCGGGGCTGTTACGGGTGCGGGACGGAAGTCTGCGGGGAGGTGGCGCCACCGAGGGCGCGTCAGGCGGTGCGGCCCCGGCGGGCCAGCAGGCGTCCGACGAGGTCGCCGATGAGCTGCACGACGGTCACGATGACGATGAGCAGCACGACGGTCACGATCATGAACTGGTTGTCGAAGCGCTGGAATCCATAGGTGACGGCCTTGGAGCCGAGCCCCTCGCCGCCCACGGCGCCGGCCATCGCGGAGTAGCCGATGAGCACGATCACGGTGGTGGTGATCCCGGAGATCAGCGAGGGCAGTGCCTGCGGCAGCAGGACCTTCCGCACGATGGTGGGGATGGAGCCGCCCATCGACTGGACCGCTTCGACCAGTCCGTGGTCGACCTCGCGTACGGCGGTCTCCACCAGGCGCGCGAAGAAGGGGATGGCGCCGACGGCCAGCGGGACGATCATCGCGGTCGGGCCGATGAAGGTGCCGACGACCCAGGTCGTGAAGGGGATCAGCGCGATCAGCAGGATGATGAAGGGCAGCGAGCGGCCGATGTTGACGACCGCTCCGACGATCTTGTTGACCACGGTGTTCTGGAGCAGTCCGCCCCTGTCGGTGAGGACCAGCAGCACACCGAGGGGCAGGCCGACGGCGACGGTGACGACCGCGGACCACAGCACCATGTAGAGGGTGTCGACGGTGCCCTGGGTGAGCAGGGGCTGCATTTCGGACCAGGTCACTTCGCGGCCTCCTTGGCGAGCGGGGCGGTGGTCTGTACGGGGATCGCGGTGGCGGCCGCCTCGTCCACGACCTCGGCCCGCAGCCCCTGCTCGCGCAGGAAGCCGATGGGCACGACGTTCTCCTCGAAGCCGCCGGGCAGCTCGATGCGCATCCGGCCGATCTGTTTGCCGCCCACGGTGTCCATGGCCGCGCCGAGGATCGAGATGTCGATGTTGTACGTGCGGGAGAGCTGGGAGATCACCGGACGGCCGGCGGCCTCGCCGTGGAAGGTGACGTCGACGACCGTGCGGCCGGGGCCCGAGGTGCCGCCGCCGACCGGGAAGAGCTCGTCGGCCAGCTCGGAGCCGGGGGTGGCGAGGAGTTCACCGACCGTGCCGGACTCGACCACGCGGCCCCGGCGCATGAGCGCGGCGGAGTCGCAGATCGTCTTGACGACGTCCATCTCGTGGGTGATGAGCAGCACGGTCAGGCCGAGCTGCTGGTTGAGGTCGCGCAGCAGCTGAAGGATGGAGCGGGTGGTCTCGGGGTCCAGCGCCGAGGTCGCCTCGTCCGAGAGAAGCACCTTCGGGTCGCCGGCCAGGGCGCGGGCGATGCCGACGCGCTGCTTCTGGCCGCCGGAGAGCTGTCCGGGGTATGCCTTCGCCTTGTCGCCGAGGCCGACCAGGTCGAGCAGTTCGAGGGCCTTGCGGGAGCGGTCGCGGCCGGGCACGCCGAGGATCTCCAGGGGAAGTTCCACGTTGCCCTGGACGGTGCGTGAGGCCAGCAGGTTGAAGTGCTGGAAGACCATGCCGATACGGCTGCGCGCCTCGCGCAGCTCCTTGCTCGCCCGGCGGCCCCGGCCGGCGAGGGCGGTGAGGTCCTGGCCGGCCACCGTCACGGTGCCGGAGGTGGGGCGCTCCAGCAGGTTGACGCAGCGGATGAGGGAGGACTTGCCGGCGCCGCTCTGGCCGATGACGCCGAAGACCTCGCCCTCCTGGACGTGCAGATCGACTCCGTCGAGCGCGGTGACCTCGCGGTCGCGCGACTGGTAGACCTTCGTGAGGCCCGAAGTGGTGATCACAGGGTTTCCGTCACTGTCGAGTGCTCGCGGCGGGGTTGTGCGCCGGGCACGGGGCATTCGTCCGGGGGAGACTCACCGGCCCTCGTCGGCCGGGGTCTCGGCACGGTCGCGGCACAGGGGTGCCGGTCGAGGCCGTGCGGGGCCGACGCGTTCCTGCCCGGGCGACCGGAAGGCGACGGCGTCGGCGGGTTCTCGCTTCGGGGCGCGAGACACTGGCGGGGGCCCTCAGATGGCGCGCATTCGACACATACAACGAGCACCGGGCGTGCTGATCGCCTCGGTCGCAAGGGTGCGGCTGCTCGTCGTGGTCATGCCCCAAGTAAAACAGACGTAACAGAAGGCGGAACCAGTGCGTCCGCATACTGGGCTCCTGCACGGGATCCACGCTCCGCCGCGTACCGCTACCACCTCCTCCTCGCGCACCTCGCTGACCTGCGCAAACGAGAGGCCGGACCGGACCCGGCCGGCCGGGGGCCGCGCCTTCGCCCGGCCCGGGCGCCTGTGGCGGACGCCACGGCCCCGCCCCGGCAGGGCCGTGCACCGGCCGCCGGGGGAAGCCGCGGGGCTCGCCGCTCCGGCCGCCGGGGGCCCCGCCTCTCCTCCTTCGTATACGACCGCGGGGAGCCGGGGCCGGGGGCGGACACCGGGGCCGGCCGTAATACCCTCGGCTCATGCTCGACGCCCTGACGGTCACGCTCGCCGTGGCCGCGCTCGCCCTCGCCGCCTGGTGCGGATTCGCCGCATACCGGGACCAGCCGACCAAGGACTGGCACTTCATCGGTATGGCGGTCGTCACGCTGCTGGCGCTCGCCCAGCTGGTGGTGGGGATCGTGCAGCTGGCGCGCGGCGAGCGTCCGGAACAGGGCATGACGATCTTCATCTGTTATCTCGTCGGCTGCTTCGCGGCCGTGCCCGCCGCCGGTTTCCTCTCGTTGACCGAGCGGACCCGCTGGGGCTCGGCGACGGTGGCCGCCGGCGCGGTGGTGCTGGCCGTGCTCGAAGTACGGCTCTACGACATCTGGGGAAACTGACGTGACCGACACCGATCGCACCGAGACCCCGGCGTCGGCCGGCGCGACGGCGCAGAAGCCGTCGTTCGACCTGGGGACCGGCCCCGGACGCGTACTCGTCTGGTTCTACGGGGTGTTCACGGTCGCCGCCGCCTCCCGGGCGATCGTCCAGATCATCCTGGACTTCGGCAAGGCGCCGCTGGCGTACGCGCTGTCGGCCGTCGCCGCCCTGGTGTACGGGTTCATCACGTACTCCCTGGTGCGCGGCGGGGAGAAGGCCCGCCGGGCCGCCCTGGTCTGCTGCGCCGCCGAACTGACGGGCGTTCTGATCGTCGGTACGTGGACGATGGTGGAGCCCTCCGCCTTCGCCGACGCCACCGTCTGGTCGGACTTCGGCATGGGCTACGTCTTCATCCCGGTGATCCTCCCGATCACCGGACTGCTCTGGCTGCGCAGGGCCAAGCGGGCCTGAGACAGGCTCCGTTGCGGGGCCGTGCCTCCCGAGGAGAGCGCGCGGTCCCGCCCCGCACCGTGCGTCCGGGCGGGACTTCGCGTTCTCGGCGGTCGACGGCCGGCAAGCTACGCGCTCGCCAGGTACTCCCGGGCCGCCGGGGCTTCCTTCTCCAGCAGGATCAGGCGTACGCCGTCCTCACCCGTCTCCGCGCCGACCTGCGTGTATCCGGCGCGGCGGTAGAGAGCCAGGTTGCTCTCGCTGCGGTGCCCGGTGTGCAGCCGGAAGCGGGTGGCGGCGCGGTCGGACGCGAGACCGGCCTCGGCGGCGCGCAGCAGCCGGGCGCCGAGGCCGTGGCCTTGGAGCCGGGGGTGGACACAGAGTTTGGCGATCCGGCCGGCGCCGTCGTCCGTGGTGGACCCCCGGACCGCGCCGACGACCTCGTCACCGAGCCGTGCCACGAAGACCAGGTCGGTGGCGAGTTCGGTCTGGACGGACTCCAGGGTCTGGACGAGCGGGTCGATCCGGTAGTTCCCGTAGAGCTCCGCCTCGCTCTGGAAACAGAGGTACTGGAGCCTGAAGAGCTGTTCGGCGTCGTCCGGGGTCGCCGCCGAGATGATCACGCTCATGCCCATGTGTGCATGCCTCTCGCTCACCTGATAGGCCGGTTGTCTAACGCACCCTTCCCCGTGCGCGGGGAGCGGCAACCTCCGTCACGAGCAATATGCGGAGACATCCCAGACATCGGGAACGTATCGGTCCCAGACTCCCCTGTGACATACCCAACTCCCCCGCGATCTCGCGGTAGGTGCGGTCGCCGGGGTCGAGCAGCGCGGTCAGCAGGCCGGTGCAGCGGCCGGGCAGCCGGGCGACGGCCGCGCGCAACGCCCGGCGCTCGTCGGCTCCGAGGGTCGCGCGCTCGGGGCAGCCGGCCGGTCCGGCGTCGGGTCCGTCGTCCGCGTGCGGGTGTTCGCGCAGGGCGGCGCGCCGGGCCCGGCGGACATCGGCGCGTACGGTGTCGCGCACCCAGCGGGCGGGGTCGGGCAGCGGGGCGCCTGAGGCGAGGCGCTCCAGCAGCCGGAGCCAGACGGTCTGTTCGAGGTCGGCAGGGTCCGTTCCGGCCGCCGGGGCCTCGGCCGTCACCTCTGCGCGGACCAGCGGATGGAGGGCCGTCAGCACGACGACGGCGTACGCGGTGGGAGCGGCCGGACCGTGGTCGGCACGGTCGGCGGCGCCCGCGGCAGAAGGGTCGGCACGGTGGTCGGCAGGGGTAACGGCACGGTGGCCGGCGGGGGTCACGCCCGCTCAACGCGTTCCGCGCACGGCTGGTTGCCGTACGCGGGAAGTCCCACCCGACCGGGGCACGGCGGGCCCTGCGCTGACGCGGCCCCGTAAACAGGTGGGGCGGCACCAGCCCGGCCCGGTGGGGGCCGTCAGGCGCGGCGGGCGTCGGCCGCCGCGAGGAGCGCGGTGTCGGCGTTGTCGGAGAAGATTCCGTCGATGCCCGTGGCGAAGTACGCGCGGAAGGCCCCGAAGGCGTCCCCGTAGGCGTTGGGGTCGGTGCCCCGGCGGAACTCGGTGGGCAGGAACGTGTTCTCGTTGCGCATCGTGTACGGGTGGAGGATCAGCCCCTGCGCGTGGGCGTCCCGGACCAGGGCGGTCGGGGTGGTGAGGCGGCCGGCGGAGTCCCTCGGGACGACCAGGTCGAGGGTGGGTCCGATGCCCTGGGCGAAGGAGGCGATCCACTTCAGTCCGGCCGGGGTGACGAGGTCGGCGACGGTGCGCGGGTCGCCCGCCTCGGTGAAGTCCCAGGGACGGGAGTTCGCGCCGGCGAGCAGCACGATGCGCGGGGTGGAGACCAGCCGGGAGAGCCGCCGCACGGAGTCGGGCTCGAAGGACTGGAGGATGAGGGCGGCGTCGGCGCGGTCGCGTCCGTACCTGCGCAGCAGTTTCGCGAGCGGCTCCTCCAGGGCGAGTCCGAGGCCCCGGAAGTACGAGGGGTGCTTGGTCTCGGTGTAGAGCCAGACCGGCTTGCCGCGCTTGCGGCCCTCGGTTTCCGCCCAGCGCAGGACCTCCTCGAAGGTGGGGATCTCCCAGCGGCCGTCGTAGAGGGTGTTCTTCTGGCGGTTGCCGGGGATGCGCTCGGTGGCGCGCAGGGTCTTCAGCTCGGCGAGGGTGAAGTCCTCGGTGAACCAGCCGGTCAGCGCGACCCCGTCGACCGTCTTGGTGGTCCTGCGGCCCGCGAACTCGGGGTGGGAGGCGACGTCGGTGGTGCCGCTGATGTCGTTCTCGTGGCGGCAGACGAGGTGGCCGTCCTTGGTCGGGACGACGTCCTGCTCCACGATGTCCGCGCCGAGGTCGAGGGCGAGCCGGTAGGAGCCGAGGGTGTGCTCGGGCCGGTAGCCGCTGGCGCCCCGGTGGCCGACGACGGTGGGGACGGGCAGGTCGCGCAGCGAGCGTCCGGCGCCGTGGCCCTCGCCCGCGCGCCCGGCGTCCTGGCGCGTGTCGTCGTCACGGCTGCGGTCGGCGGCCGTGGCGGTACCGGCGGCCGGCAGGCCGACAGCGGTCGTTCCGAGCACCGCGGCTCCGAGCAGGGCCCGGCGGCCGGGGCTCTTGCGCGTACGCTCTGTCATGGACGCTCCTCGCAGGTGATGTTCGGCGGCGGCACCGGGCTCCGGCGCGGCCCCGAGCGTAGGCGGCGGTGCCGTACCGGGGACGGCGTGCGGGCCAACGCACGGCGAACACATGTCAACACTGCGTATCCAGTGCGTGAACCCGATGTGCGGTCGGCGGGTCGCCGCGAGTATCGTCCTCACCTGCACAGACCATCGCGTCACCGCCCCGGCCGGCCCGGCCACGACACCGGAGGAACCGTTGTCCCGACTCACGGTCATCAAGGCAGTGCTCGGACCGATCCTGCGCCTGATGTTCCGGCCGCAGATCGAGGGGGCCGAGAACATCCCCGGAGACGGTCCGGTGATCCTCGCGGGCAACCACCTCACCTTCATCGACTCGCTGATCATGCCGATCTGCTGCGACCGGCCGGTCTACTACATCGGTAAGGACGAGTACGTCACCGGCAAGGGCATCAAGGGCCGCATGATGGCCTGGTTCTTCACCGGCAGCGGCATGATCCCGGTGGACCGCGACGGTGGCCGGGGCGGCGTCGCCGCGCTGATGACGGGGCGCCGGGTGCTGGACGAGGGCGGCGCCTTCGCCATCTACCCGGAGGGCACCCGCTCCCCCGACGGACGGCTCTACCGCGGCCGTACGGGCATCGCGCGCCTCACCCTGATGACGGGCGCGCCGGTGGTCCCGTTCGCGATGATCGGCACCGACAAGCTCCAGCCGGGCGGCGCAGGGATCCCGCGTCCCGGCAAGGTGACGGTCCGTTTCGGCGAGCCGATGGAGTTCTCCCGGTACGAGGGCATGGACCGCGACCGCTATGTGCTGCGCGCGGTGACGGACTCGGTGATGTCCGAGGTCATGCGCCTCTCGGGCCAGGAGTACGTGGACATGTACGCGACGAAGGCGAAGGCCGCGTAGCGGTAGGGACTTCAAGGGCCCCGGGGGAGCTTCTCTCCCCCGGGGCCCTTCGCGTACCCGGACGCCCGCGGACATGTGCGGGCGCGGCGGGCCACCCGGCGGTACGGTCCCGGCGTGACCGGCAAGAAGGACGACGTCGGAGAGCCGAGCGCGGCGACATACGACGATCCCCCGGACGGCATGTGCGCGCCGGATACGGTCCGCCGGGCCGTGCGGCGGACCGGCGGGGGCGGCAGCCTGCCGCGGGACCCGACGGCCGTGTTTCGTCACCGCTCCGGGCCGCCGGGCGGCAGCATGGGGGCATGGTCACCAAGCCTCTGCTGCTGATCGACATCGACGGTCCGCTCAACCCGTACCTGGCGCTGTCCAGGCCCCGGAACCCGGAGGGGTACCGGCGTCTGCGGATGCGGCCGACGGGGTGGGAGACGGGGCAGGGTCTGCCGGTGCTGATCAACCCGGCGCACGGCGGCGAGCTGCTCGCGCTGGCCGCCCGGTACGAACTGGTCTGGGCGACCACCTGGAAGGACGAGGCCAACGTGTGGGTCGGGCCGCCACTGGGGCTGCCGCCCCTGCCGTTCGTCGACTGGCCGGTGGTGGGCGGGACCACGGGCGACGGGGTCTTCTGGAAGACGCCGTACGTCGTGGCGTACGCGGCCGGGCGGCCGTTCGCCTGGATCGACGACGAGGTCGGCGAGCGGGACCGGGGGTGGGTGGCGGCCCACCACCCCGGCCCGGCGCTGCTGCGGCGGATCGATCCGGCCGTCGGCCTGGAGCGCCGGGACTTCGACGCGCTGGCCGCCTGGGCGGCCTGAGGGCGGCCGTCAGCTCCAGGGGAGGGAAGCCCGGTACCGCCAGTACGCCTCCGGGTCCTCCACCAGGCTGCCGAACCGGGCGCGCTCCTCCTCGTCGAGGTCGAGCGTGACGGCGTGCAGGTTGCCGGAGAGCTGGCCGACCGTGGCCGCGCCGGAGAGGACGACCCCGGCCCAGGGCTGGTGGAGCACATGGGCGAGGGCCACCGCGTCGCTGCCGAGTTCCCGGTCGAGGGCGATCTCGCGGATCAGCGCCGGGGCCTGCGTACCGGCCAGCCGCCCGTTCGCCATGCCCTCCTTGACGATCACCGCGAGTCCGGCTTCGTGGGCCTCGGCGAGCGCCGGCCCCGCCGAGGTCTCCAGCGCGTTGAAGGTGGCCTGGACGGTACGGAAGAGAGGTTCGCCGTCGACCGTGACGGCGAGAGCCGCCAGGATGGCGTCCCGCTGGCCGGGGCCGCTCGTGGAGAGGCCGATCGTGACACCCTCGGCGGCCAGGTCGGCGAGCCGGGCGTGGAGTTCCTTGTCGGTGAGGGCCGGGCTGTCGGCGGTCACCGAGTGGATCTGGTAGAGATCGAGCCGGTCGCCCAGCAGGGCGCGGGTCTCGGCGCGCTGGCGGTCGAAGGTGGCCACCCCGTGGTCCTTGACCTCGTGGGCCTCGGCCTCGACGGACCAGTCGGCGGTGTAGGTGTAACCCCATTTGCTGCCGACCACCACGTCGTCGAGGGCGGGGCGGGCGGTCAGCCACTCGGCGAGGAACGCCTCGGAGCGGCCGTAGGAGCGGGCCACGTCGATGTAGCGGACACCTTGGGCGTAGGCCGCGTCCAGGAGTTCGTGGGTGCGGTCGCGCAGGGCGTCGGGGGTGCGGTCCTCGGGCAGGTCGAGGTCGCGGTGGAGGTTGATGTAGCCGGGCCTGCCGACGGCGGCCAGGCCGAGCCCGATGTGGGCGGTCGAGGCGGTGGCCGCGGTCAGGCGGTCGAACGGCATCGCGGGCTCCTCGTGGTCCGGGGGCGGTGCTATGCGAAGGCGGTGCTTGCGGGGCGGTTCTCGCCCGTACCCGTCAACGTAGCCCGCGGCGTCGTTCGTACACCTCTTGCCTCACCCGGGACCCGCCGGGCCACCCGGGGCCGGCCCGCGACCACGCGTCCGGACC
The DNA here is from genome assembly GCF_042957125.1 of Streptomyces sp. NPDC008125. Classification (NCBI taxonomy): domain Bacteria; kingdom Bacillati; phylum Actinomycetota; class Actinomycetes; order Kitasatosporales; family Streptomycetaceae; genus Streptomyces; species Streptomyces sp. NPDC008125. The sequence goes on from NZ_JBIBHR010000023.1 coordinate 67,982, forward strand.
GGGGGGCCCGGTCCGGACGGCGGACGGTTACTTACGGGCGGTCGCCCAGGCGTGCTGGACCGCGAGGTCCTGCTTGATCTCGGCGAGCTGGACCGCGACGGCGGACGGGGCCGTGCCGCCGCGGCCGTTGCGCGAGGCGAGCGCGCCGGGCACGTCGAGGACGGTGCGGACCTCGGGCGTGAGGTGCTCGGAGATCTTCGCGAACTGCTCGTCGGTCAGCTCGTCGAGCTCGATGCCGTGGTGCTCGCACTCCTTGACGCACGCGCCGGCGACCTCGTGCGCGACCCGGAACGGCACGCCCTGCTTGACCAGCCACTCGGCGATGTCGGTGGCGAGCGAGAAGCCCGCCGGAGCCAGCTCCTCCATGCGCTCCCGGTTGACGGTGAGCGTGGCCATCATGCCGGTGAAGGCGGGGAGCAGGACCTCCAGCTGGTCGCAGGAGTCGAAGACGGGCTCCTTGTCCTCCTGCAGGTCGCGGTTGTACGCGAGCGGGAGGGCCTTGAGGGTCGCCAGCAGACCGGTCAGGTTGCCGATGAGCCGCCCCGACTTGCCGCGCGCCAGCTCCGCGATGTCCGGGTTCTTCTTCTGCGGCATGATCGAGGAGCCGGTGGAGAACGCGTCGTGCAGGGTGACGAAGGAGAACTCCTTCGTGTTCCAGATGATGATCTCCTCGGCGATCCGGGAGAGGTTGATCCCGGTCATCGCGGTGATGAACGCGAACTCGGCGACGAAGTCGCGCGAGGCGGTGCCGTCGATGGAGTTGGCGACGGAGCCGCGCTCGAAGCCGAGGTCGGCGGCGACCGCCTCCGGGTCGAGCCCGAGGGATGAACCGGCCAGCGCGCCGGAGCCGTACGGCGAGACGGCCGTCCGCTCGTCCCACTGGCGCAGCCGCTCGGCGTCCCGGGAGAAGGCCTGTACGTGGGCGAGGACGTGGTGGGCGAAGAGCACCGGCTGGGCGTGCTGGAGGTGGGTGCGGCCGGGCATGGCGACGTCCGGGTGGGCCTCGGCGAGGCCGACCAGTGCGTCCTGGAGCTCGGCGATGAGTCCGCCGATGATCCGGGCGTGGTCGCGCAGGTACATCCGGAAGAGCGTGGCGACCTGGTCGTTGCGGGACCGGCCGGCGCGGAGCTTGCCGCCGAGGTCCTTGCCGACGCGCTCCAGCAGGCCGCGCTCCAGCGCGGTGTGGACGTCCTCGTCGGCGACGGTGCCGGTGAACGAGCCGTCGGTGACGTCGGCTTCGAGCTGGTCGAGCCCGCCGGTCATGCGGGTGAGCTCGTCGTCGGTGAGCAGGCCGGCCTTGTTCAGGACGCGCGCGTGGGCACGGGATCCGGCGATGTCGTAGGGCGCCAGCCGCCAGTCGAAGTGGACCGAGGCGGACAGCTTGGCCAGCGCCTCGGCCGGTCCGTCGGCGAAACGGCCGCCCCAGAGGCGTACGTCGCTGTTGGCGTTGGCGTTGCTCACTGCGTGCTCCTCGAAGAACAAGGGGGTGGATGTGCGACCGCCTCCCCGCCGCGGAGGATCGGGGAGGCCGGTTTCGTACGCGTGGTGCGGGCGTGGCGCGCTGTCGGGGCGGGGTCACGCCGGGCGGCGGTCTTCGCGGAGAAGGATGGAGATCCTCCGCGGTGCGCCCACCGTTGGCATAACTATGCAATCCTCCGTATGTTTTGTCAACGCGGCTGGTGGCGGGTGCTCACCTCGGTGGTGGGGGTGCGGGACGCCTCAGGCGGCAGGCGCTGGTTCAACGGCCCACGCCCGCCAGGGGGTACGGGCCGCGATCGCGGCCCGCCACGGGCGCAGCACCTTCGGGGGCGTGCCCACCGCCACCACCCCGGTCAGGAAGCGGCCGGTGCGGTAGGCGACGACGAAGGGGCCGCCTGCCATGTCCCCGTCGACGACACGGGCCTCGTCGTGGCCGCGGAGGTGCCCGTAGGCCTGGAACCTCGTCCCGTACTGGTCGGACCAGAAGGAGGGGACGGGTGCGAACGGTCGGGAGCGGCCGGGGTCCAGCAGGTTGCGGGCCGCGGCCATGCCCTGCTCGGCGGCGTTCGTTCGGTGCTCGATCCGCATGGCGGTGCCGAAGAGCGGGTTGCGCCACCGGGCCACGTCACCCGCGGCGTGGATGCCGGGCGCGGCGGCGCAGTACTCGTCGCATCCCACCCCGTCGGCCAGGTCGAGACCGCTGCCGGCGAGCCACTCGGTGTTGGGCCGGGAGCCGATGGCGACGAGTACGTCGTCCGCCCCGGCCTCCGTCCCGTCGGACAGGCGCACCCCCGTGGCCCGGCCCCCGGCCGTCCTGATCCCGGTGACCTTCGTGCCGGTCCTCAGGTCCACGCCGTGGTCGCGGTGGATCCGGGCAAGGTGGGCGCCCAGGCGCCGGCCGAGGACAGGGGCGAGCGGGACGTCGGCCGGCTCGACGAGGGTGACGGCGGCGCCGAGGGAACGGGCGGCGGCGGCCGCTTCCGTTCCCAGGAACCCGGCGCCCACCACCACCAGTCGGCCGCCGGACCTCAGGCGGTCACGGAGCGCCAGGGCGTCCCCCAGGTCGCGCAGGACGTGGACGCCCGGTGTGCCGCACTCCGGCAGGCGGCGGGGCCGGACCCCGGTGGCGACGACCAGGTGGTCGTAGGGGAGCTCGGTGCCGTCGGCGAGGGTCACCGTCCGTGCGGCCGGGGAGAGGGCGACGGCGCGCACCCCGAGCCGCAGGTCGAGTCGGAGGGCGTCCAGGTCCTCGGGCCGGCGCAGCCGCAGGCGGTCGGCCTGCCAGGCTCCGGTGAGGATCTGCTTCGACAACGGCGGCCGGTCGTAGGGAGGGTGGGCTTCCTCGCCCACGAGCGTGAGGGAGCCGTCGAACCCCTCGCGCCGCAGGGTTTCGGCGGCCGACAGTCCTGCCGCCGAAGCGCCCACCACCACGATGCGGCGCGGTGGCGCCGACGTCACTCCTCTTCCTCCAGCCGGATCGCGGCGGCCGGGCAGACGGCCACGGACTCCCTCACGTCCTCGTGGTACGCGGCCTCGGGCCGTTCGACGAGGACCTGGACGATGCCGTCGTCGTCCTGGTCGAAGACGTCCGGGGCCGCCAGGACGCACTGCCCGGAGGCGACGCACCTGGGCTGGTCGACTTTGACGCGCATGCGCTTCTCGATTCTGTGGTCGGTACTACCAAGTGACGGGCAGTTCGTAGACGCCGTAGATGACGCCGTCGTGCTTGAAGCGGAGCTGATCGACTCCGGTGGCCAGGGCCAGGGTGGGGATGCGCCGGTAGAGGGTGCTGTAGACGACCTGGAGTTCCACGCGGGCCAGCGGCTGGCCGAGGCACTGGTGGACGCCGAACCCGAAGGCGACGTGGCGGCGGGCGTCGCGGGTGATGTCGAGCCGGTCGGGGTCGGGGAAGAGTTCGGGATCGCGGTTGGCGATGTCGGCGGCGCAGATGACGCCGTCTCCGGCGCGGAGGGTGACGCCGCCGATCTCGATGTCCTCCAGCGCCACGCGCAGGCGGCCGAAGTGGACGATGGTGAGGTAGCGCAGCAGCTCCTCCACCGCCGCGGCGACCCGCTTGGGATCGTCGCTGTCGCGGAGCAGGGCGAGCTGGTCCGGGTGCTGCAGGAGGGCGACCGTGCCCAGCGCGATCATGTTCGCGGTGGTCTCGTGGCCCGCGGCGAGCAGGAGCGAGCCCATCTCGGCGGCCTCGCGCCGCGTCAGCTCCCCGGTGGCCACGCGCTTGATGGCCAGGTCGGACAGGATGTCGTCGCCCGGCTCGGCCAGTTTGTCGGCCAGCAGGTCCTCGAGGTAGCCGATGAGGGCCTCCGAGGCGGCGATCACCTCCTCGGGATCACCGTTGCGGCGGACCAGGACCTTGGTGTGCTTCTGGAAGAAGTCGTGCTTCTCGTAGGGCACTCCCAGCAGTTCGCAGATCACCAGGCTGGGCAGGGGCAGCGCGAACGCTTCGACGAGGTCGACGGGCCCCGGGGCGGCCAGCATGGTGTCGATCAGGTCGTCGACGATCGTCTGGATCGCCGGCCGCATCGCCTCCACCTTCCTGATCGCGAAGGGGGCCGTCACCATCCGGCGCAGGCGGGCGTGGTCGGGGTCGTCCATGGTGATGAAGGTCTGGCGGGTATGAGCCCGGGCTTTCGCCCCGGCGTCACGGTGGGGATACCCGGGCCGGGTGGGGTCGGCACTGATGCGCGGATCGCCGAGCAGGGCGCGCACCTGGTCGTGCCGGGTGATCAGCCAGGGCCGGCTGCCGTCCCACAGGCGCACCCGCTGGACGGGCTCGCCGCCCCGCTGTTCCCGCAGCGCGGGCGGCGGGTCGAACGGGCAGCCGGACGCCCTGGCCATCGGGTATTCGGGGTGGGGGGTCGGCGTCGTCGTGGTCACGGTCTCGGTCATGCCTGCCTCCTCGGCAGAAGGACGTCGGACGGAATCCATCGAGGAACTTGGTGCCCGGGCCCGGCACAAGATGCCCAGGACACGGAACTAGATGCCCGGGGCAACGATATGGGCGGAGGAGGCTCCGTCAACAGAGCCCCGGTGGTCGCCGTCGCTATCCGGCCACGCGTTGATCAAGTGGGATGTCCGGCTCTTTGCGTGCATTGCGCGGAGGGACCGGCCGCGACGGGCGGAGCCGACGCGACCGGGTCCGTCAGCCGATGTGGCCTGGCCCCGGACCCGGCCGAGCTCCTCACGCGTAGCCCCGGGGGCTGCCCCGCCGTACGCCTCCCGGGGCCCGAGCGGCCCGTGTCCGGGCTGCCCATAGGCTGCGCCCATGCGGAAGCCGATCCACCCGTCCCCCGCGCGCGGCCTCGCGCCGCACGAGCGCCTGCTGCTGGGCAAACCCCTGGTCACCGCCGTGGACACGGCCGATCCCGAGGCCTGGACCGATCTCGACCGGCGGATCCGCGCGACGACCGCGCGGGAAGGCGCGAACGCGCCGCCCGGCGCCCGCCCGGCGAGCACACCGCCCGGCGCCCCTTCCGCGACCACGACGCCCGGCGCCCCTTCCGCCGCCGCACCGCCCGGCGCCTCCTCCGCGCCCCTCGGCACCGGTGGCTCCGGAGTCCCGGGCCGCCCCCTCGCCCCCGACTGGGACGAGCATGCCCGGGACGTGACCTGGTCGGTCTTCCCGCCGTCCGAGCCGGAGACCGCCCTGGCCCTCTGCCACCACCGGTGGCAGGTGCGCGAGGCCGCCCTGCCGTTCGCCGCCGGGCGCCCCGTCCTGCTCCCGCTGCTGCTCCTCCGGTGCGCGGACGGCCGGGCCCCGGTAAGGGAGCGGGCCCGCCGCACCCTCGGCGCGGCCCTGGACGGGCCGGGGGCCGCGGGTCGGGCGGCGGAACTGGTCCCGCTGGCCGTACGGCTGACGCTCCGCCCGCACGGTGGACCCGGTCTCGCACTGGTCCTCGCCGCCGCTCGGACGCTTCCGCCCTCGCTGCCCGGCCGGTTGCTGGCGAGCCCCCGCCCGGGGGCCCGGCTGCTCGGCACCGGGCTCTGCCTGGACCGAGGCCTCCTGCCGACCGCCCGGCTCACCGAGCTGGTCCTCACCGCCGGGGACCGGGCCGTCCGCCGGCTCTGCACCGACGCTCTCCTCGCGCGGGTCTCCCCCGGCGATCCGGACCGCCTTCTCGATCCGCTGCTCTCCGCGTCGTCGGCGGCGACCCGGTCCTCGGCGGTGGCCGCGCTGCACCGGGCGGGCCGCGGGCCGGAGGCGTACGGCCGTCTCGCCGATCCTTCGGCCCGGGTGCGCTCGGCCGCCCGGCTGGTGCTGAGGCTGGAGGGCGCGGACCCGTGGGCGTTCTACCGGGAGCGGTGCGCACATCCGGCCACGCCCGGCCTGCCGCCGGGCGCGGTGTTCGGGCTGGCCGAGTCCGGGGCGGCGGACGCCGGCGATCTGCTGCGGCCTCTGACGCTCCATCCGGAGGGCCGGGTGCGCGCGGCGGCGCTGGCCGGGCTGCGCATGCTGGACGAGGTCTCCCCCGAGGAACTGATGGCCGCCATGGACGACCCCCATCCGCCGGTGGTGCGCACCGCCCGCAAGGCGCTGACGCCGTACGTCCTGTTCGTGCCGGAGGAGTGGCTGGCCGCACTGGTGGCCCCCGCCCGCCCCGCGCACGTCCGCCGGGCCGGCCTCCGGCTCCTCGGCGCGCACGGCCTCGGCCTGCGCAAGCGGGTGCTGGCGGGGATGGAGGAGGACGAGGACCCGGAGGTCGCCCACGAGGCGCAGCGCGCCCGGTACGAGCCGCTGCCGCCCGCCTGAGTCGAGGGAGGAGGCCTCCGGTGGCCGAAAAGCAGCGGGCTCGGAGCCTTCTGACGGGCAGCCCTGGAGCCTCCTGACGGCAGATGATCCGCACACGGGATTGACCTACGAACGCAGGGACGGACGGCTGCGCGCGTCCATCGAGGAGCAGCCACTCCTCATTCCGTGACACCTGCGGGTTCGCGGTGCCGTTCCTCGCGTACGGGCGGGGACCGGCCCCTGCACGCGGTCCGGTTCGCCCGCGAGGACGGCGGGAGCCTCGGCGCGTACGTCGAGAAGAAGCCCGGCATCGCGACCAGCATCGACGGCCTGCCCGGCCTGCCGCTTCCGCTGCCGCCGATGTCCGCCCCGGCCGCACCCTGACAGACGCTCGCCAGGACTACCCCCCGGACGCTTCCCTGGACCGTACGGAGCACCCCGGTGGAGCCGTGCCCCCGCCGCCCGTACGGTCCGGAGCATGCGCGGATCCCTGGTGACCCTGTCCGTCCTGCTGGCCCTGACGGGGTCCGTCGCGGCGGGCCCGCCCGTCGCTGCCCGCCGGACGGTGCCCGAGCGGCTGGCCGACACGGGCGGCGGCCGGCAGCTGATCGTCGCCGAGGCCCCGGCGGCGGGATCCACCACCGGCACGGTCACCTGGTGGGAGCTGCGGCGGGGGCGATGGAAGGAGGCGGGGTCCGCGCCGGCCCGGTTCGGGGCGGCGGGCCTGGCCGAGGGGCGTACCCGACGGCAGGGCTCGAACACCACGCCGACGGGCCTGTACGACCTTCCGTACGCCTTCGGTGTCCGGGCGGCTCCGGCCGGTACGGCGTATCCGTACCGCCGGGTGACGGGCGGTTCGTGGTGGTGCCAGGACAACCAGGCGCGCGAGTACAACCGGTGGGTGGAGCCGCTGCCGTCGGACTGCCGGGCCTCGGAGGCGGAGCACCTGGTCACGTACACGACGCAGTACGCGCGGGCGCTGGTGATCGGCTTCAACTACGCGAAGCCGGTACGGGGCCGGGGCGCGGGCATTTTCCTGCACGTCGACGGCGAAGGGGCGACGGCCGGCTGCGTCTCGGTGCCGGCCGGGGCGATGGACCGCATCCTGGCGTGGGCCGACCCGGCCGCGCACCCGCACGTCGCCATCGGCACCTCCGGCGGGGCGCTGGCGGTCACCGGCTACTGACGCCCCCGCGATGCCGACGAGCCCGGTCCGCGAGTGACGGACCGGGCTCGGGCGCGCGGGGCGCTGTGCGCGTCAGCGTTCGTTCTGCGCCAGCCGCAGCAGGTGGTCGGCGAGCGCCTGGCCTCCGGCCGCGTCACGGCTGATCAGCATCAGCGTGTCGTCCCCGGCGATCGTGCCGAGGACGTCGTGGAGTTCGGCCTGGTCGATGGCCGAGGCGAGGAACTGCGCGGCGCCCGGGGGCGTGCGCAGGACGACGAGATTGGCCGAGGCCTCCGCGGAGATGAGCAGCTCCGAAGAGAGGCGCCGCATCCGCTCCTCCTTGGCGGAACCGCCCAGCGGTGCCTGCGGGGTACGGAATCCGCCCTCGCTCGGCACCGCGTAGATGAGCTCCCCGCCGGTGTTGCGGATCTTGACCGCGCCCAGCTCGTCGAGGTCGCGGGAGAGTGTCGCCTGGGTGACGCTCAGTCCGTCGTCGGCGAGCAGCTTGGCCAGCTGGCTCTGCGAGCGCACCGGCTGCCGGTTCAGGATGTCCACGATCCGACGGTGGCGTGCCGTGCGGGTCTGCGGCACGGCAGGGCCCCCGTGGTCGGTGTCCTGCGCCTCGGTCATCGTCGTCGCCTCATTCTCCGGGTGCTCATGCTCCGGGTTCTCCGTCGCCCTCGCCCGGGTCCACCGCGTCCAGGGCGCCCCGCAGCACGGCCAGGAAGGCGTCCACCTCCGCGTCGCCGATGATCAGCGGCGGCATCAGCCGTACGACATCGGGTGCGGGGGCGTTGACCAGCAGTCCCGCCTCCTGGGCCGCCTGCTGCACCTGCGGCGCGTGGGGTCCCGTGAGCACGATACCCAGCAGCAGGCCGGAGCCGCGGACGTGGGAGACGAGGGGGTGTCCGAACCCCTCGACCTCGTCCCGGATGCGCTCGCCGAGCCGCTTCACGTTGTCGAGCGCGCCGTCCGCCGCCAGGGTGTCCAGCACGGCGAGGCCCGCCGCGCAGGCGATCGGGTTGCCGCCGAAGGTGGTGCCGTGGTGGCCCGGCTCGAACAGGTCGGCCGCGGCGCCGAAGGCGACGGTCACGCCGAGCGGCAGTCCGCCGCCGATGCCCTTGGCGAGGGTGACGATGTCGGGCTCGACGTCCTCGTGGGCCTGGTACTCGAACCAGGTGCCGCACCGGCCGATGCCCGTCTGTACCTCGTCGAGGACGAGCAGCGTGCCGGTGGCCCGGGTGATCTCGCGGGCTGCGGTGAGGTAGCCCTTGGGCGGGACGACCACGCCGTTCTCGCCCTGGACGGGCTCGATGATCACGAGCGCGGTGTCGGTGGTGACGGCGGCCCGGAGGGCCTCGACGTCGCCGTAGGGCACATGGGTGACCTCGGCGGGCAGCGGCAGGAACGGGTCCCGCTTCTTGGGCTGCCCGGTGAGGGCGAGCGCGCCCATGGTCCGGCCGTGGAAGCCGCCGGTGGTGGCCACCATGCCGGTCCGGCCGGTGAGCCGGCCGATCTTGAAGGCGGCTTCGTTGGCTTCGGCGCCGGAGTTGGCGAAGTAGACCCGCCCGTTCCGGCCGAAGAGGTGGATCAGCCGCTCGGCGAGCGCGACCGGCGGTTCGGCGATGAAGAGGTTGGAGACGTGCCCGAGGGACGCGATCTGCGTGGAGACGGCCTCGACGATCGCGGGGTGGGCGTGGCCCAGCGCGTTCACCGCGATACCGCCGACGAAGTCGAGGTACTCCTTGCCGTCGGCGTCCCAGACGCGGGCGCCCTCGCCCCGGACGAGGGGGATCTGCGGGGTGCCGTAGTTGTCCGTCAGCGCGTGGTTCCAGCGCTGTACGAGTTCCGCGTTCGTCATGACTCCCCCTCCGTGTCGGGCACGACCATCGTGCCGACTCCTTCGTCCGTGAAGATCTCCAGCAGGATCGCGTGCTGGACGCGCCCGTCGATGACCCTGGCGGTCTCGACGCCGTTGCGCACGGCGTACAGGCAGCCCTGCATCTTCGGGACCATGCCGCTGGACAGCTCCGGCAGGAGCTTCTCCAGCTCGGTCGCGGTGATGCGGCTGATCACGTCGTCGCTGTGCGGCCAGTCCTCGTACAGCCCCTCGACGTCGGTGAGGACCATCAGCGTCTCGGCGTTCAGCGCGGCGGCCAGGGCGGCGGCTGCGGTGTCGGCGTTGACGTTGTAGACGTGGTTGTCGTCGGCGGAACGCGCGATCGAGGAGATGACCGGGATGCGGCCGTCCGCCAGCAGGGCCTCGATGGCCCCGGTGTCGATCTCGGTGATCTCGCCGACCCGGCCGATGTCGATGATCTCGCCGTCGATGGTCGGGCGGTGCTGGACAGCGGTCATGGTGCGGGCGTCCTCGCCGGTCATGCCGACGGCGAGCGGTCCGTGCTGGTTGAGCAGGCCGACGAGCTCGCGCTGCACCTGTCCGGCCAGCACCATCCGCACGACGTCCATCGCCTCGGGCGTGGTGACCCGCAGTCCGGCCTTGAACTCGCTGACCAGGCCCTGCTTGTCGAGCTGGGCGTTGATCTGCGGGCCGCCGCCGTGCACGACGACGGGCTTGAGACCGGCCTGCCGCAGGAAGACGACGTCCTGGGCGAACGCGGCCTTCAGGTCCTCGTCGACCATGGCGTTGCCACCGAACTTGATGACGACGGTCCGGCCGTTGTGACGGGTGAGCCAGGGCAGCGCTTCGATGAGGATCTGCGCTTTCGGGAGGGCGGTGTGCTTCCGCGCCGTGCTCTTCTCGGTGTTCGTGCTCTTCGCGTCGCTCATGAGCTGTACGCGCTGTTCTCGTGGACGTACTCGGCGGTGAGGTCGTTCGCCCAGATGACGGCCGACTCGGTGCCGACGGAGAGGTCGGCGGTGATCCTGACCTCGCGGTACCGCATGTCGACAAGGTCGCGGTCGTCGCCGACGCTGCCGTCCCTGCAGACCCAGACGTCGTTGATGGCGACGTTCAGCCGGTCGGGGTCGAAGGCGGCCCGGGTGGTGCCGATCGCGGAGAGCACGCGGCCCCAGTTGGGGTCCTCGCCGTGGATGGCGCACTTGAGGAGGTTGTTGCGGGCGATGGAGCGGCCCACCTCGACGGCGTCGTCCTCGGTCGCGGCTCCCACGACCTCGATCCGGATGTCCTTGGAGGCGCCCTCGGCGTCGCCGATGAGCTGCCGGGCCAGGTCGCCGCAGACGGTCCGAACGGCCGCGGCGAACGCGTCCTGGTCCGGGGTGATGCCGCTGGCGCCGGAGGCGAGGAGCAGCACGGTGTCGTTGGTCGACATGCAGCCGTCCGAGTCGACCCGGTCGAAGGTGGTGCGGGTGGCGTCGCGCAGGGCGGCGTCCAGCGCGGGCGCCTCCACGTCGGCGTCGGTGGTGAGGACCACGAGCATGGTGGCGAGGCCCGGGGCGAGCATGCCCGCGCCCTTGGCCATGCCGCCGACGGTCCAGCCCTCGCCCGCGGCGACGGCGGTCTTGTGGACGGTGTCGGTGGTCTTGATGGCGATGGCAGCGTCCGTGCCGCCTTCCGTGCTGAGCGCGGCCGCGGCCTTGTCGATGCCGTCGAGCAGCTTCTCCATGGGGAGCAGCGTGCCGATGAGCCCGGTGGAACAGACGGCGATCTCGCCGGCGCTGTGGCCTTCGAGGACCTCGGCGGCCTTTTCGGCGGTGGCGTGCGTGTCCTGGAAGCCCTTGGGGCCCGTACAGGCGTTGGCGCCACCGGAGTTGAGGACGACGGCGGAGACCTCGCCGCCCTTGAGGACCTGCTGGGACCAGAGGACGGGTGCGGCCTTGACGCGGTTGGAGGTGAAGACTCCCGCGGCGGCCCGGCGCGGCCCGAGGTTGACCACGAGGGCCAGGTCCGGGTTGCCGCTCTCCTTGATCCCGGCGGCGATGCCCGCCGCCGAGAATCCTTGTGCTGCCGTGACGCTCACTGCATCTCCTCGTTCGCTTCTCCGCCCGCGCGGTGCGGCGCTGGGGCGGTTTCCGTGGTGGTCCGGGGTCCGGCGTCCGTACGCCCGGCGCCCGGGGTGGGTGCGGCCGGGCGCACGCCGGTCAGGGGGCCACGCCGACCGTGGTCAGACCGGTGTCCTCGGGCAGCCCGAGGGCGATGTTCGTGCTCTGCAGGGCACCCCCGGCGGTGCCCTTGGCGAGGTTGTCGATGGCGCTGATCACGATGATCCGTCCGGCGGCGGGGTCGTACGCCACCTGGATCTGGACGGCGTTGGAGCCGTACACGGACGCGGTGGCGGGCCACTGTCCCTCGGGGAGGAGCTCGACGAACGGCTCGTCCGCGTACGCCTTCTCGTAGGCGGCGCGGAGCGCCTCCGCGTCCACGCCCGGCTTCGCCTTGGCGCTGCAGGTGGCGAGGATGCCGCGGGGCATGGGGGCGAGGGTCGGGGTGAAGGAGACGGAGACGCGTTCCCCGGCGACGGCGTCGAGGTTCTGGGTGATCTCCGGGGTGTGCCGGTGCCCGCCACCGACGCCGTACGGGGTCATGTTCCCCATCACCTCGGAGCCGAGGAGGTGCGGCTTGGCCGCCTTGCCCGCGCCGGAGGTGCCGGACGCGGCGACGACGACGGCCTCGGGTTCGGCGAGCCCGGCGGCGTACGCCGGGAAGAGCGCGAGGGAGACGGCGGTCGGGTAGCAGCCGGGGACGGCGATCCGCTTGGACCCGGCGAGCGCGGCGCGCGCGCCTGGCAGCTCGGGGAGGCCGTAGGGCCACGTGCCGGCGTGCGGCGAACCGTAGAATTTCTCCCAGTCCCCGGCGTCCTTGAGCCGGAAGTCGGCCCCCATGTCGACGACCAGGACCTCGTCCCCGAGCTGCTCGGCGACGGCGGCGGACTGCCCGTGCGGCAGGGCGAGGAAGACCACGTCGTGCCCGGCGAGCACCTCCGCGGTGGTCGGTTCCAGCACCCGGCCGGCGAGGGGCCGCAGGTGCGGCTGGAGTGCACCGAGCGTCTGCCCCGCGTTGGAGTGGCCGGTCAGGGCGCCGATCTCGATCTCGGGGTGGGCCAGCAGCAGGCGCAGCAGCTCACCGCCGGCGTATCCGCTCGCCCCTGCCACCGCTGCACGTACCACCATCGGAATCCTCCTCATCGATGGCATGACTATACGCAGGTGCGCACTTTTATGCAAAGGTGGTGGAGGGCTCGGCGCTCCGCACCACGGCGGCCGGGGGGTGCCGTCCGCCACGGAGACCGTGAGACGGCACCCGGCACCCCGGCCCTGCTACGGATTCAGCATGGACGTCGACTCAAGGAGCGCGTCGGGCACGGCGAAGCCCTCGACGAGGGACAGGGAGTGCGGCACGAGGGCGTCGAGGAGCTTCCCGGTCAGCTTGTACAGGCTCCGGACCTGATCGGCCGTCACCCTCTCCTCGGCCAGGAGGTCCCCGCTGTGCGCGGCGACCTGGCGCAGCGCGAACAGCCCGAAGAGGTCCAGCAGCAGCTTCCGCCCCTGGTCGGAGCCGGCCCGGGCGGCCGCCGTGAGCATCTCCTCCCCGGCCCGCCGTCGGACGTGGGCGTCCACCAGCGTGAGAGCCGGGCCCACGATGTTGTTCCACCGTGCCGACGCCGAGGGGGCCGGCTGGTGGCGTTCTTCGCTCGCCCGGCCGTGCCAGATGCGCTCGACGTCGGCCAGGAGGTCCAGCTGGAACTGGGGGTCGGTCAGCGAACGCTCCCCGGGAGGGATCTCGCTCGGCGGCTTCAGGGCGATGCTTCCGAGGGCCATCTCCCCGCCGGCCTTGGCGGCGACGACCTGGTTGTCCCCCTCGGCGGTGATGGTTCCCTCGTTGGCCGCGAGCTGCATGGCGATGCCGTGGCCGAGGAACAGTCCGCGGGCGCCACTCCTCTCCCGACAGGCCGTCATCGTCCTGCGGGCCTCCCAGGTGATCCACGTCTTGGCGACGGCTATGTCCCGCTCGCACGCCCCGCGGTCCTCGTCCGTACCCGCCGCGGCACGGGTCCACCGCGTGACCACCGACCGGTGGAGCAGGGTGGCCGCGTACGTGGTGGCCACCGCGTCCAGGAGGGGGGCGTGGTGACTGCGATGCTCGATCAGGGGCTGCGTCGCGCGGGTGGTCATCGACGACGTGACCCGGTCGTGGGAGAGCCGCATGGTCACGGCCAGTGCGTGGCGGGTCGCGCCGAGGCTGTAGCCGGACATGCACAGCTTCCCCATCGTGACCCGGCCGATGGAGTGCAGATACCGGCGCCGGGGACTGCCCACCGCGCTGCTGAACACCCCCTCGCGAGTGAGACGCCCGTGGTCGCCCTGGAGCATCGCTCCGTAGGGCAGGCGCACACCGCGGAACGTCGTGACGCAGTGATCGACCGGGGCGCTGGCCGTCTCGGGCAGCTCACGTACCTCGATCCCCCGCAGGTGGACCCCGTCGGCGTCGCTCAGGGGGGTCAGGAAGAGGAAGATCCCGTGGTCGGTACCGTCGACCAGCAGACGTGCGGCCACGACGGCGGCCTTCGCGCCGCCGGCCGAGGACGTGTTGGGCATGAATTTCGCGGCCCCGGGCGTCGGAGTGTCCAGGACGAACCCGCCCGACGCCCGGTCGAACGTCGCCGTGGTCTCACATCTCGCGGCGTCATTGCCGTGACCGAGCTCCGTACACAGAAACGTCCCGATCCGATCGGTGAACTCGGCCAGATCGTCGCCGGTGCGGCCGTGGTCGACCAAGCTCCCGAGAAAGAGGTTGAAGTGGATCGAGCTCACGGTGGCCATGCCCGGGTCGACCCCGGCCCACTCGTGGAGGGCGGACAGCTCTGCGGCGTCCGCCACGAACCGCTCCATTCGACCGGGGACAGCTGCACGAACCAGCCGAAGGCGCTCGTAGGAGAGCGCTATGCGCTCCTCACGGGTCAGCCCTTCACGGAACGAGAAGGGGGCTGAGCCGAACAGACCCCGCCAGCGGTCATGCGTCTCGGCGAGGCGACCACCGTAGAGCGCGTGGGTGAGGTCAGTGGTGAGCGAGAGCGGCGGGCGGGAGGCGTTGTCTCGAATCTGATGGGAAGTCACGTCCGAACGCTAATAGCAATCACGGGGTCTCCCAGCGTGATGATCAACACGATTGGCGTGATCTGATGCACGGTAGGCCGCTGCCGCCGGACAGGGGACCGCCCCGGGGGCCGGGAACCGGCAAAGGCCTCCCGCCGCCCGGCCCCACCCGGTGCGCCGATCGGAGGAAGCCGGGCGACGCGGGACGTGTCGTCCGACGGAACCCGTGGCCCGCTCGCCACGCTGGACGGTCTTTGCCCGTTCACGAGTAGGGGTGAGTTCCATGGACCCATCACGCGGTATCAGCAGGCGTGCGCTACTGGCGGCAGCTCCCGCCCTGGTCTCCGGCGTACTGCAGGCCCCCCGCGCCTCGGCGTCGGCGGCGCCGCGGTTCAGCCGGCCTCCGGTGATCGCGTCGGCGGAGGGTGTCCTGTCGACCACGCTGCGGGTCGCGTTCGCCCGGCGCACGCTCGCCGGGGTCGGCGACGTCGACCTGCGGCTCTACAACGGAGAAGCCATCGGGCCGACGCTCCGCGTACGTCCGGGCGACCTGCTCGACATCGAGCACATCAACGATCTGCCGCCCGAAGCCGATCAGGCCGTCCACAGCGACCACAACGTGCCGCACCGGTTCAACACGGTGAACCTGCACACCCACGGACTCCACGTGTCGCCGAGCGGGGAGGCGGACAACGTCTTCCGGGAGTTCGCTCCCCACGATCCGGCCGACGGCCGGACCGCCACGAGTTACCGCAGCCGCATCGAGATCCCCTCCGGCCACGAGGGCGGGACGTACTGGTACCACTCGCACGTGCACGGGTCGACCGCCGTGCAGCTGTCCGGCGGTCTGCTGGGTGCGATCGTCGTGGAGGGCGCGATCGACGAGGTTCCGGAGATCGCGGCCGCGAGCGACGTCGTGATGGCGATCGGCGAACTCAAGCTCTCCGGCGGGCGGGTGCCGGATCTGCACGCCGAGGGCGACCTGGACTCGGTCGAGTCGACGTATGTCGTGAACGGTCTCTTCCGGCCGGTGATCGAGTTGCGCGAGGGCGAGGTGCAGCGCTGGCGCCTGATCAACGCCTCGGCCTTCACCGTCCTGCCGATCCGGGTGGAGGGTCACTCCCTGCACCAGATCGCCATGGACGGCATCACCCTCACCCGGACCGTCGAGCACGACGGGGTCACCCTGGCGATGGGCAACCGGGCCGACGTCATGATCAGGGCACAGCGCCCGGGCGACTACCGGATTATGGCGGGCGACGTCCTGCTGGCGACGATGACCGTGCGGTCCGGCTCCGGCACGCCGATGGACCTGCCCACGGAGCTGCCGGGACCCACCCCGTACATCGACCCGGGTACGGTGATCCGTCGCCGCTCCCTGACCTTCCACAGCGACAGGAACGCCTTTCCCGGCCAGCCCTTTCCGCACGCGTTCCGCATCACCGGCGACGGTGCGACGCCGCCGACCCGTGACCCGGCCGATCCGACGGATCCGACGTACGGCCGGTTCGATCCGGACCACGTCAACCACACCCTCCGGCTCGGCGACACGGAGGAATGGACCCTGCGCAACACCTCGAACGGCCACCCCGTCCACCCGTTCCACCTGCACACCAACCACTTCCTGGTGACCGCCGTCGACGGCCGCGCCCTCGGCACACCGGTGTGGCAGGACACCATCGGCATCAGGCGGGGAGGCTCGGTGACCTTGCGCGTCCGCTTCGAGGACTTCACCGGGCGGGCCCTCGTCCACTGCCATCAGCTCCAGCACGAGGACCAGGGGATGATGCAGCTCGTCGAATACGTCGAGTGACTCCGGACAGCACGGAACGGCTCGGGAGGAACTGAAGGGTCTGCCCGGGGAGCGGCCCGGGCGGTCCGGCGGCCCGCCCGGCCGTACGATCCCCCGTACGACGGCCGGGAGGGCGGGGAAACGGGCAGGGCCGCCGGGGACGGGACGGCGGCGGTGCGCCCGGTTCTCCCCAGCCGCCCCGGCACCCCGGCCGGTCCCTCCGCGGCCCCGCCCGGATCAGGCGGCGGCGCGCTCGGCGTCGGAGCGGCGGCGCAGCGCGGCCTGCTGGATGGCGGGCGGGTCGTACGCCATGTCGAGCTTCCCGATGTCGGTGCCGGGGGGCACGACGGCGTCGATCCGGTCGAGGATCTCGTCGCTCAGACTGGCCTCGGCGCCCGCGAGCAGGTCGTCGAGGTGGGCCATGGTCCGCGGTCCGATGATCGCCGAGGTGACACCGGGGTGAGCGATGGCGAAGGCCGTGGCCAGGTGCGTCAGCGGCATCCCCGCCTGCTCGGCGAGCGGGATGAGCTGTTCGACGACGTCGAGGCGTCGTTCGTCCTTCAGGTGCTTGAAGCCGAAGCCGGCGCGGTGCGTGGTGGGCTCCTGGCCCTTGCGGTAGCGGCCGGTGAGCAGGCCCCCGGCCAGCGGGCTCCAGACCAGCGCGCCGATTCCGTACCGTTCGCAGGCCGGGAGCACCTCGCGTTCGATGCCCCGGTTGAGGATCGAGTACGTCGGCTGCTCGGTGCGGAAGCGCTGCAGGCCGCGCCGTTCGGCGGTCCACTGCGCCTCGACGATGTCGGTGGCGGGGAAGGCGGAGGAGCCGATCGCCCGGACCTTGCCGGCGCGGACCAGGTCGGTGAGGGCGGAGAGGGTCTCCTCGATGTCGGTGTCCGGCGCCGGACGGTGGATCTGGAACAGGTCGACGTGGTCGGTGCCCAGTCGGCGCAGCGAGTCCTCCAGGGCGCGGACCAGCCAACGCCGCGAGTTTCCCTGCTGGTTGGGGTCGTCGCCCATCGGGAGGTGGGCCTTGGTGGCCAGCACGACGTGGTCGCGGCGGCCCTTGAGCGCCTTGCCGACGATCTCCTCGGACTCGCCGCGCGAGTAGGCGTCGGCGGTGTCCACGAAGTTGATGCCCGCGTCCAGCGCCTTGTGGATGATGCGGACGGATTCGTCGTGGTCGGGGTTTCCCATGGCGCCGAACATCATGGCGCCCAGGCAGTACGGGCTGACCTTGATGCCGGTCCGGCCCAGCGTGCGGTATCGCATGGTTCTCCTTGTATGCGCGGTTTGCGTACACGGTCCCGTGCCGAGTCCTGTACGGACGGTCCCGCACGTACGGCGCCCGCGTGCACGCCTGGGACGGCCCCGTCCGGCTCGGCGACCGGAAAACGGAACAACGTTCCGGAAGGACGATACGGAACGGCGTTCCGATTCGCAAGGAGTCGTGGGGCGAGGGGTTCTTCCGGGCGGCCGGTGAGGCCCTGCCGGTCGCCGTGCCCCTTCGCGGAGAACGGGGCCGAGGAAGGCCGGGCCACCCGCGCCGCCGGCCTGCCCACACGGGCCGCGACCGGCCAACGCCCGCCGCCAGCAATTCGGTTGAAGCCGTTCTCCCCGTCGGAGAACATCGCCGGATGTTCTCCCGCAGGAACCACCGCCCGAAGTCCGCCGCACTCCCGAAGTCGGCCGCACTCCTCGACGCCTGGAGAAGCCTCGACACCGGGGACGTACCCGGCGCTCTGCGCCAGGTGCGGGCCGCCGGTGAGAACCAGCCGAGGGAGGAAGTGGCCCTGGTGATCGGGCGGGCGGCCGCAGCGGCGGGTTTCGACGACCTCCGGGACGCCTCGGCGACCCTGGCCGCCGCCCCCGAGGACGCGACGGCCCTGTACCGCTTCGGATACGCCTGCGTCGAGCGCGGACTGGACGACCTGGCCGTTCCCCCGCTCCGGGAGGCGCTGCGCCTGAGTCCGGGCTCATTCGCGGTGGTGCACGAACTGGTCGCGGCGTACGAGAGCCAGGGCCTGCACCGGGACGCCGTGGAACTCCTGACCGGGTACGAGAAGAGCTTCTCCGACTGGCCGGAACGCTATCTCCTGGTCCACAACGCCATCCTGTCCGGCGACCTCGAACTGGCGCGGCGTCAGCACGCCCTGCTGCCGGCCCCACCGGACCCGCAGTGGCTGGCGCCCCGGGACCGGCAGAACCGGATGCTGGAACGCGCCGCGAGCGCCGCCGGTACGACCTCGCTGGACGGCACGGACCTGCGCGGCTGGCAGTTCGTGATCGGCGGGACGCTGCTCGGCACGCTGTCCCCGTACGGCTTCACCGCCGGAATGACCGGACGCTACGCCTTCCTCCAGGACTCGTACGCCCAGTGCCTGCTCGGGCTCCAGCGGCTGAGGTCCCTGCTGGCCGCGGCGGAGGTGGCGCCGCGTTCGGTGTCCCTCCTGCCGGGTCGTGGCAGCCGGATCCTCGGTCTCGCGGCGGCCGAGGTGCTGGGGCTGCCCGCGCGGCCCTTCCGCCCCGGTGAGCCGGAGACCGTGGTGATCGCGTACGACCTCGCCGAGGTGGCCGAGGAGGACGGGGGGCGGGAAGCGCTCCTGGGTCTGGTGGAGCGCGCCCCCGGCCAGGTGCTGCACGAGCACGCGAGCTGCTGGACCGATGCCCCGGGGGTCGCGGCGGACAGCGTCACACTGCTGCACCAGTCCGTGGTGGCGCCCTGGGCGGAGCAACTGCGTGCGGGTGCCGGCGGCGACGTGGAGCGGGGTCCGGCCGACGGCCGTCCGGCCGAGGCACTCGCGGCCGAGGTCGTCGGCGCTGATCCCACTCCGGCTCCGGGCGACGGCGACTCCCCCGGCGATCCGGCGGAGGTGCTCGAAGCCTTCGCCGCGGGCGTCCGGGATTCGTGGCTGCGAGGCCCCCGGCGCGGGCTCAGCTCGTCGGGGCCGGTGCGCAGCTCCCGGTTCGCCTGAGCCTCCGTCCCCCCGGAACGGGGGGTGGGCGGACAGTCGTCAGCGCGACTCGTCCGGGTCGAAGCTCGCGAAGTAGGCGGCGGCCATGTCCTCGTGGCCGTGGCCCTGAGCGGCGGCCCGGGCGAAGCGGTCCGCGCTCGCGGCGGCGCCGTCGAGGCGGACGCCGTACCGCTGACCGGCCTCCACGATCAGGCGGGCGTCCTTCTCGGCCGTGGTCACCGCGAAACTGGCCGGTTCGAGGCCGTCGTCAAGGATGAGGCCGGCCTTGGCGCGCAGATAACCCATGTCCAGCGGGCCGCCGGCGATGGCGTCGAAGAAGTCCTGCGGGTTCACCCCGAGGGCCTTGGCCAGCGCCAGGGACTCCCCGGTGGCGGTGGTGGCCGCGATGACCCAGCTGTTGGCGACGAGCTTGAGGCGGGTGGCGCCGCCGTCGGCCCCGCTCCCGCCCGTCCAGACCGTACGGGCCCCGACCGCGTCCAGGACCGGGGCGACGGCGGCCCGCTGCTGCGCCGGGCCCGCCGCGAGGACCAGCAGCTGCCCTGCCTCGGCGGGCTGCCGGGTGCCGAGCACCGGTGCGTCGAAGAAGACCAGGCCGTGCTCGTCGGCGAAGGCGGCGAGCGCCTCGACGGCGTCGACGCCCACGGTGGTCGACTGCACCCAGGCGGTCCCGGAACGCAGCGCGGGGACCGCCTGCCGCATGACCTCCGCCACCGCCGCCCCGTCGTACAGCATCGTCAGGACCACGTCGGCGCCGTCGACCGCCTCGGCGGGGGTGTCGGCGATCCGCGCGCCGTCCCGGGCCAGCGGTTCGGCCTTGTCCCGGGTGCGGTTCCAGACCTGTACGGAGTGTCCGGCGCGGGCGAGGTTGCGGGCCATGGCGGCGCCCATGATCCCGGTGCCCAGAACGCTGACGGTCAGTGTGTCGGTCATGGTCGGTGTCGGCCTCTCTGCCAGGTGGAACACGGACGGTGGAGCGGCGGCGCCCTCGGAAGGCGCCGGCGCCCCCACCCGCACGTTACGTGCTGCCGCGGGGTCCGGGGAGGACGGACGGCGGGAGGCGCCGGACCGTCACGGCCACCGGTGGGGCGGGGTAGGCCGCGGCAGCCCCGGCCGACTCACGGTCCGGGTGGTCGAGCAGCCCGACGAGCACGGGCAGCGGCAGGGCCGGGTGGCGGGCCGCCTCGATCCGCACGCGGGAGTCCGGCAGGTCGTGGCACTCGGCCACCAGGGCCCGCGTGGCCGGGTCGGGCGATGCGGCCGGCGGGGCGATCTCGACGGGCGAGGCCTCGGTGGTCCGGAGGGGAAGCGGCACCGGGTGATCCGCGTGCCCGCTCAAGGCAGCCGGAACGGTCGGAGCGTGCCGGAACGGTCGGCGCGTGCCGGAACGGTCGGAGCGTGCCGTGACGGTCGGAGCGTGCCGTGACGGTCGGAGCGTGCCGTAACGGTCGGAGCGTGCCGTGCGTTCACAGCTCCGCCCGGCCGCGCGAGGTGTGCCTGCGGCCGGGCGGTGGTGGTGGTGCGTGGATCAGGAGTCGGAGTCGGCCTTCGCGGCGCGCGCGGCGTTCCGCTCCTTGATGCGGACGGCCTCCTTGCGGACGTCGGCCTGAGTGGCGCGCTCCGCGCTCAGCCATTCCGGCATCTCGTTCTTGAGAGCGTCGATCTGCTCGGTGGTGAGCGGCTCGGTGACTCCGCCGCGCGCGAGGCCCGAGATGGAGACGCCCAGCTTGGCGGCGACGACCGGGCGGGGGTGCGGGCCGTTGCGGCGCAGCTCTTCCAGCCAGGCCGGCGGGTCGGCCTGCAGCGCGTTGAACTCGCTGCGCGAGACCACACCCTCCTGGAACTCGGCGGGGGTGGCTTCGAGGTACACACCCAGCTTCTTCGCCGCGGTGGCGGGCTTCATCGTCTGGGGTGTCTGGTGCGAGGTCATGTGTCAAGAGTAGCGAGCGTGTGCGAGGCCGCCGACCACACCGCTCGCGAGGGGCGGTGCGACGGGCTCCCGGCCATGATCCGCCGGACGCCCACCGGAGGTGGGGCCGGTAACCTGGCGGGGTGACTGGCTCCGACGCATCCCCCTCGTTCCGCCTCGCCTACGTACCGGGCGTGACGCCTTCCAAGTGGGTGCGCATCTGGAAAGAGCGCTTCCCCCTCATTCCGCTGGAGCTGGTCTCCGTGCCGTCCGGCGAGGCCCCCGGGCTGCTGCTGGAGGGCGGTGCCGACGCGGGGTTCGTACGGCTGCCGGTCGGGCGGGAGGAGCTCAGCGCGATCCCCCTGTACACCGAGACCTCGGTGGTGGTGATCCCGAAGGACCACCTGCTCGCGGCTGCGGAGGAGGTGTCCGCCGAGGATCTCGCGGAGGACATCGTGCTGCACCCGCTCGACGACCCGCTCGGCTGGGAGCGCCCGCCGGGTCTGCCCGCGTTCGAGCGGCCGGAGACGACGGAGGACGCCGTGGCGCTGGTCGCGGCGGGGATCGGCCTGCTGGTCGTCCCGCAGTCGCTCGCCCGGCTCCACCACCGCAAGGACCTCACCTACCGGACGATGACGGACGTCCCGGAGTCGCGCATCGCACTCTCGTGGCCGGAGGAGAAGACGACCGAGAGGGTCGAGGACTTCATCGGCATCGTCCGGGGCCGCACGGTGAACAGCTCTCGCGGGCGTACCCCCACTCCCCCGCAGCCGAAGCAGGAGAAGCGGCCGGCCGCCGGTGCCCGTCGCGGCGCCGGCACGGGCAAGCCGTCCTCCCGCAACCCACGGGGCGGGGCGGGCGGCAAGGGTACGAAGAGCACCGGCGGGGCCAAGGGAGCCAAGCGCGGAAAGCCGCGCGGCCGGTAGCCGGAGCGCGCGTGGCGCCCGTCGCACGTGACGCCGGAGCACGCGTGGCGCCGGTCGTACGTGAAGCCGGCCGTACACGCGCGGCGGCCCCGGCGGCCCCGGCTCCTTGGGCGACGGCCCGTACCGCCCCGGGCGCCCGCTGCCGTCCCCGTACCCCGACGCCCCGCGGCGCCGGGGTACGGGCCCGGGGGCCGTACGGGGCGGCCCGCCCGGCCCCGGTCCCGGGCGGGGTGGCGGGGTCCCGTAGGTCTCGGGCGCGCCCGGCCGCGTGGCGGGCGTCCGGGCAGGCGCTGAGGCCGACGGTCCAGGGAGTTGCGGGCCTGCCGACCCGCAGTGGGGACCCCTCTGCGCGAGGCATGGGCCGAGGAGTGTCAGGATGGTTGTATGACCATCAAGGCTTACTTCGACATCACCATCAACGACGAGCCCGCCGGGCGGATCACGTTCAACCTCTTCGAGGACGTCGTCCCGAAGACCGTGGAGAACTTCCGCGCCCTCGCCACCGGGGAGAAGGGCTTCGGCTACGCGGGCTCCTCCTTCCACCGCGTCATCCCGGACTTCATGCTCCAGGGCGGCGACTTCACCCGTGGCGACGGCACGGGCGGCAAGAGCATCTACGGCGAGAAGTTCGCGGACGAGAACTTCAAGCTCACGCACGACAAGGCGGGCCTGCTCTCGATGGCCAACGCCGGCCGGAACACCAACGGCTCGCAGTTCTTCATCACCACCGTCCTGACCCCGTGGCTCGACGGCAAGCACGTCGTCTTCGGTGAGGTCGCGGACGAGGACAGCATGAAGCTGGTCAAGAAGATCGAGTCCCTGGGCAGCCAGAGCGGCCGCACCTCGGCGAAGATCACCATCGCGGAGAGCGGCGTCCTCTAAGGACTCCGCCGTTCAAGGACTCCGATCGAGGATTCCGGCTTCAAGACGCGCGGGCGGGCGGGAGACCGTCGGCCCGCGCGTCTGTCGTTCTCCGGGTCCCGGAAGGTCAGAGGGACGCGTACACGGCGTCGACCAGGGCCATCTTGCGCGGATCGTCGGCGAGCCCCACGCCCATCCGGTTCATGACGTAGCCGAGCGCCACCCCCGCTTCCGGGTCGGCGAGCCCGCAGGAGCCGCCCGCCCCGTCGTGGCCGACCGCTCGCGGGTTGGGGCCGTAGGAAGCGTTCGGGCCGCTCAGCCAGACGCCGAGGGCGATCTCCGTCTCGTGCGTGAACCCGCTGCCCAGCACCAGATCGCGGCAGCTCCCCTGGCTCTCCCGTACGCGCTCGGCCGCTTCCTCGGAGAGGACGCGGTGGCCGTGGAGCGTGCCCCGGCCGGCGAGGATTCCGTAGAGGGAGGCGACCGCGCGGGCGGTGGCGTGGCCGTTCGCCGCCGGGATCTCGGCCGCCCGCCACGCGGCGGTGTTGGCCGCGGTGGCTCCCGTACCGGGGTTGGCGAGGGAGGCGACGGCCACCGGCGGCAGGCTCGTGAAGAACGCGATCTGCTCGGGCGTCACCTTCGTCGAGACGAGTTCGGCGACCCGGCCCGCCTCCTTCTCCGGCAGCCCCACGGTGAAGTCGATGCCGAGGGGGCCGGTGACCTCGCGCCGCAAAAACTCCCCGGGCAGGTCGCCGCTGATCCGCCGGACGACCTCGCCGACCAGGAATCCGTACGTCAGCGCGTGGTAGCCGGAACGGGTGCCCGGTTCCCACCAGGGCTCGGTCGCGGCGAGCCGGGACGTGGTGAGCTCCCAGTCGTAGAGGTCGGCGAGCGAGTGCGGCTCGCGCAGTCCGGCGAGACCGGCCCGGTGCGAAAGGAGGTCGCGTACGTGGACGTCCTCCTTGCCCGCGGCGGCGAACTCGGGCCAGTACGAGGCCACCGGGGCGTCGAGGTCCAGCAGGCCGCGGTCGGCGAGGATGTGGGCGCAGAGAGCGGTGGGACCCTTGGTGGTGGACCAGACGTTGACGAGGGTGTCCCGTTCCCAGGGACGGGTCCGCGCGCCGTCCGCCCAGCCGCCCCAGAGGTCGACGACCGGCTCACCGTCCACCAGGACCGTGACGGCCGCGCCCAGCTCATTCCGGGCGCTGAAGTTCTCCTCGAACGCGGTGCGCACGCCGGCGAACCGTTCGTCGCAGTGGCCGTGGGTCTGCGTCACGGTGGCCTCCTCGTCCCTTGCGTCCCCGGGCAACATACCGAGGGGCCGGACCGGCGGGAAGGGGTGGCGCGGCGACCGGCCCGGGCGACCGGACCGGGACCCGGCCATCCGGACCGGGACCCGGCCATCCGGACCGGGACCCGCCGTCCGGACCGGGACCCGAACTTCACGGTCTCCCGCCGGACTTCCGGCATCCGCACTTCCCCCACTACAACCCCACGGCACCGTCGACCCCTTGGCGCAGCAGGTCCGCGTGGCCGTTGTGCCGCGCGTACTCCTCGACCATGTGCAGCATCACCCACCGGAGCGAAACCCGTCCCTGCCAGGGGTCGACGGCGAAGACGTCGAGATCAGCGGCTTCGGCGACGAACCGTTCCGCGAAGTCGACCTCCTCGCGCCACGCCCGCCAGGCCTCCTCGGTACGGGCGGCGTCGGGCACCGCGCGGTCGAACGCACTGTCCGGCTCGTCCACCGTGGAGAACGGCGCCGGGCCGTCCTGACCGGCCAACCGCAGCCTGAACCAACGGTGTTCGACGTCGGCGAGGTGCCGGACGAGTCCCAGCAGCGACAGGCCGGAGAAGTCCACGGACCGCAGGGCCATGGCCTCGGCGTCGAGTCCGGAGCACTTCAGGACCAGGGTCTCCCGCTGGCGGCGCAGGGACGCGGCGAGCATGGTCCGCTCGTCGCTCTGCGTCGGGACCTCTGCCCGTGGGTCACTTCCAGGATCGGTGAACATCTCCGCAAACCGTTGCATGTCCGGGATTGTGGCCGATGTACACCCTCCGTCGCAGGAGTTTCACCCTTCCCGTGCGGCTGACGCCTTCGCCGGGCGCGACGCGAGGCCACGGCACGAGGCACGTCAGTGGACCGGTGGCTCCAGGCAGAGGCTCCAACGGCCGGGATCTCCCGCGAGGGTGACGGCGGAGAGGGGGCGTACGTCGATGTTCCAGTAGGCCGAGGGCGGGGCCTTCAACGCGTAGACGAGGATCGCGCGGACCACGGCGGGCTCGGCCACCGCGACGATGGAACCGCCGTCGAAGGGGCGGGTGTCGAGCCAGTGGCCGATGCGCGCGATGAAGCCGAGCAGCGGCTCGCCGCCGTGCGGCGCGGACCGGGGATCGGCCAGCCACGCATCGACGGCGGCGGGCTCGCGGGCGGCGACCTCCGCCAGGGTCATGCCCCGCCAGCGCCCCATGTCACAGTCGCGCAAGTCGGGTTGGGCCATGGGAGCGTACCCGAGGGCGTCGCCGGTGGCCCGGCACCGGGGAGTCGGCGCACAGTAGCGGAGGTCGGCCGCCCCGAGCGGGATCAGCGCATGGGCGACGAGTTGCACCTCGTGCCATCCGGCGTGGTCGAGCGGACGGTCGTCGTCGAAGCGCTCGGCGAGCAGGGACGAGCTCCGCGCCGCCGCCACGAGGGAAACCCGAACACTCATGGCCGCGATCGTGAGGCCGCCAGCCGCTACGGTCAAGAGGGCTCGCACATAAGGGAGTTGACGATCTAGCGGTTGACCAGAGCCATCCACTTGCCGGGCTCCTCCAGCCTCCGGAAGCCGACCTTCTCGTACACTCCGTGGGCGTCGCCCGTGGCGAGCAGAATCCTGCGGACACCGGTCGGGGCGAGGTGGTCGCGGACCGCTTCGGCCAGGCGTACGCCGAGCCCCTGCCCGCGGGCTGCCGGGTCGATGTAGACGTCACAGAGCCAGGCGAAGGAGACCTGGTCGGTGACCACCCGGGCGTACCCGACCTGGGCACCGGAACTCCGTTCGTACACACCGAAGTTGAGCGAGGCCGCGATGGCCGCGTCCTGCTCGGCGCGGCTGCGCCCGAGCGCCCAGTAGGCATCGGTGGAGAGCCAGTGGTGGATACGGGCCGGGTCGAGCCGGGCCGGGTCGGTCGAGATGTCGTGGTCCTGCGTGATCGCTTCGGTCATGGGCGCAGGTTAGAACGGCTCCTCGGACGGACACAGCCGTTTTCCCGGCGCATGCGGCCTCCGTGCCGCACGGCCGGGCGCCCGTCTCACCCGGCGTCGTACGCGACACGCAGCCGCCTGACCCCCTCCGCGATCTCGCCCGCACCGGAGGCCGCCGCGTAGCTGATCCGGACCTGTGCGGAGGGCGGTTCGGCGCAGAAGTACGGGCGGCCGGGCGCCACGGCCACCCCGGCCCGCAGGGCGCCGGTGACGAACGCGGCCTCGTCCGCACCGCTGCCGCCCCCTCCTGGCGCGCGCAGCCAGAGGCTGCCGCCGCCGGACGGCACGTACGGCAGGTCGAGTTCGGGCAGCGTGCGGCGGAGCTCACCGGCGAGCAGGGTGCGACGCCGCGCCAACTCGGCCGCCAAGAAGCGCAGATGGGTGCTCCAGGCCGGAGATCCGACCAGTTCGAGGGCGGCTTCCTGGAGCGGTCTCGGCACGAAGAAGCTGTCCACGACCTGGATCGCGCGCAGCCGTTCCAGCACCGGGCCGCGCGCGGCGAGCGCACCGACGCGCAGGCTGGGCGAGGTGACCTTGGTGAGCGAACAGACGTGTACGACGACCCCGTCCGGATCGTCGGCTGCCAGCGGCGGCGGCAGCGGGCCCGCGTCCTCGTGGGCGAGGCGGCGGGCGAAGTCGTCCTCCACGACGAACGCGCCCGCCGCTCGCGCGATCCGCAGGGTCCCGGCCCTCCGCGCGGGGGCGAGTACCGCGCCCGTGGGGTTCTGGAAAAGCGGCTGGCAGACGAAGACCCGGGCCCCGGTGGCGCGGAACGCCGCTTCCAGCAGTTCGGGGCGCACCCCGTCCGCGTCCACCGGTACGGGGACGGGCCGCAGCCCGGCGGCGCGGGCGACGGCCAGCATCCCGGGGTAGGTCGGCGACTCGACGAGGATGGGAGCCCCGGGCGGGGCGAGCGCGCGCAGCGCGGTGGCCAGCGCGCCCTGACCGCCTGCCGTGATCAGGACGTCGGCCGCGCCGACGCCGGGGCCGATCTCGCGGGCGAACCAGGCGCGCAGTTCGGGCAGCCCGTCCACGGGCGGACGGCCCCAGGCGCCGGGTCGGCGGCCGGCCCGCGCGAGGGCGGCGGCCAGGGCACGTTCCGGCTGGAGGGTGGGGTGGAGGTAGCCACCGTTGAACTCGATGACACCCGACGGGGGCGCGGCGAGGGTGACGAGGACTCCCGAGGCGTCGACGGTACGGGGCACCACCTCGGGGCCGCCGTCACCGCTGAGCGAGACCTCCTGCCAGGACGTGTCGCCCGGGGCCGGGGCAGTCGTACGCGGCTGGGCGCGGAAGGCCCCGGCGCCGGGGCGGGTGACGACCAGCCCTTCGGCGGCCAGTTGCGCGAGGGCCCGGGTGACGGTGACGGGGCTGACCCGGAAGCGCTCGACGAGGGCACGGCTCGACGGCAGCTTTCCGCCGGGTGAGTAGCGGTTCAGCTCATGACGCAGGGATTTCGCCAACTCTCCTACGCTGCTACGCTCTTCCATGAGAGACAACGATAGCGCTATCCCGACAGCGACGATAGCGCTCGCCACCACCCCTGCCCCTACTCCTGCCACTTCCCCGGCCCCGACGTCGGCCCCGGCCCAGCCCCCACGCTCCGAGCGGACGGGCTTCGTCCTCGCCTCTCTCGGGGTCGTCGCCTTCTCCCTGACCTTCCCCGCCACCGTGTGGGGACTGGAGAGCTTCGGCCCGTGGTCGCTGGTGGCGGTGCGCAGCGTGCTCGCCGCCTTGATCGCGGGCACGGTCCTGCTGGTGGCCCGGATCCCGTGGCCGGGCCGCCGTCACCTGGGCGGGCTGCTGGTCGTGGCGGGCGGGGTGGTGGCGGGATTCCCGCTGCTGACCACGCTCGCGCTGAGGACGACGACCTCCTCGCACGCGGCCGTGGTGGTGGGGCTGCTGCCGCTGACCACAGCGGTGTTCTCGTCCCTGCGCACGGGAGCCCGCCCGCCCCGCGCGTTCTGGATCGCGGCGCTCGCGGGGGCCGCCGTGGTGCTCGCGTTCACGGTCGCCCAGAGCGGCGGCGCGGTCTCGGCCGGTGACCTGTACCTGTTCGGTTCGCTCCTGGTGTGCGCGGCCGGGTACGCGGAGGGCGGCAGGCTGGCGCGGTCGATGCCCGGCTGGCAGGTGATCGGCTGGGCACTGGTCCTCTCGCTCCCGGTCACGGTGGCGGGCAGCGCGGTCGCGCTCTCGTACGAGCCCGTCACGTTGACCGGGCACGGGATCGTCGGCCTGGTCTGGCTGGCGGCCGGGTCCACGTTCATCGGGCTGTACGTCTGGTACCGGGGCATGGCGGAGATCGGCATCCCACGCGCCAGCCAGCTGCAACTGGCCCAGCCGCTGCTGACGCTGGTCTGGTCGTTCCTTCTGCTCGGCGAGGGGCTCTCGGCAGCGGCTCCGCTCGCGGCGGTGGGTGTGCTCGTCTGCATCGCGGTGACCCAACGGGCGGGCACCCGTCGCCCGCGCGAACCCCGCGCCCCGCGGCCATAGACTTGTCGACATAGGGACCGCCACCCAGGAGGAGGTCGTTCCCGATGGAGGCCCACAACGGCGACCGGTTGCTGACCCACGGCAGAACCGTCGGCCAACCCGACCAGGTCGCGGAGATCATCGAGGTACGGGGCCCGCGCGGCACTCCGCCGTACCGGCTGCGCTACGCCGACGGCCACGAGTCGCTGGCGTACCCGGGGCCGGACAGCGTGGTGCAGCACACGGGCGCCGACAGGACCGGCCAAGAGGAATCCGAGCGGCGGTGAGCCGGGCCGAGAGGCTCAGGTACCGCCGGCGGCAGTCGGCCCTCCATGACAAGAGATGACCGCCCACCGGCCCCTCCCGAGCCTGCAAAGCGCAGTCGCAGGCTCGGCGCGAGACGCCGAGCGGCGCCTGCCCCATCAGGCAGCTACCGTGACGCCGACAGCGGTCGCGCGTTCAAGAAGTGCGCTCGCCTGCCGATTCGAAGAGTAGGGGGAGAGCACGGACACCATCAGGCGCATGCGATCGTCGCACCGGCCGGACTGCACCATCGGGTAGTCGTCCATGGCCTCGTGCCAGGTGCTCACAGCCGCTTCGAGATGGCCCATGGCGAGCTGACGCTCTGCGGTCAGACCGAGATGCCGCACCTTGGCTCGTCTGTAGAGACCGTGGCGAAGCCTGTTCGACTCTTGCATGGACTCAACTGCCCCGACGGCATCGCCGAGTTCATGCCGCACCTGGGCCACGTGGTACATCAGCGAGGACGGATCGTAGGAACCGAACGCTTTCGCCTGCGATTCGGCTACGTCCATCGCCTTTTCTGCTTCCTTCATACGAAGAAGGGCGCTGTCGCGCTCACCGAGCTGCGCAGCGGCGTGCGCCTGCTGGCCCGCGAGGAAGGCCCGCATTCGAGGGCCGGCGTGCGGTGAGGCAGCTGCGGCAGCGTCAGCCAGACGCAGCGCATGCCGCCCGTGCCCGAGATCCACGGCCTGGACGGACATGCCCCGCAGCGTCGTGCAGTAGGTCAGGTGGTCATCGGCAGCACCAGCCAGTTCCAGAGCCTTCAGGTAATAGCGCTGGGCCAGCCCGTGAAGTCCCTCGTCCACCGCCATGTAGCCGGTGAGGTAGCAGAGGTCCGCAGCGGCGGACATCATCTCCTTCCGTACCGGGTCCGGAGCTTGTGCGTGCAGGTACCCGGCGACCGTGTTCACCAGAAACGCCGCCGCCATCGGTCTGGCATGCCGGCCTCCGAACTGGTCGTCCAACTCGGAGACCCGCTCGGTCATCTGCGTGACCATCTCGACTTCTCCGCGCCCGATACGGGTCACCTGACCCGCCGCGAACGCTTCGGCGCGACCCACCACATCCGGCCAGTCCGGAATGGTGAGCGCCACGGAGAACAGCGCCGCACCCAGTACGGAACGACGTGAAGGGTCCATGTCCTGCCTCCCCAGATCGACAAGTCCTTCCACCGTGTCGAGTGGGGTTTCCTCTCCCTGAAGCCGGGGAAAGCCCGTCTCCTCATGCGTGACCGGGCGGGACAGCCTGCGGGAGAGGACTTCGAGGATCAGGCCCCTGGCCTCCTTGCGCGGCATGGTGCCGTCGAGCCAGTGCTTCACCGCGGATTCGTCGTAGCGGGTAGGGCGCCCGATCTCCGTACCCGCTCTGTTCACCGCCATGGCGAAGCTGCTGTAGGTCCAGCCGGTCTCACGCAGAAGGCGAGCCAGTCCCTCGTTCGACTTCTTCCGAGACACAGTCAACCACCTTCAAGTTCTCGCGCCCTCTTCACGGTACCGCTGCGCGTGACCGCGCGGTTACGTAGGCGTGAGAGACCAACAGAAGGAGAAAGCCGTGCCGACGAGCCGAACCGACGGAGCTGCGCCGACGACCCACGACACCGCGCCCGTGGATGTGGAGACCATCTCGGAGATCACGGGCCAGGTGCTGGGCCTGCACCTCACCACGGCGACCCGCGAGGACATCCTCGCGCACGCCGGAGCGGTCCACGGGTTCCTCAACCTGCTCGTCCGCGAAGACCTGGACGCCGACCACGACCCGGCCGTACGGGAACTGATCGGCAAGGCGTACGTCCTGCTGGCGGCGAAGGCCCCGACGCGGGAGACGCCGTGCTTCAGCGCCTTCGCCCACATGCGGGAGGCGGCCGACATCACCCGGCGCCTGCTCCGGGCCTGGGTCGGGAAGCACCGGGAAACCGGGCGGCACGGCAGGGACGCTGGGCGAGTGGCCGGGGAACGCCCGTGACCACAAGGACGCGACGCCCGATACTCCTCACGGTTACCGGCGCCCAGCGAGGGACGCCATCGCCTTGACCCGATGCTCCCTCCTCACCGGCCCCCGCCGAGCCCGCTTCCCGGGTCGAGGCCGTGGCGCTGGTCCGGGACGGACAGGGGGCCGCCCTGACTACAGCACGGCCAGCTTCACCCTGGTGAGCGACGCGGGCAGCTGACGGCGAACGGGGCCAGGCTGCCCCCGTTGATGTGCGGCGGCGGACGGGTCTTCCGGCCCCTCGCGGAGCCCGGAGACCCGCCACCGTCAGCGGCGCGCCCATGGGCACCACCGGGCACACCTCATCCCGACCGCCGCCGGCCCAGGGAGTTCAGCAGCGCGGCGCCCCGTTCGGCGTCGTCCACACTCACGGCGAAGTCCTTGCCCTTGGCGCTTATGACGAGGCACTCTCCGCCGCGAAGCATCACGGTGGTCCCGAGCCCGTTCAGTCGGTAGCCCCAGCCGCCGGCCTGACTCGGTGTGCGGTTCTCTGCCCGGGCCAGGTCGATGTCCTGGAGGGCCCAGCGCCGCGCCGGCCAGCCGAGCGGTCCGAACGACACCGTCAGCCCCTTCTCGCTGACGGTGGCCCGCACGGAGGCGCAGGCCAGAAACAGGACCGAGGTGAGCACGGACATCGCGATCAGCGTCCAGTGCGGGGCCGTCACCCCCACGACCGCGACCATGACGGCGCCCAGGGCCACGATTCCGGCGAGGGCCGCTGACACGTGGAGCCAGGGGTTGGACGCCCGGGAGAACCACATGACCTTCTGCCCGGCGGGCAGATCCATGCGCGGACCGTCCTCCGCCCGTCCCGGGGCGGTGGCCCGCCGGCGGTTCACCCACCGCGTGGTCATCCCCACCGCCGCCGCCACCAGGAGAGTTCCGACCATCCAGCCGATCACCGAGCGCGCCTGATGCCAGTCGGCCCGGTCCAGGTTCGCCCGTACGACCGATGCCTGGCAGCCGACCAGGAAGACCCCCGTCGTGAGCAGGGCGGTGGCCGCCCACTCTCGCGCCGCGCCACCCGGCACGGCGTTTCCGCGCCACCCGGCGAGCCCGATCACGACGGCCGCCACCACCCACATCAGCGCCGGTACGAGCGAGGCCGCCCACAGAGGCATGGAGCCGTCGGGCCGCCCTGCCCCGTTCCAGTGCGTCGCCATTCTGTCGGGCAGTCGCCCGCTCGCCGCAGGCACCATGCCCACCAGCAACGCCAGGATCCCGACGGTCCAGCAGACAGCACCCCGTACGGCACCGCTTCTGCCCTTCGCGCGCTCGCTCACCGCACCGACCCCCTGGGGGAGGTGCCCGGCCCCAAGGAAGCGCCTCACCCCACCCCGTCGAAGAAACTCACCCCACCCCGTAGTGGTCCGCCGCCACTCGGGCCATGGCACCGATCCGGTCCGTCTTCACGCTGTTCGCGGAGAAGAAGGCGTGTCCCCCGACGGCCGGGTAGTCCTCGGTGAGGGTGAGGTGGCGGGAGAGTTCGGCGGAGTTCTGCCAGGCGGAGTTCTGGGCGGGGTCGCCCGCCTTGTAGAGCGCCTCGCCGATGTAGAGGTCCACGTCCGTCCCGTCCACCACCTCGGCCCACCAGGGGACGAGGTCGGCGTAGTCGGCGCCCGACTGGCCGATGCTCCAGTACAGCTGGGGGCAGATGTAGTCGATCCACCCCTGCTTGATCCACTTGCGGGTGTCCGCGTGCAGGTCGTCGTACGTCTGCACCCCGGCGGCGGTCGGCGAGCCGAGCGGGTCGGTCGTCTCGTTGCGCCAGACGCCGAAGGGGCTGATGCCGAAGCGGACGTGCGGCTTGACCGCCTTGATCCGGTCGGCGGTCTCCTTCACCAGCCGGTCGATGTTGTCCCGGCGCCAGGCCGCCTTGCTGCTGAAGCCGGCGCCGTGTTCGGCGTAGGTGTCGGCGTCGTCGAAGGTCTGGCCGGAGACGGGGTACGGATAGAAGTAGTCGTCCCAGTGGACCGCGTCGATGTCGTACCGGCTGACCGCGTCCAGCATGGCGTCCTGGACGAAGGCGCGGACCTCCGGCAGCCCGGGGTCGTAGTACAGCTTCCCGCCGTACGGGACGACCCAGTCCGGGTGGACCCGGGCGGGATGGGTGACGACGAGCTTCTTCGGGTCGGTCTGGTTGGAGACGCGGTACGGGTTGAACCAGGCGTGCAGTTCCAGGCCGCGGGCGTGCGCCTCGGTCACCGCCGTGCCGAGCGGGTCCCAGCCGGGGTCCTTGCCCTGGACGCCGGTCAGGTACTGCGACCAGGGCTCGTGGGGCGAAGGCCAGAGGGCGTCGGCGCTGGGCCTCACCTGGAAGATCACCGCGTTGAGGCCGAACCGGACGGCCCGGTCGAGGTGGGCGAGGAGCTCGCTGCGCTGGGTGGCCGCCGTCAGCCCGGTGGCCGACGGCCAGTCGACGTTGGCGACCGTGGCGATCCACATCCCGCGCAGACCGGTCACCGCCCGGTGACGTCGGTCACGAGGCACGCGTCCCGCCGCCCCCGCCGGACCCGGTGCCGCCAGGGCGGCCACCACTCCGGCCGCGCCCCGTACGAATGCCCTCCGGCCCATGCGCCGCATGCTCTCCGCCTTCCTCTCGCGCTCCGCCGTACCGCTCCGGTCGGCTGCGTGACGCAGATCATGCCTTCTCGGACCGTCGCTGACCCGCAGGTAACTTGGGCCGCGTCGCCGGGTACCGTCTGGAGGTCGAAGCGGGTACCGCCACCCACGGGTCCCGCGATACGGAGATCAGGGAGAGGCACGAGGTGACGGACTCTATGGCCGACATTGCACGCGTCGGAGTGGTCGGCTGTGGCCAGATGGGCGCAGGTATCGCGGAGGTCTGCGCGCGCAGCGGTCTGGACGTGATGGTCGCGGAGACCACCGGTGAGGCCCTGGAGATAGGGCGTACCCGGCTGCACAACTCCCTGTCGAAGGCTGCCGAGCGCGGCAAGATCACCGAGGAGGAGCGGGACGAGGCCCTGGGCCGGCTCAGCTTCACCACCGACCTCGGCGAGTTCGCCGACCGCGACCTGGTCATCGAGGCCGTCGTGGAGAACGAGCAGGTCAAGACGGAGATCTTCCGGGTGCTCGACCAGGTGGTCACCCGGGCGGACGCGATCCTGGCCTCCAACACCTCGTCCATTCCGCTGGTGAAGCTGGCCGTGGCCACCTCCCGGCCGGACCAGGTCATCGGGATCCACTTCTTCAACCCGGCGCCGGTGCAGAAACTCGTCGAACTGATTCCCGCCCTGACGACGTCCGAGCAGACCGTGCTGCGGGCCGAGGCGCTCGTGCGCGAGGTGCTGGACAAGCACCCGATCCGGGCGCAGGACCGGTCCGGGTTCGTGGTGAACGCCCTGGTGATCCCGTACCTGCTCTCCGCGATCCGGATGTTCGAGTCGGGCATCGCCAGCCGTGAGGACATCGACAACGGCATGGAGATGGGCTGCGCCCACCCGATGGGGCCGCTGAAGCTGGCGGACCTGATCGGCCTGGACACGGTGGCCTCGGTCGCCGACTCGATGTACGCGGAGTACAAGGAGCCCCTGTACGCCGCTCCCCCGCTGCTCCAGCGCATGGTGGACGCGGGCCGGCTGGGCCGGAAGTCGGGCGCGGGGTTCTACCCGTACGCCTGACGCCCTGCCAGTAGGTCCGGCGGTGTCACCGCCGGACCTGCCGGGGCGCGTTTTCCGCGGTCAGGACCGTGTGCGGCCCCGAAGGGTCTCGCCTGCTACTACCCTGCCCACCGCCGTGCCGGAGCGCAGTGGAGCGACGGCGCGGAGGGTCGAGCCCGAAGCCGTGGGCCTTTCAGCGCTGTCGTAGCCTTCCGTGCTTGTACTGCGAAAACTCCCTCGGATGTCCCTCCGACAGAGCTGAAAGTCCCTGAAAAGTCCCTGGCGGATCGAGCTCGAGACCTGCCACGACGAGCCCGTGAGCGTTCGTGCGGCGTGGTCCTTAGCCGTGCTACCGATCTTGGCGCGCGATGGAGTTGCGGTCTTCAGTCGCCCCGGAGGGGACCGCCACCCCGGCGGCCACCGCGCGTCGCCGCTCGGCCTGGTAGTTGCGACCCGCGGTCACTGCCCCGCAGGGCGACCGCCAGCCGGCCGCGAGCGCGGCGGGCGGGACCAGACCGTTGCGATCCTCGGTCGCCCCAAAGGGCGACCGCCACTGGCGCCCTGGTCGCGGCTGGTCTGCAAGGTGAAACAGTTGCAATCCTCGGTCGCCCCGAAGGGCGACCGCCACACCCCCCCCGAAACTCAAGGTCACCTACACCCTGGGAGTACTCCATCGCCGACTTGGCGGCGTCGAGGTTGCGATCCTCGGTCGCCCCGAAGAGCGACCGCCACCTCGGCGACCTCCTCGGCACGGTCGGCAACATCATGTTGCGATCCTCGGTCGCCCCGAAGGGCGACCGCCACCCGGAAGAACCTGGGGGGCCGTAGACGACGTACGCGATGTTGCGATCCTCGGTCGCCCCGAAGGGCGACCGCCACGTGCGGCGGCGCGGGCGGCCATGACCCCGGAGTAGGCGTTGCGATCCTCGGTCGCCCCAAAGGGCGACCGCCACCAGCCGTGCCGGGGCGGAGATGTTCACGCTGGTGTTGTTGCGATCCTCGGTCGCCCCGAAGGGCGACCGCCACCGCAGCGCCCAGGTCGACGGCGTCACCGACCTCGGCGTGTTGCGATCCTCGGTCGCCCCGAAAGGCGACCGCCACCTGGGACGCGCTGACGGTGACCCTGCGCCGCACCAAAACGTTGCGATCCTCGGTCGCCCCGAAGGGCGACCGCCACCTCTACCGGGCGTCGTTCATCGTGGAGCCGCTGAACAAGTTGCGATCCTCGGTCGCCCCGAAGGGCGACCGCCACCCTGGAGCGGGTTCGGGTCGTACGGATGGTCCGGGAGTTGCGATCCTCGGTCGCCCCGAAGGGCGACCGCCACGATCGCAGGGCTCTGCCGGTCCAGCCCGGTGAAGTCGTTGCGATCCTCGGTCGCCCCGAAGGGCGACCGCCACCCAGGACGCGATCCGAACAGCGCTGAGCGACTACCTGTTGCGATCCTCGGTCGCCCCGAAGGGCGACCGCCACCTGGTGGAGAAGGGTGCCGCGGATGGTGGCGGCGTCGTCGGTCCACGTCTGTTCGAGGAGGATGAGGCCGGCCTGGCGGGGGCAGTAGGCGTAGTGCTCCAGAGAGGAGAGGGAGACCTGGGTGAAGTCTCCCTCTCCTGTCGTGGGCTGGTGCGGCGTGGTCACCCGACGAGCCTCGTGATGCTGACGCCGTCGGGCAGGTCGGCGTCGCGCACGTCGATGCTTCCGTAGTCGGCGAAGGTGCGGGCGGTGGCCTCGCCGAGGGGTTTCACCGTGATGCGGTCGATGAGTTCGTGTGCGGGGGTGCTGCCGAAGGCATCCGCGTGGGTGAAGACGTAGAGGCCGCGCAGGGCGAGGCCGGCGCGGGCTGCTGCGCGATCGTGCTCGAACATGTGGGTGAAGGCGCGCCAGAGGACGGCGAGGTCGTTCGTGGTGACGCCGGTGCGGGAGGCGAGGGGGGCGCTGAAGTGGCCGGCGCCTTTGTAGAGGCCGTAGGGGACGATGTGCTTGGAGCCCATCTCGGTTTCCTTGCCCTTGCTTTTGCCTTCCTCGGGGTTTTTCCACGCCTCGACGTCTTCTTGCCGGGTCGGGGTGACGCGGGTGATGCCGATGTCGAAGGGGGTGACGGGGTCGATGGAGCGGGCGAATCCGATCTGGACCGGCCCCTGGACCCGGCCGGCCTTGCGGTCGGCCTTGCCGGTGGACATGACGGCGCCGAACATGCGGACGTCGAAGAAGTTCTGGCACATCCACTTTTGCGCGGTGGCCTGGTTGGTGGCGTTGCCACCCTGGTCTCCGTCGGCGTAGGCGCGTTCGTGCTGGGCGTTGAGAGCGACGCCGGCCGCGACGTAGATCTCGTAGCCGGGCTTCTTGTCGATTTCGTTGATCAGCGAGACCGTGTTGCGGATCTTCCGCTTGAGGGCGACGTCGGTGATCAGGCCCTGGCCGGTCACGGGGTCGGTGCGGGGCAGGCCGCCGTTGTCGGGATCGCCGTTGGGGTTGGAGTCGGTGGCTTCGATCAAGAAGACGAAGTCGTGCTTGCGGGCTGGGTCCAGGTGCGGTGCGGTCATGTTCTCGCTACTCCTTGAGCTGCGGGTTCAGTCGGGGGTTGTGGGGCGGGTGGTGGACTGCGGAGGATCACTCCTCCGGGCTGGCCTCGCCTTTTTCCTTCGCGCGCCGGATCCGGTCCCATTTGGCGGCTCGTTCGTGCTCGTATCCCATGACGAAGCGGCCCTGCTGGAGGGGGGTGAGGTGGCGGGGCATGTCGTCGTTGAACAGGCCGAAGAGTTCGCCGAGCTGGCGTTCCAGCGATGCGGCAGCCCCCTTCTTGTCCCGGCGCAGGCGCTTGAGATGGGCGTTGGCACCGACTCGGAGGTTGGTGAGGGTGGTGCCTGGGGCGGTGGCCGCGGTGCGGAAGTACTTGTCGCGCAGGGTGGTGTTGAGGTTGGGCAGCGCGGTGGTCTGGATGTCCTCGAGGACGGCGAAGAGACGTCCGCACAGGTAGGAGGCGTCGCGGCAGTCGGCGTCCAGGGTCATGGTGACGTGGTCCTTGGGGTCGCTGGAGCGGTTGAGGATGAGGCGCAGCAGCGCGATCCGCGCAGGGTCGAGGTGCTGGTCGGCGTGGATGCGCTGCAGGAGCAGCGGCAGTGTCCGGGCGGGTGGCGGGGTGCGGCGCAGGGCGCTGTGGACGAGTTCGGCTTCCAGGCCGTGGGGGGCGCTGTCTTTGGCGTAGCGGCCGTCCTGGGCGCGTCCGCAGCACAGGGCCAGGAGCCAGAGGGGGACGTAGCGGGTGGTGCCTTTCCATCCGTCGTAGACGCCGTGGTCCGTGTACCAGGCGGCGACGGTGGCCTTGAGGTCGGTGAGGGGGATGTCGATCCAGTCACGGACCACGAGGCGGGCGTTGTTGAGGCCGAGGGTCAGTGCGTGGAACTCGTCGTCGTCGACCCGTTGCGCGGTGTGGGGCGTGGGGGTGTTGTCGAGGGAGTCGATGAGGTGGGCGATGTCGGCCGGGTCGGGGGCGTTGCCGAAGAGGAGTGCCATCGCGGAGTCGTCGCCTGCGTGGCGGGTCCACCACACCATGACGCCGTCGTCACGGAAGCGTCGGCTGTGGGTGTCCGTGGCGAGAAGGTGGTTGAGGACGGCCATGGCCCGGCCGCCGCAGCGGTGGCAGATGGGGGTGTTCACCAGCTGGGTCTTGCCGTCCCGTCCCTGGGCGGGCTTGTTGATGCTGACGAGCTGCCCTTCGTTGCTGCCGCCGCTGGTGGGTACAGCGCCCTTCTTCACCGGTTCCGGGATGGTGGCCAGCAGGGGGGCGGTGTTGCCGCAGACGAGGCACAGGCCGGGCTTGTCGTCGGCGCCGCCCTTGCGTTCGCGTACGACGGGCGCCCAGGTGGACTTGGCGGTGGGTTCCTCGTGCAGCCAGCGCGTGGCGACCATCACCGCGACGGTGTCCTTGGCCTGTACCTCCTCAGGGATGTCCAGGCCGGCCGGACCTCCGCCCGTGAAGTACGAACGCAGAGCCGTGGCTCCGGGATCGTCCTTTGCGTTCTGGGCCCAGAGCAGGGCCAGGTCGCGGTAGGCAGCGTGTCGGCGGCTGGCTTCCTCCCGTGCTTTGTCCGTGGGCGGGTTCGTCTTGTCGGTCTTGGGAACGCCCAGGACGAACTCGGCGGTGTCGACGAGCAGGTAGGGGGGCACTTTGGTGCCGGACCGCTGTACGTAGGGCACCGGCATGGTGCGGGCTTGGTCGCGGTTCTTCGCCGAGACCCTCAGGTCCCTGAGCGTGGCGGTGCCGTCCGTGTCGAGGTCGAGGACCCAGTGGATCTGTTTGGTGCGGTAGTACTCGGCCGGCAAGGCACCGCCGAGCCGGTCGGCGTACTCGGTAAGCCGTTGCAGCAGCACGGTCAGTTCTCCTTCGTGTCCGCGCGCCACGGGCTCCGGGGCATGTCGACGGACTCCTCGCCCAGGGGCCGCAGGGGCACGTCGAGAACTCCGTCGAGAAGGCTGGCCCTGAACCAGCGGTAGCGTTCGCCCGCCTCCGTGTAGGCGATGGAGTGGAGCATCACCCCGAGCTCTTCGGTGTGATCGAGCCGTAGATGGTCGTGGTCCGGGTTGGCGGGGCCGAAGAAGGCGGTGAACTCCCGGCACCCGAAGAACGGCTGGGAGAAGCAGGCGCCCCGCTCCACCCGTCGGCGCAGCTGTTCGCGGAACTTCTCCTCGGAGGCCGGCGGATGAGCGGCCGAGCCCTTGAGGGCGGGGGCGGCGACCACGATCTGGGCGTGGATGCGGTAGCGCACGTCGCGCAGGCACATGGTGCTGCGCTGGTCACGGTCCTCCTCGACGTCGTACCGACGGCCCTTTCCTTGGCGGAGGTTGCGGTAGTCGGGTCCGGTGATCACGGAGCCGACCTCGTTGCGCCGCAGCCGTGTCCAACGGATCGGTGCCAGTACCTCGATGCGGCGGATCACGTACTGGAACTGCGGCTTCCAGAAGATGGCTTGGAGCAGGCCGTTCGCCGCAGACGGCGTCATCACCTGATAGCTGACCCGTTCTGCCTTCAGCTCGGGCCGGGTGAAGCAGGCGAGGTCGCCCCATGTCTCGACGACGAGATCAGGGAAGGCCCATCCGTCGTTGCCGCGCGCTTCTCGGCGTGGGCTGGTGGTCACGGTGCTCAAGGGAAGAGCTCCTTCGGTGTGCTGTCGGCTCCGGGCCGAAGAGAACGAGGGGGTGCTGTACCGGAAGAAGGTGCCGGCGACGGCAAGATCGCCCTATCAGCCGACCGGGAACGCTGGCATGACAGAGAGAGGGGCGAACAGGGATGCGGTGTCAGACGAGGAAAGCGGAGCTGTCCTCACGGTGCTCGGGATCGAGCCCTCTGGCCTCGTCGTAGTAGCCGCGCCATACGACGAGGTCCCCCACGACGGGCTCCGCCAGCCCCAATCGCAGCGCCTCGGCGACCTCATGGCGCGGCAGGGTCGCGATGTGCGGCTGCAGGCGGCGCAGGCACTCGGGCCCGCTGGGGTAGGGGGCGCGCAGCCGGTGGATGTCCGCCCAGATCGCGTCCTGCTCCTCGACCGTCTTCTGGGATCGGACTACCACGACGGACTGGCCGTAGACGTCGTCGATCATGCGGAACTCACGAGCGACCTGGGGAAAGTCCCAGGCCCGGCGCAGTTCCTCGATACGCTCGCCCATGGCGTGATCCTCGCCCTGGAGCGCGTAGCGCTTGGCGTAGTAACCAGCCAGAGCCTCCAGGTCGTCGGGATCGGCCAGCGGATACGGGCCGAAGAACTCGGCGGCGGCTTCGAGGGCGGCGAGGTAGGACAGATCTTTCGGAGTCCCGCCGTCAGAAGGCCGGAACACGACCACCGTGCCCGGCTCTTCCATCCGGGAGTCGCGGTTGCATCGCCCCGCCGCCTGCTGCAACGACTCCGCCGGCGCCCACGCGCGGTACACCGACGGGAAGTCGACATCGACACCAGCCTCGATCAGGGAGGTCGACACGACCCGTACCGCAAGACCCTTCTTGAGGCGGGTACGGACCTGGTCAATCACCTCACGGCGGTGCTCCGCGGTCATCCGCGTCGACAAGTGCAGGACCGGACCGGGCGCCGACGAATCCTCGGTGAGAAGGCGGTGAAGGCGCGCCCCGTCCCGGGTGGTGTTGACCACCGCGAGGACCTGGTCGCCTGCACGCTCCTCGATGTCCTCGGCCACGCTCTGCCAGGTCACGTCGTCGCCGAGCTGCCACTCGTACGTCACACGCCTCAGCTCGTCGAACAAGCCAGGCACGTCCTCCAGCATGCCGTGGCGCGGCACCCCGTCCAGCTTCGACAGCGACCAGAAGTCCGGCTGCGTCGCCGAGGCCAGGACGACCGTCGCCCCGTAACGCTCGACCAGCCCCCTCAGCACGCTCAGGATCGGGTTCAGCAGCCGGTCGGGAAGCGCCTGTACCTCGTCCAGCACGATGACCGATCCCGCCAACCGGTGCAGCTTGCGCATGGCGGACGGCTTCGCGGAGAACAGCGACTGGAAAAGCTGAACCATGGTCGTCACAACGACCGGAGCGTCCCAGTTCTCGGCGGCCAGACGCGCCCAAGCACCCTCGTCACTGCCTTCATCCAGACTGACGGAACTGTGGTGCTCCAGAACCACCGATTCACGATCCGCGTCCTCCTCCAGAGGATCGAGGAGCGACCGGTACACCGCCGCGTTCTGCTGCGTGATGCTGATGAAGGGGACGGCGAACACGACCCGCCGCATGCCGTGCCTGGCGGCATGGCGAAGAGCGAAGCCCCCCGCGGCAATCGTCTTCGCCCCTCCGGTCGGCGCATGCAGGACATACATCCCGGGCTCGCGCGCGGCAGCGGCCACCGCCTCGGCGAAAACCCGTCTGCGGATCTCGTCCACGGGGGACTCCGGCCTCTCCGCCAGGAACGCGGCGCGCCTCTCCTGGAACCTCTGGGACAAGAGGCCCATGTCCCTCGCCGGGGCGAGCCGTGGCGCCGCACGGCCGTCGAAGTGCGCGCTGGTGTCGAGGAAGTCGGCGTCCACCAGGCAGCTGAAGACCATGCGCACCAGCAGGTCCACCTCCGTCCGGGCAACCGCCCCCCGTAGGGCCGCCACCCACGGCGGCAACGCCACCGGACCCGTGCGGACGATCTCCGGAACAAGCTCGGCAACTTGCCGAGTCGCCTCACGCGCAGCCGCAGCGTCCGGCCCGCTGCCCCGGAACGCGGTCAGCACGTCCTTGATCTTCTGCTGGTCCGGCAGACCACCGTGATGCCCCTGCACCGCGGCGGCGAACGGCAGGCCCGCATACTCGGCGACCAGACGGGTGCCGGCCTCCTTGTGCGGGACCCCCACCGGCTTTCCCTCCGGCTCCGCCCGCTGCAGCAAGCCGTCCTGCCAGGAGCAGCAGCCCTTGCCGACGTCATGCACCAGAGCGAGGTACTCCGCTAGGTCCCCCGCCCCGAAGACGTCTCCGAACCTACGCGCGAGGGCCGCCGATCCACGCAGGTGGTCCGTCAGTTCATGTCGCGCACCCGAGACCGAACTACGACTATGCGCGTATAACTTCCCAGAAGACACAGAACCCCCATAGCCAGCACGAACCTCCCCGATTCGGCCAGTAGGCAGAAACTACACGAGCCCACTGACAGCCAAAGGAAAAAGTCACACATGCAGGTATAGGGCCCGCTGATGCTGCATCATCGGTACTCACCCATTCCACGCCCGGACGACGTGAAGGCCGTCAGCAGGTTCGGGGCCCCAAGCACACACGTGACACACAGGTCACACCCAAGGAGAATGTCCAAATTCTCCCATTTGCCTTGACGTTCGCCAAATACGCCCGCACGAATCAAACTTGTACCCCTGGTCAGTCAGGGTGGCGGTCGCCCTCCGGGGCGGCCGAGGATCGCAACTACCGCCGGTTCATCCTCGGTGAGTGGGTTGCGGCGTGGCGGTCGCCCTCCGGGGCGGCCGGGGATCGCAACATGTCTGTCATGTTCCTCGCGAAAGCTGCGGCGTCGTGGCGGTCGCCCTCCGGGGCGGCCGAGGATCGCAACTCCGTGGTGACGTCGAGGCTGTGCCCGTTTTCCTGTGGCAGTCGCCCTCCGGGGCGGCCGAGGATCGCAACCCCGCGGGTGCCCCAGAGAACGTACTCGCACTCCCGGGTGGCGGGCGCCCTCCGGGGCGGCCGAGGATCGCAACCAGATGCGCCAGCCGGGGTGCTTGGCCCAGGGGCGGGTGGCGGTCGCCCTCCGGGGCGGCCGAGGATCGCAACATGCGGGCCCGGTGGAGGCCAGCGCGGACCCGGTCGGTGGCGGTCGCCCTCCGGGGCGGCCGAGGATCGCAGCTCCAGCGCAGTGCGGAGCCGGAACTCCGGGTCGTGGTGGAAGTCGCCCAGACACCCCTGCGGCGAAGATCGTTTAGGGGCAACCTCAAGCTGATCGGCTCGGAGCAAGCCGCCAAAGGAGCCCAGGTACAGGATGCGTGACTTGAGGTTTCCCAGGAATCCCCTGCCGCATCGAACCAAACGACCTACGCATTACAAGACCGTGAGCGTTCGTGCTGCGTGGTGCCGCGCTGTGCTGCCGAGTGACGTTCTGCCTGATCAGAGCATGTGCGGCTGGTTGGCCGGTGATCCCTTGTGCTGCCCCGTCCGAAGGCGTCCGGCCACCGGCTGGCCACCGGCAGTGGCTCAGATGACGACAAACAAGGTCCCAGGCTGGATTGTAGGTCTTCCGCAGTGCGTGCTGCGGATGACTTCATGCCCTGCCTAAGAGGGCGTTAAGTCCGCTTCTGGTAGCGGCCTCGTCGGGGTTGGGTGAGGAAGCCTTGGCGGGTGAGGCGTCCGAGGCGGCTGCGGGTGACGTT
>NZ_JBIBHR010000024.1:0-95895 GCF_042957125.1 Streptomyces sp. NPDC008125
CTCGTCGACCGGGGCACCCCCATCGACGCCGCCTGCCGCATCATCATCCTCGAAGACCAGCTCGAAGAAGCACAGCGCATCAACGCCGAACACCAGCGCACCCACCCCACCGCCAGCCCGGCCGGCGCCGGCTGATCCCGCACGGGCAACCGTGCGCCGGCGGGGACCGGACCTGGAAGCACCGCCGGGGGAGCGGACGCCGTGAACCGGTACTGCGTGACGGAAGAAACCGCCGCCTGGCCCGGCAGCTCGACCGCCACCACCAGCCCCCGCGATTCCGGGGCGAACGCCACCCGCCTCGCCCCACCGCCCCTTCGCGCAGGCGACGGAGCCGAGCGCCGCCTCCACGCCGATCGCGAACTCCACCGGCTCGCCCTGGCCGAAGGCTCGCTCTGCCGCGGACCGCGGCCGGTGCGGTCCGCCAGACCGTGAACACAGAACTGGGGCGAGAACTCTCAGCCGCTCCTCCACCTCGGCCGCCCGTTCAGCAGCTTCCCGCCGCATCCCCGCGCGGCATGCCCGACTTGTGCACCGACGGCCTGTGAGCTTCAGCCGCAGGGGGTGCATCGGTTTGACCGGATGCTGCCTCCGCTTTACGCTCGACTGCGTACGGAGGCAGCATCCGTTTTGATGTGGCCGCAGAATCACGGGAGGTCGGGA
Organism: Streptomyces sp. NPDC008125; assembly: GCF_042957125.1. Classification (NCBI taxonomy): domain Bacteria; kingdom Bacillati; phylum Actinomycetota; class Actinomycetes; order Kitasatosporales; family Streptomycetaceae; genus Streptomyces; species Streptomyces sp. NPDC008125. Next base: position 661 of record NZ_JBIBHR010000024.1, read on the forward strand.
GGCGTATGAGCGCCAATGGGAAGGTGGGGCGCAGGCCCCGTGTCGACGTCCAGCGCAACCGTGCGGCTCTTCTGGAGACGGCGCAGCGTCACTTCCTGCGGTACGGGGTCGGCACCTCTCTGGAGGCGGTCGCCAAGGAGGCGGGTGTCGGGCCCGCCACGCTGTACCGGCACTTCCCGACCCGGGAGGCATTGCTCGCGGCTGTGCTGCAGACGCGTTCCGAGGAGTTCATGGCCCGGCGGGCGGACATCGAGCGGCTCGACGACGCCGGAGAGGCGCTGGAGCGCTGGCTGCGGGCGATGGAGGACTATCTCAGCGCCTTCAGCGGACTGCCGGACCCGCTCATGGCCGCGGCCCGGGCCCAGAATGCGGACAACCCCCTCACCATTCCCTGCGACATCCTCATCACCGCCACCGGTCAGTACGTGCGCGCCGCGCAGCGTGCGGGGCACGTGCGCGAGTCGGTCCAGGGGTACGACCTGTTCCTCGCGGCTTGTTCCGTTGCCTGGATCAAGGGCACCGGCGCCGAGGAGGAGTCGCTCGACCGTCTCCGTGCGCTCGTCACGAGCGGCTACCAGGAGCAGGACGCCCGGCCGTAAGCCGCCGGAGCCGACCGTCAACCAGCCACCACAGCGCGCCACCCCCTGGGGGCAGCGCGAACTCTCAAGGGACACATCATGAACATCGCCGTTATAGGTGCTGGTGCCATTGGCGGGAATCTCGCCGTCAAGCTCAGCGCGGCCGGTCACGACGTCCAGGTGACCGGCGCCCGAGGGCCCGAAAACGTCGGGGCCGAGGTCCTCGCCTCCGGGGCTCGTGCGGTGGAGCTGGCCGATGCCGTCCTGGGGCGCGACGTCGTCGTTCTGGCCGTTCCCTTCGGGGCGGCGGGGAAGCTGGCCGACCTGTTCGCATCGGTCCCGGACGAGACGGTGGTCATCGACACCTCGAACTACTACCCGGACCTCAGCGGGCGGATCGACGCCGTCGACAACGGCGAGGTGGAGAGCGTGTGGAACGCCGAGCAGCTGGGGCGGCCCGTGGTCAAGGCGTGGAACGCCGCCCTGGCCGAGACCCAGCGCACCCGCGGAGTACCGGCCGGCACGCCTGGCCGCATCGCCATCCCCGTCGCCGCCGATTCCGAGAAGGCGAAGCAGGTGGCCATGCGGCTCGTGGACGACACCGGCTTCGACCCCTACGACGCCGGAGCGCTGGCCGACTCCTGGCGTCAGCAGCCCAATGGCCCGGCCTACTGCACCGAGTTGACCCTCGAGGAACTGCCGGCGGCCCTGGCCGCAGCCGACCGCCTCAAGGACGTGGCGGTCCGCGACAGCCTGCCGGAGCGCTTCGCCGCCCTCCCCGCCGACTACACGGTGGACGACATCGTGGAGATGAACCGCGCCGCCCACCGCTGACCATGGGGAGCCGGACGCCGTCCACGACCGGACGACGCCCTGAGCCGCCAGGGCCCTCGGCGTCGCGTTCCTCCCCGGCCGACAGGCGGCCGGCCGCCGGTCCCCGCCGCGGGAGGGGGGTCCGTGCTCACCGCCTCGGGGGCCGGCGCGACCGGCGTGCCGCACCGTCGGTCCGGACGCGCGCGGGGTTCATTCGGCTTGTCGGGCGGCGCGGGGCTGGGCGAAGAGCTGCTGGATTCCGGTGATGTCGAGGAGGCGCCGGAGGAACGGAGGCTGGTTGTCCACGTGGAGGCGCACCGAGTGCGCGGTGGTCCGGCGGTGGATCATCAGGAGGGAGGAGACGCCGATGGAGTCGCAGAAGGTGAGTTCCGCGCAGTCGAGGTGCAGGTCGTGCAGGCCGGGCTGCTCGGTGAGGCACTGGCCGGCGCGTTCGACCAGGGTGTCGCCGGTGTTGTGGTCCAGCTCGCCGACGAGGTGGAGGCATGCACTGCTGCGGCCGGTCTCGGCCGTCAAGGTGAAGGAGGAGGGCAGAGGCATCATGTGGTCGCTCCGCGGTGCGGTCCGGTGGCGGCGGGTGCACGGTCCAGAGCGAAGCGCGCCTGGTCGAGCAGCCGTGTGGTCCGGGGGAAGTCCTTGAGTTCGGTGGCCAGGATGTCCAGGGCGGGGTGCAGGGAACGGGCGGGAACGTGACGTGCGGTGAGGATGCCCGCGGTCCAGGTGATGAACGTGGTGAACAGGTCGTCGTCGTCGGTGTAGAGGGCGACGGCGAGGAAGTCGAGGATGTGGGCGAGGTCTTCGGCGGTGCGCTCACGCTGGTGCTTGTCGTAGGAGGCCATCGCGGGGAAGCGGCCTTCGAGCTGGGTGAGAACCGTCTTGACGAGCTGTGGCTGGGTGCGGCTGACGAGCGTGTACTCCTGGTCGATCAGATGCGGCAGGTCGTCGATCTGCTGGTGCCCGCGAGCGGGTGCGGGGGCGGGGATGCCGTCGGCGAGTCGGCGGGCAGCGGCGCGTGCGTCGGGGGCCCAGGCGTCGGCGCCGAGGAGGCGGGCGTATCGGCCGTCGTGCCCGAAGGCCGCGCCGCCGACGAGGACGGGAACGCCGATGGCCTGGCAGGCCGTGATCGCCGCATGGGCGGCGGGCAGCCGGGTGGGGAGGGAGGAGGAGAGGGCCACCGTGTCGGCACCGCTGTTGTGGAGGTGGGCGATGAGGTGCTGGGTGGGGACCTGAGCGCCCAGGAAGTCGACTCGCCAGCCGCGCAGGGTGAGGACTTCGGCCAGGAGGCGGGCGGGCAGGGAGTGCCATTCCTGTTCCACGCAGGCCACGGTGATGTGACCGAGGCTGGGTGGGGTGCGGTGGGCGGGGTGGTGGGCGAGGGCGGCGATGACCCGTTCGGTGATGGCGCTCGCCGCGTGCTCCTGCGCGACGCTGAGCCGGTTGGCAGCCCATTCGGCGCCCACCTTCGCCTGCACGGGGGCGATCAGAGCCAGCAGGGCGGTCTCCGCGTCCAGGCCGTCGTCGAGAGCCGTGAAAACGATGTCCGCGGCGCCGTACTCGTCACGGGACGTGACGGCCACCCACAACTGGTCCCGCAGACCCTGGACGTCGGGGCTCGTCGCGGTCATGCGGTGTACCTCCCCCGGGTGTGACCGTTCACGGCGCTGAGATGCCGGGTGCGGGGCGCGCTGATGGCGATGAGGGCCATGTCGTCGTGGCGGCCGTTGCGCAGCCACTGGGAGGCGAGCATCTGGATGCGCTCGACGACGGCTTCGGCCGGCATGTCGGCACACTCGGACAGGGCCTGGCGCAGGCGTTCGTCTCCGAACATCTCGTCACCCAGAGGACCGCCGCGCGCCTCGGTGAACCCGTCGGTGTAGAGCAGGCAGGTGTCGCCCGGCTCCAGAACGGCCTCCACGGTGAGGGCCTCGATGGTGGGGAGGACCCCGATCAGCGAACCTCGGGTGGCGACCTCTTCGGTGGTTCCGTCGGCGCGGACCACGAGGGGCCTGGGATGGCCGGCCGAGGTGAGGCGCAGTCGCACCTCGTTCTCCGTACGGTGCACGGAGGCCAGTACGAGTGTGGCGAAGCGGGTGTGATGGGAGTTCAGCAGGGCGCCGTTGAGGAGATTCAGCATTCGTTCGTGGTCGTCAGCCATCGGGAGCAGCGCTTGCAGGGTGTTGCGGATCTTGCCGGTCAGGACGGCGGCTTCCAGTCCCTTGCCGCACACGTCCCCGAGGACCACCAGGGACGCGTCAGCCACGGTGGTTCCGGGATGGACGTCGTAGAAGTCGCCCCCGACCTGTTCGGCTGCGCCGGCGGGGCGGTAACCGCCGGCGATCTCCACTCCGTCCACGCGTTGCAGGCTCGGTGGCAGCAGGTCGCGCATCAAGGTCCGGGTGATGGCGCTCTGCTCGCTGTAGAGGCGGGCGGCGGACAGCGCGGCACCGGCTCGGGCCGCGAACAGGCGGGCGAAGACCTCTTCGTTCTCGTTGAACTGCGCGCGACCGCTGCGGCGGAGCAGGATCAAGGCTCCCGCCGGCACCCCGTGGCCGGGCAGGGGGGTCACGACCACCGACTCGACCTTCTCGGTGAAGCCGTACGGGAGGGCCCATGCGGGCAGTGCGGCGGGGTCGATCCAGCGCGACGGCACGGGCGGGAACCCCTGGAGCGCTTCCGCCAGCCCCGGGAGATCGGACGGGTCGGCGACGAGCAGAGCGCGGTCGGCTTCCTGCCCCGTGAGGGCTCGGGAGACGGGCAGTTTGCCGCCCTTCGCGGGGGCGACGACGATGGCGACGTCCGCGAGGTACTCTGCGGCGAGCTGCGCGGTCGCGGCCATGCACCTGTCGGTGTTCAACGAGGCCAGCAGGACATTGGAAGCCTCCGAGAGGAAACGAGTGCGTTCACGCTCCGTGAGAAGCGCCTCTTCCGCGAGCCGCCGGTCGGTGTCGTCGATCAGCCACCAGACCACACTCCCCTCCGGGGTGCGCGTGGCATGTGCCTCGAAGCTCTGGGTCCCGATCCGCCCCGACACCGGGGCCGGCGCGGCGGACTCCTCATCGCCCCGGCGGGCCGAGCCGATGCGTGTCCGCGTCATGCGTCGGTGGGCGTCGGCCAGCCAGCCGGGAGCCACGTCCCGCATGCTCGCCCCAGGCGTCGCACCGCCCAGGAGGAGGTCGGCCGCGCTGTTCAGCTCAAGAACGGTCCCAGCCGCGTCCGCCGCGAGGGCGGGGTAGGGTGCCAGGCCCCACCAACTGGTTCGGCCAGCGGTATTTTCCCTGGTTGAGGCCATGGAATAGGGCCCGCCCTGGGCGAACCGCACCACCTTCCCCTGCTCGATGAAAAGTATTTGCCGTGCGGCAAGCATCCTCCAGGGGTGTCCTCGATGGCAACCTGCCCCCGCGCGCCGTGTTCCCGCCCCGGTGTGCTGCACGCGGGGCGCACACCGTGGGGCCGGAACCTTCACGTTTTGGTCACACAAGTGCGCCCGGAGACTGGTTCTCCCGTTCGATGGCGGGGCGTCCGTGCCAGTCCAGGCACATCACCAGCGAGTCGTCGGCGGCCGGGCCGGAACCGCGGTGCCCCAGCAGTTCCTGCAGCATCGCCCGGGGCACCTGAGAAGCGGGGAGCAGCCGCGTGCTGGTGATCGACCTCGCCAGGGCCCGGAGGCTGTACTTCTCCCCGCCGGGTGACAGTGCGTCGTAGACGCCGTCACTGATGAAGAACAGGCGGTCACCGGGCTCCACGGTGAGGTGCTGGGGGACGTAGGCCGTGTCCTCGAACATCCCCAGCGGATCCTGCGCCTCCAGCTCGACCGTCTCGACCGTGCCCGCCCGGAGCCGCCACACCCGCGGCGAGCCCGCGTCGATGATCTCCACCTCACCGGTGGGGAGGTGGAACCGGAGCAGCAGCGTCGCCAGGTACCTGGCGCCCCCGTACTGCCCGTGGACGGCCTGATCCGCGAGATACGCCTGGTCGCTCAGGCTCAGTCCGGCGCGGCGGGCGTTGCGCAGGGCGTTGACGGCGAGATTGGTCAGCAGCGCGGCGTCGATCCCCTCGCCCATGCCGTTGCTCACGGTCAGGTACAGATCGTCGGCGGAGGCGGACCAGTCGAAGCTGTCACCGAAGATGGCGTACGCGGGCTCCAACTGCGCTCCGAGGCTGTACTCGGGCCGGGCGCAGGACCGGCCGGGCAGCAGTTGCCACTGCATCTCTGCGGCCAGCGTCAGCCGCTCGGCCCGACGGGCCTGGAGGAACACGTCGGTGTCGCGTTCCGCCACGACCACTTCGTGCGCCAGCGCGTCCGCGCACGTCCGGAGTTCCCCGATCACGTCCGCCTCCACCGTGTCCCCGGTGGCCGGCAGGGTGACGCTCAGCACGCCGAGTCGGTCCCCGCGGACGCTGACCGGCAGGTGCACCGTTACGGTGGAAGCCGAGGCGTCGTACACGCAGTGCGGCTCCTGGGCACTGAACGCGCGCCCCGGCGCGCTCTCGTGCACGGGCAACGGCCGCAGCGTGTGCGGCAGCACGCCGACAGGCTGCAGCCTGGTCGTGGCGTAGTCGGCCATCAGCAGTTCCACGGCGCGGGCGCGGAAACGATCCTCGATCAGGGAACGGAGCACGTCGAAGAGCTCGTGGGGCGCGGCCTCGCGCAGAGCGCGCTCAACCGTACTGGGTCTGTCCACCGGTACCGATCTTCCTTTCCTTCACATATCTTCATCTATGCGACTGCTCACATCGACCAGCCAGAACGGGCACGAAGCGCCCACTCGGGAGTGTCACATGCGCGAGGCCCACGCCTCCCACGACCAGCACCCCTCCCGAACCGCGCCCGGAACCGGCGGCATGCTGGAGCTGCTGGAAGCGGCGTGGGAGCGCCACCGCGACGCGCTGAGCACCGCGCCGCTCTCCTCCGCCCAAACGCGTGTGATGTATCTCGTCGAACGCGAACCGGGTATCAACCTGACCGCGCTCGGCCGTCGCCTCTCCTCCGCCGCACCGTCCGTCACCCGCCTGTGCGACCGCCTCCAGGCCGCCGGATTCCTCCGCCGCACCCCCCACACCGAGGACCGGCGCGCCACGCAACTGGAACTCACGGAAGCCGGCGAGGCCTACCTCCGGGGTATCCGGCACCGCCGGGAACAGGTTCTGCGCCAGGCCATGGACCGCATGAGCCCCGACGCCCAGAACGCCCTCGCCACCGGCCTGGCCGCTCTGTGCGAAGCCGTCGGCGAGCCCACCACTCAGCCCGAGCACCGCAAAACGGCCTGAGCCGCCCACTCCTCACCACGGGGCAGGACCGCGGTGGCCGGGGCAGGATCGGCCGTGCGCGGGCGTACACGAGCAGGGCACGCCTACCGTCGCGGAAGAACCGCTTTCACGAGGGTGACGGCCCGCCCCACGCCCGCAGGGGTAGGCGCCGGGCGATGGCGGTGGCAGGAGCCGGACGGGGACACCGGGCCGTGCCGCGCGCTGCTGCACCGGGGGCCTCGGCGCCGTCGATGACCGCCCGGACGGCCGGGGCGGGGAAGGTGGCCGGACAAGTCGGGGTGTGCTCATCGGCCCCCGGGTGGCTTACGGATGCGCGGTGCCGTGGAGGGAGAGAGGCCGGGCAGGACCTACTCGAGACCGAGGCCGTGCGGTGCCGGGCCGAACAGCATCTCGCCCATCAAGCCGGTCGTGTTGATGACGACCTTGCCGTCGGCGTCCGTGTGAGCGATCCGCTGAGCCCGGCGATCGTGGGAGACGAAGTACACGTCGGGGCTGATGCCCCGGTCGCCCTGTGCGTTCCGGAACCAGTGTCCGGCCGCCAGCGCCATGGACTCGACGGTCGTCAAGACCCCCATGCCCCTCACCACATGCAGAATCAGGGTGTGCCACGACGGCACCGCGACCATCAGGCCGTAGCCGGACGGGACTCCGTGCACCTGCCCGACCAGCCAGTCCAGAACAGCCACCCGGGAGGCGACGAAGGGGTCATCACCCGAGAGGGTCACCAACTCGGTGTCCTCACGGGCCGCGTCGCAAGCCTCGCGCACCACCCGCACCCCATCGAGGTTCTCCACGTTGCGCATCGCCCGTACCCGGACCGCATCGGTGCCGCCGAGCCCGTTCATGGACGAGACGGGCACGAAGTCGATCCGTTCGCCGGTGAACAGAGCCGTGGCCATGACCAGACCAGGCAGGGCGACGGGCGCGCCTTCGGCGACGCCGGGCGGGAGACGGTCGGGTGGCATGACGAACGGCCTGAGCGAGTCCAGTTCACCGTGGCCGAAGCTCATCTCCCGCTGCCCGCCCGGCTCGGGCTGCTTGCCCCTCTTACCGAAAAGTCCCATGACTCACAGCGTAGTCAGAGTAGTTGGGGTTGGTGCCGATATCGCGAGGCCCGGTTGTCCGTCGCAGACGGTGGAGGGCCTGTACCGCCCCGTGAGGCGCGGCGCCGACTGGAAAAGGAGGGGCGCGCCCCTCTCGGCACGCAGGGGCGAGCACTCGTCCACCGGTGCGGCGCGTTGGTCACACAACTGGACGACAGCCGGGGGCGCCTGGCGGTGATGGAGGCGGCCGGGAGCCCGAGAGACCTGGTCCCGGCGGGAACCGGGGCTGGTGCGGGAGCGCACCAGGGGTTCCGGTGGCCGGCCTGCGGGTTGAGGCGGTCCGGTGGGTGGATGACGCGTTTCCCGGCTGGACAGAGGCGCAGTTCAGTGACGCGAGGGGCAAGCGTCGGTCTTCGGTCGGCCAGGCCCCCTCGGACGTGGTGCGCCGCGTGCACCTGCTCAGCGAACTCCCGTGAGGCATCGGCCATCTCGCGGCACCAGCCAGTCGAGGAAGGCCGCTGAGCAGCCAGTGGTCAGGCTCCTTCCCTTTTTGCGCAAGCGCGTCCTCTCCGCGCGAGCGGAGACGGGCCGGCGTAGGTCGCGGCTGCGGCCCCTTCGATGGCGCTGGGGGTTTTGCGGCGGGCCCGTGCCCAGGGGGTGGAGGCCGACGCGGGCCGCACCGTCATCCTCATCACCCACCGCCTCGCCCCCCGCAGTGCTGACGGGATCATCGTGTTCGCGTCGGATGCCTGATTGAAGAAGACAGGGTGGTTACGGCTGGTTTCTGGCGGGATGGGTGCCGTTGAGGTGGAGTTGGGTGAGGGTGGCTGGTGTGACGGTGCCGTGCAGGAGGTGGTGCCAGAGGTTGGTAATGGCGTGGTGGGTGAGCCAGTTTTTGTTGGTTCGGGCGAGGGTTTCGTGGCCGATGGTTGTCGCGGTGATTGTCTGGGCGAGTTCCCAGGGTGTGGTGTGCCGAGTGAGGGCTCCTTGGGCGGCGGCGCGGGTGAGGGTGTGTTGGACGTAGGTCTGCCAGGTGTGGTGGAGGTTGAGGCAGGTGCGGTTGGTGGCGTCGCTGTTGAGTCGTAGGCCGGCTCTGGTGATGACGTCCTGGTGGAGTGTGCGGGCGAGGGCGTGGGACGTGTCGATCAGTGTCTGCAGGGCGCTGGTGTCCGTGGGGCGGGCTTTTTCGGCCGCTTGGTACAGGTGGTGGAGGGCTGTTTCTTCGACGACGTCGGCCAGGTCCTGTTTGTTGGGGAAGTGGAAGTGGAGAGCTCCGCTGGTCACGCCCGCGGCGCTGGTCACTTCGTTGAGGCGCGTCCGCTCGTAGCCGTTCCTTTCGAACTGTTCGGCTGCGGCACGCACGAGGGCTTTTCGGGTGCGGACGGAGCGTTCCTGTCTCCCCTTTCCGGCGCGGCGGGTGTGCGGTTGCTCGGGATCATCCATCGATGGTGACGACAACATGGAGACATCAGTACTAAGAAGAATCATTTGATGCCAGTCCGCTGGGCTCTATGTTCCCTATGTGTCATTCGTGTTGGATTTCTTGCCACGATGGCCGGAAGTCGTTATGACGTGAAAGGGGTGAATGCTCGCTGCACTTGGGGCGATAAGCGTGCAAAACGTACCTTTTCGTTCGAGTGCAGGCCGTTGACAAAAACATTCTTCAGCGTCTTATAATCGGGTGACGGGTTGCGTGGGGATCCACACGAGGGGAAATGAAGCCATGGCTGGCACCACAGGCCTACTTGCAAGCCGTGTTCCCGACGTGCCTGGAGGGCGGGGCGACGTGCGCGGAGGCCCGGGCGAGTTGGGTGGAGGCCCGAGCGGTGCTCCAGGGGCGCCGGACGTGGAGTCGCCGCCGGTGCGGGGTGCCGAGGAGGCCAGGGGCTGGCGTGTCCTGGTGGTCGAGAGTGATCCTGCGCAGGCGGACCCGCTCATGCGGGCCCTGCGCCGTCATGGACACCGGGCCGCGGGGGCCGTGACCGGGACGGCCGCTCTGCGCGCTTATGGGGAGGCCGATCTGATCCTCCTCGATCTGGACCTCCCGGATCTGGATGGTCTGGAGGTCTGCCGGAGTATTCGTCAGGTGGATGACATCCCGGTGATTGCGGTGACCTCGCGCGACAGTGAACTGGACCGGGTGCTCGGTCTTCGTGCCGGCGCCGACGACTACCTGGCGAAGCCCTACGGACTGCAGGAACTGATGGCGCGTATGGAAGCGGTCATGCGGCGCTTCAAGCCGCGTGCTCCTCTTCCCGGTGGGCAGGGCGGTCGCGTCACGGCGTGCGGCGGGCTCCGGATCGATACGGAGAGGCGCAGGGCGACCCTGGGTGGTCAGCCGCTCGACCTGACCCCGAAGGAGTTCGACCTTCTCCACCTCCTTGCCACGCATCGGGGGGACGTGGTGCCCCGGAAGCTGTTGATGCAGGAGGTCTGGGCCGGTTCCTGGTCCCGGCGCACGCTGGACACCCACGTGTGCAGCCTGCGGAACAAGCTGGGGTCGGGGGACTGGATCCTCACCGTCCGCGGGGTCGGGTTCCAGATCGGACCCCGCTGAAGGCGGAGGCACGACGGGCCGGCCGCTCCCACGGCCTTCCCCTCCGGGTCGGGTGTCGGTCGAACTCCTCGCGTTTTCGCGAGGGTGCACGGTGGCGTCGGCTTCGGCCTGACGCACCTGACGCACCTGACGCACCTGACGGAGCTCTGGCGTCCGGCGCTGAAGGGCGCGGGTACCGGCGACGCCTTCCGGTCGGGCCCGACCACCCCGGGCGCCTTCGCGCACGGACTTCCCGGCCGGCTCAGCATTCCGGGGCGTACGAGACGCGTTGCCGCGTCAGGCCTGCCGCCGGACTCCGGAGCGGGGCTTCGCTGGCCGGCCGGGCGCAGCCGTCGGGGTCCGTGTCGAGGATCCGTGCGCGGTTGCGGATCCGTTTTCCCGGTGGGCTGCCCGGTGAGCGAGACGCGGCGGGGCGAGGGGGCGGAGCCGAACGGCAAGGGTGAAGGTGCGGGACCGAGGCGTTGTTTCCCGCACGCTGCTGCCGCGCGGAAGCGTTCTCCATTGTGTGGGGGAAGGGGTTTCGGCCACTCGCTCTTCTGCTTGAAATTGCTTTACCTTTTTTTTCCGTGATTAAGGGTTGTCCCGCAATTCCTGGCGGGTGCGCGACGACAGCTACGGCACCTCGCCGTGTTGTCGGAACGTCCGCATACATCCAGTATGCGGGCGCCCCTCCGCCTTGCGGTGCACCGCATATGACGCCGCGCACTGATCCACCAAGAATTGCGGGACAACCCTTAATGCCGGGTGGAATGCGGGCCCTGTTGACGGTGGTCGATAAATGGAGTCTGCTGTGCCTCGGCACATGGCCGGCGCTCTCCCGTGAGAATGGGCGGGGCGGAGGCCATTTTCGCTTTGTCATCCCCCTACGGAAAGCAGGGTCACCGGTGAAAATCCAGTCCGCAGTCATGTCCCCCGGTCTCGTCCGGATCGACGCCCTCGGTGCGGATCCGCACGCGGAGATCGCGCGCATACGCCGGGATGGCCCGGTCGCTCCGGTCGTGCTGCCCGGCGGCATCGTGGTCTGGTCGGTCACGGGCCATCAGGAGATCAAGCAGTTGATGGCGGACCCACGGGTCTCGAAGGACGCGGAACAGCACTGGCCGGTCTGGATCAACGGTGATGTCCCTGCCGGGTGGCCCCTTTCCCTCTGGGTCTCAGTGCGTAGCATGATCACCGCGTACGGCGAGGATCACAGGCGTCTGAGGAAGCTCACCGCGAAGGCGTTCACCGCGCGGAGGATCGGTGAACTCAGACCGCGGGTCGAGGAGTTCACCGGCCTGCTGCTGGAGGAACTCGCCGCCGCCCCGCAAGGCGCGGCGGTGGACATGAGGGAAAGGTTCGCCGCTGTTCTGCCCGTGCAGGTCATCTGCGACCTACTCGGCATTCCGGAGGGGGCGCGCCGCCGGCTCCAGGACACGATCGGCCTCACCTTTCTCACGGACGTGGCGCCCGGGGCCGTGGAGCAGAACGTCGGCGAGCTCTACGCGGCGCTGAACGCTCTGGTCGACTTACGGCGGGCCACGCCGGGCGAAGACCTGATCACCTGTCTGATCGCCGCGCGGGACGAGGAGGTGGAGGGGGGACTCACCCAGGAGGAGCTGGTGGACACCGTCCTGCTCATCATTTCCGCGGGTTACGAGACGACGGTGAACCTCCTCGACCACGCCGTGCACAATCTGTTGCGGCATCCCGAACAGCTCGCGCTGGTCCGTGACGGCGTCGCGACCTGGGGCGATGTCGTCGAGGAGACCCTGCGGTGCGATCCTCCCGGTTTCCACGTGCCTTTGCGGTACGCGGTCGAGGACATCGAGGTGGGCGGTGTGGTGGTCGCCGCCGGGGACGCGATACTCGTCTCGCCGGCGGGGGCGGGGCGCGACCCCGAGGTCCATGGCCAGAACGCAGACGCGTTCGACGTGACCCGGGCCACGCGCCGGACCCACCTCACCTTCGGCCACGGCGTGCACCACTGCCTGGGGGCCCCGCTGGCCAGGATGGAGGCCGTCGTCGCCCTCGAAGCTCTCTTCCGACGGTTCCCCGATCTGCGGCTCGCGGAGCCGGAGAAGCCCCTGGCGCCGCTGCCGTCGTTCATCTCGAACGGCCACCTCCGGCTCCCCGTACTGCTCCACGCCTGAGGCTCGCGCCCGTCCGGGCCGGCCGCCGCCGGCCCGGACGGGATCTGCGCTCTGCGTGGGCTCCGTCGGGGCCGGCACCACGCATCCGCATCCCTCCCGCCGTGCCCGGCCCCCGTGGGCGGGGAGCGTCCCTGCGTGCCCGGGAACGGAGCGCTTCATACCTGGGAACGGGGACCGCCGTCGTCGCGCGAACGGCGGTGCGCCCTCCACGGGGGTGGAGGGCGCACGGGGGCGTGGGCGGTGCCGCAGGGCCGGGAACACCTCCGATTTACTCGGTACATGACAAAACGGGGGCCGTGCGGTCGTCCATGAGGCGCCGTGTCCCGCACGGCTCGCCAGACGAAAAAAAGGGGGGAGCTGTCAACCGGTGCGGACTGCCACGCGGTCGGGGGCGGGCGGGTGTGCGGTGGTGGGCCGCTTGTTCGCGCGGTCCGGTTCCGCCGTGCTGTCCCGGTCGCCGCCGAAATGGTGCAGGTGGTCCGACGCCCAGTCGTGGTAGGAGCGCGGACGGCGCCCCATCAGCTGCTCCAGGTCGTCGCCGGTTCGCCGCTTGTTTCCCGCTGCCTGGAGATCGGCCCGCTGGAGCAGCGCCCCGACCACGTGGGGCGGGTGGCGCCGGGCGAGCACCGCCGCCTCTTCCTGTCGGGTCCGTTCCCGGAAGCCCACCGGTGAACCGAGCAGTTCGCCTAAAATTCCGGTCTGCTGCCTGGCCGTCAGGGTCTGGGGTCCTACCAGGGTGTAGGTCTTGCCCCGGTGTTCCGGCCGGGTCAGTGCGCGTACCGCTACCGAGGCGACGTCACGCGGATCGACCGGTGTGTTCGGAGCGTCCCCGTACAGGGCGTCGACCGTCCCTTCCGCGCGCAGGCCGGCCGCCCAGGCCAGTGTGTTCGACATGAGGGCCCGGGGCCTCAGCAGTGTCCAGGAGAGCGCCGCACCGCGTACCACCTCCTCGATCTCACGCTGGCGTTGGGTGAGGAGGTCGTCGATGTCGTCGGCGACCGCCGCGGCGGAGAGCTTCACCACGTGCCCGACGCCTTCAGCGGTCGCCGCCCTGAGGAAGTGCGCGTCGTGCGGGGCGGTCGGATGGTTCGTCACGAGGAACGCCGCGTGCACCCCGCGCAGCGCGCGCCCGAGGGTACGGGGGTCGGCATAGTCGGCCGTGACGGTCTCGGTCCGCGGAACGTCCGCGTCGATGTGGCGGGGGTCTCTGGCCATCAGGCGCACAGGCACCCGGTGCGCGGCCAGCCGGCGGGCCACGAGCGCGCCGGTGACGCCGGTGGCGCCGGTGACGAGGATCAACGGTCCGCTCCGCCTTCGGGCGCGGTCACCGAGGACCTGAAGACTTCCTCGCCCTCCTGGCGCCCGGTGACCACGACCGTGTTCCTCCGCTGTCCGGGGTGCGCTTCGATCCATATGGGTTCGCCGAACTCGGCATAGCGGCCGAAGGAGTTGGTCGCCGCGGCGGGGTGGAACGCCGCGGGGCCCATGAGGGTGTACGCCGCCTGTCTGGCCGCCTCGATGAGCACCATCCCCGGGATGTGGTCCTTGGCGCCCTGGTACAGGGTGGTGTGCCCCGTGTCCACGCGCAGCTGCCACTGGTCGCTTCGGGAGGCGGGCGCCAGGAGTACGTCCTCGGGCCGGGTCCGTCCCACGGTGTGCGGGGGGACGCCGGGCTCGGGCGGGAGCATCCCCGCGGCATCCGTCCGCCCGCCGCGCACCCGCGCGTAGGTCCGCGGGTTCATGATCCTGATGCTGCTGACGCCGACGCCGGCCGTTCCCCCCTCCCTGCGGACCGTGACGCGGCTGTCCATCGAGGAGAGGTGTCCCGCCCGCCACGTCGTCCCGGAGAGGGAGACCTCGATCTCCACCTCATGACTGCCCGTGGCGCGCAGGTGCGACGGGGCGCAGGTGAAGTCCAGCGCCCCCATCAGGAAGTGATGTCCCAACGGCACGCCGTAGGCGCCGTGGCCGATCAGTATGGTGCTCTGCCGCATGGACTCCACCAGCAGCAGGGCGTCGTGCAGGCCGTCCGCCGGAGCGAAGAAGCCGTGGTCCTCGGGCCATCTTCCGCTCACGAGAAACCGGTTCTCCGCTCTGCGTTCCCATCCCGTGGGTACGACGTCCTGCGGTCTCGCCCGGTGGACGAGTTCCCTCGGCACCCCGGATCTCGCGCCCTCTACCAGGGCATACGTGTCCGACACGCTGCACTCTCCTACGTATGTGGCGAACTGCCCCACGCAGTCCGCGCCGACAAGATACGTACGCTGGAGTATGTTTTGCAATGGCCCGTCGAAAGTGGCCAGCTCTCTTCCGGATCCTTCGACACATGTGCAGGTAGAAGCCATTCTGTACGGGGCTTTTCAGCCGATTTTCCCCGTGACCGGCGCAGGTCTTCGGCCAGTGCGGGGCCTCCGGCGGCCTCCGGCCGCACGTGGGCTGTTAAATTCATACGGTTCAGTCTTTAAAATGCCTCGGCAGTACCCGCAGGGAGCAACGTGGCTAAACAGGATCGATCGGTACGTACCCGACGCCGGGTGCTGGAGGCGGCGGCGGAGGTCTTCGAACGGGAGGGCTACCGGGCGACGACCGTCAGCGAGATCGCCGCGGCGGCCGGCATGACGAAGGGAGCGGTGTACTTCCACTTCAGCGGCAAGGAGGAGCTGGCCCAGATCATCCTCGACGAGCAGCAGCGCGGCGCCGAGGACGCACTCCTGCCGCAGAAAGTGAAGCTGCAGGAGATAGTGGACTCGGGCTTGGTGCTCGCCGAACGGCTCCACACGGACCGCCTCGTGCGCGCCAGCGTCCGGCTCAGCCTGGACCAGCAAGCGGCCGAACTCGACCGGAGTAGTGCGTTCCGTACCTGGAGGGAGGCCAACCTGGCGATCCTCCAAGAGGCCGGGCGGCGTGGGGAACTGCTCGCGCACGTCGACCTCGCCGCCACCGCCGAGCTGTTCGTCGGCTCCTTCGCAGGCCTCCAGCACATGTCGCAGGTTCTGGCGGGGTACGCGGACCTGCCGCAGCGCATCTCCGTGCTGCTGCGCCATGTGATGCCCAGCATCGCCGTCCCCCCGGTCCTGGGCAGGCTCGACCTGTGCGCCGAGCGCGGGGCTCACCTCATCGCCGGGGCCGAGGCTCGGGCGGCCGCCGCGGCGGCGGGCGCACCGCCTGTCGCCGGGGAGGGCTCGACGCCCGACGCAGCATGACGGAGCGACAGGTACCGCTGCCGGAGGAGGGTTCGGCATCCGCGGGCCCGCTCCGTCGGCGTACCGGGAGGAATCCTTCGTCGCCGCGCACCTGCCGCCGGCCCGCCTGACGCCCGCGCCGCCGGTCCGCCGGCATCGGCGGACCCGGCCGCGCGGGCCGGGCCGTGGCCGCGTGGAAGACTCCGTGCCCCGCAGACGAGCTCTGCGGGGCACGGAGTCTTCCATCACTCCGAAAACCGGCCGGGGGCAGGGGCGTGGGGGAGCCGGCTACCGGAGTTCGGACACCGGGCCCGGGCGTGCCCCGCCCGGTCGGGCGGGGCCGCGAGGCACGGCGGTGGGTCCGGGGAGTGCTGTCGAGGGGCATCGTCCGCCGTGGGGGGACGGGCGTGCCAGGCCCTCCCCGTCGCCGGGGATTTCGAAGGGGCGAACCGGGAAGGTGTTGACGATCTTGCGATCACACCCGGCCCGCACCGTCTTGTGGTGTTCGGTGTCCACGGGCGGGCCGGGGTGACCGGGGCGGCCGGAGCGAGATCTTCAGCGGTCTTCTAAGCCGCGTCGACCATGTCCGGCCGCTTCGCGGGGAACGCGTGCTTGCGGGCCAGGACCACCACGATCAGCACGGGCGCCATGAGTGCCAGGACGCTCCAGGCGAAGGAGTCGGGACCGATACCGCCCAGGAGGAGACCGCCCACGGCTCCGCCGCCGGCCATGAAGGAGTTCCACGTGGTGACCAACAGGGCCTGCCCCCGTTCGCCTCCCGCGTCGGTGACGGCGGTCTGGAGGAGGGTTGTGACACCGCCCCAGCCCAGGCCCCAGAGCACCATCGCGCCGTAGACCACGACGATGTTGCCGGCCAGCAGGGCCAGGAGGACCGCGGCGGTGAGGAACAGGGCGCTGCTGACGACCGTCAGTTGGCGCAGCCTGCGGTCCACCAGGGCGCCGGTGATCAGGATGCTCACCACGGAGGCGATGCCGAAGACGAGCAGCACCACGTCACGGGAGTCGCCCATGTCGTTCTCGTCGAGGAAGGTGGCGATGTACGTGTACAGGATGTTGTGGGCGAGCACGTAGGCCGCGACCACGAACAGCACCGCCGCGACGCCGGGGAGCGCCAGCGCCTTCAGGATCGGCTCACGGGCTTCCGGCCGCTTGCCGGGGGCGTCGGGAACCGAGGCGAGGATCCAGCCCAGCAGGGCCACGGAGACCAGGGTCACCAGGCCGAAGGTCATCCGCCAGCCGAACAGGCCGCCGAGGAAAGTGCCCAGCGGGATGCCGAGCGACAGGGCGAGCGGGACGCCGGCCATGGTGATGGCGATGGCCCGGCCCTGCAGGTGGGGCGGGGCCAGCCGCCGCGCGTAGCCGACCAGTTCGGCCCAGACGGCCGCCGCAGCGACGCCCGCGATCAGGCGGAACACCATCGTCAGGGAGTAGCTGGACGACAGTGCCGTGACCGTGTTGGCGATGGCGAAGGCCATGACCGCCAGGAGCAGCAGCTTCTTGCGGGCCCAGGCTGCCGTGGTGACGGACAGGGGGATGGCCGAGAGGCCGGTGGCGATCGCGTAGATCGTGAGGGACTGGCCCATCGCGGACTCGCTGACCGAGAGGTCCCGCGCCATTTCGGGGAGCACCCCGGCGGGAAGGGCCTCCGTCAGGATCCCCATGAAGGCCGCCGTCGACAGGGCCAGGAGCGGGGACATGGGGAGCTTGCGACTCTCCGCGGGCAGGGACGTGCCGGGGAGCTCTGTTTGAGAAGCTGACATGAATGTATCCTCAAACCTTCACACTGGTGGGAATGTCAAGTGGACGGGGAACGGGGTGGATCCGGATGCGGATCGGTGAGCTCTCGGAGCGCACGGGAACGCCGCGCCGAATGCTGCGGTACTACGAGGAGCAGGGACTCCTGGTGCCCGGGCGGGCGTCGAACGGGTACCGGGACTACGCCCAGGGGTGCGTGGACCGGGTCCTGCAGATCAGGGGCCTGCTCGACTCCGGCTTGCCCACGCGGGTCATCAAGCAGGTCCTCCCCTGCATCGATGACCCTGCGGCCATCCACATCTCCGGCGCCACGGCCGAGACGATCGCCACCCTGGAGCGCGAACGCGACAGCATGGCGCACCGCATCCGGTGCCTGCTCCGCAGCCACGAGGCCATCGTCGGTTACCTGGAGGCGGTGCGCCGGGACCAGCAGCCCTCCGCCGGAGTGCCGGCGGTCCGCTACAGGAGGGCGGATTCGGTGACCGAGGCGGCCTGAGGACCGAAGCGCACGGCCGAGGGGGCCTGAGGGCCGAAGCGGACGACGTTGGGCAGCGAGACCCCGTGGCTGGTCACGTCGATGACCATGCGGTCACCGTCCTCGATCCGGAAACCGTCGTGGTAGGTGGCCTTGTCCGCTCCCAGGAACAGGTAGTTGACCAGGCCAGGACGGCGGAGCGCCGGGTAGGAGAACAGGTGCTGCACCATGTCGCCGAACCGCTGGAAGATGGAGTCCGCGCCGCAGGAGAACGCCCCTTCCCACGCCTCGGCCCCGTCGCGCTCGATGACGACCCGGCCGGTCACCGTCTCCGGGGGGGCCTCCAGGAAGAGCCAGGGGGCGATGGAGGTCTCGCACAGCTTGGCGTAGGGGGTCCACGCCCACGGCTTCTGCAGGTGGAGCCCGATGTCGTTGAGGTCGTTGCCGAACGTGTAGCCCGCGTAGTGCGGGGTCCCTTCCTCGTCGTTGACGTAGACCAGCACGACTTCCGGCTCCTCCAGCAGCCAGACGGGATCGGCCGGGGTGACGAGGGGCTCGTCCGGCATGCGCAGCCAGGACCCGAAGCCCTTGATGTAGTAGTTCGGCGCGGCGAATACCTCGTCGGGCTCGGGGGCGCGGTCGAACTTGGAACGGTGGGTCCCCATGAAGCCGTTGATCAGTGAGTTGTTCGTCGACGTGGGCAACAGGGGTGGCAGAAAGCGGAGTTCGGAATCCCCCACGGCGACCGACAGGGTCTCCCCGCCGGCCCTGAGGGCCTTCGCGACGTCCGCCGGGCCGGACCCGGCGACGAGGGCGTCCCGCAACTGCCCCTCCTCCACCGCGTACAACTCGTGGAATGCGCCGTCCGCGGGCATGCCCAGCCCCGCGTACCGCCGGCCTCTGTACTCGCACTCGAAGATGACGGACATGACTGTCGCTGACCTCCAGAAAGTCGTTCGGACCCGGCGTCCGCGCGGGACCGTGTCGGGGGAACGCGCCGGGCGGCGCGTTCAGTGGGGCAGGTCGGCCGCGTCCGGTATCGGGCGGCCGGTGAGGTCGGCCGCGTCCGGTACGGGGCGGCCGGTGAGGTCGCCGAGGACTTCGGCGACGCGGTCGAGGGAGGCGCTGACCCACGGCAGACGCAACGGGTCGGCGGCGGCCAGCGTGATGTCGCGTTCGGCGTCGCTCTCGCCGTACAGCCGGCCGGTGGCGGCCCGGATCCGCAGCGGGCGCTCCGGTTCGCCGAAGGCCGTGGCGGGCAGCACCCCCACCCCGTACCGGCGCGAGAGCAGCTGGGCCAGTTCTTCGCTGCCCCGCACACCGTGCACGCGGGCCAGACGCTGTCGCAGGGGTTCGAAGTCGGGGTAGAGGTAGCAGGTGGCCCGCACCGGCGGCAGGTCGGCGCCGGCGGCAGTGAACTGCCGGGCCACCGCGCGGACGACGACCTCGTGCAGCCGCAGGCTCGCGGCGACGCGGGCGACGACCTCGGGCGGCTCCTCGAAGGCGTAGGTCGCAGCCGTCTGCACCGGGGCCACGGTGCTCGACCAGATCTGGCTGGCGACGCCGACCAGTTGCGCGTGCAGCGTGCGTCCGAGGCCGCTGTCGGGCAGGCGGGCGACGCCCGTCCGCCATCCCCCGAGGGCCAGGTTCTTGGTGAGCCCGGTGGTCACCACCGTCCTCTCCGGTGCGAAGACCGCCGGGGAGACCGCCCGGTCGGCGGGATCGAAGACCAGGTCGCAGTAGATCTCGTCGGAGACGACGACCAGGTCCAGCTCCCGGGCGGCCTCGGCCAGCCGGCGCACGGTGGCCGCCGGGGCGACCGTGCCACTCGGGTTGTCGGGCAGGGTGACCACCACGCACCGGGGGTCCCGGCCGGCGGCCCGTGCCCGAGCCACGGCCCGGACCAGCGCGTCGGGATCGGGCACCCCGCCCTCACCGGGGCGGACAGCCACCGGCAGAGCCCGCCCCCCGGCCAGCGCCGCCTGCGCCCCGTAACTCACCCAGCTCGGCACCGGCACCACCACGTCACCGCCGACCGCCAGCATCAGAGCGAACAGCAGCGGCTTGCTCCCAGGCCCGCAGACCACCAGGTCGGGGTCGGTCGGCAGACCGCGGCGGCCCCAGTACCCGGCCGCCGCGACCCGCGTCGCCCGGTCCCCGGACACCGGACCGTAGGCGTTGCGGCCGGCCGCCGCGGCGAGCCGCTCCGCCAGGACCGGCAGGACGGGCAGGCCGATCTCACCGCCGGCCAGGGACAGGACCTGCTCCCCGGCCGCCCGGCGGCGCGTCAGCTCCTCGTCGGCGGCGAGGGTGGGTGACATGGCCACCGGCGCGCGATCAGACATGCTCTCTCCTTCGGGTGAGGGGGACTGCGGACCGGTTGACCTACCGTGCGGCGCCGGCCGGGACCGGCTCGTGGCCGGCGTACCGCTCCCGCAGTTCGATCTTCCGGACCTTGCCGGTGAGCGTCTTGGGCAGGGCCGCGAGCACCTCCAGCCGGTCGGGGAGGAACCGCGCCTCCTGGCCGGCGTCCGCCAGATGGGCGCGGACCTCCTCCAGGGAGGGCGGAGCGTCGCCCCGCGGCACGACCACCGCCAGGATCAGGTCGTCCAGGCGGCCGGCCGGGCCGACCACGGCAGCCTCGGTCACCTTGGGGTGCCGGGCGATGATGGCCTCCAGCTCGGCCATCGGGACCACGATCCCGTCCCGCAGGATGGCGTCCTTCGCCCGCCCCAGCAGCCGGATGCCGCCGCGCCCGTCCTCGCGGGCCACGTCACCGGTGTCGAACCAGCCCTCCGCGTTCATTTCGGCGTCGAACGCGTCGGCCCGCTTGTAATAGCCGAGCGCCCGGGACGCGCCGCGCACCCGCAGCCGGCCCACCGGGGCACGCGTGTCCGGATCGTGGCAGGCGTCGATGCGGATCTGCATGGAGTCGATCGGACGCCCGTGGCTGTGCGCCGCCCAGTCCTGGTTGTAGTCCAGCCGCGTGATGGTCACCGGGCCGAACTCCGACATCCCCCAGACCGAGTACGTCTGGGCGCCGAAGGTCTGCCGCAACTCGTCCACCAGCTGCTGGAGGACGGGCGCGGCACCGGTGACGACGTGCCGCAGCGACGACACGTTCCGCGGGTCGACGCGCTGGGACTCGGCGACCTCGGTGAGGGTGGGCGGCGGCCCGTACAGGAGCGTCGCCCCGTACCGCTCGATCAGGTCGGGCAGGAGTCTGTTGTCCTGGAGGTCCTGGAAGACGACGGTGCCGCCCAGCATGACCCCGGCGAGGATGCCCTGGCCGAAGCCCGAGTAGTGGATCAGGGGCGTGGTCAGCGCGGCGACGAGGTCGTCGCGCAGCAGGAAGGTGTCCACGTAGCCGCGCACCGCCGAGTGGATGGTGTTCTGGCTGTGCAGCACTCCCTTGGAGTCGCCCGTGGTGCCCGAGGTGAAGAGCACCACGAAGGGATCGTCGGCGGTGAGTTCACGGCCGGCCAGCTCCCGCGTACGCACCTGCTCCCACGGCTCGGCGACGAAGTGGTCGTGGAAGTCCACGGCCTGCTCGGGGGCGTGCCCACCGACCACGACGACGTGTTCGAGGGCCAGTTCGCCCTTCAGCGCGATGAGCGTCTTCGCGAGGGGGTAACCCTCCCACTCGTCGACCGTGACGCAGACCTTCGCCCCGGTCAGCGAGAGGCGGTGGCGCAGGTCGTTCTCCCGGCAGACCGGCGCGATGGGGCAGATCACCGCTCCTACCCGCATGCAGGCGAACATCAACGGCACGATTTCCCACCGGTTGGGCAACTGGACCGCGACGAAGTCACCCCGCTCCACGCCGAGTTCGAGCAGCGCACCCGCGAAGCGCTCCGTCAGCCGGGCGAGCTCGGAGTAGTCGAGGGTGTCGGTGCGCGCCTCCTGCAGCCGGCGGCCGGCGACGGCCAGCTTGTGCGGCCGCTCCCGCGCCTGGCGGCGCAGGTCGTCGAGGAACGTCTCCTCGCGCCACCACCCGCGTCTGCGGTACTCCGCGGCGTTCTCGCCAGACGTCGCGACGGCCGGACCGGGGTACGGGGCCCCGTGCTCCCCGGTCACCGCCGGTCCGCCCGTCGGGCCGCGAGCAGCTCCGGGAGCGGGTCGCCCGCCCGGCCCGCCGCGATCTCCAGCAGGTCCACCGTGTTCTGCCGCACCCGATCGCCGACCCAGTCGAAGACCCACGCCTTGCGCGCGTCCGCCGCGAGGCCGAAGGGCACGACCCGGGTGACGGCCAGCGCCGCGGAGGCCGCCCCGCCGATGTTGGCGATGACACCTGGGACCAGGGTGACCCCGGAGCCGGCGGCCTTCTCCTTGGCGGCGCCGTCGGACGCGAGGTTCGCACCCTCGACGACCACACCGGCCCGGAGCCGGGCGGTGTTCTCCGCGGTGAGCGCGTGTTTCTGGGCGGCGAGGACCAGGAGGTCGGCGTCGACGTCGAGCCAGGCGTCCGCCCCCTCGGACAGGGTGACGTCCTGCGGCAGGCCGGAGCGCTCGATGCGCCCGAACTCGTCCGTCGCGGCGACCAGGGCGGCCACCGGGAGACGCTCCGCGCTGATGGTGCCCTGCACGTCGGCGACACCCACGATGACGTGCCCGCGCTCCTCCAGGAAGCGGGCGACGGCCCGGCCCACCGCACCGAAGCCCTGGATCACGACTCGCGCCGGACCCTGGTGGCCGCGCGCCTGCAGGGCGGTGACCGCGGCCACCCCCACACCGTGCCCGGTGGCGTCGATCAAGGGCTCGTAGTAGGTCCGCCAGTCGATGGGCATGTCGGGCGCGCCCGCCCGGAAGCGGGGGTCGTAGCCGGCCTCGGCGAAGAAGACGGCCCGGTCGGCGGGGGTGACCCCCATGTCGATACCGAGGTGGATGCCGCCGTGCAGCAGCGGCTTGACGGTGCGGCCGAAGGTGCGGAAGGTCTCCTCGCGGTCGGAGCCGTCGGCGACGATGCCGGCCTTGGCGCCACCGATGCGCAGGCCCGCCAGGGTGAACTTGTCGGTCATGTCGCGGGCCAGCCCGGCCACCTCCTCCTCGGTCACGCCGGCGGTCATCCGGGTGCCGCCCATCGCGAGCCCGTCGACCAGCGAGTCGACGACGACCCATCCCTTGAGGCTGCCGCCACTGCCGTGCAAACGGGTGACGAACGCGGGAGCCTGCGGTTCTTCCGGAGCATTCATGGATACGTCCTTCTGATGTGTGGGGAGCTGAGAGGACCGGTCACGCGCGCGGGGCGCTCACCGGTAGAGCTGGGCGAAGCCGCGCATGATCTCCAGGCCGTCGGGCCGGAACTCCAGGTGCGCCTGGGAACCGAGGATCCGGCCGTCGTCGGAGCGCAGAAACTCCACGGGGGCGAGTTCGGAGCGGCCGATGGAGCGGAAGCCCGGTGGGGCCTCCCGCAGGTAGAGGGTGTGACGGTGGAAGACCGTCACCGTGGGCTTGACGTAGGAGAAGAGCGGCTCCTCCTCGTCGATCTGCGCCTCGTACCCCCCCACCCGCTGCGGGCCCTCCACCAGGCTGCCGCCGGCCGCGACGGCCAGGATCTGCATGCCTCCGCAGATCCCGAGGACCGGAACGTCACTGTTCATGACCAGGTCGATCAGCGGTCTGTAGTAGTCACTGTCGTAGGCCCGCACCTTCGTGCCGCTCAGTGCGATCGCCTGGTACCGGCCGTCGAGACGGGCGGGCACGGAGGCGGCGTCCACGGCGTCCGTGTCCGACCCCAGGTCCTCGAAGCGCTTGCGCAGCTGCTTCAGCGACAGGGTTCCGTTGTTGACCACGAGTACTCGGGATTTCGTCACAGGGGTCCTCTAGTTTCGCGTGATGACGGTGCCGGTGCGTGCCGCGAGGAGGTCGGAGAGGGGCGCGCTGCCGATGACGACCCGCTCCGCCCCCCGCTCCAACGCCTCCTCCGCGGCCCGGAGCTTCTTGCGCATACCGCCCGTAGCACCCTTGTCCCGGAACTCGGCCGCAGCCGCGGCGGTGATCCGGTGCACCGGCCGGTCGTCGATCAGCAGGTGCGTGACATCGGTGACCAGGACGAGGTCGGCCGCACCGATCGCCCCGGCCACCGCTGCGGCGGCTCGGTCGGCATCGGTGTTGACCTCCTGGCCCGCCGCGTTCCGCGCCAGCGGGGTGACCAGGCAGGCGTGGCCGGGCACCAGGTTCTTCAGGTGCGCCGGGTCCACCCCGGTGATCGGCCCGACCAGGTTGTCGAGCTCGACGAGCTGCTTCTCGCGCCACCACCAGCGCTCGCCCTCCCCGGCGCTGACCAGGCCGTCGCTGCCCACCAACCGCTCCGCCGTGATGCCACGGCGCTCCAGCCGTCCGAAGACGTCCTCGGCGAGCTGCGCGCTGACGGTCCTGATGTCCGCGATGACCTCCGGCGTGGTCCACCGGCTCTGGTTGCCGTACCGGTCGCGAAGGACCGCCGAGGACTCCGAGTAGCGCGGGCGGAGCCTCTTGAGGGGCTTGGACCAGCCGTGCACCAGGACCAGCGGGCGGCGCTCGGCGTGCCGGGCGAGATCGTCCCACCACCTGCCGTCGAGGTCCTCCAGGCAGCTCCCGCCGAGCTTGACCACGACGGGCGACGTCGTGTCCGCGCTCATGCCGGCATCAGGGGCTGCATCGTCAGCCCCGTCCTCTCGGGCAGCCCGTACCGCAGGTTGAGCGCCTGGACGGCCTGGCCCGCCGCACCCTTGACCAGATTGTCCAGCGCCGCCAGGACGACGATGCGGCCACCGTCCGGATCGTGCAGGACGGTCACGTCGCAGTAGTTGGACCCCAGCGCCGCCTGGGGATCGGGCATGGGGATCAGCGTCTCGTCGTTCCGGCGCACCCGGACGAAGGAACGGCCCCGGTAGAACCGGGCGTACGCCCTCTGCAGCTCCCGCAGGTCCACCTCGTCGTCGGTGAACACGTAGCAGCTGACGAGCAGCCCGCGCACGTGCGAGACGCCGTAGGCCGACATGCTCAGCGAGTCGATCCCGCCCGGCCCGTGCCGGCCGAGGAACTCGGCCACCTCGGCGGCGTGACGATGTCCGGTCGGGGCGTACGGAGCGATCGCACCGTTCCGCAGGGGGTGCAGGTCTGCCGTCCGCAGCTGCAGACCCCCACCGCTGGAACCGCTCTTCCCGTCCACGACGACGGTCTTCAGGTGCAGACCGAGTCCGAGGGTGAGGGGCGCCAGCCCGAGCGTGATGGCAGTCGCGTAGCAGCCGGGTACGGAGATCAGCGCGGCGCCCTCGAGCGCGTCGCCGACGAGCTCCGGCACGCCGTACACGAAGCGCGCGGCCAACTCCTCGGAGCGTTCGGCCTTCGGGTACCAGCGCTCGTGCAGGTCCCGGCCGCTGATGCGGAAGGCACCGCTGAGGTCGATCACGCACGCCACACGATCGGCGAGCTCCGCGGCGAGCCGGGCGGACACCGGCGCGGGCGTGGCGAGGAACACCACGTCGCACCGTTCGGCCACCCGGTCCGCCTCGACCGGTTCGACGACGAGACCGAGGTCGAGGCGGAGCCCGGGATGGAGCTCCGCCGGGCGCCGGCCTGCGCTGGAACTCCCGCCCAGGAAGGTCAGTTCGAGATCGGGGTGCTGGCTGACCAGCCGGACGAGTT
This sequence comes from Streptomyces sp. NPDC008125, assembly GCF_042957125.1. Classification (NCBI taxonomy): domain Bacteria; kingdom Bacillati; phylum Actinomycetota; class Actinomycetes; order Kitasatosporales; family Streptomycetaceae; genus Streptomyces; species Streptomyces sp. NPDC008125. The sequence continues at coordinate 26,132 of NZ_JBIBHR010000024.1, forward strand.
CGCCTCCGGCCAGCCCCGAGGCACCGACGATTCCCACACGTATCATCCGACTGTCTCCCGCAGATATCCGAGCACGGCCGACGAGATGTCCGTGCTCGTCGTGGACGCCACGCCCCGCCACGCGGGGGCGTGATTGACCTCGTTGACGACGGGGCCCGTCGCGGTCCTGAACAGGTCCACCCCGTAGATGCCGGAGCCCAGACGGTCCACGACCCCCTCGACCGTCTTGCGGACGTCGGGGTCGTCGGTCAGGGACCGGCTCCGGTTGCCCAGCGCCGCGTTGCTGCGCCAGTCGGTGCCCGCGCTCTCGAACTCGGCGGCCGCCACGATCTCCCGGCCGACGACGAGGCAGCGGACCGACCCGCCCCCCAGGTACGGCTCGACCAGGCAAGCCTGCTCGAAAGCGTGTCCGAGGTCCTCGACGTAGTCGTACACGGAGTGCGCGAGGTCGGTGTCGCGCACCAGGGTGACGCGCTTGCCCATCCCCCCGTACACGGGTTTGAGCACCACGGGCGTGCCCAGTTCCGTCAACGCCCGCTCGTAGTCCTTGCGGGACAGGGCGAGACGGAAGTCGGGGACGGGTATCCCGGCCGCGCGCAGCACGGCGCGCAGCACGAGCTTGTTCTCGCAGGCGTGGATGGAGGCGGCCGAGTTGAGGACCCTGAGCCCGTTCGCCTCGGCCATGGTGGCGATCAGCCCGCCGCGGGTGTAACTGCGGCTGCGGATCAGGAGCGCGTCGTACCCCTCCAGGGAGGAGACGGCGTGCGCCGCGCCCAGGCAGAGGGACTCGTCGTTGACCCAGTCGATCCGCAGACCGGAGTCCGGGGCCGCCTCGATCAGCCGGCGTTCCTCCCAGCCGATCCGGTCCGCGACGACGGCGATGCTGCCGGCCATCTCACTGGCCCCAGTCGCGGAGCTTGACCTCCACCATCTGCAGGGTCAGGACGCCGTCCTCGATGTCCTCGACCCGCAGGGTCAGCATGCACTCGGGGCAGGACAGCGTCTCGCCCTGCACGAGCGGTGGAACAGTCAGGTCGGTCTCGCACTCGGGGCAGGTGCCGGTCAGGGTTGCGGTGCTCATGGACGACTCCGGTTTCGAAGGAGGGAGCGGAAAAGTGGGGCCGGGGCCCGGAGGCCCGCGGGAGGACTGTCAGACGACGGCCTGGAAGTCGACGGCTGCCTTGCGGACGGCGTCCCGGTCCAGCAGCGGGCCGCCGGCGCCGGCCTGGCGCTCGCTCAGCCACGCGGTGAAGGCGCCCACATCGGTCCGGACGCCGGACCCTTCGAGCGCCCACGCGACCAGAGCCGACGTCAGCCGGGTGCGGACCCGCAACTCGCGCCGGTTGCCGACGAGTTCAGCGGGCAACGTCTCGTACGCCTCGGGGAAGCTGAGCTGGCCGGGCAGTTCGTACGCGAAGGCGTGCGGGGCGGTCGGGCCCGACTGGAAGGCGTCGCCCAGACCGGCACCCTTCAGCGCCAGACGCGAAAGCTCCGTCAGGTGCGTCAGGTCGAAGCGGGTGTCACCGTGCATCACCCGCAAAGAGGTGAGGAGTTCGGCCAGCGGGGCGTTGCCGCCACGCTCGCCGATCCCCCCGACCGTCGCGGAAACCCACTGGGCACCGGCCCGGACGGCGGCGAGGGAGTTGGCCACCGCCATACCCAGCATGTTGTGCGAGTGGATCTCGATCTCGGAACCGTCGATGGCGGTCAGGTCGCCGATCACGGACTGCATCCGCCAGGGCGACAGGCAGGCTACGGTCTCCGCCAGCCGGAACCGGTCGGCGCCGGCCTCGAACCCCGAGGTCACGTACGGGACGAGCCGCTCCTTGGGAGTGCGGGCGCCGTCCTCGCCGCTGAAGGTCACGTGGAAGCCACGCTCCTTGGCCTGAGAGATCGCCGAACCGGCCAGTACCTGGAGGAACTTGAGGCTCGGCGAGTCCAGTTTCAACTGCGCGTGCTGTTCGGAGGTGGGGATGGAGTACATGATGTGGCGCACACCGAGCCGCTCCGCCTCGTCCAGGGCCCGGGCAACCTGCCGCCGGTCCCGTACGACGACGAGCGTCATGCTGCGCTCCGGGCCGATGGCCTCATGGGTGGCGAGGACGAGATCGGCGTCCTTGGAGTCCGGGCCGGACACCATGCCCACCTCGACCAGCTCGACACCGGTCCTCACCAGCCGTTCCGCGATGGCCGCGGCGTCCTTGGGGCCGAATTCGACCCCCGCCATGTGCGCTGAGTCCCGTAGGGTCGCGTCGGATATGCGGGGTAGCCCCGGCAGGCTTTCCTCTCCAGTATCGAAAGGCATGGCATTCCTCTCCCTCGGCGTTTTCCGAATTGATTTCCCGACCGGCTCCGCACTGATCCGGAAAGGGGGGCCCGCGAGATTCCCGGCATGCCCTTCGGAGCAGTGGGGCCGGGGTGCGGAGTGCTGAGCTACATCCTGCTCGCACCTGGGGCGACAGACAACGGCTTGGATGTCAGGACGAGGTCAGGAACCGTCATGCCGCGTCACACCTGCTGACGTAGGACAACTTTCGGGCGCGTTGTGAAAGGACGCCCGCCGCCCGACGGGAATTCCTCGCTAGAGTGTGCGAAGCGAATGCACTTGACATGTTGTTCCCGCTATTTCTCGGCGGCGCGACGACGGGCGACGAAACAGGAACCCGTGAAATTCCGGGTCGCGCGGCCAAGCGAAGAACAGGGGAGATCTGATGGCGCTCTTGCAACTCCCGGCCGCCCTCTGTGCCGACGACGGCACAGCCGGGACCTCACTGCTCGACGAGAGCCGCGAACTCGCCGGCCGCGTCGCGTGGCCGACCACGGCGGCCCGCGACGACGAACGCCGCTGGGACGCGGCCCTCTTCACCCGCCTCGCCGACGCACGCCACGGCGGCGGCCTCATGGGACCCCTGGTCCCACGGACCCTGGGCGGCCGCGGACTGTCCGCCGCCGACACCTGCGCACTTCTCGAAGGTCTCGCCGAAGGCTCCCGTGACCCCGGACTCGCCCTCGCGGTCACCGTCCACGCGGTTCTGGTGACGGTGCCGCTGCGGGCCTTCGGCACCCCCGCGCAACGCGAGCGGTACCTGCCCCGGATGGCCTCGGGGGAGTGGTTCGGCGCACTCTCCCTCCACCAGACGCAAGGCGCCTCGGTGGCCCCTGCGGTCACCGCGCGACGCAGCACGTCCGGCCAGGACGGCTGGGTCCTCAGCGGCGAACTCGACCTCGTCGCGGGCGCACCGCACGCCCACCACTTCCTCGTCGTCGCCGCCCACGAGAACGGCGGCAGGACCGCGTTCGTCGTGGACCGCACGACACCGGGGCTGCTGCTCCACGACGGCGCCCCCGCGGCCATGCGCACCTGCCCGTGGGGCCGGCTGGTCCTGGACGACTGCCCCGTCCCCGGCGACGCCGTCCTGGGCACCGTCGGCGAGGCGTCCGCCGAAGTGGAACCCCTGCTGGCCGTCCTCGACTGGGTCTTCACCAGCGCCCCGTGGCTCGGCATCATGCGCGCGCTGGCACGGGACGCCATCGGCGCGTCCCGCGACCGGTCCCTCTTCGGCCGCCCCCTGGCCCACTCCCAGAGCACGAGGTTCGCGCTGGCCGACCTGGCCACACGGAGCGAACTGGCCGAAGGGCTGCTCCGCCGTACCGCCGGCCTGTTCGACGCCGGCGGCCGGCCGACCCTCCCGCAGGCCGCGGCGGCACGGCTGTTCGTCGCCTCCTCCGCCCGCGCGGTCACCGAGGCGGCCGCCCGCCTCACCGGTCCGCTCACCCCGACCGGCGACCGCCTGGCCGAACGCGCCTTCCGGGACGCCCTGTTCTTCTCGGAGGCGGGTGGCGGGCCCGCGGTCCTCCACCCCGTCATCGCCGCCCACCTGCTCGGAATCGGCTAGGAACGAGGAGTCATCGCGATGAACACCGAACACAACCCCTACCGCACCGCGCTGAGCTTTCCCGGCATCACCGCCCGCGCCCCGGAGACCGACGCCGCGGGGCACATACCCCCCGAGAACTGGAGAGAGATCGTCGACAGCGGGTACCTGCGCCTCTTCCACCCGCCGGAGCACGGCGGGACCGGCGCCGGCGGAGCCGCCCAGATCGACGCGATGCAGGCACTCGCTCGCGCTTGCTCCGGCACCTACTGGTCGGCGACCGTGTCCGCACTGCTCTGCGGCAAACTCATCTCCACCTACGGCAACCTCCGCCACCACGAGAAGCTGCTCCGGTCCCTGCTGTCGGGCGTGAAGACGGCCTGCTTCGCCATCGTGGAACCGACGGCGGGCAGCGACGCCAGCACGTACCGCACCACCGTGCGCCCCGACGGCGGGTCGCGGGGCGGCTTCGTCATCCGGGGGGAGAAGTCCCGCATCACGAACGCGCCCACCGCCGACGTGGCCGTGGCGCTGTCCCGCAGGGAAAGGCAGAGCGGCGACACCGGCCCGGAGTGGTGCCTGGCCTTCGTCGATCTGCATCAGCCGGGCGTCCACCGCTACGAGACGGCGCACATGGGGCTGCGGGGCATGCCCTGGGGCGGCCTCGTCCTCTCCGACGTCCCGGTCGCCCAGGAGGACGTCGTACCCGTCCCGTTCGACGAACTCGCCGAGGGGATGACCTGGGGATGGCTCCTCGTGTCGGTCGCCGCCCTCGCCACCGCCGAGTCCGCACTGTCCGCCTCGGTCCGTCACGCCCACGAACGGGTCTCGTTCGGCCGCTCCCTGGCACACATGGAGGGTGTACAGGCCCAACTGGCCGAGTCCCGCGCGCAGATCGACGCCGGCTGGATACTCGCCCGCCGCGCCGCCGACGAACGCGCGGCAGGCAGGTCCGCCCGGCAGCTGATCGGCATGCTGAAGGTGTACTCCACCGAGATGGCCGTCCAGGTGGCGGGACGCGCGGTGCAGATCCACGGGGCATTCGGAGTGACCAGCGGCCACGAGGTCGAACGCCACTACAGGGACGCACAGATGAACGTGATCGGTGCCTTCACCTCCAACCGCCTGCGGGAGCAGATCACCGAGGGGCTGGGCCTGGGACCCGCGGTTCACGACGCCTTCGACTGGCTGACCCCGGCCGGTCTGAGGCAGCACCCCGCCGGGCTCGACGGCTTCCACGACCGGCCGTCGGCGGCGACCGTCTGACGGTGGCCCTCGAAGCCGTGTGCGCACCGCGGTACGCACCGGCACGGGGTGTCCCGGGCCCGAGGAGACGGGACCCGGGACACCCCGCCGGTCACAGCGGGTGCGTCGCCCCCGATGCGGTGCCCACCGCGAGGAGGACCGGCCGGCACCGGGCGGAGAAAGTGTTGGGTAACTGGTTGATCACTCGTGGTCGAGGTCGTCGGTGAGGCGTCGGGCCGCTTCGGCTTCGATGGGGCCGTGGGGTTCGATGGTCTCGCCGGCGAGGCGGGCGGCCACGAGCCGGATCATCGCAACCTTGATCATGGCTTCAGCGTGCGCCGTCTTGCGCCCGTAGTCGCGGGCCAACCGTCTGCACCGTCCCCACCAGCAGAATGTTCGTTCCATCACCCACCTGCGGGGCAGCACCTGGAAGCCTTTCACGTCCGTGTTGCGTGGGACGGCGGCGATCTCCGCGTTCTCGTTGTCCGCCGCCCAGCGGATGAGCCCGGAGTCGACGCGGTTGACGTAGCCGCCGTCGACCCAGACCAGGCCGACCTGCGAAAACAGGTCCCGGATGCCGGTGAGGACCAGTTTCGCTCCGGCCCGGTCCTGGACCGAAGCGGAGTGCACCACGGCGCGCGGTACGAGGCCGCAGGTGTCCACCAGCAGATGGCCCTTGCGCCCCCGCACCCGAGTGGATCGCCTTCCCCCGCCGCTACCTCTCTACCGAGAGCATGGACAGCCTCTATCCGGACACCACAACCCTCCTGCCCGGCACAACCGAGTGATCACCTGCACCACCTCACGGGACATGACCGAGCAACGCGCACGGCCGGCCGGAAATCGCTCCCGGTCGGCGGTGCGGTATGTGGTGCGAGACGAAGGAGTACGGGCACATGCAGGGAATTTCCTCCCGGGATCTGGTCGGGCAGCTCGTCCGGCTACTGCCGGAAGTGGAGCCGTACCTTGAAACGGCTGCCCGGCGGCACGGCAGGCGGGCAGCCCAGGTGACCCACTGGGGCCAGGTCAACACCCACCCCGGGACGCTGCTTTCGGAAGTCCTCGCCCATCCGCTGTTTCAGCCCAGTTCCTCGCGCGCTGCTTCGTTTTCGTCGAGGGCTCGGAGGAGAGTCCGGGAGGGGCGAGCTCGTGGAGACGGCGTACTTCACCTTCGTGAAGCCCCTCATGGAGAGCAGAGAAGTGCGCGATCGTGCCTTCCGGTTCGCCGGTCCCAGGACGCGTGTGGAGATCCTGGCCGTGCTGCAAGGCTGGAACGTCCCCGTGGATGCCTCGTGGGAGGCGGAACGGCGGGCCTAAGGGCTGTCCCGCAATTCCTGGCGGGTGCGCGACGACAGCTACGGCACCTCGCCGCGTTGTCGGAACGTCCACATACATCCAGTATGCGGACGCCCCTCCGCCTTGCGATGCACCGCATCTGACGCCGCGCACTGATCCACCACGAATTGCGGGACAGCCCTTAGCCACGGCATCCGGACGCCTACGCGGGCTGCTGGTCGGCGCGCGGAGGCCGGAGCGGTCACGGAGATGACCCGCGCCTGGCCACCGCTATGTTCGGCCAGCAGCGGAGCTGAAGTGGATCACCTGGTCGCTGCTCCCTGTCGGCCTCGTATTGATCGCCGTGACGGCGGGGCAGACGGCGGGGCAGACGGCGGGGCCGTCTGGGCTACCGCGACCGTCCTCCTGACGGCGCCGGCGTCCGCTCCCCGGCGGCGAGACCGCTTCCCAGGGCACCTGCCGGCGGTTCGGCTGCCTCGGGTATCCGATCGTCCTGGCGGTGTGGTTCCGCGTCGGCCCCTACGATGGGCGGCGCGCGTGGCGCGAGGGCCGGCGTGGGGGCGGACTGGGGGACAATGGACGTGATCGAGCAGCGTCGGGCACGAACGGGTGTATTCGGAACGACAGTTGAGGGAGTTCCTGTCGTCAGGGCAGTGGGCCGTGTCTTCCGGCGGGGGCTGCTCGACGGCCGCTCCGCTCTCGTCCCGGGGCTGACCATCTGGACGTACGACACGGCGGTCGACCTGCGGCGCCGGTTCGTCGACCAGCCGGACCAGTCCTCCGACACCTTCCTGGTGAAGCTGGAACGGCAGTTGGTCGGCGCCCCCCACGCGACGATCGTCCTCGCCGCCGAACTCCTCTACGTGAACCTCGTACCGCTGAAGCCGGAACAGATAGGCGTCCCGAGGAAACGGGAGATTCTGAAGGAGGTTCTCTCCTGGGCCAATGGGGACATCGTCATACCGGCCGAACTCGATGCCCCGCTCACCGGGTTCATCAACGGCGGCCAGGCCTTCCTCAACTACCGCTGGGCGCAGTTCCAGTTCCTTGTACTGCTGGTGGAACAGCTGCTGGAGTGGGCTCCCCACGAGAGGGGGGAACTGCTTTCCAACCCGTGGCGCTTCCAGGAGGAGTGCCGGCACGTGCTCGCTTCCATGGGCCACAACAAGGCCCGCGCACAACTCCACGTCCTCCAGGCACTCCTGTTCCCCGAGGCCTTCCTCCCCATCGCCAGCACCCAAAGCAAGCGGCGCATCCTGACCGGCTATCGCGAGCGTCTCCCGAACCCCACCGGCGATGACGACCGCGACCTCCTCACCCTCCGCACCCTGTTGCAGGAGGAGTCCGAGGACCCGGTGGACTTCTTCGCCGACCCCTGGCTCAGCCACTGGCGCCCCGGGGCGGCTCAGGTCGGTCAACAGGGTTGGCTGGTGAGGGGGTTCGGAGCCGCCGGGCAGAGCTTCCTGTCGGACTGGCTGGCCCACGGCTACTGCTCGGTCTCCTTCGGCGAGGTTCCGGAGATTTCCGCGGGCGCCACCAAATCCGCGATCCAGCAGGCCGTCGCCCGAGCCATGCCGGAAGCGACCGTGCAGGCACGAGGCCAGGCGATCGGCCAACTCTACTTGTTCCTCAGCCAGATGAAGCAGGGTGACGTCGTCGTCACCGTCACCGCCGACGAAGTGCACGTGGGCACCATCGAGGGCCCGGCGCTGTACGACCTGTCCGACGGCCCCGACCAGGCCCGCCGCCGCCCGGTCAAGTGGGCCACCGCCATCCGCCCCCTGCGCCGCGCCGACCTCCCCGAGCAGGTGCAGAGTCAGCTTCAACGCCCGCCCACCGTCTACGACATCAGCACGGTAGCCGCCGAACTCGCCGAAGCCGCGGACCTGACCGACGCCGTCGAGGAGGAATTGCTCAAGATCGACGCGACCCGCCCGATCGAGCTGCCACCGGTCGGTGAGGAACTCGCGGGTGAACTGCTCATGCCCGTCGGCTGGTTGCGGGACACCGCGCGCCAACTGGAGCGGATGCAGCAGATCATCCTGTACGGTCCGCCCGGCACCGGCAAGACATTCCTGGCCCGGCGCCTCGCCCAGCACGTGGCCGGGTCCGACCGTACGAAGCTGGTGCAGTTCCACCCGTCGTACACCTACGAGGACTTCTTCGAAGGGTTCCGCCCGGTCAGGAACGACGGCGGCAGCGTGGCCTTCGAGGTCGTGCCGGGGCCGTTCAAGCTGCTGGTGGACCGGGCCCGGAAGGACCCGGCGAACCCGTATGTGCTGGTCATCGACGAGATCAACCGGGCCAACCTCGCCAAGGTCTTCGGCGAGCTGTACTTCCTGCTGGAGTACCGGGACGAGCCGATCACCACCCAGTACTCGCCCGAGCAGGAGTTCGATCTGCCCAAGAACGTCTACATCATCGGCACGATGAACACCGCCGACCGTTCCATCGCCCTCGTGGACGCGGCCATGCGCCGCCGCTTCGCCTTCCGCCGACTCTCCCCGGACCGCCCGCCCGTCGCCGGCCTGCTGCGCTGCTGGTTGGACCGTCACGACCTGCCCGGACGCCCGGCCGACCTCCTCGACGCCCTCAACTCCCGCCTTGCCGACCCGGATCGCGCGATCGGACCGTCGTACCTGATGGACCATCAGGTTGCGGACCCGGAAGGCCTGGAGCTGATCTGGAGCACCCAGATCCTGCCCCTCCTGGAGGACCAGCTATACGGCACGGGTGTCGACGTGGAGGAGGAGTACGGACTCGGCGCCCTCCAGGCCGTCGTCGCCGAGGGCGAGTGACCCGATGACCCTCATCCCCGGCCCAGTACCCATCCGCCTCACCGAGACCGGTGGCGGCGTCCAAGTCGCCCTGCATCCCGCCCAGGTCGCCACGCTGGTAAACAGCCCGCGCCTCGTCCGGCTCACCCCCGTTCCCGGCCCCGGCGGACGGTGGCGTGTCTCCGGCCTCGAACGCGTCGGCCTGGTCCGCCTCGGACGGGGAGACGGCGCCGTCGAACTCCACATCGACCCCAAACTCCCCGTCGCCCAGCTGCTGTTCCTGCTCACCTACGCCCCGGGCACCCCCTGGAAGGACCAGCAGGTCGCCGCATCGGCGTCCGATGACGACCTGCTCCCCGCCCTCGCCGATGCCTACGCCCGCGCCGCCCGCCGCGCCCTCGACCCGGGCGTCCTGCACGGCTACCGCCTCACCGACGACGAACTCCCCGTCGTGCGCGGCCGTATCCGCACCGCCGACCAGCTGCGCCGCTCCGGACTCCCGCTCCCCGTGGCCGTCCGCTACGACGACTTCACCGCCGACATCCCCGAGAACCGCGTCCTGCTCACCGCCCTGCACCGCCTGGAACACCTCCCCGGCGTCACGGACACGGCCCGCCGCACCCTGCGCCACCTCGCCGCCCGCCTCCCCGAGGTCACACCCCTGCGCCCCGGCACCCCGCTCCCCGCCTGGACGCCGACCCGCCTCAACTCCCGTTACGCGCCCGTCCTGCGCCTGGCGGAGTTGATCCTCACCGACCGCAGCCTCACCCCGCACGGGCCCACCCCCGTGACGACCGACGGCTTCGTCCTCGACCTGGCCAAGGTCTTCGAGCGGTTCCTCACCGACACGCTGACCGCCGCCCTGTGCACCCACGGGGTACGCGTCAAATCCCAGGACCGGCATCACCGCCTGGACGTCGACGCCCGCGTCCACATCAGACCCGACCTGGTCCTCTACCGAGCCGGCCGCCCGCTGACGGTCGTCGACGCCAAGTACAAGGATCTCGGTGCCGGCACACCGACCACCGGTAACCTCTTCCAACTTCTCAGTTACTGCACGGCGTTGGCTCTCCCGCACGGCCACCTCGTCTACGCGGCCCAGCAGGGCGACGCCCCCGTCCCGCACACGATCCGCAATACGGGCATCACCCTCACCGCCCACGCCCTCGACCTGGCCCGCCCTCCGGCGGAGATCCTGGCATCGGTCACTGCCCTCGCCGACCACCTGGCACAGCAGCCGAGCTAGCAGGCGGCCTGCGGGGCGCGCGCTGCCGGGGCAGCCGCGACCTTGCGGGTCTCGCGCATTATCAGCAGGCCGTTGACCACCATCAGTGTCGCGGTCAGGCCGTGGACGCCGAGCGCGGTGGCCACGGAGCCGTGGTGGGCCAGCACGTTGGCCATGTCCCCGTACGCGGCGACGGCCTCCACCAGCATTGCCCAGCCCAGCGCCCGGCGGTGACCTGCCACCAGCAGGACACCCAGTACCAGGGCCATGACGACGTCGCGGGTTCCCTTGACGATCAGGAAGCCACCGCCGTCGCCGGACGGCCAGCTCGGCAGGCCGAAGCCCGGCGCCACCGTCTCCGGGCGCAGGATGAACTCCGACCCGAACCAGAGGATGAAGAGGATGAAGGCGGCGGCCAGGACGGTGTTGATCTTCTTCAGCGGCATTGTTCTTCTCCTTGTGGGCATCGGGCTCAGACGAGGGCGGTGACCAGGAAGGCGAAGGCGGCGACGATGACGGCGACGCGGACGTAGTGGTAGCGGTCCCAGCGGTTCATCTGCTCCTTCCAGTCCGCGGGCCGGTTCTCGGGGGTCCACGTCTTGCCCTGGTTGTTGATCGGGACGAGCAGCAGGAGCGACATGATCACGCTCACGATCAGCAGCGCGGCGGCGATGACGACGAGTCCGGCGCCGGGGCGGTCCCATCCGGTGATGGCCCAGACCGCGCTGAGGACGAGCGAGCCGATGTACCAGAACGGCATGAGGGCGCCGAGCATCCGGCCCCCGTGGGCGCGGGCGAGCTGGCCACTGTCCTCGGGAAGGGCGTTGAAGATCCGGTTCATGACGAAGGCGACGGAGAACTCCACCCCCACCATCAAGCCGACGATCACGGTGGTGACGACCTCGAGTGCGTTGAGCATGATGACCCTCTTGTTATCTAGTGCCGCTAGATGTTGAGGCAACGCTAGTGCTGCTGCCGCTCTCTTGTCTAGCGGTGCTAGGATCGCATCATGTCGGTACAGGAACGCAAGCAGCGGGAACGGGCGGAGCGCGAGCGCCTCATCGTGGCGACGGCCCGCGAACTCGCCGAGCAACAGGGCTGGGACGCGGTCACCACCCGCCGGCTCGCCGAACGCATTGAATACAGCCAGCCCGTCCTCTACAGCCATTTCCGTGGCAAGCGCGAGATCATCGGCGCTGTCGCCCTCCAGGGCGCCACCGAGCTGGCCGCGGCGGTGCGGGCCGCCACCGCCGCCGTGGACGGCCCGCGCGAGCGGGTCGCCGCCCTCGCGCGCGCCTACCTCGACTTCGCCGAACGCAACCCGGCGGTCTACGACGCCATCTTCCAGCTCGACGGCGGTCTGGCGTACGCACAGGAGGACACCCCGGAACCCCTCAAGGACGCCTTCGCCGCGCTGTTGGAGTGCCTCGGCGAGGTCTCTGGGGACGGCGTCGAACCGGGGCTGTTCACCGAGGTGTTCTGGGCGTCCCTGCACGGAGTGGCGACTCTGACCCGGTCAGGACGGCTGCCGCCCGAGTACACCGAGCTGAGGTTGGAACTGGTGGTGGACCGGCTCGCCATGGTCTGACACACCGTCCCGGCGGACACGCAGCCGGGGCCCCCAGGCCCCCGCCGCTGCCTGCGGGAACGCTTCCGGTCACTCGCGTCCACACGGCGCAGCCGCACATCGCCGGGCCCCGTGCCCCAGGCCGGCACTCGCTTTGGAAGCTGTCACGATCGGTACCTCCGCCCGCGCCTCGATCAGCTTCGCGTTTCGCCGCGGCGATGGTGTCCACCCGCAGGTAGTACTGATCGACGTGGACCAGCCGGGTCCGCGTGAGCGCACCTCTGCCTGTCAGCCGGCCCCGAGCGTCCTTCCGGAAGGGACACGCCCCGGGGCAGGGGGCTCATGGACAACTCTCCGCCCCGTATCGGACGAATTCGCTCGAAGTGGGGGCCGTTCCGGTTGGCGAGACCGTAAGGAGACCAGTCCGTTGTCCCAAACCCGGTGCCCGCCCGCGACCATGCAGACATGGATCACCCAACGGGAGGACGCGGCCGGCCGGGGGCGCCGGCACGCGGATGCGTGATCGCCGTGCTGGCCGCGGTCGGCATGGTGTGCGCGCTCGTGCTCTGCGCGCTGTGGCAGATCCACCGCACCTTGGACCGCACGCCGCCCAATGTCGGCGCCTTCGCGCACTCCGCCACCACCCTGACCGCCGACGCGGCCGCGGCACGAACGAGTTCCGCGCGCCTGACAAACCTGACGTCGGCCCTACCCTGGGCCGTTCCGCTCGGCACATCAGTGGCGGACTCCTGCCAGGCAACGGACCAGAACCCGTTCATCGGGCCAGCGCACTGGGCGCCGATCAACTGCGTCCGCAGCAGCGTCCTCTACCTCGCGTTCGACGGGGACATCCGCACGCACCTCCACCAACTCGACGCGGTGCTGGCCGACCAGGAGTGGGCGGGCTCGGGTTCGTCCCCGAACACGCTGACCGGGACGGCCACCTGGATGAGCCAGACCGGCGGTGACCCGTCCCCAGCTGCGCCGCAGCAGGGAAGCACCGACCCCCCGGGTTCGCGGCCGATCTGCCTGTCCACGACGTACGGCCCGGCGACGCAGAAGCACGGCATTCCGCACGGCGGGCTCGACGTCCGACTGCGTGTGGCGGTGGCGGAGCTTCCGTGCACGCCCATGGCGGAGACCGGCGACATCCAGATAGGCGGCAAACTGGAGAAGTCCGCCGTCGACGGAACCGTCTACCTCGCCTGGCACCCCCTGGTGACCGACACGGTGAGCCGGTCCGCCTACACCGCGCACCGGTACGTGGCCGCCTTCTCCCTCGTCGACAGGTACGCCGTGCAGTCCACCCCGACGACCTCTCCACCCCCGCCGCCGACCCGGTACAGCGTCCCGCCGTGCCTCACAGGCAGCCGCTGCTACTGAGGGAGACCCCTGCGCACGCCGAACTCGCTTCGGTCGTCCTGCACCACACCGTGTGGGTGACCACCAGCGACGGCCACCTCCACCCCGCCCCGTGCACACCGTCCGAGCATCGGTGGTGGGGTGATGGATACGGCGACCGTCCCAGCGAGGCCGCGACGGTCATCCTGGTTCTTGAAGCCCTGGTCGATCAGTGCCTTGCGGACGCTTCCGCCGGCGTTCTGGGCGACATGGTTGAGCAGGGCGATGCCCGCCGCGTTGTCGTGCGAGCTCGCGGCGAGGACGTTGACGGCGATGACCAGACCGAGCCCGTCCACGGGCAGGCCCCGCTTGCGGCCCGGCACGCGTTTCGCTGCGTCCCGGCCGGTCGTGGAGGTGGGGACCCCGGCAGAGACGAGGACACTCTGGGTTTCCAGCACTACCGGGGTCGGGTCCTCTGACCGGCGGGCCCATTCACGGACCTGGCCGCGCAGGAGTTCATGGACGACCCGGCCGGTCCCGTCGTCCCGCCACCCGGCGAAGTAGTAGTACGTCGCACTCTTGGGCGGCAGGTCGTGCGGGAGGTAGGCCCACTGGCAGCCGGTCCCGCTCTGGTAGAGGATCGCGTTCACGATCTCCCGCATGGCATAGGCGCCCTGGTGGCCGCTGACCGAGCGATGCCGGTCCTTCCGCGCGGTGATCACCGGCTCGATCAACGACCACTGCTTGTCCGATAAGTCGCTCGGGTACAGCTTGCGTTCACTCACCCCACCACCCCCACAGACCATCGGCTGCAGGCCAGCGGATTCGGCCCGCACCCATCAGGCGATGACATAACCGCTTAAAGCATCACGAACCACCCTCTCAGGCGAACGCGTACGAGGGAGGCACGGATGAGTCCCCGGGGATGTTGCGGCATGGCCGGTGCCTGATGGGGTTGTGGGTGCCTCCGTTGTCACCGGGTTCTGAAGCGGCGGTGGAGGTTGCGGGCGACGTGGACGCCCGGTCCGCCGAAGCCGACGATGTCGAGGCGTCCGTCGCCGGTGATGTCGGCCAGGAAGCGCGGGTGGCGGTCGACCCGCCAGCCGCCCGCGTCCTCGTTGTACCCGAAGCCGCGGCACACCAGCTGGGCTTGTTCGAAGGTGCCGTCGCCGTTGTTGTGGGACACCCAGACGCCTTCGTTGCCGAAGCCGATGATGTCAGGGGTCTTGTCGCCGGTGACGTCGGCGAGGAGGCGGAGGTGCTTCTCGCCCGTCCACCCCTGCGCATGCCCGTAGTCGTTGAGGACGAGCTGGGCGGACTCGAACGTCCCGTCGCCGCGCCCGCGGGCGACGACGACACCTTGGGGGCCGAAGCCGACCATGTCCGGCACTCCGTCGCTGGTGGTTTTGACCAGGAATCGGGGGTTTTCGCTGGTGGAGCTCCATCCCTGGTCGACCCCGAAGTCGTCCAGGACGTAGAGAGATTCGGCGAATACCCCTTCTTCGTCCTGGAGGGACACCCAGAGGCCGTTGTCGTGGCAGCCGACGATGTCGAGCCTGCCGTCGCCGGTGGTGTCGGCGAGGAAGCGGGGGTGCTTGTCGATGAGCCAACCGCCGGCCTCTTCACTGTGGCCGAACTCTCCGAGAGCGGGTTCGTCGGCGAGCGGCGCGAACTTTCCTTCCTCGTCCTGCAGGGAGACCCAGACGCCGTTGTCGTGGCAGCCGACGATGTCGAGCCTGCCGTCGCCGGTGGTGTCGGCGAGGAAGCGGGGGTGCTTGTCGGCGAGCCAGCTGCCGGCCTGCGGGCCGTGGCCGAACGCCTTCAGGGCCAGTTTGCCGCCCGCGGGCGTGAACGTGCCGCCCTCGTCCTGGGCGGACACCCGGACGCCTTCGGCGGTAAGTACGACGACACCGGGACGGCTCTCGCCGTTGAGGTCCGCGAGGGTCCACAGATCCTTGGGGCTCGCGGAGGACGTGGGCGGGTGCAGAACCCGTTCCTCGTCGTCGAAGGTCCCGTCCCCTCGGCTGGAGGAGGTCACCGCGCCCTTCGCGGGTTTGAGCCCGACGATGTCCGCAAGCCCGGTGCCGGTGGTGTCGGCGAGGAACCGTTCACCGAGCCCCGCCCACCAGCCCGGCTGTCCGGCAGGGCCGGGGCTGGGAGTGACGGGCTTCCACCCTCCGGCGTCCTGGTCGCTGCCGAACTTGTCCAGGACCAGCAGGACGTTGCTGAAGGAAGGCGTCGCGTCGGCCGTCGGCCGCAGGGCGGTCTTGTCGTGGGCCAGTCGCCAGGACTGGCGGCTGTTCCAGTGGCTCAGCGAGGTCCAGTGCAGCGCCAGGTCGCTGGTGCGCTCCGGCTCGGCCGGGACGAATCGCCACTGCTGGCTCTCCGCGAGGTCGTCGTACTCGCCAAGGACGATCCGGGTGTCGTCCTTCCCGGGTTCGTCGAGGTCGAGCACGGCGCCGTCGGCCGCGCCTTCGATGGTGTAGAGGCCGGCTTCGCCCTGGACGGGTACGAGGCGCCAATGCTGGCCCTTCTTGCCCGAGGCGTCCGACTGGCGGACGCCCTGGCCCGCGGCGGCCGGGGTGTCGAGCACTTTGCCGTCGGCCGTGTTACGGATCACGTACGCAGGGTCGTCCTGCGAGCCTGGAACGGGGGTGAACTGCCACAGCTCCGGGCGCGGGCCGTCCTCGGGGTAGTCGCGGACGACGAGGGTACCGTCCGCGGCCGGATTGGCCCTGGCGCCGAGGGGCTGGCCTGTGGCGGCGTTGACGATCTCCAGCTTCAGTTCTTGCGTGGGCACGGGCATCGTGGTGCCTCTTCCAGGCGGTTGGTGCGACGGCTCGGGACGGATGTGACGCGACGGTGATCGCGGCTCACGTGAAGACGTGGTGGTACGGGACGTCCCACTCGTTGGGCAGCCGCGGGTAGAAGGTGTTGATGACCGTTCCGGTGAAGTCCCCGCCCCAGTTGTAGGTGAGCCGCGCTTCGCTGTCCTTGGCCACCGCGTGGTCCTTGAACCCGAGGATGGCGTCGGGGTGGGTGATCGGCACGAAGGTGATCCCGCCCCACGGCGTCACCGTGACGACCCAGAGCTGGGTGTCCTCCACCGCACCGTTCTTCCCGCGCCACTTGTCGGCCACCTTGGCGGGCAGGCCCACCTGCAGAGTGTCGGCCGTGCTCTGCGGGGCGTCCTGGTGGACGGTGACGCGCCGACGCTGCGGCTTCGGAATTCCGTCGTCCCCGCGACCGGTGTCCGCGCCGGCCGTGCCGGCGGTCGGGGGCGTCACCTGGCCCGCGGCGCTTTCGATGAAGTACAGCGGGCGCTGCCCGAAGAAGCCGCCGGGTGTGATGTGCCAGAGGTGGCCCTGCGCCTCCTTGGTGGCCGGATCGAGCGCGGTGGCCAGCTTCACACCCTTGTCGTGGCTGCTCGCCGCGAGTTCCGCGGGCCGCAGGTAGCCGCCGTTGAAGGCGTGGACGAGCATGACCGGCCGGCTCTCGACCAGTGCGGCCACGATGGCGTTGTCGTAGCTGTTCACCGCCACCGGGCCGCCGACCACCAAATTCGCCATTGCCGTGCGTTCTTGGGTGTACATCGCGGAAACCTCGCCTGTTGTTGATGTGGGGAAAAACGCCTCAGGTGCTCAGTGGAATGGTTTATCACGCGGCATTGCCGCAGGCTCGATCGCGCGCGAAAGGAGGTTGCTTCATAACCGAATATGCGACCGAAGTAAATGGGTCAAAATGACACGTTTCGAGTTTGCGGTGCCGTAGATGGGGGTCGGAAGGTCATCGATCGAGTGATCAAGAGCACCGGAAAATCTTGATCACTCGTTTGGGTGTGATGCGCGGAAGTATCCACTCCGCCCAATAGGCTCCTGTTAGCTTCATTTGCCGGAGCGTGTGCAGTTTCCCTTTTGCCATTTCACCGAGTGCGGTTTCGGCCAGATCAGTCGAGGACAGAAATTGCCTTCCAACGCGTACAACCTGGAACGGGCCAAGCGTCAGCCGCTGACGAAGAAGAACCTGCGGGAGCTCAACATCGAGCAGACCTGGCAGTCGATCCTGGAGCACCCGAACCTGGTCTACGTCGACGACTACGGGGTTCGGCACAAGCCCGTCGGGTTCTCCGTGAACAAGTCGAGCTTCGGCTCCTTCCCCGGCACCGCGTACGGGCTGGGCTGGCTCGCCTACATGAACCTCGGAGAGCCGCTGATCGAGGAGCGGCGCAACATCACCCAGCCCCCGCCCGACACGTTCTCCTCGCGCACCTACGTCAACCGCAGCAAGTTCCCGATGAACTTCACCGACTCGGTCGACTTCACCGTGTCGAACGGGGCCACTTGGTCGCTCTCGGGCGACACCAAGCTCACCTTCGGCGGCAACGTCAGCGCCCAGCTGCAGCTGCAGCTGCAGAACAAACTGGGTCTGAGCCTGCAGGGGCAGCTCGGGACCCAGCTCAAGAACGAGATGGCGAACAAGAACGCCAACACGATGACCTCCAAGAACAGCAAGGACAGCGTGGGAGCGGACAACGCCAACACCGTCGACACATCAGTGACCAACGGGATGACGAACTCCGCCTCGGCCACGATGACCGGCTCGGTGGACTTCACCACCACGGGCACCGCGTCCGGCACCGCGGGCCTCAACGCCGCTTTGGCTCAGGGCGTCGCGGCTTCCGTCGGCGGTTCCCTGTCCACCGGCTGGGCCTCGAAGTCCCAGATCTCCGGAACGGTCCCGGCGAACTCCCGCGTCGAGACCCTCGTCACGCAGCGTCGTGCCCTCAAGCAGTACACCTACGAGATCCCGGTGACCTTCTCCGGCCTCCTCGCGGTGAAGTACGACGTACCGGTGGCCGTCCTGTCTCCGCCGCAGCCGGACGACTACCCCCGGCTCGACCAGCTGGTCGCCCGTGACATCAGCGACCTCGACCTGGCCGGCGGCGGCTTCCGCATGAAGGGACTGGCCGAGGTCGTCTCCGCCCTGGAGGTCCACCACACGATGTTCGACGGCGAGAGCCTGACCGACAGCGAACGAGACCTGTACAAGAAGCCGTGACCGGCAGGCTGCACCGCCCCGACGACCAGAGGTAACGACCATGGTGTTCAACAACGTCTTCGACTCCGCCAGGACAGGCGCGGGACTCTTCGCGGTGACCACCGACCGCGACAAGCCGCGACCGGGAGCGGGCATCGACTTCGAGGACGCCGATGACGACACATACGACGACACGACCACGAGCCTGTTCACCAGCGGGATCCACGGTGCTTCCCACCGGGCGAAGACCGTGCAGGAACAGGCGCCCGAAGCCCGGGTCATCCTCGGCTTCCTCGCCTCCTTCATCCAGAACACCCAGGCGTCCGCCGGCGCCCAGGCCGCCTACGCCCAGGACCCCGGCTCGGTCTCGACGGCTGCGGCAGCCGGCATGGACAAGTCCAGCGAGACGGTGACGCAGCGCGGCGACTTGCAGAAGGACGAGGGCCTGCAGGCACCGAAGAAGAGCGACTTCAAGACACCGGACGCCCCGGCGTCGCCGACAGCCGAGGAGCCCCCCAAGGCGCCCAAGGCAACCGCCGAGAAGCCGTCCGACTCCAAGTAGGTTCACAGGTCCGAGTGGTCAGGGGCGTCGCCGCCCCTGACCACTCGCGCTTTCACACGGGGAGCAGCTGCCATTGCCGGGCGCGGTGGTCGCCCTGCGCCCCGTACTGCTTGATCACCGTGGGGGCGTTGGTGTCGACGTGCAGTAGCAGACCGCTGTTGCGGTTCGCGATCTCATAGATCCGGGGGCTGTCGGTCACCGAACCCACCGGGATCAGCCGCCACTGCTGGTGCTCGGCGTCATTGCCCGCGTAGGCGCGCTGCGCCACCACCGCCCCGTTCGCGGTGCCTCCTCCGACGACCTCCAGGACCTTGCCGCTTCGCACGTTCTCGATCCGGTACAGGATGTCGCCTTCGTGCTGTCCTGACGCGATCAGTCGCCACTGCTGGTGCACCCGGGGGGAGGCGAGTGACTGGTGGATCTCGGCGCCGTCCCTGGCGGACTCACGCAGGACCCCCATTCGCAGCGTGCTGCGGACGTTGGCCCAGGAGGCGGTCGTGCCCGACTCGGGCAGCCCGGCCATCTTCTCCGACGCGATCTTCCGGACCCGGTGGTTGCTCCGGTCCGCGATGTAGAGAGCGTCGACGCAGTCCACAGCGAGCCCGCGCGGTTGCTTCAGCTGAGCCGAGATGGCCGGACCGCCGTCACCGTCGAAGCCTGCACTTCCTGTGCCGGCGACCGTGCTGATCGTCCCGTCAGGCGTAATCTTCCGGACCCGGTGGTTGTTGTACTCGGACACGTACATGTTTCCGGCACTGTCCACCACCACTGCCAACGGGAGGTTCAGCTTGGCCGCAGCCGCCGGACCGCCGTCACCGTCGAAGCCTGCACTTCCTGTGCCGGCGACCGTGCTGATCGTCCCGTCAGACGTGACCTTCCGCACCCGGTGGTTGTCCGCATCGGCGATGTAGAGGGCACCCGCGCCGTCCACAGCCACCCCGTGCGGGTTCTTCAGCTGGGCGGAAACCGCTGGGCCCCCATCGCCCTTCGGCCCGGCAGTCCCGTTGCCCGCGACCGTGCTGATCGTCCCGTCCGGGGTGACCTTCCGGACCCGCAGGTTGCCGTAGTCGGTGACGTACACGACGCCGCTGCCATCCACAGCCACCCCGAGGGGGGTGTTCAGCTTGGCGGCGGTTGCCAGGCCGCCGTCGCCGCTGAATCCGGGACTGCCCGTGCCTGCGACGGCACTGATCGTCCCGTCCGCCGTGATCTTCCGGACACGATGGTTGCCGGTGTCGACGACGTAGAGAGTGTCGGCCCTGTCCACCGCGATCTGGCGTGGGGAGTTCAGTTGGGCCGAGACGGCAGGGCCATTGTCTCCCCGGGAACCGGCGACCCCGTTTCCCGCAACCGTGCCGATCTTTCCGTCCGTGGTGACCTTCCGGATCCGGTGGTTGCTGTAGTCGGAGATGTAAAGCGATCCGAGGCTGTCCACCGCGACACCGTAGGGAGCATTCAGCTGCGCCGAGACGGCCGGCTCGTCATCCCCCTTGAACCCCCCGACCCCGGTCCCCGCGACCGTGCTGATCGCAGCGGAGTGCTCGCCGTGTGTGGCCGCCGTTGAAGTGCTCATCGTCATCCCTTCGCCGTTCCCCGGCCGCTC
This sequence comes from Streptomyces sp. NPDC008125, assembly GCF_042957125.1. Taxonomy (NCBI): domain Bacteria; kingdom Bacillati; phylum Actinomycetota; class Actinomycetes; order Kitasatosporales; family Streptomycetaceae; genus Streptomyces; species Streptomyces sp. NPDC008125. Next base: position 46,660 of record NZ_JBIBHR010000024.1, read on the forward strand.
ACTACAGCCGGTCTTCCACTGATCTCAGCAAGTCACGGGGGCGCCCGGACGGAAAAGTCACTGATGGGTACCGTCGCGTGTTTCGTTGACGCGGCACTGCGGCATGGGGCCCGGCCAGTGCCCGAAAGCGAAGAGCGGGCGCGGCGGTGCGTACGGGCAGCCACCTGCGATGGACACTTGCCCAGTGCCTGACATGCTGCGCATCTGGTTGAGAGACGAATCCCGGGGGACCGAGCGGCGTGCAGCCCTTGTGCCTGAAGACGCCCGCAGGTTGGTCGCGCAAGGGGTGCACCTGACGGTCGAGGAATCGTCTCAGCGCGTGTTTCCCGCCCACGCGTACGCCGATGCCGGCTGCGCGATCGCGCCGCAGGGCAGCTGGGCGACTCACTGCCCGGCGACGGACATCGTCCTGGGCCTCAAAGAGCTCCCCGATGAACCCTCGGACCTGGTTCACCGGCACATTTTCTTCGGACACGCCTACAAGGGGCAGCCGGAGGCACCGCGCCTGCTCAGGCGCTTCCAGGCAGGCGGCGGCACCCTCCTCGACCTCGAGCACCTCCTCGGCGCCGACGGCCGCCGAATCGTGGCCTTCGGCTACTGGGCGGGCTACGCAGGCGCCTCACTCGCCGTTCTCCAGCACCGGGACGAGCTGACGGTGCCGCTCATCTCCTCATCCAGCGAGGAACTGCGCACACGGCTGGTTACCGGCCGACGCGGAGACGGCGTGACTGCCGTGGTGATCGGAGCGCACGGGCGCTCGGGGCGCGGGGCCTGCGAAGCGCTCGCTGCGGCCGGTATCGAGCCGACCCGTTGGGGATCCGATGACACCCAGGACCTGGACCGGGAGACGTTGCTCGCGCACGACATCCTCGTGAACACCATCGGATGCGACCGACCAGTGCCCCCGTTCCTGACGAAGGCCGACCTCGACAACGAACGGCGGCGGCTGTCGGTGATCGCTGACGTGACCTGCGACGTGGGCTGCGGACTCAACACCTTCCCCGTCTACGACCGCGTAACCGACTGGGACAACCCCGTGGAGCGGCTGCGCGAGGGCCCCAAGCCCCTGGGCATCATCGCCATCGACAACCTCCCCTCCCTCGTTCCGGCCGAGGCCAGCCGGGCCTTTTCCGCCGACCTGTGGCCCCTCCTCCTGTCACTGCGAGAGGGCTCAGAAGTCTGGGACCGCTGCCAGAGGGCGTTCCGCCACGCTCTCGCCTCACTTGGCGGGCGGGGCTGAACGGCCGAGAGTCCGTTCGGGATAGACACCGGCGAACTCGGCGAGCCACAGTGCGTAGAAGGCGGCTTCCTCCTCGGCATCATCCATCACGGTTCCGGCGAGGCTCTCTGCCGTCAGAATGCCCGTCAGGGCGTCCTTGGCCCCGGAACCGTGGCCGAACTGGAGCTTCCCGCGCCGCAGGGTCTCCTCCGGCAGCCAGCCGGCGAAGGCGTCCCGCAGGAGTTTCTTCTCCTCGATGCCGGGGCCGGTCATCTTGTACTCCGGCGGAATCGACAGGGCCAGCTCGATGACGTCCCGGTCCAGGAACGGCACCCGGGCCTCCAGCCCGTACGCCATCGTCGTGCGGTCGCAGCGCTGCAGGTTCTCCCACTGCAGCCCTTCCACGATCGACACCAGCCTGGCCTGCAGGGCGTCCGGGTGCAGGCACGGCTCTCGGTGGCAGTCGGGGTAGCCGGCGAACAGCTCGTCCGCCCCTTCTCCGGTGAGGACCGTGTGTACGTGCTGGGAGGCGTACTCGGCGAGCAGCAGGTTCGGCACCGCGCTGCGTACCAGATGCACGTCGAAGTGCTCGATCGCCCGTACGGCTCTCGGCAGCGCCGCCATCGCGTCCTCGGGCGTCATCGTGACCTCGTGGTGGTCGGTGCCGAGATACTCCGCGACCACGCGCGCGGCCAGCAGGTCGGAGCTGCCGGGCGTACCGACCGCGAACGTCGGCAGCGGTCGGCGCCGCCCGTGACGCTTGGCGTACTCCGCGGCCACGGCCGTGACGATCGCCGAGTCAAGACCGCCGGACAGGAAGACACCGATGCCGACGTCACTCATCATCCGGTCCTCGACCGCGGTGACGACCGTCTCGCGTACCGCCTTCAACAACGCCTCGTCCCACTGACCGGGCGCGGCGGGGACCTGCGGGCGTCGCGCGGGGCGAACCCGCGGCGGGACGGCGTCGGCGAAGCGGACCAGACCACCCTGCCGGGTCCAGCAGCATCCCGGAGGGAAGCTCTCCACCAGCGGACGGTCTGCGGAATCAAAGGCACGCAGCTCGCTTGCGAACAGCACACAGTCGTCCCTGCGCACCCAGTACAGCGGCTTCACGCCCAGGGCGTCGCGGGCGACCAGGAGCGAACCGGCCTCATCGATGTAGGCGAGAGTGAATATGCCGCGTAGTCGGGTCAGCCCGGCGGGGCCGTCATCCAGCAGTACGTGCAGGGCAGCCTCGCTGTCGGAACCCGTCACGAAGCGTTTGGCGCCCAGTTCCTCCCTGAGGTGGCGATGGTTGTAGATCTCGCCATTGACGGCAAGAGACGACCGGCCCTGCGGACCGACAAGCGGCTGGTGGCCGCCCTGCGGATCCATGATGGACAGCCGCAGATGACCCAGCCAGACGTCTCCGCGATGCGTCTCTCCTGAGTCGTCCGGGCCACGGTGCGCGATCCGGGCCAGCATCTCCCGACACAGTGGAACATCTACCTCACCGACCGCCGCAACGATTCCACACATACTGGTTCATCTTTCCTGAAGTTGACGACACCGGGCTTCGTACCGGGACTCTGCGGCTCTGCCATGGGCGGTATCCCGCGGTACCGATCTGGGTCAGCGGGCGTAGTCATTCTTGGCGTCATCGAGCACGAACTCAGTCACCAAACAGCTTTCGGACGTCGGGACGGAACCCACCACGCCTCCAGGCACTCGGATGAGGGGCAGCCAGTCAGCCGCGCCAGGTTCTCGAAACTGTGCCTCGTCCGATCGCACCCATGGTGGTCAAGGCGGGCCGCATGGATAGTGAAGCCTGACCTGTTCGGAGCGAGGGGGGGCTAGGGCGTGTATCGAAAGCGCTGGTCACCGTCGTGGCACCGCCTGAAATGGCATGCGCTCTTCGTCCGGTCGTGCTGGGATCGATCCCTATGAATGATTACTTTCTCGATGAAGCCGGCTCGACGGACAGGATGGAGCGGAATCTGGCGGAACACGCCTGCCATCTGCACCGGAGCATGTCCGGTGCGACCGTCACGGAGACCGATGACCTCCTGGTCGCAGACAGCGGCCTGGACGACGACGCGTTCAACATCGTCGCGGCGGCCCGCTTCACCGCCGGCGACGCCGCGGCCCGTATCTCCGAGACTGTCGGGTCGCTGGCCGGCACCGGCCGCGGCTTCTCCTGGTGGGTGGGACCTGCCTCGACACCGACAGACCTCACCACCCGCCTGACCGCGGCCGGTCTGCCGGTGTCCGAGCGTGAGACGGCGATGTGGGCCGAGCTGGACGACACTGCCGCCGTCACGTGGGACGGGCTCCACGGGCGTCCGGCGGGCGGGCCCGCGCCGGGGCTGCCCTCGCAGACGAAGGGGCGCGGCCGGTCGGGCCGACCCGGTTCTGTGAGAGATTGTGAGAGATGAGAGGGTCGGGCGGGTGAGCGAGACATCATCGAACACCCTCCAATACCGCTTTGACGGGCCAGAAGACGCTCCGGTCCTGGTGATCGGGCCCTCCCTGGGTACCACATGGCACATGTGGGACCGCCAGATACCGGACCTGTGCCAGCACTACCGGGTACTCCGTTACGACCTGCCGGGTCACGGCGGTGCCCCGGCCCGGCCCGCGGTCTCCGTCGCCGAACTCGGGGACCGGCTGATCGCCACCCTCGACTCCCTCGGCGTCCAGCGCTTCGGCTACGCGGGATGCTCCATCGGTGGGGCCATCGGCGCCGACCTCGCGCTGCGTCATCCCCACCGGGTGGCCTCGCTCGCGCTGGTCGCGACCTCGCCCAGATTCGGCAGCGCCGACGAGTTCCGCCAGCGCGGTGTGATCGTCCGTACCAACGGCCTGGAGCCCATCGCCCGCAGCGCCCCCGAGCGCTGGTTCACGCCCGGCTTCGCCGCCGCGCAGAGCGCCATCGTCGAGTGGGCCGTACAGATGGTGCGTACCACCGACCCCGGGTGCTACATCGCCGCGTGCGAGGCGCTCGCGGCCTTCGACATCCGCGGCGAACTGGGCCGTATCGGTGTACCGACGCTCGTCGTCGTCGGTGCCGAGGACCGGGTCACCGGCCCCGCCGAGGCGCGCACCCTGGTCGCGGGCATTCCCGACGCCCGGCTCGCCCTGGTGCCCGCGGCGTCGCATCTGGCGCCCGTCGAGCAGCCGGCCGCCGTGATGGACCTGCTGTTCACCCACTTCTCGACCACCTGGCAGGACACCCTCGGCGCCGTTCCGGTGCCCCTGGGCGCGCCCCCCGCCGCCGTCCCGCCGCTCTCCGCCCCCTACGCGCCCGTCGCCGAGATCGCCCCGCCGGCCCGGCGTACGGACGACGACCAGGAGCGTACGGACCTCCACGCGCTCGGCACGAAGATTCGCCGGGAGGTCCTCGGCGACGCCCACGTGGACCGGGCCGCCGCAGCCGCCGACCCGTTCACCGAGGACTACGAGGACCTCGTCACCCGCTACGTGTGGGGCGAGGTCTGGAGCCGCGAGGGCCTCGACCGCCGAACCCGCAGCTGCGTCACGCTCACCGCGCTGATCGCGTCCGGACGGCTGGAGGGTCTCGCCGCACATCTGCGGGCGGCGCTGCGCAACGGCCTGACGCCCGCCGAGATCAAGGAAGTGCTGCTCCAGACCGCCGTGTACTGCGGCGTTCCCGCCGCCGGGGCCGCGTTCGCCGTGGCCCAGTCCGTGATTCAGGAAGAAACGACACCGCCCGCGTAGCAGGATGGGGAGCATGAACGCATCGCCTCTCACACTCACCAAGAAGCGGCACTCCTGCGTCCGCCTGGACAAGGACGGGCAGGCCCTCGTCATCGACCCGGGCGGTTTCTCCGGGGAGGACGACGCGGTCGGCGCCGACGCCATCCTGGTGACCCACGAGCACCCGGACCACTTCGACGAGGACCGGATCAGGGCCGCCATGGAGGCCAACCCGGCGGCGGAGGTCTGGACGCTGCGGAGTGTCGCCGAGCAGCTGGCGCCGGCCTTCCCCGGGCGGGTGCACACGGTCGGCCACGGCGACACCTTCCGCGCCGCCGGGTTCGACGTCCAGGTCCACGGTGAGCTCCACGCGGTGATCCACCCGGACATCCCGCGCATCACCAACGTCGGTTACCTCGTCGACGGTTCGGTCTTCCACCCGGGCGACGCGCTCACCGTCCCCGGGCAGCCGGTCGACACCCTGATGCTGCCGGTGATGGCGCCGTGGAACAAGATCTCGGAGGTCATCGACTACGTGCGCGAGGTCGGCCCGCGCCGGGCCATCGACATCCACGACGCCCTGCTCACGGACCTGGCCCGGCCGATCTACGACGCGCAGATCGGGGCGCTCGGCGGCAGCGACCACAGCCGGATGGCGCCGGGGGAGCACACCGGCTTCTGAAGGCCGTACCGGCCGGCAGGGATCGGGGCCGCGACTGTCGGTGGCACCGGTTAGGTTGGGTGCCATGCGCATCGCCACGTGGAACGTCAACTCGATCACCGCCCGGCTGCCGAGGCTGCTGGCCTGGCTGGAGAGCACCGGCACCGACGTGCTGTGCGTCCAGGAGACCAAGTGCACGGCCGAGCAGTTCCCCGCCGACGAGCTGCGGGAGCTGGGGTACGCCTCCGCCGTGAACGCCACCGGCCGGTGGAACGGCGTGGCGCTGATCTCCCGGGTGGGCCTGGACGACGTGGTCGCCGGCCTTCCGGGCGGTCCCGCGTACGACGGCACGGAAGAGCCCCGGGCGATCTCCGCGACCTGCGGTCCCGTCCGGCTCTGGTCGGTCTACGTCCCCAACGGCCGCGAGGTCGCGCACGAGCACTACGCGTACAAGCTGCGCTGGCTGGAAGCGCTGCGGAGCGCCGTCGCCGCGGACGCGGCGGCGGCCCGGCCCTTCGCCGTGCTCGGCGACTACAACGTCGCGCCCACCGACGAGGACGTCTGGAACCCGGCGCTCTTCGAGGGCGCCACCCACGTCACCCCCGCCGAGCGCGACGCCCTCGCCGCGCTGCGCGCGGAAGGGCTGAGCGACGTCGTGCCGCGCCCCCTGAAGTACGACCAGCCGTTCACCTTCTGGGACTACCGCGAACTCGGCTTCCCCAAGAACAAGGGCATGCGGATCGACCTCGCCTACGGCAACGCCCCGTTCACCGCCGCCGTGAAGGACGCCTACGTCGACCGCGAGGCGCGCAAGGGCAAGGGTGCCTCGGACCACGCACCGGTCGTGGTGGACCTGGAGTTCTGAGCCTGCTCGCCCGCCTGCCGCCTGCCGCCTGCCGCCTGCCGCCTCTCGCCGGTCCTCTGCCGCCCGATGAACCGACGACGGCTGACAACCGAAGGTTGACACTCCCGCGAGTGTCAACTTACGGTTGACATATGACGCAACCGGCAGCAGTCAAGCCTCCCGTGCGCCTCGACGACCTCATCGAGGCCATCAAGAAGACCCACACCGACGCCCTCGAACAGCTCTCCGGAGCGGTCGTCGCGGCCGACCACCTCGGTGACATCGCCGACCACCTCATCGGCCACTTCGTGGACCAGGCCCGTCGTTCGGGTGCCTCCTGGACCGACATCGGCAGGAGCATGGGGGTGACCCGGCAGGCGGCCCAGAAGCGCTTCGTGCCGAAGAAGCCCGACGAGTCCGCCGAGCCGGACCCCAAGGAGGGGTTCGCGCGCTTCACCACGCGCGCCCGGAACGTCGCGGTCACCGCTCACAACGAAGCCCGTCTGGCGGGGAGTGCGGAAGTTCTTCCCGCGCACCTGGTGCTGGGCCTCGTCGCCGACACCGGGAGCGTCGGCGCACAGGTGGTCGCGGCTCAGGGGATCACCCCGGAAGCCGTGCGCACGGCCGCCCTCGCCGCTCTGCCGCCCGCGGCCGACGAGGTCCCCGAACTCCTCCCGTACGACGCGGGCTCCCGCAAGGTCCTCGAACTCGCCTTCCGCGAGTCCCTGCGGCTCGGCCACCCCCACGTGGGAACCGAGCACATCCTGCTGGCACTTCTGGAGCACGAGGACGGCGACGGGGTGCTCACCGGCCTCGGGATCGACAAGCAGGCGGCGTCCGTGGCCGCCGAGGCGCTGAGCGCCGCCGCCGGCGACCGCCCCGGCGCCTGACCGCCCGGCCAGGGGGTGCCCGCGCCCGGCGGACGCCCCCCGGACCCGGGCGGAGGACGTCAGTGGACCGAGAGCCCGCCGTCCACGAAGAGCGACTGCCCGGTCACGTACGCCGAGCCGGGGCCGGCCAGGAACACCGCCGCCGCGGCGAAGTCCTCGGCCAGCCCGTTGCGCCCCACCATCGTGCGGGCGGCCAGCGCGGCCACCTTCTCCGGGTCGGAGGAGAGCCGGGCGTTCAGCGGGGTCATCACGAACCCGGGGACCAGGGTGTTCACGGTGACCCCGTACGGCGACCACGCCTCGGCCTGGGACCGGGCGAGCGACTCCAGCCCGCCCTTGGAGACCCCGTACGCCCCGCTGTTCACGAAGGCCCGGTGCGCCTGCTGCGAGGTGATGTGGATCAGCCGCCCGTACCCGCGTTCCGCCATGCCCGGTCCGAACCGCTCACCCAGCAGGTAGGGGGCCTTGAGGTTGATGGCCATCGTGGTGTCCCAGACGTCCTCGTCCAGCTCACCCATCGGCGGGCGCAGGTTGATCCCCGCGCAGTTCACCAGGATGTCCGGCTCTCCGGAGCGTGCGACCACGGCGTCGGCCGCCTGCCGGACCCCGTCGGTCGTGGAGAGGTCCGCGCCCACCCAGCCGGCGCGGCAGCCGGCCTCGGTCAACTCGTCGACGGTCGCCTTCAGTTCGGCCTCGCGGCGGGCCACGACGATGACCTCCGCGCCCGCGCGGGCGAGTGCTTCCGCGATCGCCCGGCCGATGCCGGAGCTGCCGCCGGTGACCACGGCGGTCCGGTCCTCCAGGGAGAAGAGTCCGGAGAGATAGTTCGGTGTGTTCATCCCGGCAGCCTATGGTTCGGGCGGCACTCCGCCGGAGCCGGGTACCACGCGTACGAGGACGGCGCGCGCCCTGTGGCGTACGGCGGGACAAAGGTGCGACCCTTGCGGGGTGAACATCCCCTTCTTGGACAACTGGCGCAAGCGTCAGGGTGATACGCGCACGGCGACGCTGGCGGAGACCGCCGCGGCGGACCCCGCCGGCCTCGCGGAAGTCCTCGCCGAGTGCGAGCTGCTGCGTGTCCGGACGGGGGACTACGGACTCGAACTGGACGACAGCCCCGCGTCGTTGACCGCGCTCGACCAGCTGCCGCCCCGCTGGCGCGACGATCCGGAGGAGGCGCCCTGGTTCGGGAACGACGCGGGCCTCTACCTCGGCACCGTGCTGGTGCGGGCCGTCCCCGGCGCCCGGTGGGACGTCTGGCCCAGCGGGCAGCCCGTCGTGCGGCTCGCCTCCGGCCGGGAGGTCGACGTCGTCGGGGCGGGCCTGGACTGGGCGGTCTACGGCAGCCCCGAACTGTCCCAGGTGTACGCGGAGGCGGCCGAGGAGTGACGCTCCGGTGGGGTCCGGCCCGGACGCGCCGGACGCCACCTAGATAAACAGCCTTTTGCCCTGTTTGCGTGTCGGACGCGAAGTCCCTTACCCATGCGGATAGTTTCCGCTGAGCCGACACACAGCGACACATGGGCAGGGCAGCGTATGGCCGTCGATCCGTTGATCGACCTGCGGGACGTCAACAAGCACTTCGGAGAGTTGCACGTTCTGCGGGACATCAATCTCACCGTCGGCCGCGGGGAGGTGGTGGTGGTCATCGGCCCCTCGGGCTCCGGAAAGTCCACGCTCTGCCGTGCCATCAACCGGCTGGAGACGATCGAGTCCGGCAGGATCGCGATCGACGGGAAGCCGCTCCCCGAGGAGGGCAGGGGGCTGGCGCAGCTCCGGGCCGAAGTCGGCATGGTCTTCCAGTCGTTCAACCTGTTCGCGCACAAGACCGTGCTGGCCAACGTCTCCCTCGCGCAGGTGAAGGTACGCAAGCGCAAGAGGCCGGAGGCCGACGCCCGTTCCCGGGAGCTGCTGGAACGCGTGGGGCTCGCCGCGCACGCCGACAAGTTCCCCGCGCAGCTCTCCGGGGGCCAGCAGCAGCGCGTGGCCATCGCCCGCGCCCTGGCCATGGACCCCAAGGCCCTCCTCTTCGACGAGCCCACCTCGGCGCTCGACCCGGAGATGATCAACGAGGTGCTGGAGGTCATGCAGCAGCTGGCACGCGACGGAATGACCATGGTCGTCGTCACCCACGAGATGGGCTTCGCCCGGTCCGCCGCGAACCGTGTGGTGTTCATGGCCGACGGCCGCATCGTCGAGGACCGCACTCCGGAGGAGTTCTTCACCGCCCCCGAGAGCGACCGCGCCAAGGACTTCCTGTCCAAGATCCTCAAGCACTGACGGGAGGCTCCGCGTTGCGTACGAAGAAGATCACCGCACTGCTGGCCGGTCTGCTGCTGACGGTACTCGCCGCCGGCTGCGGCAAGGAGGGCAGCCCGCCGGTCAAGGGGCCCAAGGCCGACGCGCTGCCCCACTACACGGTGAACACCGGCTTCCGGCTCCCCGCGTCGAAGACCTGGGACCGGGCCGAGCGGCGGGGCCACCTGGTGATCGGCGCCAAGGAGGACCAGCCCTACCTCGGCGAGAAGGACCCGGCCACCGGGGTCTACTCCGGATTCGACATCGAGATCGCCACGATGGTGGCGGCCCATCTCGGCTTTGGTCCGAAGGAGATCCAGTTCAAGACCATCGCCTCCGCCAACCGCGAAACCGCCCTGCAGAACGGCCAGATCGACTACTACGTGGGCACCTACACCATCAACAACATGCGCAAGAAGCTCGTCGGGTTCGCCGGCCCGTACTTCATGGCCGGACAGGGACTGCTGGTGCGCACCGACGAGAACGACATCCACGGCCCGCAGGACCTGGCGGGCAAGACGGTCTGCTCGGCCGCCGGATCCACCCCCTACCAGCGCATCGCCGCCGACTACCCCGAGGCGGACCTGGTCGCCTACGACACGTACTCCGTCTGCGTCGACAACCTGCTGACCTACCAGGTCGACGTCGTCACCACGGACGACGCGATCCTGCTGGGCTTCGCGGCGAAGGCGCCGGACGAGATGAAGGTCGTCGGCAAACCGTTCTCCGAGGAGCCGTACGGCATCGGGGTGCCGCGCAGCGACAACGCCCTGCGCACGGCGATCAACGACGCACTGGAGGAGAACGAGAAGAACGGCAACTGGAAGAAGGCGTTCGAAGCGACGCTGGGGCTGTCCGGCGTACCGGCGCCGACGCCGCCGCCCATCGACCGCTACCCGGCGAACTGAGGGACCGGCCACCATGGACGTACTGACAGACAACTTCTCGCTCTACGGCAAAGGGTTCCTCGGCACCCTCGAACTCACCGTCTTCGCCTCGCTCCTGGCCCTCGTGCTCGGCTTCGTCATGGCCTCCTTCCGGGTCGCCCCGGTCGGCTCGCTCAGGCTCGTCGGCACCGTCTGGGTGACGGTGCTCCGCAACACCCCGCTCACCCTGCTCTTCTTCGCCGTCCTCCTCGGACTGCCGCGCTTCGGCCTCGTACTGCCGTTCAACGTCTTCGCCGTGCTGGCGCTCGGCTGCTACACCTCGGCCTTCATCTGTGAGGTGCTGCGCTCCGGCATCAACACCGTACCCACCGGCCAGGGGGAGGCCGCCCGCAGTCTCGGCATGTCCTTCGGGCAGACCCTGAACACGGTGGTGCTGCCCCAGGCGTTCCGTTCGGTGATCCCGCCGGTCGGCTCGACACTCATCGCGCTCGCCAAGAACTCGGCGATCGCCGGGGCGTTCAGCGTCACCGAACTGCTGGGCACCTACAAGACCCTCAACGAGCTGGGCTACAGCATCATCTGGACCTTCGTCTGGATCGCCGTCGGCTATCTGATCATCACCCTGGCCATCAGCGTGCTCTTCACCGTCCTGGAGAAGCGCTGGGGGGTGGCCCGATGACCACCCACGCCCTGCCCGCCGCCACCGCCCTCTACGACATCCCGGGCCCCGAGGCCCGCAGGCGGCACCTCCTCTACGGGATCGCCGCCACGATCGTGGTCGCCGCCCTCGTCGGATGGGTCGTTTATCTCCTGTTCGACACCGGCCAGTTCACCGCCGCCAAGTGGAACCCCTTCACCTACAAGGGAATCCAGGAGCTGCTGCTGCGCGGGCTGGGCAACACCCTCAAGGCGTTCGCGTACGCGGCGGTGCTCTCGCTGGCACTCGGCGCGGTGCTCGCGGTCGGACGGCTCTCCGTGCACCGGCCGGTCCGCTGGACCGCCACCGTGCTGGTCGAGTTCTTCCGGGCCATGCCCGTACTGGTGATGATTTTCTTCATCTTCGTGGCGCTGAAGGTTCAGCCGCTGCCCGCCCTGGTCGCCGGCCTGACCCTGTACAACGGCTCGGTGCTCGCCGAGGTGTTCCGTACCGGCATCAACTCCGTGGAACGCGGCCAGCGGGAGGCCGCGTACGCGCTGGGGATGCGCAAGACCCAGGTCACGGCCTCCGTACTCGCGCCCCAAGCGGTGCGCGCCATGATGCCGACCATCATCAGCCAGCTCGTGGTGGCCCTGAAGGACACCTCGCTCGGATACCTGATCACCTACGAGGAGTTCCTCCACGCGGGGAAGCTCATCGCCTCGAACCTCGACTACGACCTGCCGTTCATCCCGGTCGTCATGGTGATCTCCCCCATCTACATCGGGATGTGCATGCTCCTCTCGTGGTTCGCCACCTGGATGGCCAAGCGCCAGCGCCGCAACCCGAAGACGGAGGCCGTGGAGGTTTCCCCGGCCGGACCTGGACCCCTGTTGCCCTGACGGTGTCCGGCGGACCGAGCTCGGACACCCTGGCCGGCCAGCAGCCGGAGATCACCTCCCGCGCGCCGGGCCCGGGAAGCCATTTCCCGGCCGCCCACTGCGGGAAGAAGGTCAGCTGTACGCCGGTGACCCGCCGGAAGGCAGAGGGGGCGTTGCCCAACCGAGCTACCGGAAGGTGCCGTTGACGGAGAACGGGCCGTCGTCGTGGGGATGCACGACGAAGGCCCGTTCTCCGTTTCCGCGTTACCGACGCCATGTGTTCGGACCCGGTTCGGGACGGCCGTGCCCGGATGTACCGGCCAGGACGGTGAAGTGGACCTCTCGCGGTTGCGCTCGGTGACCTTGGGCCCGGACGAGTGCATGACGGAGCAGGGCAAGGTGATGACCCGGGCGCAGATCGAGGCCCAACTCCCCTGCGCGGGCGCCTTTTCCACGCCCTCGCCGTAAGCCTTCCGCCTGCGGGATGCCGCCGTCGCGGGCCGGGCCGTCGTCGTGCACCCACGGCGGCGGCCCGACCGTGCGTGCGGGGCCGGTGCCGCAGGCGCTGCCGCTCAGCCGGTGGCTTCGGCGGCGGGGGCCGCCGCCGGGAGGGGGGTCTGCGCGGCGCGCGTCACGTCCGCGACCACTTCCACCATGTCGGGGCCGTAGGCATCGGAGTTGACGACCTTCAGCAGCAGGCAGAAGGTCGAGTCGCGGTGGGTGCGCGCCAACTTCTCGTAATTGCGGATGAGATGGCGGGCGGCGGCCTGGTTGGTGATCGCGCGCTGGCCGCAGAAGAGGAACACCGGCCGTGCCTCCCGGCCGATGCTCAGACGGGCCAGCAGTACGTGTTCCAGGGCGCCGCTCTCCACCGGGTAGTACTCCGTCCCGATGCGGAAGGAGGCCCGGTCCGGGCCCGGCTCGCGGTCGGTGTTCACCCGCACGCCGGGCAGCAGCGACTGGAGGTGGGCGGCCATGCGCCGGTTGGAGCCCGGACCGCCGACGCAGTACTCCGTACGCTCGCCGAAGCCCTGGCGCGCCGTGTCGTGGGAGAGGATCTGCGCGTGCGCTCCGCACTCCTTGATCATCGCCGACAGCTCCAGCAGGGCGAAGACGTCGTGGCGGTGCACCGCGCCGTCCGTCCCCGGGTCCCGGTTGACGACGAGCAGGCATTCGGAGTTGGCGGGAAGCCCGAAGAAGGCCTGTTTGCGGCGGAGTCTGCGGCGCCAGAGGTAGGTGCGCGCGAGCCAGCCGAGAGCCGCGCTTATCCCTGCGGCCATGACGCCCAGCACGATGTTGCGTACGTCGTCGGTCATGGCCGGGGATAGTAGCGGGCAACGGGGCCCTGTCCGAGGCGGTCGGGACGATCCGGCCGGGCCGGGCCCCGGCGAGCCGACGACGCCGGGGCCCGGGACGGGGCAGTGCCCGGGCCCGGGGCGGACAGAGTCCGGGCAGGACAGTGCCCGGGGCGGGACAGCGCCGGTTCCCGCCCGATGCCGGGACCGGCGCTGTTTCCTTCGGCGACTACGGGGTGACGCAGCCGATCGAGCCGACCGGGAAGTTGTTGCCGGTCGATGTCGCCGTGAAGCCGAAGGTGACGCTGCCGTCCGCCGGGACGGTCCGGTTGTAGTCGACGTTCTTGACCGTCAGACTGCCGTCGGACCCGGTGGTCAGCGCGCCGTTCCACACTTGGCTCACCTTGGTGCCCGTACCGGGCGTCCACTTCACGGCCCAACCGTCGCGCGCCGCCGTGTCGTGGTTCATGACTTCGACGGAGCCCTGGAAACCGCCGCTCCAGGAGTTGGTCACGCTGTAGACGGCCATGCAGCCGGTGTGCGGGTCGGTGGGTGTCGGCGTGGACGTCGGAGTGGGCGTCGGGGTCGGCGTCGGGGTGGGCGTCGGGGTGGGCGTCGGCGTGCTGCCCGCGCCCCGGATACCGGTCACCTCGCCCTTGCCGCCGTCGAAGACGATGTCGGAGCAGGAGAAGAAGTTCTCCTGGCTGTCCGAGCGAACCCACTGGATGAACATCACCGCGTCGCCGGAGCGGCCCGACGGCAGGGTCGTGTTCCAGTAGTAGTGGCCGCCGTCGGTCCCCGGTGATCCGATCGCCGGCGGGTTGCTGACGGTCTGGATCAGATCCAGGTCGTCCCAGCCCAGTTCGGTGCCGGGGGAGTAGCCGGCCTTGGACAGGTACACCCGGAACTCGCCCGGGTGCGCAGCCCAGTTGCTGTGATCGACCTCGATCGTGGCGCCGGACGTCAGGTGCGTGCGGGGCCAGTCCGAGCGGGCGGCGTTGTAGCCGGTGAAGTTGTACGGCGACCGGTTTCCGGCGCTGCACAGTGTTCCGTCCGGGACGTAACCCGCCCCTCGTCCCCCGGCGTTGGAGTCGAGCACGGCGAACCAGTTGTACAGCGAGTTCGCGCCGCTCTCGGCGAGCGCGGCCTTGCACGCCGGGTTCGTCGGGTCCAGGGAACCGGTGCTGGTCTTGGCGTCCAGCCAGCAGAGGTAGGTCCGCGACCCCGGTGTCATCGTCACACCGTGGGCCTGCGCGCTGCCCTGGCCCACCAGGGCCAGGGCGATTCCGCCGAGCAGCGTCGCGAGCGCCGCCGCCAGGGCGACGATTCGGTTCTTGCGTTGAGCCATGGAAGTCTCCAGTGCCTGTGTGTGGGGGTTGCCTTCGGGTGGGGCCGGTCTCCTGTGTTCATCGAGGGGCGGTTCTCTGGAGCAGGAGGCTGCGGGACCGAGCGCGTACAGCGGCGACAGCGTCGGGTGCGCGCGGCGACCGGCCCGCGGAACAGCCTCGTGCGAGGGATGGCCGGACAGGGCGGTCAGTGCATCGGGCGTGCCCCTGCCGCCCGATCTGGGAGCGCTCCCATAAAAGGTTCACCAAAACTGTAGAAGCGCGCCATGCCCCTGACAACCCATCGGACGGGAATGTCCGAGGGGCCAGGCGAACCGGCTGGTCCGAAACTTTTCGTGCGTACCGGTGGCGGCGAATCATGTCCAAGAGCTTGACGGTGTGCCGCGCGACCCCCGAGATTGGGAGCGCTCCCACTCCAGTTCCCCGGTCACGCGAATCCCGCGCCCCGTAGCGGTGCACCCCCAGGACCTTCGGACCGGCGTGTTCGGCCCGCGGGACGCCGTCAAGGCGATGAGCGGTCGGTTCCGTACGGTCCCGCGCCAGGTTCGGCACCGCTGAACGGCGGGACGGACCGCTCCCGGGACCGCACGTTGCGGGACCGCTCCCATCGCGTAACCCCCCTGCGCACGAGGAGAAATGCTGTGAAACGCGTTCTGGCTCTACTGGCGACCTGCGCGACGGTCCTGGGCCTCATGGCTCTGGTCAGCCCTCAGGCGGTGGCCGCCGCCGGATGCAAGGTCGACTACACGGTCGCCAGCCAGTGGCAGGGTGGCTTCCAGGCCGGCGTGAAGATCACCAACCTGGGCGAGCCCGTCTCCGCGTGGACGCTCACAATCGCCATGCCGGACGCGGGGCAGAAGCTCGTCCAGGGGTGGAACGCCACGTGGACGCAGTCCGGTTCCACGGTCACCGCCACCGGCCTCGACTGGAACCGCGCGCTGGCCACCGGCGCGGCGGCCGACGTGGGATTCACCGGCTCCTTCACGGCTGCCAACCCGAAGCCCACGGCGTTCGCACTGAACGGCGTCGCCTGCACGGGCTCGGTCGTCGGCGGCAACCCGACGCCCGACCCGACGCCCGACCCGACGCCGGCCCCGGGCACCGGCACCCCCGTGGGCATCAACGGACCGGTGCACGTCTGCGGCGTGAACCTGTGCAACCAGTACAACCGGCCCATCCAGCTGCGAGGGATGAGCACCCACGGCATCCAGTGGTTCAGCGGGTGCTACAACGACGCTTCCATGGACGCCCTGGCGAAGGACTGGAAGGCGGACCTGCTGCGCATCGCCATGTACGTGCAGGAAGAAGGCTACGAGACCGACCCGGCCGGCTTCACCAGCCGGGTGAACAGCCTCGTCGACATGGCCGAAGCCCGCGGCCTGTACGCGATGATCGATTTCCACACCCTGACGCCGGGGGACCCGAACTACAACCTCGCGCGCGCCAAGACGTTCTTCGCGTCCGTCGCGGCCCGCAACGCGAACAAGAAGAACGTGATCTACGAGATCGCCAACGAGCCCAACGGCGTGAGCTGGGCGGCCATCAAGAGCTACGCCGAGCAGGTCATCCCGGTGATCCGGGCCGCCGACCCGGACGCGGTCGTCGTCGTCGGCACCCGGGGCTGGTCCTCCCTGGGCGTATCCGACGGTTCCAGTGAGAGCGAGGTCGTCAACAGCCCCGTCAACGCCGCCAACATCATGTACGCGTTCCACTTCTACGCCGCGAGCCACAAGGACAACTACCGTGCCGCGCTGAGCAGGGCGGCCACCCGACTTCCCATGTTCGTGACGGAGTTCGGAACCGTGAGCGCCACCGGTGGCGGCACGCTGGACCGGACGAGCACCACGGCCTGGCTGGACCTGCTCGACCAGCTGAAGATCGGTTACGCGAACTGGACCTACAGCGACGCCCCCGAGAGCAGTGCGGCCTTCCGGCCCGGCACCTGTGACGGCAGCGACTACAGCAGCAGTGGCGTGCTGACCGAGTCGGGCACGCTGCTCAAGAGCCGGATCAGCACCGCCGACAACTTCCCCACCGCCTGACCCGGCGCCCGACCCGCCGCCTGACCCGGCGCCCGACCCGGCGCCCGACCCGGCGCCGGCCGACTCGTCCGCCGAACCTGTTTGCCGGCCCGTGACGGGGCTTCGGCCGTGCCGAAGCCCCGCCCCGGCGCCGTCCCCTTCCACCCGCGTCGGACGTGTGGTGCCGGACCCCCACCCGACCGCCCCTCCCTTTCCGGACGGACACCCCCGGTCCGGGACCACACGAGAGTGAGGAAACCGATGGGTCTGCTCGACAAGAACCGTGACGGTGTGCTCGGACTGTTCCGCGTCGTCGTCGGGTTGCTGTTCGCCTGCCACGGGGCTGCGGCTCTGTTCGGCGTGTTCGGAGGCCCCCACGGCGCGTCCCCGCGCCTGTGGGAGTGGCCCGGCTGGTGGGCCGCACTCATTCAGCTGGCCGGAGGTGTCCTGGTGCTGGTGGGCTATGGCACCCGGGCATCGGCGGTGATCTGCTCCGGCTCCATGGCGTACGCCTACTTCAGCGCCCACCAGACATCCGCGCTTCTGCCCATCGAGAACGGCGGCGAGGCGGCCGCGATGTTCTGCTGGGCGTTCCTTCTCATCGCGGCTCTGGGGCCGGGCCGTTGGGCCCTGGAAAAGGCCCTGGCGCGAAGCGACGAGTCACGGGCGGAGGCTCCGCTCACACGCCACTGAGCCACCGTCCCGCGCCCGGCTCCACCGGCCCCTCCGCGCCTCCGGTGGAGCCGGGCGGTCATGTCCCCGGGCTCGGTGGGAAGGCTCGTCGCGTACGTCGTCGGGGGCGGCCGGAGACCGCGGAGGGCACCCGGGGTGCCCGCCCGAGGCGGTCCTGACGATCCGGCCGGGCCGGGGTTAGTCTGCCCGGACGATCGTCAACTGGAGGTACGCATGCGTCGTCCTGTCGGGCGGAACGTATCGGTCCTGGCCGTGCTCGCCGTGGTGGCGTCCGTCGGGGCGGCAGCCCCCGCCGGATCGTCGCCGCGACCCGGCTCACCGCCCAAGACACCGGTGGCCGCCGGGTACGGGGGAGCGGTGGCCAGCGTGGACGCGGACGCCACCGCGGCCGGCATCGAGGTGCTGCGCAAGGGTGGCAACGCGGTGGACGCGGCCGTGGCGACGGCCGCCGCCCTCGGAGTCACCGAACCGTACTCGGCCGGGATCGGAGGCGGCGGGTACTTCGTCCACTACGACGCCAAGTCCCGTACCGTGCAGACCATCGACGGCCGTGAGACGGCGCCCCGCAGCGCCGACTCCTCGCTCTTCCTGGAGGACGGCAAGCCGCTCGCCTTCAACGACGCCGTCACCAGCGGTCTCAGCGTCGGCACCCCCGGCACCCCCGCCACCTGGGACAAGGCGCTCGACGCCTGGGGCACCAAGTCGCTCGGCACCCTGCTGAAGCCCGCCGAGCGCCTGGCCCGCGACGGGTTCGTCGTGGACAGCACCTTCCGCAGCCAGACCGAGGGGAACCAGGAGCGGTTCGCCGACTTCCCGGCCACCGCGAAACTCTTCCTGCCCGGGGGCGAACTCCCCGTGGTGGGTTCGGTGTTCAAGAACCCCGACCTGGCCCGTACGTACGAGAAGCTCGGCCGCGAAGGCGTCGAGGAGCTCTACCGCGGCGACCTGGGAGAGGACATCGTGCGCACCGTGCGGAGGCCTCCCGTCGACCCGGCGTCCGGCCGCGTCGCCCGGGCCGGTGATCTGAACGCCCAGGACCTCAAGGCGTACCGGGCGCTGAAGCAGGCGCCGACCAAGGTGGGCTACCGGGGGCTCGACGTCTACGGCATCGCGCCCTCCTCGTCCGGCGGGACCAGCGTCGGCGAGGCCCTCAACATCCTGGAGTCCACCGACCTCGCCGGGGCGAGCGAGGCGCAGTACCTGCACCGGTTCATCGAGGCGAGCCGGATCGCCTTCGCGGACCGGGGGCGCTGGGTCGGCGACCCCGCGTTCGAGGACGTCCCCACGGCCGGACTGCTCAGTCAGAGGTTCGCCGACTCGCGCGCTTGCCTGATCCGCGACGACACCGTGCTGACCAGCCCGCTGGCCCCCGGCGACCCGAACTCCCCGACGCCCTGCGCGACGGGCGGGACCGTCGCCCCGACGACGTACGAGGGGGAGAACACCACGCACCTGACGGCCGCCGACAAGTGGGGCAACGTCGTCGCCTACACCCTCACCATCGAGTCGACCGGCGGCAGCGGCATCACGGTGCCCGGGCGCGGCTTCCTGCTCAACAACGAGCTGACGGACTTCTCCTTCGCGCCCGCCAACCCGGCCGTGCACGACCCGAACCTGCCCGGTCCGGGCAAGCGCCCGCGCTCGTCGATCTCGCCGACGATCGTCCTCGACCACGGCAAGCCGGTGCTGGCGCTCGGCTCGCCCGGTGGGGCCACCATCATCACCACCGTGCTCCAGACCCTGACCGGCCGGCTCGACCGCGGGCTGCCGCTCGTCGACGCCATCGCCGCGCCCCGCGCCAGCCAGCGCAACGCGGCGGCCACCGAGATCGAACCCGCGCTCTGGGAGAGTCCGTTGAGGGCCCGGCTGGAGTCCCTCGGGCACGTGTTCAAGCTGAACCCGGAGATCGGTGCGGCCACCGGGGTCGAGCGGCTGCCCGACGGGCGGTGGCTGGCGGCGGCCGAGCCCGTACGCCGGGGCGGCGGCTCGGCGATGGTGGTGACGCCGAGCAACGGTCGACGCTGATCGGGGGCCGGTGCCTGTCGACGGCCCGGCGCTGATCGACGCTCTGGTCCACGGCCGGCGCTGATCACAGGCCGGTGCCGACCCACGGCCGGCACCGACCGGCAGCTGCGGCGGGCGGTCCGCGGCAGGTACGGGCCGCCCGCCGCAGCGGTCGGAGCGACGTCAGCATGCGGGGACCCTCGTCGGTGATGGCCACCGTCTGCTGGGCGGCCCGGCTGCCGTCGGTGGTCCGGAGCGCAGGAGAAGGGCGACCCCGCTCCCGCCCCGCGCGGCACCCAGTGCGCCACCACGTCGGTCTCGCGCGGGCTGACACCGATCTGCGCCGCCTCGCGTGCGGCGCTCGGCATCCGGGCCACGATCCGGCCGGCCTCGCGCGTCGCGGCGATGGACGTGTCTGCCAAGAGGCGCACCCTGCCAATTACTATACCGGTCGATCCGGTATTAGAATGACGGCATGGTCCGTACGCCCCTGACACCCGAAGAGCGCCGCCGCGGCGAGCGGCTCGGCGCTCTGCTCCGTGAGGCTCGCGGCGAGCGCAGCATGGTCGCCGTCGCCGCGAGTGCCGGCCTCTCCGCCGAAACCCTCCGCAAGATCGAGACCGGCCGCGCCCCGACACCCGCCTTCTTCACGGTGGCGGCCATCGCGGCCGCCCTCGGGCTCACGCTGGACGAGATCCTCGCGGGCTGCGCCGAAGAGGCCGACGCCGAAGACACCGGTGCGGTGGAGCCCGGTGCGGTGGAGTCCGGTGCGGTGGAGAGGGGTGGGCGGGCGTCGGCCGTGCCGGCCGGTGAGCTGCTGCCGCTCGGAGCCTGACGGGCGGCGCTCGGGCTCACGGGTGGCAGCGCTTAGGGTCGGGGTGTGACTCTCCAGGACTTCGCCCGCAGCGAGTACGTCAGCCTGACCACCTACCGCAAGGACGGCACCCCCGTCGCCACCCCCGTATGGGCCGCGGCCGACGGTGCAACGCTCTACGTCTGGACCCGCTCGGACTCGTGGAAGGTGAAGCGGCTGCGCCGTACCTCCCGGGTCCGCGTCACGGTCTGCGACGTCAAGGGCCGGATCGCCGAAGGTGCCCCCAGCGCGGAGGGGACCGCCCGGCTCGTCGAGGGGGCTGGCATGGCGACCGTACGCAAGGCGCTGTCCCGCAAGTACACCTGGAAGTTCTGGCTGGTCGACCGGCCGGCCATGGTCGTGCGGCTCGGAAAGCGGCCCCACACCGGAATCGCCGTGACCTTCTGAGCGGGTGCGCGGCCCCGGGCGTGAACTCGTACAGCCGTGCGGCTCGCGCCCCCGGCGCCTCGTAGTCGAAAAGAGGGCGTAGCCGCGCCGTAACACGTCTGCGGTCGAATGCGAGCTGACTGGAGGGTTCCAGCCGAGGGCCGACGAGGGCGGCGATGACGGTGCATCAGCAAGTGGGCGAAGTGGACGTGTTCGCGCGGTTCCTGGGGGAGCTCGCCGCCCGTCTGGACCCCGGCAGCGGTTGGTACGGGGTCTTCACCCGGCGTGATCCCGCCGGGATGCGGGCCTGCTTCGAGGGGGTCGAGATCCCGCCCTGGGACGTGGTCGAGTCGCTCCTCCAGGATCTGGCCGCCTCCTACGGCGCGCAACACGCCGAACGGGAGTCCGTGCGTGCCGCCTCGCTCTACGCGGCTTCGGCGGCGGCCCACGACCGGCGCCCGGGCGGGCGCCAAGAGCTGCACCAGCGGCTGGAGTTGATGGCCCGCGAGCAGGAGGAGGCGGCCCGGCGGGTGCGCGCCGCAGAGGCGGGCGGTGCCCAGCCCGACCGGCAGGCGCTCGCCTGGGCCCAGGACGACCACCGGCGCGCCTCCGCGCGGTGCGCCGAACTCCGCAGCCGCCTCGGCGCGATCACCGCCCCGCGCAACTGGTTCCGGGAGGAGGCGGGCCCGTACGAGGGAGCCGCACGGTCCGACGGATCTTCCCCACCGGCCGGAGTTTCCGGACCCGCCTTACGGGATCGGGGTGTGCCGAACGCCCCTACACCGCAGGCCGGTTCGCCACTCGCCGTTCCCGCGCCGCGTCACCCCGAACGGCCAAGTCCCGGACCGCGTCACCCCGCACCGCCAAGTCCCGCGCCGCGTCACCCAGCACCGCCAAGTCCCGCACCGCGTAACCCCGCGGCTCCCGAGCCCGCCGCCCCCGCGCCGAAGACCGTGCGCGGCAGGCCGAGGGGTGCCCGGTTCGCCGGCCTGGAGGCCGGCGACGGGCCCGCGCCCTCGGTGCTCCCACTGCTACCCTCCGCCGCGCCGTCCGCCCCGAAGCCGCGGGGGGCCCGTTTCGGCGGCGCGGCCCGCGAGGCGGGGGAGAGTGCCGAGACGCCGGGGCCGGCCCCGGCCGTGGATACGGCGGCGGTGCGGGCGGCGGCCGACGTGGTCGCGCTGCTCCTGGCGATGCGCGCGGAGGGGCGTACGGGAGAGGCGTACGCCGTGCTCTGCGAGGCGGCCGCCTGGCCGGCCGGGCGGCTGCCGGTACTCGCCGTGGCGCTCGGGCTCGCCGGCCTCGACGCCGACTGGGCCACCCTGTTGTGGGAGGTGTCCTCGCTGCCGCCCGCCGGGCTGGCCGCGGCGGTCGGTGCCCTCGCCGGGGCCGGGCGCGACGAGGACTGCGGGTACCTTCTGCGGCAGGGCGCCTCCCGGACGGCCGAGGAGATCGCCGACGCGGCGGTCGCGCTGGACCTGGCGGGCCGCGAGGCCGAGGCGGAGGAGCTGCTGGGCGCGTTCGTCCGCGTCAGGTCCCCGCACGAGGCCGCACGGATCGCCGGGGCGGGGCCGGTCCATCTCGTGCCGCAACTGCTCGCGGCGGCCCGCAAAGTGTCGACGGCCCGGGAGTGGGACCTGGTGCACGCCCTGCGGGTCGCGGGCGTCCCCGATGTCTGACGGGCCGTCACGCATGAGCCCTACGGGCCCGTACGGGCTGCATCCGGCGTGTCCCGGCGGGGTTGCGCACCCCTCGGGCGCGAAACGTGATCGACTCGGCCGGTTCACGGCGACGGTCTTGCCCCGCCGTGGGGAGGGGCTTACGTTCTCCTCCTACCTTCCGTGTCCACCCGCGTAGAAAACGCGTAGAGGCTCTGACGTCGCGTCGAAGGAGCAGCTCATGTCCCACGTCGTTCGCGCCGCACTCGTCCAGGCGACCTGGACGGGCGACACCGAATCCATGATCGCCAAACATGAGGAGCACGCGCGCGAGGCCGCCCGGCAGGGGGCGAAGATCATCGGGTTCCAGGAGGTGTTCAACGCCCCGTACTTCTGCCAGGTGCAGGAGCCCGAGCACTACCGCTGGGCCGAACCCGTGCCGGACGGTCCCACGGTCTCCCGGATGCAGGACCTGGCCCGCGAGACCGGCATGGTCGTCGTGGTGCCCGTCTTCGAGATCGAGCAGTCGGGCTTCTACTACAACACCGCCGCGGTGATCGACGCCGACGGCTCGTACCTCGGCAAGTACCGCAAGCACCACATTCCGCAGGTCAAGGGGTTCTGGGAGAAGTACTACTTCAAGCCCGGGAACGCCGGCTGGCCCGTCTTCGACACGGCGGTCGGCAAGGTGGGCGTCTACATCTGCTACGACCGGCACTTCCCCGAGGGATGGCGCCAGCTCGGACTCAACGGAGCGCAGCTGGTCTACAACCCGTCCGCCACCTCGCGCGGACTCTCCAGCTACCTCTGGCAGTTGGAGCAGCCCGCCTCGGCCGTCGCCAACGAGTACTTCATCGCCGCGATCAACCGGGTCGGCCGGGAGGAGTACGGCGACAACGACTTCTACGGCACGAGTTACTTCGTCGACCCCCGCGGCCGGTTCGTCGGCGAGGTCGCCAGCGACAAGGAGGAGGAACTCCTCGTCAGGGACCTGGACTTCGACCTGATCGAGGAGGTTCGCAACCAGTGGGCCTTCTACCGCGACCGCCGACCGGACGCCTACGACGGACTGGTGGAGCCGTGACGGCCCTCCACGCGCGCCACCGCGCCGTCAGCCCCGACTGGCTCACCCTCTACTACGAGCGGCCCCTGGAGATCACCCACGGCGAGGGGCGCCACGTCTGGGACGCGGACGGCAACCGCTACCTGGACTTCTTCGGCGGCATCCTCACCACGATGACCGCGCACGCGCTCCCCGAGGTGACGAAGGCGATCAGCGAGCAGGCCGGACGGATCGTCCACTCGTCCACCCTCTACCTCAACCGCCCGCTGGTGGACCTGGCCGAGCGCGTCGCGACCCTCTCCGGCATCCCCGACGCGCGCGTCTTCTTCACCACCTCCGGCACCGAGGCCAACGACACGGCCCTGCTGCTCGCCACCACGTTCCGGGGGTCCAACCAGATCCTCGCGATGCGCAACAGCTACCACGGCAGATCGTTCTCGACGGTCTCCGTCACCGGCAACCGGGGCTGGTCGCCCACCAGTCTCTCCCCGCTGCAGACGCTGTACGTGCACGGCGGGGTGCGTACCCGGGGGCCGTACGCGGAGCTGACCGACGCCGAGTTCACCGCCGCGTGCGTGCGCGACCTGGAGGACCTGCTCGGGCACACCCGCGGGCCCGCCGCGCTCATCGCCGAGCCGGTCCAGGGGGTCGGCGGCTTCACCTCGCCGCCGGACGGTCTCTACGCCGCCTTCCGCGACGTGCTCGACCGGCACGGCGTGCTGTGGATCTCCGACGAGGTGCAGACCGGCTGGGGCCGCACCGGCGACCACTTCTGGGGCTGGCAGGCGCACGCGGAGAACGGGCCGCCGGACATCCTCACCTTCGCCAAGGGCATCGGCAACGGCATGTCCGTCGGCGGAGTGGTGGCCCGCGCCGAGGTGATGAACTGCCTGGACGCCAACTCCATCTCGACGTTCGGCGGTTCACCCGTCACCATGGCGGCCGGTCTGGCCAACCTCACGTACCTCCTCGACCACGACCTCCAGGGCAACGCCCGCCGGGTCGGCGGACTGCTCATCGAACGCCTGCGGGCCCTCGCCGCCCGCGTGCCCTCGGTACGCGAGGTGCGCGGACGCGGTCTCATGATCGGGATCGAGCTGGCCGAGCCGGGCACCGACCGGGCGAACCCGGAGGCCGCGGCGGCCGTCCTCGAAGCGGCGCGCGAAGGCGGGCTGCTCATCGGCAAGGGCGGCGGGCACGACACCAGTGTGCTGCGGATCGCCCCGCCGCTCTCCCTCTCGGTCGCCGAGGCGGAGGAGGGCGCGTCGATCCTGGGCGAGGCCCTGCGCGCGGCCGGCTGACCGGACGGCGGCGGGCCGGGAGACGACCCGCCGCCCCTGCGGAGGCCACGGGGTTCTCGCCGCTTCCCTTCTTCACCACGCACCGGGTCCCGTCCCCGTGGGTCCGGTCCCTTCCCGGCACAGCGAGGAGAGGCATATGAGCCGCACCGTGATCCACGGCGGTCTGGTCGTCACCGCGTCCGACGAGATCCACGCCGACGTGCTGATCGAGGGGGGCCGGGTCGTCGCGCTCGCCGCCCACGGCAGCGACACGGCCGAGGGCTGGACCGGACGGAGGATCGACGCCACCGGGAAGTACGTCATTCCGGGCGGGGTGGACGCCCACACCCACATGGAGATGCCGTTCGGCGGTACGTACGCCTCCGACACCTTCGAGACCGGGACCCTGGCCGCGGCCTGGGGCGGCACCACGACCATCGTGGACTTCGCCATCCAGTCCAAGGGCGGGTCCCTCGGAGCCGGACTCGACGCCTGGCACGAGAAGGCCGGAGGGAAGTGCGCGATCGACTACGGCTTCCACATGATCATGTCCGACGTGAACGCCTCCTCGCTCAAGGAGATGGACCAGCTCGTCTCGGCCGGCGTCACCTCGTTCAAGCTCTTCACCGCCTACCCGGGGGTCTTCTACTCCGACGACGGCCAGATCCTCCGGGCCATGCAGCGCGCGGGCTCCAACGGCGGACTGGTGATGGCCCACGCCGAGAACGGCCTCGCCATCGACGTCCTGGTCGAACAGGCGCTCGCCCGAGGGGAACGGGACCCCCGCCACCACGGCGAGGTCCGCAAAGCGCTGCTCGAAGCGGAGGCCACCCACCGGGTGATCAAGCTCAGCCAGGTGGCCGGGGCACCCCTCTACGTCGTCCACGTATCCGCGCAGGAGGCTCTCGCCGAGATCGCGCGCGCCCGGGACGAGGGCCACCCGGTGTTCGGCGAGACCTGTCCGCAGTACCTCTTCCTGTCGACGGACAACCTCGCCGAACCCGGCTTCGAAGGCGCCAAGTACGTCTGCTCCACCCCGCTGCGGCCGAAGGAGCACCAGGCGGCGCTCTGGCGCGGGCTGCGGACCAACGACCTCCAGGTCGTCTCCACCGATCACTGCCCGTTCTGCTTCAAGGGGCAGAAGGAGCTGGGGCGCGACGACTTCTCCAAGATCCCCAACGGCATGCCCGGTGTCGAGAACCGGATGGACCTGCTCCACCAGGCCGTCGTCGACGGCCACATCGGCCTCCGCCGCTGGATCGAGATCGCCTGCGCCACCCCCGCCCGGATGTTCGGGCTGTACCCGAAGAAGGGCACCATCGCCCCCGGCTCCGACGCCGACATCGTCATCTACGACCCGCACGCCGAGCAGACGGTCTCGGCCGCGACCCACCACATGAACGTCGACTACTCGGCGTACGAGGGCAAGCGCCTGACGGGCCGGGTGGAGACCGTGATCTCGCGCGGCGTTCCGGTGATCGACGACCGCTCGTACGTCGGACACGCCGGCCACGGCACCTATCTGCCGCGCGGGATCTGCCAGTTCGCCCACTGAGAGCGGCCCGCACGCACGAGCGCCCCGCCCGGACGCGGTGTCCGGAGCGGGGCGTTCGACGTACGTACGCGGCTCAGCGGCGCGTACGTACCAGCAGGTAGAGGAAGTAGGGGGCGCCGATGACGGCCGTCATCAGTCCCGCGCCCAGCTGCGCCGGGGCGATCACCGTACGGCCGGCCATGTCCGCGAGACAGACCAGGACCGCGCCGAGCAGCACCGAGACCGGGACGACCCGTGCGTGCCGCCGGCCGACCAGCGCGCGCGCCGCGTGCGGGGCGACCAGGCCGACGAAGCCGATGAGACCCGCCGCCGCGACCGCGCTCGCCGCCAGCAGCACCGACATCACGAGGAAACCGAGGCGTGCCCGGGTGAGGTGCAGCCCGAGCAGCCTCGGGGTGTTCTCGTCCAGCGCGACGAGATCCAGCTCCCGGCGGCGTACCACCGACCACACCAGACCCACCGTGAGCACCACCGCGACCGGCAGCACGTCGGGCCAGTTCCGGCCGTAGGTGGAGCCGGACAGCCAGGTCAGGGCCCGCGTCGTGTCGAACGGGTCGCTGAGCACGATGACCAGGCTGATCAGCGCGGTGGTGGTAGCGAACACCCCCATCCCGAGCAGGACCAGCCGGTTCTGCCCGAAACCGCCGCGCGCCGCCAGCCCGAAGACCAGCCCCGAGGCGACCGCCGCCCCGGCGAACGCCGCTCCGGCGATCAGCCAGGAACTCGCGGCGGTCACGGTGGTGACGATCAGTACCGCACCGAGGCCCGCCCCGCCGGTGACACCGAGGATGCCCGGCTCGGCGAGCGGGTTGCGGGTCACCGCCTGCACCTGGGTGCCGGACAGGGCCAGCGCCGCACCCGCGAGGAGGGCTGCCACCACACGGGGAACCCGGGTGTCGAGCACGTACGTGACGACCCGTCCGGACTTGCCCTGCGCCCAGTTCACGACGTCCCCGAGCAGCAGCTTCGCGTCGCCGACGAGCACCGCCACGACGACCACGCCGACCAGCACGACGACGAGCGCGACCACGGTGACCAGGTACGCCGTCCGGCCGGGTATCCGCAGCCGGTCCGGTGCCTCGGCCGAGGCGGTGTCCCGGGTACGGAGCGCCATCACGACCAGGAAGACCCCGCCGACCACCGTCGTGACGACGCCCGTGGGCACCTCCACGGCGAGATCGGCGGGCACGAGAGCCCGCAGCAGCACGTCCGCGCCGAGGATGAGCGCGGCGCCCATCAGCCCGGCGACGGGCATCTGGACACGGAACCGCAGGAGCCCGCGGAACCGGCGGGCGAGCGGGCGCACCAGAGCGGGGGCGCAGAGGCCGACGAACCCGATCGGGCCGGCGAGCGTGACGGCCGCCGCGGAGAGCAGCGTGGCGAGCACGACGGCGGTGATACGGGTGCCCCGCACCGGCACGCCCAGCCCCCGCGCGGCGTCGTCGCCCAGGCCGAGCGCGTCGACCCGGCGCGCGACGAGCAGCAGCCCGACGAGCCCCACCACGACGAAGGGGATCATTTGCTGGACGCCGTCGAACCCGTTCTGGCCGATGCCGCCCTGCCCCCACCGGTAGAGACCCTCGGTCCGCTGCGGGAAGAGCAGCAGCAGAGCCTCGGTCACCGCGTTCAGACCCAGCATCAGCGCACTGCCCGCGAGGACCAGACGCACCGTCCCCTTGCCGAGCCCGGAGAGGCCGAGTACCACGGCCGCGGCGGCGAGGCCGCCGACGAACGCGGCGCCGGAGGAGGCGAGGAACGGCAGCGAGACGCCCGTGACGGCGACCACGCCGAGCGCCAGGTACGAACCGGCGTTCACCGCCAGGGTGTCCGGCGCGGCGAGGACGTTGCGGCTGACGGCCTGGAGGGCGGTACCGGCCGCGCCGAGCGCCAGCCCGACGAGGATGCCGGCGACCATGCGCGGCAGCCGGGACGCGACGACGACGGAGGAGTCCCCGGCGTCGGCCCGGCCG
The DNA here is from genome assembly GCF_042957125.1 of Streptomyces sp. NPDC008125. Lineage (NCBI taxonomy): Bacteria > Bacillati > Actinomycetota > Actinomycetes > Kitasatosporales > Streptomycetaceae > Streptomyces > Streptomyces sp. NPDC008125. The sequence goes on from NZ_JBIBHR010000024.1 coordinate 74,798, forward strand.
AGAATCGCGTCCCAGACCTGCGACGCGCCGACGTCTGCGGTGCCCTGGGTGATGTCGACGACGGCGAGGACCAGGACGAGCAGGACGAGCCCGGCCGTCACCGCGACCGCGCCCGTCGTGACCGCGGCGGTGCGGTCACGGCCGACCGCGGTGTTGTCGATGACGGCCACGGCGCGCTACTTCTTCGTCAGGGCGTCGACGAGGGAGTCGGCGTACGCCTCCATCGAGCGGGGGCCGCCGAACATCCAGACGCCGTCGGGCAGCCGGTGCACGTTGCCGTCCTTGACGAACGGGAGCGACTTCCAGACCGCGTTCTTCGAGAGGTTGTCGGCGAACGCGTCGCCGTCCACGTCGTTGGCGACGTAGGTGAAGTGGACGTCACCGAGCTTGGTGAGACCCTCGACGTCGGTGGTCGCGAGGCCGTACGCCTTGTCGCCCTCCACCTTCCAGGCGTTCTTCAGGCCGAGCTGCTCGTTGACCGCGCCCAGCAGGGACTTGGCCGTGTAGGCGCGGACGGAGACCTGGTTGGCGTCGACGTAACCGTCGGCGGAGGCGATCGAGGCGCCACCGAGACCGGCGTCCTCCAGGGCCTTCTTGTTCTTGGCGATGTTCGCCTCGAACTCCTTCTTCACCGAGTCCGCCTCGGCGGTCCTGCCGGTGGCCTGGGCTATGAGGTCGAGACCCTCGGTCATCGTGCCGACCTGGTCGGCACCGTCGGCGGAGGTCACCTGGATGACCGGGGCGACCTTGCGCAGCTGCGCCACGACGTCGGGGGAGAGGTCGTCGGTGGCGACCACGAGGTCCGGCGCGAGGGCCGCGACCGTGTCCATGCTCGGCTCGCCACGGGTGCCGATGTCCTTCGGGTTGCCGGTCAGCGGGGCCGCGGTGTCCCATGCGGTGTACCCCTTCACGTCCGCCACTCCCACGGGGGCGACGCCGAGGGCGACCAGGTCCTCGGTCACGTTCCACTCGGTGGTGACGACCTTGGTGGCGGGCCCGTCGAGGGTCACCTTGGTGCCGGTGGCGTCGGTGACGGTGATCTTCTGCGAGGCGGGCTTCGCGGAGGCGGCGGAGTCGTCGGTGGACGGCTCCGAGGTGCCGCAGGCGGTCAGCGAGAGGGCGGCGACGGCGACGGTGGCCGCGGCGATGAGGTGACGCTTCATGAGGAGGTGCTGAGCCTTTCGGATCTGGAGTGGTGGCGGCCCATCGCGCGGGTGCGCAGCCTGCCGGTCGACGGATCGGTGTCGACGTCGATACGGATGCCGTAGACGTCGGACAGCAGTTCCGGAGTGAACACGTCCTCGGGCGTGCCGTCGGCGACGACGCGTCCCGCGTGGAGCAGAGCGACCCGGTCGGCGACGGACGCCGCCTGGTCGAGGTCGTGGAGGACGACACCCACGGCGATGCCGTGGAGGTCGGCGAGATCGCGCATCAGGTCGAGGAGTTCGACCTGGTAGCGGAGGTCGAGGTAGGTGGTCGGCTCGTCCAGGAGCAGGACGCCCGTCTCCTGCGCCAGGCAGCTCGCGAGCCACACGCGCTGGAGCTGCCCGCCGGAGAGCTGTTCGACGCCCCGCCCGGCGAGGTCCTCGACGCCGGTGAGGGCGAGGGCGCGGTCCACCGCGGCGGCGCCGTCCGGGTCCGGACGACCCCAGCGGCCCCGGTGCGGATAGCGGCCGAACTCGACCACGTCCCGCACGCTGAGACCGCCCGGAGTGGACCGGGACTGCGTCAGCAGCGCGACGCACCGCGCGAATTCGCGGGCACCGAGCGCGAAGCCGTCGGTGGCCCCGTCGGTGCCGGCGTCCACGGTGAGCGAGCCGCTGCGCGCGTTCTGGAGCCGGGCGAGAGTACGCAGCAGCGTCGACTTGCCGCTGCCGTTGGGCCCCACCAGCGCGGTCACCTCGGCGGGCCGCAGAGCGAGGCTCGCCGCGTGCACGACGTCCGTACGGCCGTAGGCGACGGTCACCGCCTCCGCGGACAGTCCGTGACCGCGCGTCTGTGGCACGCCGGCCGCCGAAGGGGCGTACGCCGTGCCGGAAATGCTCTCACCAGCTTTCATGCGGCTTAGGTTAGCCTGCCCTTAGATGAGTGGGAACATCACCCCTGGTCACAGAATGGCGTCGATGGGAGCGGTGGCGCCGCAGTGGTGCCTCGCGCGCCGGGTGCGGCCGGTGCGAGGCCGCCGCCCGCCTCCGGGCAGCAGGAAGCCCGGCGGCCGACGCTGCTGCGGTCGGCGGCCGGGCTCCGTTCGGAGTCCGAGAGGCCGGAGAGGCCCTGGGGCTCCGTGAGGTGTGCGGTGTCGTGCGGTCGGTGATCCGACCGGTCAGTTCTTCCACCAGTCGTCGAGCGGGGTGGCCGGAACGGTGCGCTTGTGGCGGGACGCCCGGTAGATCGACTCGAGCCTCGTCGCGACCCCGGGGGTGACCTCTGCCCCTTCCAGGTAGTCGTCGATCTCGGAGTACTTCAGGCCGAGCGCCACCTCGTCCGGCAGCGCGGGGCGGCCGTCCTCCAGGTCTGCCGTCGGCACCTTCTCCCAGGTGCTCTGAGGAGCCCCCAACTCCCGCAGCAGAGCCGCACCCTGACGCTTGGTCAGCCCGGTGAGCGGGGTGAGGTCGACCCCTCCGTCGCCGTACTTGGTGAAGAAACCGGTCACCGCCTCGGCCGCGTGGTCGGTTCCCACGACGAGCAGCCCCAGCTGCCCGGCGAGTGCGTACTGGATCACCATGCGCTCGCGGGCCTTGACGTTGCCGCGGACGAAGTCCCGCAGCTCGGGCTCCCCTTCCGGCAGCTGAGCCAGCGCGACCGCGACCTCGCCGGCCACGGTGTCCGCGCCCGGCTTGACGTTCACCGCGACCGACCGGTCCGGACGGATGAACTCCAGCGCGATCTGCGCGTCGTGCTCGTCCGCCTGCACGCCGTACGGCAGGCGCACCGCGAGGAAGGTGGCCTCGTGCCCCTCGGCCCGCAGCTCCTCGGCCGCGAGCTGGCACAACTTGCCGGTCAGCGTGCTGTCCTGCCCACCGCTGATCCCGAGCACAAAGCCCTTGGCCGGGGTCGACCGCAGGTAGTCCTTGAGGAAGTCGACCCGCTGCCGGATCTCCACCTTCGGTTCCACTGCCGTCCTGACGCCGAGGTCGGCGATAATCTGCTCCCTGAGGGTCACCATTCCCGTACTGTACTGGCCGCTTCGTTACGGGGAGAAGTCGGCACGGTCGCGCCGCACCGCCATCGCGTCCGGTTGTTTCGCAGGTCACAGGGGTGGTGTGCGGCTCGGGCGGCGGTTCGGGGCGCTGTCCGGAGCGAAGACGGGGCGGGACGGGGCAGTCGCAGGGGGCCCGCCGCCGATCCGGCGAGGGCGCCGGCTCTGAAGCGGTACCGCCGGTGGCGGGCACGGGAAGGGGCGGCGCGGCCTCACCGCAGCGCCCCCTCCAGTACCGCGCGCCCCAGCCGGGTCCGGTGGTGGAGCACCCGTACCCCCTGGCGCTGCGAGAGGAGCAGCCCCGCCTCCCGCAGGACGGTGGCGTGCCTGCTGGCGGTCGACGGGGCGAGCCGGAGGGCCGCGGCGAGGTCCATGGTGGTCATCGGGCGGTCCAGTATCCGCAGCAGTTCGGCGCGCGAGGCGCCGATGAGCTGCGCCGCAGGGGCGTCGCCGCCCAGGTGCCGGCGTTCGAGCCAGCCCGGTGCGGGGGAGAGCGGGTGGACGAGGACCGGGGGCAGTTCCTCGTCCACCAGGGTGATCGGCGAGCGGACACAGAAGAAGGCCGGCAGGAGGGTCAACGACCTTCCCAGCAAGGGAAGTTCGCGGTCGCGTGGGTACGGGGCGCGCAGTTCCCGGTCCCGGTAGCGCCAGCCGGGCAACTCGTCGTACCCGATGAGGAGGCCCTCCGCGCCATGGGTGAGGACGGCTTCGGCGCGGGCGGTCCGGTCGGCCGCCGCCTGCTCGCGGATCGCTTCGAGGTAGGGCTCGACGGCCACCCGGTGGTAGGCGCGCAGGGTGGCGGCGAGGTGGTGCAGGGCCCGGGGGCAGCCGTCGGCCAGGGGGCGTACGGCTGCCGGGACGGGCCGGCCGGTGGGCGCGTACAACCGGGTGAGTTCGGCGCGGAGGCGGTGCCGGGGAGTGGAGAGCAGCCGGTCGAGGCCGGCGTCGAGATCGGTGTCCCCGCGACCGGGCGTCAGGAAGTCGGGGAAGTACGAGCGGTCCGGGCAGAGCCGGAACAGGGCGCGGGTCGCGGGGGCGAGCCCGGAGCCCCGCAGCGCTTCGACCACCTCGCGGCGCCAGGCCCCGAACGCGAGGGGGGCCTGGCGGTTCTGGAGCAGATGCAGGCTCAGGGCCGTTTCCCAGAGCGGGTCCACGTCGGGGGCGAGACGCAGGCGGGCCAGCTCCTGGTGCGTGAACTCCACCCGTAGCACGGCGCACCCCCGGCGGTCACGGGCGTGCGGCGGCACCCGCCCGGGCGGAACTCTACGCGCATTGCGGACCTGACGCATGCATGTCAGAAGACGCGGAAGGTAACGGGGATCCGCCCCGGCCGCAAGGGTGCGAGGGCCTTCTTCGACCAGGAACGAATGGCTTGCGCGACGCCCCGGGCCGCACCACCGTGGCGGTCACGTGTCATGTCGTCACCCGGCCGTCGGCCCGGTGCGCCCGGGGCCCGCCAAGGCGCCTTCCCGGGTCCCGGCCGACGGTCCGGCCGCCGACGTCCGCGTCCGTCCCCCGGAACCGCCGGCACCACCGGCCCGCCTTTTTTGGTACCACCCTCCCGGGCGTACCCACCGCCCGCGAGTCCTTCCCCGCCCCCCACCGAGAAGGAGGCGCACCGTGCGCCGTGACCCGAGACCCCGCCCCGCCGCCCTGCCCGTGTCCGTACGCCGCGCACCGGGACCCCGCCGCGTCGCGTCCCTCGTCCGCCGAGGACCGGCCGCCGTCGTGTCCCTGCTGGCCGTCGCCGCTCTCTCACTCGCCGCCGGACCCGCCGCCGCCCGCGACGCCGCCCCCGGGGACGCCCCGCTCGGCAGCGTCAGCTGGCGGGCGGACCTCTCCGCCCCCACCGGGGACGAGACCAACGTCAGCCGCGCCGACGGCACCCTGCGCCTGCGCGACCGGAACGTACGGCCCGCCTCCGCGCGCACCCCGCGCGGCCAGGGCGCGGTCCTCCTCCCCGTACGCCGGCTCGACCGCGCCGTCGACCGGATCACCCCGGACGCCGACGTCACCCTCCCCGCCGGATCGCAGGTGGTGGTCGACGTGCGCGGGCAGGACGGTCTCGGCCGATGGACCGAATGGCGCGAGGCGAGCGAGGACGCCCCCGCCGTGCTGCCCCGGGCCGTCACCCGGGTGCAGACCAGGATCGTGCTGACCGCCGCCCCCGACGGTGCCGTGCCGAGCGTTCGCGCCCTGTCCCTGAGCGCCGAACTCGACCCCGACGCGCCCCGGTCCGTCACGGCGGCCGCCTCCGTCACGTCCACCGTGTACGCGACCCGTGAGGGGCTGGTGGGCGGCACCACCGCCAACGGGCACGTGATCGTCGCCAGTGACCACTTCGTGGCCCTGCCGTCCCGGCGCGGGCTCTCCCCCAAGGGCAGCGCCCAGTACTCGGTCAAGGTCTGCGGCCCCGCGCGCTGCGAGACGGCCCCCGTGTGGGACGTGGGCCCGTGGAACACCAAGGACGACTACTGGAACCCCTCCTCCACCCGTGAGTCCTTCAAGGATCTGCCGCAGGGCAAGCCCGAGGCGCAGGCCGCCTACCTGGAGGGGTACAACGGCGGCCTGGACGGGTCCGGCCGCAAGGTGCTGAACCCGGCCGGCATCGACCTCGCCGACGGCACCTTCTACAACATCGGCCTGAACAACAACGGCTATGTCACCGTCGAATACCTCTGGACCGGCGCCGGGGCCACGACCAAGTCCTTCCCGACCTGGGGTACCGACGTCAACATCCGCCAGCAGGCCACCAGCTCCTCCACCCGGGTCGCCCAGCTCGCCGGACCCACGACCGTACGGGTCCAGTGCCAGGTGCACGGCCAGCTCGTCCAGTCCGGCGGTTACAGCAACGACGCGTGGTCCTACCTGCCCGACTACGGCGGCTACATCTCCAACATCTACATCGACAACGCCGCCTCCTGGCTCCCCGGCGTCCCGAACTGCTGAGTGCGCGCGGGCGGTGCGGCCCCGCCGCGCCGCCCGTCCCTCCGGCCCCATCCGGGCGTGCTCCGAGAGTCCCGCCCGGGCGTGCTCCGAGAGTCCCGCCCGTCCGGCGGCGTCCGGCACGCGCCCTTCCCAAGGTGCCGAAAGCGGTCCAGAATCATCGCTCCGCGACTCGCGTCCGAGGCGCCGTCGTACAGGGTTCGGCATGGTCCGATATGGAAGGATTCCGCCGGAGAACGTCACTCGTGGGCGGCGTGCTCGCGGTGCCCCTGTCGGGCGAAGCAGCCTGCAGCGGACGGAAGTTCACCGGCCGGGGTGGCCGCGGCCGTCCGCCCCGCGCGCCACCCTTCGCGCACTGGACCAGGAGCAGCGACATGGACTTCGGACTCGTACTCCAGACCGACCCGCCCGCCTCGTCCGTCGTCGGCCTGATGCGCCGCGCCGAACGCAACGGATTCCGGTACGGCTGGACCTTCGACTCGACGGTGCTCTGGCAGGAGCCCTTCGTCATCTACAGCCGCATTCTCGAACACACCGAGCGGCTGATCGTCGGCCCGATGGTCACCAACCCGGGCACCCGCACCTGGGAGGTCACCGCCTCCACCTTCGCCACCCTGAACGACATGTACGGCAACCGGACCGTCTGCGGCATCGGCCGGGGCGACTCCGCGATGCGGGTCGCGGGCCGCCGGCCCAACACGCTCGCCCGGCTCGGCGAGGCCATCGACGTCATCCGCGACCTCGCCGAGGGGCGCGAGGCGTCCGTCGACGGGCAGCGCATCAGCATCCCGTGGGTGAAGGACGGCCGGCTGCCGGTGTGGATGGCCGCGTACGGGCCCAAGGCGCTGGCGCTCGCCGGGCAGAAGGCCGACGGGTTCATCCTCCAGCTCGCGGACCCGTTCCTCACCGAGTGGATGATCAAGGCGGTGCGGAAGGCCGTGGCGGACGCCGGCCGCGACCCGGACTCCGTCACCGTCTGCGTCGCCGCCCCGGCCTACGTGGGCGACGACCTGGGCCATGCGCGCGAGCAGTGCCGCTGGTTCGGCGGCATGGTCGGCAACCACGTCGCCGACCTGGTCTCCCGGTACGGCGAGCACTCGGACCTGGTACCCGAGGCCCTCACCGCGTACATCGCGGGCCGCTCCGGCTACGACTACAGCCACCACGGCCGCAGCGGCAACCCGGACACCGCCTTCGTCCCGGACGAGATCGTCGACCGGTTCTGCCTCCTCGGCCCCGCCGAGGCGCACATCGAGAAGCTCCGGGCCCTGCGCGCCCTCGGCGTCGACCAGTTCGCCGTCTACAACATGCACGACGCCCGCGAGGCCACCATCGACGCCTACGGATCGACGGTCATCCCCGCCCTCGCCGGCTGACCCCGTCGTTACGGCGAGACTCCCCGCCCGCCCCGCACCGGCTGTACGTACGTCCCGGGCCCGGCACCGCACCCCGGCCCCGGGTCCCGTCCGCGCCCCGCACGGCACCACTCCCGAGCGAAGGGTCCAGCCGCATGACAGCAACCACCCCACCCACACCGCCCACCCCACCGACCCCGCCCATGCCGCCGTCGTCGCCCGCGCCGCCGGGCGAGGCACCCGCGGGCAGCGGCGCCGACCGCTCCGGGCGGGTCGCCCTGGCCCCGGGGGAGGTGCCCCGCCATCCGTCCTTCGTCAACGAGGACCTGCTCCCCGTCCCCCTGGAACGGCGCACCTGGACCACGTACAACTTCGCCGCCCTCTGGATCGGGATGGCACACAACATCCCGTCCTGGCTGCTCGCCTCCGGGCTCGTCGCCCTCGGCATGGACTGGAAGCAGGCCGTCCTCACCATCGCGCTGGCCAACGTGATCGTGCTGCTGCCGATGCTGCTGACCGGGCACGCGGGGCCCAAGTACGGCATCCCGTTCCCCGTGCTGGCCCGCGCCTCGTTCGGGCTGCGGGGCGCCAATTTGCCGGCCCTGATCCGGGCGGCCGTCGCCTGCGCGTGGTTCGGCATCCAGACCTGGATCGGCGGGGTGGGGGTCTTCACACTGCTCGGCAAGATCTTCGGAGGCTGGGCCGACGCCTCCACCGTCGGCGGCCAGCCGTGGACGCTCTGGCTCTGCTTCGTCCTCTTCTGGGCCCTCGAACTCGCCATCATCCACCGGGGCATGGAGACCCTGCGCCGGTTCGAGAGCTGGGCCGCGCCCTTCGTGATCGTCGGCGCGGTCGTGCTGCTGGTCTGGATCGCGGTGAAGGCCGGCGGGTTCGGGCCGCTGCTGGACCAGCCCTCCGAGCTCGGCTGGGGGAGCGACTTCTGGCCGGTCTTCTTCCCGTCCCTGATGGGCATGATCGGCTTCTGGTCCACCCTCTCCCTCAACATCCCCGACTTCACCCGCTTCGGCGCGGGCCAGAGCGCCCAGGTCCGGGGACAGACCCTCGGCCTGCCGACCACCATGCCGTTCTTCGCCCTGCTGTCCGTCCTCGTCACCTCCGGCTCGCAGGCCGTGTACGGGGAGGCGATCTGGGACCCGGTCCAGCTCGTCTCGAAGACCGACAACGTCTTCGGGCTCCTCTTCGGTCTGGTGACCGTGCTCGTCGCCACCCTTTCCGTGAACATCGCGGCCAACGTCGTCTCGCCCGCCTACGACCTCGCCAACGTCGTCCCGAAGCTGATCGGCTTCCGCACCGGGGCGCTCGTCACCGGTGTCGTCGGCGTGCTGATGATGCCGTGGAAGCTCACCGAGACGCCCGAGCTGTACATCTACACCTGGCTCGGCCTGGTGGGCGGCCTGCTCGGTACGGTCGCGGGCATCCTCATCGCCGACTACTGGTACGTCCGCCGCACGGTGCTCGACCTGCCGGACCTGTACGAGCCGGGCGGGCGCTACTGGTACCGGGGCGGATGGAACTGGAAAGCCGTCGCGGCCTTCCTCGTCGGCGGCCTTCTCGCGGTCGGCGGCTCGCACTCCGCACCCGGCGCGGGCCCCTTCCCGAGGGACGGCATCGTGCCCTTCCTCAAGCCCCTCGCCGACTACGGATGGGCGGTCGGCCTCGTCTCGTCGCTCGTGCTGTACGCCCTGCTCAGCGGCGCGAAGACCGCCCGGGAGGCCTGACCGGGAATCTCCGCCGGAGGCCGGGTCCGCTCCCCGGGACCCGGCCTCCGCCACGGGGCGGACCGGGGCGTGAGCACGCGGGTACGGGGTCCCTTGTGGAGACCGGACCGGTCACGAGATATCTTGATGTCAAGCAATGTTGCAGACGTGGAGCGGAGCACCCGGTGACTGACTCGACCATCATCTATACGCACACCGACGAGGCCCCTGCCCTGGCGACGTACTCGTTCCTGCCCGTCGTCGAGGCCTACGCCTCGACCGCCGGTGTCACGGTCGAGCGCCGCGACATCTCCCTCGCGGGCCGGATCATCGCCAGCTTCCCGGAGCGCCTCACGGCCGACCAGCGTATCGATGACGCGCTCGCCGAGCTGGGCGAGCTGGCCAAGACGCCGGGCGCCAACATCATCAAGCTGCCGAACATCTCGGCCTCGATCCCGCAGCTCAAGGCCGCCGTGGCCGAGCTCCAGGCGCAGGGCTACGCCCTCCCGGACTACCCGGACGACCCGCAGACCGAGGAGGACGAGGACGTCCGCGCCCGGTACGACAAGGTCAAGGGCAGCGCCGTCAACCCCGTCCTGCGCGAGGGCAACTCCGACCGCCGCGCCCCCGCGTCGGTCAAGAACTACGCCAAGGCCCACCCGCACCGCATGGGCGCCTGGACGGCCGACTCGAAGACGAACGTCGCCACCATGGGCGTCGACGACTTCCGCTCCACCGAGAAGTCCGCCGTGATCGCCGAGGACGGCTCGCTCCGCATCGAGCTCGTCGGTGACGACGGCTCCACCACCGTGCTCCGCGAGTCGGTCCCGGTCCTGGCCGGCGAGGTCGTCGACGCCGCCGTCATGCGCGTCGCCGCGCTGCGCGAGTTCTTCACCGCGCAGGTCGCCCGCGCCAAGTCCGAGGGCGTCCTCTTCTCGGTGCACCTCAAGGCCACCATGATGAAGGTCTCCGACCCGATCATCTTCGGCCACGTGGTCCGCGCCTTCTTCCCGAACACCTTCGCCAAGTACGGCGACGTGCTCGCGGCCGCCGGCCTCACCCCGAACGACGGCCTCGGCGGCATCCTGAAGGGCCTCGACTCCCTGCCCGAGGGCGGCGCCGAGATCAAGGCCTCCTTCGAGGCCGAGCTCGCCGAGGGCCCGGCCCTCGCGATGGTCGACTCCGACAAGGGCATCACCAACCTGCACGTCCCCAGCGACGTCATCGTCGACGCCTCCATGCCGGCCATGATCCGTACCTCCGGCCACATGTGGGGCCCGGACGGCAACGAGGCCGACACCCTCGCCGTGCTGCCCGACAGCAGCTACGCCGGTGTCTACCAGGTCGTCATCGACGACTGCCGCGCCAACGGCGCCTACAACCCGTCGACCATGGGCTCCGTGCCCAACGTCGGTCTGATGGCGCAGAAGGCCGAGGAGTACGGCAGCCACGACAAGACCTTCGAGATCCCGGTCACCGGCACCGTCCGCGTGGTCGACGCCAAGGGTGACGCCGTCCTGGAGCAGGCCGTCGGCGCCGGCGACATCTTCCGCATGTGCCAGACCAAGGACCTGCCGATCCAGGACTGGGTCAAGCTGGCCGTCACCCGCGCCCGCGCCACCGGCGTCCCGGCCGTGTTCTGGCTGGACGAGACCCGCGCGCACGACGCCAACCTCATCGCCAAGGTGAAGACGTACCTCGCCGAGCACGACACGGACGGCCTGGACATCTCCATCAAGTCGCCGGAGGAGGCCACCGCCTTCTCGCTGGAGCGGATCCGCCGCGGCGAGGACACCATCTCGGTGACCGGCAACGTCCTCCGCGACTACCTCACGGACCTCTTCCCGATCCTGGAGCTGGGCACCAGCGCCAAGATGCTCTCCGTGGTCCCGCTGATGAACGGCGGCGGCCTCTTCGAGACGGGCGCCGGCGGCTCGGCCCCGAAGCACGTCCAGCAGCTCGTCAAGGAGGACTACCTCCGCTGGGACAGCCTCGGTGAGTTCCTCGCCCTGGCCGTCAGCTTCGAGCACCTCGCCCAGACCACCGGCAACGCCCGCGCCCAGGTCCTCGCCGACACCCTGGACCGCGCCACCGGCACGTTCCTGAACGAGGACAAGTCCCCGAGCCGCAAGCTCGGCGGCATCGACAACCGCGGCAGCCACTTCTTCCTCTCCCTGTACTGGGCGCAGGAGCTGGCCGCGCAGACCGACGACGCCCAGCTCGCCGAGGCGTTCGCGCCGCTGGCCAAGACCCTCACCGAGCAGGCGGACACCATCGTCGCCGAGCTGAACGCGGTGCAGGGCTCCCCGGTCGACATCGGCGGCTACTACCAGCCCGACCCGGAGAAGGCCGCCGCCGTCATGCGCCCCTCGGCGACTTTCAACCAGGCGATCGCGACCCTCGCCTGATCCGGTCGCCCGGGTGAGCGCGCGCACCGCCGCCCGCACCACCCACCGCACGTACGCCTCCGCCCCGGCCAGGGTCACCCGGCCGGGGCGGAGGCGTGTCCGGGACCGTGCGGTCCGGGAGGCCCCGGCGGACGCGCCGGACGCGCCAGCCACTCCGGCAGGACGCGGAGAAGGATCCGGGCGAGCGCGTCCGGATCACGTGGCGGGGTGGTCTCCAGCCAGGTCTGGAGCACGCCGATGATGCCGAAACCCAGGAAGCGGCTGTACGCGGTGAGCGCCGGCTCGTCCCACGCCGGACCGGGCGGCACCAGCGAAGGCCGGGCGTCGAGCAGCGAGACGACCGACGCGGTGAAGTGGCGACTCAGCAGGCGGGTGAGTACGGGGCTCCGCCCGTCGGGCAGCCCCGTGGTGAAGATGTCCTCGTACCGCCCGAACCAGTCGAGGAAGTCGCGCGCGATCTCCTCCCACACCCGGTCGAAGGGCAAGGACGGATCCGCGGCGTTCTCGGTGAGCATGCGGCGCATGGCATCGAGATCACCGACGAGCGCCTGCTCCAGGGCGTCCGCCGGGCTGCTCGCGTGGTGGTAGAAGGTCGTGCGATTGAGCCCGGCGGTGCGGGTCACCTCCGCGACCGTCACCGACTCGACGGGCTGCGCGGCTGCCAGCAGCAGAACGGCCTCCCGCAGCATGCGCCTGCTGCGCAGGACGCGGACATCGGTCATGTCCGCCTTCGGGCGACTCATGCCCCGCAACGTACCCCCGCCATGAGGTTGATCAACACCAGTCGTCCAGCGGGTGGCAGACCGATCCCGCAACACTGCCGCCATCTTCCGCCCGCCCCCGCCTGCCAGAATGGGCACGGCTCAGCCGCCCGGCAGGAAGCCGTGAACGACGACGGAGGAACGCGTGCCGCCCACCTCGAAACCGCTGCGCAAGCTCGGGTTCCTCACGATCGGCCTGTTCGACGGCGCGGACCCGCGCCCCGGCCACGAGTCGACCCTGCGCATCATCGAACTGGGCGAGCGACTCGGCTTCGACAGCGCCTGGGTGAGGCACCGCCATCTCCAGTACGGCATCTCCTCCCCGATGGCCGTCCTCGCGGCGGCCACCCAGCGCACCAACCGCATCCACCTCGGTACCGCCGTCATCCCGCTCGGCTGGGAGAACCCGCTCCGCCTCGCCGAGGACCTGGCGACCGTGGACGTCCTCTCCGGAGGCCGCCTGGAACCGGGCGTCAGCGTGGGGCCGCCGATGCACTTCGACCGGGTCAGGGACGCCCTCTACCCGGACACGGCCGCCGACGAGGACTTCAGCCACGAACGGGTACGCCGGCTGCTCGACTTCGTACGTGGCGAGCGTGCCACCGCCTTCAGCGGCACCGAGGGGATCGAGGTGTTCTCCGACCGCGTCGAACCCCACGCCCCGGGCCTCCGCGACCGCATGTGGTACGGCGCCGGCAGCCTCCGGTCCGCCCGGTGGGCCGGCGAGAACGGGATGAACCTGCTGACGAGCAGCGTGGTGAAGGCGGAGGACGCCGGTGCTTCAGCGGACTTCGCCGAGATCCAGCTCTCCCACATCCGGAGCTTCCGCGCCCACCACCCCGACGCCGACCGGGCGCGCGTCTCCCAGGGGCTCGTGGTCATCCCCACCGACTCCGCCACCCCCGCCCAGCGCGCCAAGTACGAGGAGTACGCCCGGAGCCGGGCACCCCGCACCACCGCCCCGCAGGGACCCGCGCGCATGATGTTCGCCCCCGACCTCGTGGGCACCTCGGAGCAACTCGCCGAGCGACTCCATGCCCACGCGGCGTTCCGGGAGGTCGACGAGGTCGCGTTCGCCCTGCCGTTCAGCTTCGAGCACGAGGACTACGTCCAGATCCTCCACGACATGGCGGGCGTTCTCGGGCCGGCGCTGGGGTGGAAGCCCGCGGGGTGAGGCGTCGCAGGTGCTCCGCGGGCGCCTTCGCGGCCGGCTCCCCGGAGCCCGCCCTCGTCACCAGCTCGTCCGCAGCAGATGGTTGACCAGGAGCGCCAGCACCACCTGGGCGCCGAGCCAGCCGCGCCGGCGGCGATCGGGCAGCGCGGCGGCGGCGGGCAGCAGCCAGAGGACGAAGGGCAGCCAGATGCGCTCCGTCTCGGCCTTGCTCATTCCCGACAGGTCGGCCACGACGACGGCCAGCGCCGCCGCCAGCGTGAGTACGGCGAGCCGCTGCGCCCCGGCGAGCGGCCGGCCGGTCCGTAGCGCCCGTACGGCTCCGGGCGCGGCGACCGCCGACCGGCGCAGCCCGGCCACCGTGGCCAGGCCGGCGGAGACGGTGACGGCCGCGAGGTTGGCCCAGACCCAGTACGCGTACGGCCGCTTGCCGCCCACCCCCTGGTGGTACCGCTCCACCAGCAGCGGATACGCGTCCCACCAGTGGAACCCCGCCAGGGTGAAGAGCGCGGGCACCACCAGCGATCCGGCGGCGAAGGCGGGCAGCGGGCGGACCGTCCGGGCGAGCACCAGGACGGTCGCCAGCAGGAGACCGGTCAGCGGGAGTCCGTAACTCAGGTAGCAGACCAGCCCGAACAGCAGACCCGACCCGGCCGCCGCCGTCACCGGGAAGCGGGTCGTGCGGGTCGCCGACATCGCGAGCAGCGCCATCGACCAGCCGGCGACCGCCGCGAACGCGGCGTCGGCCGAGACGCCCGCCCAGATCGCCCCCGGCGCGAGGACGAGGAACGGCGCCGCCTTCCGGGCGATCCGCTCGCCGGCCAGCGCCCGCAGGGTGACCAGCGCGGCGGCGGCGGCGGTCGCCGCGAGCACGACGCAGCAGACCGCCGCCCACACCGCCCCGCCGAGACCGATCCGGTCCAGGAACACGAACGGCAGAGTGGCGCCCGGCGGATGCCCGGCCACGTGGGTCGGCCAGTTGCCGGGCCGCCCCATCACGATGTGGTCCTCGAAGGTGCGCAGGGCGGCGCCGATGTCGTGGAACCCGGCGACGCCCGCCAGGTACTCGTGACGGCTGGTCAGTTTGAGGGCGAATCCGCTCCGCCAGCCGTCGACCAGCGCGAGCGAGAGGATCCAGGCGGCGGAGACCGCCCACGAGAGGGCGAGCAGCCCGCGCCAGCGCGTCCGGACGGCCACCCGGGGGCCGACGCCGACGGCGAGCACGGCCAGCGCGAGTGCCGCCGGTGTACCGGGCCCTACGTGCGGGTCCCACGAGGCGATCAGGGGCGGCCACCCCGCGTAGAGGGACCCGTCGCCGTTCACGGCCCAGCCGACGAGCGCCGCCACCGCGACCAGCACCGCGCCTCCGGCCGCGGCCGTCAGGTCCCGGTGTCCCGCGCGGTCCGCCGCACTCACGTTCTCCGCGGCTGCCGTTCCTCCGGCGCGTCCGGCGCGCTCCTCGGTCCTCACCCCGGCACGCTAAGCCTCCGGAAGCCGATTCCCCAGCCGACCGGGCCGCTTCGCGCGGCGGGTCGTCACCGGGCCGCCGTGCTCCCGCGCACGGAGCAACGCGCCCGCACGGCGAACGGCGCGTCCCCGCACCCACAGGGCCCGCACTCTACGGTCGCACCATGGGTGACCTCGTACGACGTTTCAAGGCCCTGCCCGGCCCGACGCGACCGGACTTCTGGCGCAGCCCGCTACGTGGAGCCCGGTTCACCGCCGTGCTCGGCGTCGTCCTGCTCGTCGGACTGACCCTGGTGGCGGTCACCGGGCTCCTCTCCTACGCCTCGTACAACCCCGATCTCGCGGCCGTCAACGACAAGACGCCCGACAAGGGGCTGCTCGGTTTCTACCTGTTCTCCTGGCCGACCGACCCGCACTGGCTCTACCGGCTCACCCAGGGCGTGCACGTCACCCTCGGCACCGCGCTGGTCCCCCTGCTGCTCGCCAAGCTCTGGTCGGTGATCCCCCGGCTCTTCGCGCTCCCGCCGGTCCGGTCCCCGGGACACGCGCTGGAACGGCTCTCCATCGTGCTGCTGGTCGGCGGCGCGCTCTTCCAGTTCGTCACCGGGCTCCTCAACATCCAGCTGGAGTACGTCTTCCCCGGCTCCTTCTACCGGCTCCACTTCTACGGAGCGTGGGTCTTCCTGGCCGGCTTCCTCAGCCACACCGCGCTCAAGCTCCCGAAGGCCGTACGGGTCCTGCGCGCCGGGATCCCGGCCGGGGAGACGGACACCCTGGCGGCGCCCGCGCCCGCCCCGACGACGCTCTCCAGGCGCGGCGCGTTCGCCATGGTGGGCGCCGGGTCGCTGGTGCTGCTGGCCACCACGGCCGGCCGCAGCTCCGACGCACTGCGCCCCACCGCCCTGCTCACCCCGCACGGGGTCGAGGACCCGGGCAGCGGGCCGAACGGCTTCCAGATCAACAAGACCGCCGCCTCCGTGCACATCCGCCCCGCCGACATCGGACCGGCCTGGCGCCTGACCGTACGGGGCCCGGCCGGCACCTTCCGTTTCACCCGGGCCCAACTGCTCGCCATGGACCAGACGAGCGCGGCGCTCCCGATCGCCTGCGTGGAAGGCTGGTCCACCTCCGACCAGTGGTGGCGCGGGGTGCCGCTGCGGGACCTGGCGGCGATCGCCGGCTTCCTGGACGACCCCCCGGGCGTCCTGGTGGAATCCGTACAGAGCACCGGCTCGTTCCGCCGGGCCGCCCTGCGCGACAACCAGGTGCGCGACGGCCGCTCGCTGCTCGCCCTGGAGGTCAACGGCGAGACGCTGTCGGCCGACCACGGCCACCCGGCGCGGATCATCGTGCCGGCCGCCCCCGGAGTGATGAACACCAAATGGGTCGGGTCCCTGACCTTCGGAGACCTGTGACCGGCCACGAGCGGGACCCGGACGGGGCAGCCGGCGACCGGACACGGAGCACGGCGACCCGCCCGCGCGGCATGCGCCCCTTCCGGCGCCGGTACGGCGGGGGGCCGCTGCACCTGCTGCTCCTGGCCGCGACCTTCGCCCTGACCGGGTACGCCGGGATCAGGCTCCTGCACGGCGAGACCCTGCGGATCGTCCTCTGGTTCGCCGGTGCGGCCGTGGTGCACGACCTCGTCCTGCTGCCGGTGTACTCGACGGCCGACCGCGCCCTGCGCGTGGCGCTGGGGACGCGGCCGGGCCGCGGTGGTGACCGGGTCGACTTCGTACGGGTACCGGCGTTCCTCTCCCTGCTGCTCCTGGTGGTCCAGTTCCCGCTGGTCGCCCGGCTCTCCGAGCGCTACGAGCCCTACACCGGGCTCTCCGTCGACGTCTTCCTCGGCAACTGGCTCCTCGTCACCGGGGTGCTCTTCGCCGTCTCGGCGCTCTGGCTGGTCCTGTCCACGTGGCGGGGGAGCGGCCGGGCGTCCCGGCGGCGCAGGGAGACGAAGGGGCGCCCGTCGGACTCCCACTGATCGACCGCCCGCCACCCCTGCGGACAGGCGTGGCGCAGCAGGGCCGGGGTACCCAGCCGGGCCCACGGGAACGGCGCCGGCGGGGGCTCGGGACGCCGGGTGCCGAGGGCGTCGGCCGAGGCGGGGCTTCCGTCGTGGAGATGGACCTCGGACTGCTCGTCCAGGTCGAGCGGGTGCGTCTCCACGATGAGGAGCCCGCCCGGGGCGAGCAGCGCCTCCACCCGCTCCAGCAGCGCGGAGGGATCCCCGCCGATACCGATGTTGCCGTCCACGAGCAGCACCGTGCCCCACCGTCCCTCGCCCGGCAGCCGGTCGAACACGCTGCGCCGCAGGGCCCACCCGCCGAGACCGCGGGTACGGGCCACCGCGGCCTCGCTCACGTCGATGCCGAGCGCCCGGTGACCGCGCCGGCCGAGCGCGGCCACCAGGCGGCCCGGTCCGCAGCCGATGTCGAGCACCGGTCCCTCGCAGCGGCGCAGCGCCGACAGGTCGGCGTCGTCGGCGCTCAGGCACCAGCGCTCCACGTCCAGCGGCATCAGCAGGCCGTCCGTGCGGCGGAGGAAGAGCGGCCCGCGGCCGGAGCGGAGGGCGTTCGCGTACGGGTCGGCCGCCCAGGGCACGTTGCCCGCGACCTGGGAGTTGCTCATCGGGCCACCGTCCGGTTCAACCGGCCGAGCGTCGCGGCGAACCGCCCGTGCGGTGCGAGCCCGGCGACCCGTACCGCGTCCTCGGCGGTGTCCACGTCGCGGAGCCGGTCCAGCTCACGGACGCTCAGCCCGGCGCCGAGCAGCCGCGCACGCTGCACCGCGCCGGTCTCGGGTACGGACATGGGGACGCCCCGCAGCAGAGCGGGGTCCGGGGACGCGAGCCCCAGGGCCCAGAACCCGCCGTCCTCCGCCTCGCCGAACCAGGCGTCGCACCGGTCCCACCCGTCCGGCGCCAACGCGGGCGCCAGATGGGCCGGTTCGATCTGTGGAGTGTCCATGCCGATGAGGAGCGCCGGACCGTCGCAGCCTCCGAAAGCCCCGGCGAGCCGTTCGTCCAGACCGCCGGAGCACTGCGGCACGACGTCGATGCCCGGAGGCAGCCAGGGGCCTGGCCCGCCCTCCAGGACCAGGACCCGGCGCGCGGCGGGCAGCGAGAGCACGGCCAGCAGGGTGTCCGCGAGGGACGCGGCCGCGAGCTCCGCCGCCTCCTCGGGGCTGAACGGCGGGGTGAGCCTGGTCTTGACCCGCCCGGGAACCGGCTCCTTCGCGAGGACCAGCACCGTGGTCGGTCCCGGGGGGAGCGAGGTGTCGGCGGAGGCCGGCGTGTACGGGGTCATCGACACGACTCCGTCCGTACGGCGGTGCGCGCCAGGGGTGGTTCCCGCAGCACCGCACGCATGTCGCGCACCGCGTGCCAGGTGCCCCGCCAGGTCCCGGTGACCTTTGACCTGCCCGTTCGGGGACGGTACGGGACGTCGGCCTCCACGATTCTGAGCCCGGAGTCCGAGGCCCGCACCACCATCTGGAGCGGGTACCCGCTGCGGCGGTCGGTGAGGCCGAGGGCCAGCAGGTCCGTCCGGCGCGCCGCGCGCAGCGGGCCGAGGTCGCGCAGCCGCAGCCCCGTCCGGCGCCGCAGCATCCGGGCGAGCGCGAGGTTGCCGAGCCGGGCGTGCAGCGGCCAGGCGCCCCGCCCCTCGGGACGGCGGCGGCCCAGCACGAGATCGCAGGTCCCGGAGGCGACCCGCTGGACGAACGGGGGCAGCAGGCCGGGGTCGAGCGAGTCGTCGCAGTCGCAGAAGCAGACGAACTCCGCCTCGGCGGCGGCGAGCCCGGCATGGCACGCCGAGCCGAAGCCGCGGCGGGGCTCGTGCACGACGGTGGCGCCGAGCGAACGCGCCACCTCCGCCGAGCCGTCGGTCGAACCGTTGTCGACGACGATCGCGCGCCAGCCGGCCGGGATGCGGGCCAGCACCCGGGGGAGGGCGGCGGCTTCGTCGAGGCAGGGCAGCACCACGTCGACGGAGAAAAGGGTGGGCGTGGGAGTGGGAGTGAGGGAGTTGGTCGAGGTGTCGGTCACCCGGCTCACCCTATGGAGATGGATCGGACATTTGCTGGCATATGGGCCAGTCGAAACGGTGGCGTCGGTCGCGCGGCCATCCCTGGGCCGTGTCCCTCCGTCAGGCGTCCGCGAGCCGGGCGCCGCCCGGGGGCGCGACCGCCGCTCCCCGCTGCGGGGCGGCGGCGAACTCCGCCATGCCCTCGGCGAACCCCACCTTCGGCAGCCAGCCCAGTTCCGCGCGCAGCCGACCGGAGTCGGCCGTCACGTGGCGGACGTCCCCGAGCCGGAACTCCCCGGTGACGACCGGCGGCGGACCGCCGTGCGCGGCGGCGAGCGCCGCTGCCATCTCCCCGATGGTGTGTGGCTCCCCGCTCCCGGTGTTGTAGGTGGTGAGGGCCCCGGATGCCCGCCGGGGCGGGGCGGTCAGCGCGGTCACGGCGGCTGCGGCGACATCGGTCACGTGCACGAAGTCGCGCCGCTGGCCGCCGTCCTCGAAGACCCGGGGCGCCTCACCGCGTGCCAGCGCGGAGCGGAACAGTGAGGCGACCCCGGCGTACGGGGTGTCGCGCGGCATCCCCGGCCCGTACACGTTGTGGTAGCGGAGCGACACCGCCCGGCCGTCCGTCGCGCGCGCCCACGCGGCGGCCAGGTGCTCCTGGGCGAGTTTGCTGGCGGCGTAGACGTTCCGGGGATCCGCCGGGGCGTCCTCGGGGACCAGCCCCGGTACGAGATCCGACCCGCAGGACGGGCAGCGGGGTTCGAAGCGGCCCGCCTCCAGATCGTGCCGGGCGCGCGGCCCCGGCCGGACGGGCCCGTGCCGCAGGCAGTCGTACTTTCCCTCGCCGTACACCACCATCGACCCGGCCAGCACCAGATCCCGGACCCCGGCCGCCGCCATCGCGGCGAGCAGCACCGCCGTGCCCAGGTCGTTGCAGCCGACGTAGAGCGGTGCGTCGGCGAAGTCCTTGCCCAGCCCGACCATCGCCGCCTGGTGGCAGACCGCGTCGACACCCGCCAGCGCGCCGGCCACTGCCGCGGGGTCCCGCACGTCACCGACGACCAGCCGCTCGTACGGCCCTTCAGGTACGGTGCCGCCGGGATGGGCCGAGGGCAGCAACGCGTCGATCACCACCACCTGATGCCCGGCCGCTACCAGGGCCTCGGTGATGTGCGACCCGATGAATCCGGCTCCGCCTGTGACGAGTACACGCATGGCGCCACGTTAGGCCGTGTCCGGCCGTTCGCGTCGGACCGGCGAGGGGTGTTCCCGCACAGGAGCCGGCGGCGCACTCCGACGGGGTGTCGGGTGCGCCGCCGAGCCGGGGGTCCGGGTCACTTCGGGTCGCGGTCGAAGAGAGAGGTGGACCAGAAGTAGCCGAGCAGGGCAAGCCCGAGGCACCAGCCGACGGCGATGAGGCCGTTGTTACCGATTTCGGTGCCGAGCAGGAGTCCGCGCAGGGTCTCGATGGCCGGGGTGAAGGGCTGGTACTCGGCGACCGGCCGGAACCAGCCGGGCATCGCGTCCACCGGGACGAAGGCGCTGGAGAGGAGCGGCAGGATCATCAGCGGCATCGCGTTGTTGCTCGCCGCCTCGACGTTCGGGCTGGAGAGGCCCATGCCGACCGCGATCCAGGTGAGCGCCAGGGAGACGAGCGCCAGCAGCCCCACCGCCGCCAGCCACTCCAGGACGGTGGCATCGGTGGACCGGAACCCGATGGCCACCGCGACGGCCCCGACGAGGACCACGCTCAGCACACACTGCAGCACGCTGCCGACGACGTGTCCGACGAGGACCGATCCCCGGTGGATCGCCATGGTGCGGAAGCGGGCGATGATGCCCTCGGTCATGTCCATGGAGACGGAGACCGCGCTGCCGATGGTGGTTCCGCCGATGGTCAGCATCAGGATGCCGGGGACGATGTACTTCAGGTACTCGGAACGGTCCGCGCCGCCGCCGATGCCCGCGCTCATGGTGTCGCCGAAGATGTAGACGAAGAGCAGCAGCAGCATGATCGGCGTGAGCAGCAGGTTGAGGGTGAGCGA
>NZ_JBIBHR010000025.1:0-1085 GCF_042957125.1 Streptomyces sp. NPDC008125
CGCCCGGTTACATTCCGAACCCGGAAGCTAAGCCTTTCAGCGCCGATGGTACTGCAGGGGGGACCCTGTGGGAGAGTAGGACGCCGCCGAACAATCTTTCAAGGACCCTTGGTCCCAGCGTTCATGCTGGGACCAAGGGTCCTTTTGTTTTCCCGAAGCGCGTCGACAGGTCGGCTGCGCGAGAATGTTTGCAGTACCCAAAGACAGGAGTCGTACCCATGTCCACCAACTCTCCCGACGATCGTCCGGATCGCGAGCCGCGTCGCCGGGACGGTGGCGACAGGGCCGGCTCCCGCGGCGGTCGTGACGACCGCTCCGCCGCCCCGCGCCGTGACAATGACCGTGGCGGTTTCCGTCGCGATGACAACCGTGGTGGTTCGGGTTCCGGTGGCGGTTTCCGTCGCGACGACCGTGGCGGCTCCGGTTCCGGTGGTGGCTTCCGTGGTCAGCGCGACGACCGTGCTCCTCGTCGTGATGACGACCGTGGTGGACGTCCGGGCGGTTTCGAGCGTCGTGACGACCGTCCCTCCGGTGGCGGTTTCCGTCGTGACGACAACCGTGGTGGTTCCGGTTCGGGCGGTGGTTTCCGTCGTGACGACAACCGTGGTGGTTCGGGTTCCGGCGGTGGTTTCCGTCGCGACGACAACCGTGGTGGTTCCGGCTCCGGCGGTGGTTTCCGTCGCGACGACCGTGGCGGCTCCGGTTCCGGTGGTGGCTTCCGTGGTCAGCGCGACGACCGTGCTCCTCGTCGTGATGACGACCGTGGTGGACGTCCGGGCGGTTTCGAGCGTCGTGACGACCGTCCCTCCGGTGGTGGTTTCCGTCGTGACGACAACCGTGGTGGTTCGGGTTCGGGTGGTGGTTTCCGTCGTGACGACAACCGTGGTGGTTCGGGTTCCGGTGGTGGTTTCCGTCGTGACGACCGTGGTGGTTCCGGTTCGGGCGGTGGTTTCCGTCGTGACGACAACCGTGGTGGTTCGGGTTCCGGTGGTGGTTTCCGTCGTGACGACAACCGTGGTGGTTCGGGTTCCGGTGGTGGTTTCCGTCGTGACGACAACCGTGGTGGTTCGGGTTCCGGTGGTGGT
>NZ_JBIBHR010000025.1:1184-88210 GCF_042957125.1 Streptomyces sp. NPDC008125
TTTCCGTCGCGACGACCGTGGCGGCTCCGGTTCCGGTGGTGGCTTCCGTGGTCAGCGCGATGACCGTGCGCCTCGTCGTGATGACGACCGCGGTGGACGTCCGGGCGGTTTCGAGCGCCGTGACGACCGGCCCTCCGGCGGTGGCTTCCGTCGCGACGACCGCGCTCCCCGCCGCGACGACGACCGTGGTGGCTTCCGTGGTCAGCGCGATGACCGCGCTCCTCGTCGTGATGACGACCGCGGTGGACGTCCGGGCGGTTTCGAGCGCCGTGACGACCGGCCGCGCGGCCCGCGCCGTGACGACGACCGTCCCTCCGGTGGCGGTTTCCGTCGTGACGACAACCGTGGTGGTTCGGGTTCCGGTGGCGGTTTCCGTCGTGACGACAACCGTGGTGGTTCGGGTTCCGGTGGTGGTTTCCGCCGGGACGACAACCGCGGTGGTTCCGCTGGTGGTTTCCGCCGTGACGACCGTGGCCCGCGCCGTGACGACGACCGTGGCGGCTTCCGTGGCCAGCGTGATGACCGTGGGGGCTACCAGGGCGACCGTGACCGCGAGCCCATCAAGCGGCTTCCCATCCCCGACGACGTCACGGGCTTCGAGATCGACAAGGAGGTCCGGCAGGAGCTCATGAGCCTGCCGAAGACCCTTGCCGAGGACGTCGCGCGCAACCTCGTCATGGTCGCCCGGCTCATCGACGAGGACCCCGAGGAGGCGTACGGGTACTCCCGCGTCGCCCTCCGGCTCGCCTCGCGCGTCGCCGCCGTCCGTGAGGCGGCCGGCTTCGCCGCGTACGCCACGCAGAAGTACGGGGAAGCGCTGGCCGAGTTCCGTGCCGCCAAGCGGATGACCGGCTCCGTGGAGCTGTGGCCCGTCATGGCGGACTGCGAGCGCGGCCTCGGCCGCCCCGAGCGCGCCATGGCGATGGCGGGCGAGCCCGAGGTCCAGAAGCTGGACAAGGCCGGCCAGGTCGAGATGCGCCTGGTGGCCGCAGGTGCCCGCCGTGACATGGGGCAGATCGATGCCGCCATCGTCACCCTCCAGAGCCCCGAGCTGGCCTCCAACGCCGTTCACCCGTGGACGCCGCGCCTGCGCTACGCGTACGCCGACGCGCTCCTGGAGGCGGGCCGTGAGGACGAGGCCCGTGAGTGGTTCGCCAAGACCGTCGAATCCGACAAGGACGGTGCGACCGACGCCTCCGACCGGCTCGCCGAGCTGGACGGAGTCGAGTTCGTGGACGCCTTGGACGGCGACGAGGAGGACGTTCCCGCCACGGCTCCGGCCGAGCACCACGCGGCCCCCGCCGTCCAGGACACGGCGGTGGACATCGCCGACGACGACGTCGCCGACGACGACATCGCGGACGACACCGAGGGTGACGACCGCGACGAGGTCGACGACGAGGACGACACCGACGAGCTGAACGCCTGGGCCGACCGCGCCGACGCCGTCGCCGAGGCGACCCCGGCGACCGAGCAGGACGCCGAGCACAGCACCGAGCAGCCCGACGCCGACGGTCCGGCCAAGGCCTGAGCGGCACGCACCGCGTAGGCGGTGGCGGCAGAAGCAGAAGATAGAAGAAGGGCGGCACTCCTCCGGGGGTGCCGCCCTTTTTCGTACCCGTTTCCCTGTCCGCAGCGGGTACGGACGCCCCGCTCAGGGGTCGTCGGCGAGTCTCCGCATCACCAGGCCCGTCGCCGGCTTGGGGCCGAAGGACGTGGACTTGCGCGGCATGGTGACGCCCTGCCGGGCGAGATCGCGGACGACGGACTCGCGTACCGGATGCATGAGGACGGCCGTCCCACCGGACCGTTCGGCCTGCTCGACCGCGGCGACCGGGTCGTGGAGGTACGCGATCTCCTCGGCGGTGTCCGGGAGACGCCAGACCCGGTCGAGCAGCGTCTCGTGCAGCACCGTCGCGTCCAGGGTGCGCCAGGCCTCGGGGCGGCCGGCAGGGACCGTACGGGCCAACAGGGCGGGATCCGGCCGGTCCACGAGGCGGTACGTACCGTCGCCCGCCAGCAGGTAGGCGTTGCCGCCCTCCTCGGACGCGGCGGCGAGCGCTCCGAGCGCCCGGGGCAGCGGGCCCGCCACCTCCCGCACCCGGAACCGGCCGCCGAGCGCGGCCAGGGCGTCGGCGGGAGCGAGCCGGCGGAGCACCCGGTGGATCGCGCGTACCTGGAGCGGATAGCGGGTGGAGTCGACCAGGAGGACCAGGCCGTAGTCCCACGGTCCGGGGGAACTCTGCTCCCGCTGGAGCCGCAGGTAGGTGGCCCACCGGTGGTGGCCGTCCGCGATGAGGGCCTGGCGGGGCAGGAGATCGGCGGCGGCCTCGGCCTGCTCGGCCGGATCGGTGACGGCCCACAACCGGTGCCGCAGACCGTTCTCCGTCGTCGTGGTGAGCAGCGGAGGCCGCCGGGCCGCCCGCTCGACGACGGCCGCCGCGCCGGACTCCGTACCGTCACCCGGGCAGGTGAGGAGCAGCGGTTCGAGGTGGGCGCCGGTGGCGCGCATCAGGGCGGCCCGGTCCGCCACGACCTCGTCCATCACCTCCTCGTGCGGGAGGACGACCCGGTCGGCGGCGGGGGAGAGTGCCAGGGCGCCGATCAGACCGCGCTGGAGGAGGCCGTTGCCGCGCTGCTCGTAGACGTAGAGCGCGGGTTCGGGATCGGTGGCGAGCACCCCCTCCGCGAGCCACTCGTCCAGGGTCCGGGCCGCCAGCCGGTTGCGGGCGGCCGGGGAGCCGTCCTGAGGCAGGATCAGCCGCACGATGTTGTGCGGGTTCGCCGACTCCAGGTGGTGCAGGCCGTCCGGTCGCACCACCACGTCGTACGGCGGGGACGTCACCGCGGCGAGGCTGCCCACCCGCTCGGGTACGTAACGCACACCGCGGAAAGGAAACAGGCGCAGTCCTTTCCCGGCGAACCCCTCTCCGGTGTGCCCCTTTCCGGCGTGCCCCGATGTGTCCATCCCCGCATCGTAGGTGCGGTGCGCCGATGCGGGATGATCGGGGCAGAGGCATCGAACGAGGAGCGAACACAATGAGTCAGCAGGACACGTCCCGGCCGCTCGGCAGCGGTACGCCGCTGAGCGAGGCGTACGACACGGCTCTGCTCGACCTCGACGGGGTCGTGTACGCGGGCGGCCGGGCGATCGGTCACGCCGTCGAGTCACTCACCGCCGCGCGGCACGGCGGGATGCATCTCGCGTACGTCACCAACAACGCGCTGCGGACACCCGCCGCGGTGGCGGCCCACCTGACCGAGCTGGGAGTGCCCGCCGAACCGTCGGACGTGATCACCTCCGCGCAGGCGGTCGCCCGGCTGGTGGCGGACCAGCTCCCCGCGGGCGCCCGGGTCCTCGCCATCGGGGGCGAGGGGCTGCGGGTCGCCCTGGAGGAGCGCGGGCTGGTCCCGGTCGATTCGGCGGACGACGACCCGGTGGCGGTGGCACAGGGGTACGGCGGCCCGGACTTCCCGTGGTCGCGGTTCGCCGAGGCCGCGTACGCGATCAACCGGGGGCTGCCCTGGTTCGCGTCCAACACCGACCTGACCATCCCCAGCGCCCGGGGCATCGCCCCCGGCAACGGCGCGGCGGTCCAGGTCGTCCGGATCGCCACCGGCGCCGAGCCGCAGGTCGCGGGCAAGCCGCTGCCCCCGATGCACCGGGAGACCGTGCTGCGTACCGGGGCCGAGCGCCCGCTCGTCGTCGGCGACCGCCTGGACACCGACATCGAGGGCGCGTTCAACGGCGGAGTGGACTCACTGCTGGTGCTGACCGGGGTGACCGACGCCGCACAGCTGGTCGCGGCAGTGCCGGAACACCGTCCGACGTACATCGACCGGGACCTGCGCGGGCTACTCACCGGGCAGCCGGAGGTGACGGTGGAGGACGGTACGGCCCGCTGCGGCGGGTGGACCGCGTCGTCACGCGGGCAGGAGCTGGTCCTCGACGGCGAGGGAGACGCCCTCGACGCGATCGACGGGCTGCGGGCGCTCTGCGGCGCCGCGTGGACCGCAGGGGGCACCGGGGCGTGCGCCCTCGACGCGGGGAAGGCGGTCGCCCGCCTGGGGCTCTGACGGCGGGGCGCTGCAGGAGACGGGTTCCGCGGGGGCGGTGACCCACGGACCCGAAACGGCGCAGGCCGGCCCGTCCGGTCCGGCGGGCCCGTCCTGAGCGTCCTGAACCCGGCCCGTCCGGCCCGGCCCGGCCTGAGCGTCCTGAACGCCCCTCAGAGCAGCGATCTCAGCTTGAGCAGGTCCCGGAACCCCGCCTCCAGGCGGACCCGGCCCGCCCCCCACGCCTTGGCGAAGTTCAGGTCGCCGTCCACCAGCGCGACCAGGTCGTCGCCGGTCATCGCCAGTCTGATCTCGGCCTTCTCGCGGGGCGGGCCCTCGACGGTGTCGAGCACCCGGATGCGGCCGTCCGTGAGCCGGCCGGTGAACGTCACGTCGAGGTCCTTGATGTGACAGCTCAGCGAGCGGTCCAGGGAGGCGGCGCTGCGCACGTCTCCGTCCGCGCCCGCGAGATTGTCGGAAAGTCTGTCCAGTGCGCTGCGGCACTCTGCCATGGTCGCCATCGTGATCGACGGTACCCCAGCCCACCGGGGTAGCGTTCCGGCATGAGCGACTTGACGACCGGGCCCGGGACCCCGCCCGCGCAGGCACCCCCCGCGGCCCTCGGCACCGCCCTCCGCGACGGGCCGGACCTTCCCGGCGTCGAGGCGGCGGAACCCGGCAAAGAGCCGGCGGAACCCGGCGCCGCCCCCTCCCACGCGCCCGCCGCGCCCGCCGCCCTCGGCGTCGTCCGTACCCCCACCGGGAACGCCGCCGTGGACGCCGCGCTGGAGCGCCTGGCCGACGCCGACCACCTCGCGGCGGACGGACACACCGAGGTGTACGAGGATGTACACCGTGGGCTGCGCTCCACGCTGACCGCGCTGGATGCCGGGCCCGCACCCGCACCCCCGTACGACAACAGGAGCTGAACGTAACCGTGGCAGGAGTGGCCCGTCGCCGCCTCGACGCAGAGCTGGTACACCGCAAGCTCGCCCGCTCGCGCGAGCACGCGAGCCAGCTGATCGCCGCGGGACGCGTCTCCGTGCGCGGCCTGGTCGCGACCAAACCCGCCACCCAGGTGGAGACCAGCGCCCCCGTGGTCGTCGCGAAGGACGAGAGCGATCCGGAGTACGTCTCGCGCGGCGGGCACAAGCTCGCCGGCGCCCTCGCCGCGTTCGTCCCGCTGGGACTGGAGGTGGAGGGCCGCCGAGCGTTGGACGCCGGGGCGTCCACCGGTGGCTTCACCGACGTGCTCCTGCGCGCCGGGGCCCGGCAGGTCCTCGCCGTCGACGTCGGCTACGGACAGCTCGCCTGGTCGCTCCAGTCGGACGAGCGGGTCGTCGTCAAGGACCGCACCAACGTGCGCGAGCTGACGCTCGACGACATCGACGGGCTGCCGGTGGACCTGGTGGTCGGCGACCTCTCGTTCATCCCGCTGGGGCTCGTGCTGCCCGCGCTGGTGCGCTGCGCCGCCCCCGACGCCGACCTGGTCCTCATGGTCAAGCCGCAGTTCGAGGTCGGCAAGGAACGGCTCGGCAGCGGCGGCGTGGTGCGCAGCCCCGAGCTGCGCGCCGAAGCGGTACGCGAAGTCGCCCGCCGGGCGGCGGCGCTCGGGCTCGGAGTGCGCGGGGTCACGGCCAGCCCGCTGCCCGGCCCCTCGGGGAACGTCGAGTACTTTCTGTGGCTGCGGGCCGGCGCACCCGAACTGGATCCGGCAGATGTGGACCGTGCAGTGGCGGAGGGGCCTCGTTGACGACGACGACAAGTACGGCACGAACAGTCTTCCTTTTGGCGCACACCGGCCGTCCGGCCGCGATCCGCAGTGCGGAGCTCGTGGTGCAGGGACTGCTGCGCAACGGCCTCGGTGTGCGGGTCCTGGCGGCCGAGGCGGCCGACCTGCCGCTTCCGGCGACGGTGGAGACGGTCGCCGAGGCGACCCCCGCCGCCGTGGACGGGTGCGAGCTGCTGATCGTGCTCGGCGGTGACGGCACCCTGCTGCGCGGCGCCGAGATCTCGCGCGCCTCGGGCGTCCCCATGCTCGGGGTCAACCTCGGCCGGGTCGGGTTCCTCGCCGAGGCCGAACGCGACGACCTCGACCGGGTGGTCGCCCGCGTGGTGACCCGGGCGTACGAGGTCGAGGAGCGCATGACGCTCGACGTCGTGGTGCACAGCAACGGGGCGGTCGTGCACACCGACTGGGCGCTCAACGAAGCGGCCGTGCAGAAGGTCTCGCCCGAAAGGATGCTGGAGGTCGTCCTGGAGATCGACGGCCGGCCGGTCACCGGGTTCGGCTGCGACGGGATCGTCTGCGCGACCCCCACCGGCTCGACCGCCTACGCGTTCTCCGCCGGCGGCCCCGTCGTCTGGCCCGAGGTCGAGGCCCTGCTGATGGTGCCGATCAGCGCGCACGCCCTGTTCGCCAAGCCGCTGGTCACCTCGCCCACGTCGGTGCTCGCGGTGGAGGTCCAGCCGCACACCCCGCACGGAGTCCTCTGGTGCGACGGCCGCCGGAACGTCGAGCTGCCCGCCGGCGCCCGCGTCGAGGTACGGCGCGGAGCCGTACCCGTACGGCTGGCGCGGCTGCACCACGCGTCGTTCACCGACCGGCTGGTCGCGAAGTTCGCGCTGCCGGTCTCGGGGTGGCGCGGCCTGCCGCAGTGACGAGGCCGCGCACGGCCCCGGCCCCGGACACCTGTCCCGGCCCCGGACACCTGTCCCGGGCCGGTGGGCCGGGGCCGTGTGCAGACGCCCGCGGGCGCGTCGTGGGCGGGGGCCGTCGCACGGGGGCGGTGAAACCTCGTATGGTCGTGTCCGTGTTGGAGGAGATGCGGATACGGTCGCTCGGAGTCATCGACGATGCCGTGGTCGAGCTGTCGCCCGGATTCACCGCGGTCACGGGTGAGACCGGTGCGGGCAAGACCATGGTCGTCACGAGCCTCGGGCTGCTGCTCGGCGGACGGGCCGATCCCGCCCTGGTGCGGATCGGTGCGAAGGCCGCGGTGGTCGAGGGACGGATCACGGTCAAGGACGGTGACACGGTCGCCCTGCGGGCCGAGGAGGCCGGTGCGGAGATCGAGGACGGCGCGCTGCTGATCAGCCGTACCGTCTCGGCGGAGGGCCGTTCACGGGCCCACCTCGGGGGCAGATCCGTGCCCGTCGGGGTGCTCGCCGAACTCGCCGACGAACTGGTCGCCGTGCACGGCCAGACCGACCAGCAGGGGCTGCTCAAGCCCGCCCGGCAGCGGCAGGCCCTGGACCGGTACGCGGGCGACGGAGTCGCCGTGCCGCACGCCAAGTACGCGGCCGCCTACCGGCGGCTGCGCGCCGTCGTCGTGGAGCTGGACGAGATCACCACCCGGGCCCGGGAGCGGGCCCAGGAGGCGGATCTGCTGCGCTTCGGCCTCGACGAGATCGCCGCCGTCGCACCCCTGCCCGGGGAGGACGCCGAACTCGCCGCCGAGGCCGAGCGCCTCGGACACGCCGAGGCACTCTCCTCCGCCGCCGCCCTCGCGCACACCGCGCTGGCCGGGAACCCGGAGGACCAGGAGGTCGTGGACGCCACCACCGTCGTCGCCGCGGCCGGCCGGTCACTCGACGCCGTACGCTCCCACGACCCCGCCCTCGCCGCCCTCGCGGACCGCATCGGGGAGATCTCCATCCTGCTCGCCGACGTCTCCGCGGACCTCGCCGGATACGCCGACCAGCTGGACGCGGACCCGCTGCGCCTCGCCTCGGTGGAGGAGCGCCGGGCCGCACTCACCGCCCTCACCCGCAAGTACGGCGAGGACGTCGGCGCCGTACTCGCCTGGGCCGAGGAGGGCGCCGCCCGCCTCACCGAGCTGGAGGGCGACGACGACCGGATCGGCGAACTCACCGACGAACGCGACGCCCTGCGCGCGGAACTCTCCGAGCTGGCCCAGGCACTCACCGACGCCCGCACCGAGGCGGCGGCACGCTTCGCCGCCGATGTCACCGAGGAGCTGGCCTCCCTCGCGATGCCGCACGCCCGCGTCTCCTTCGCCCTCCGGCAGACCGAGGCGCCCGACGAGGCCTCCGGCATCGACGTGGGCGGCCGCAGCGTCGTCTACGGCCCGTCCGGCGCCGACGAGGTCGAGCTGCTGCTCGCCCCGCACCCGGGCGCCCAGCCCAGGCCGATCGCCCGGGGCGCCTCGGGCGGTGAGCTCTCCCGGGTGATGCTCGCCGTGGAGGTCGTCTTCGCGGGCTCCGACCCCGTGCCCACGTACCTCTTCGACGAGGTCGACGCGGGCGTCGGCGGCAAGGCGGCCGTGGAGGTCGGCCGCCGCCTCGCGAAGCTCGCCAGGACCGCCCAGGTCGTCGTCGTGACCCACCTCCCGCAGGTGGCCGCGTTCGCCGACCGCCAGCTGCTCGTCGAGAAGACCGTGGACGGCTCGGTGACCAGCAGCGGGGTCACCGTCCTGGAGGGCGAGGACCGGGTGCGCGAACTCTCCCGGATGCTCGCGGGCCAGGAGGACTCCCGGACGGCCCGCGCCCACGCGGAGGAGCTGCTGGCCACCGCACGGGCGGACGACGCTTAGTCGGACCGTGTCCTGCGGATCATGGCCGGGGAAGCGAGGCGCGGGGGTCCTCGCGGCCCCCGCACCCGCTCAGGCGTACGCGACGGGTGTGCTCCGGGGCGGCGCCGGGGCTCCGGGGCGGCGCCGGGGCTCCGGGGCGGCGATTTCGCGCCAGGTGCATCACTCGTGCGAGTGGTAAGGAACGGCCGGTTGTCGCCGGACCTGGACGCAGCAACGTTCCGGCGGTCGGCAACGCCCGTGCGGACTGGCATCCTTGGGGCTGTGCCCGCCGTGGCACGCCCCCTCAACGACGCGGGAAGTCCGGGAGCCAATCGACGTGTCACAGCTGCGAACGGTGCAGGTCCTGGGCGGCGGAGGTGCCGGCAGCGGCGCCCACGTCGGATCGCTCGCCGCCGGGCTGATCGCGCGGGGGGTGCAGGTCACCGTCTGCGCGCCCGCCGCCGTGGACCTGGTCCACGGCTTCTCCTCGACCGGCGCCCGCTTCGCCGCGGTGCCACGGCGAAGCGACCCCGTTTCCGTGGCTGCCCTGCGCTCCGCCTGCCTCGGCGCGGACGTGGTGCACGCGCACGGCCCGCACGCGGCCGTCCGCGCCGCCGCCGCTCTCGGCGGCCTGCGCACTCCGCTGGTCGTGACCTGGCACGGCCGAAGCCACGCCGAAGGCGCCCGCAGGCACGTGCGGCACCTGCTGGAGGTCCGGGCGGCCCGTGCGGCCGCCGTCCTGCTCGGCACCTCGTCCGACCTGGTCGACCGGGGCCGCCGCAGGGGCGCCCGGGACGCCCGGCTGGCACCGGTCGCCGCACCCGTCCCCCGGATGGCCGCCGACCCGGCCCACCTCGCCAAGGTCCGCGCCGAACTCGGCGCGGTGGGAAGCCCGTTGCTGTTTTCGGCGGGCTCGCTGGTGCCGCGTCACGGGTACGGAGTCCTGCTCGACGCCGCACGGATCATGGGCGCCCTCGACCCGGTGCCCCAGGTGGTCGTCGCCGGCGAGGGTCGTGAGCGGGCCGCTCTGCAACGCCGCATCAAGGGCGAACGGTTGCCCGTCCGGCTGATCGGCGCCCGGGACGACATCCCCGAACTCGTCGCCGCGGCCGACCTCGTGGTGATCCCCAGCCGCTGGGAGGCGCGCTCCCGCCTCGCGCAGGACGCCCTGCGGGCCGGTACCCCGCTGGTGGCCACCGCCGTCGGCGGTATCCCCGAACTCGTGGGCGACGCCGCCGAACTCGTCCCGTACGGCGACCCCGGGGCGCTCGCCCGGGCGATCGGCGGACTGCTCGTCGATCCGGACCGCCGCGCCCTGCTGGCCGCCGAGGGCCGGGCGCAGGCGGCGGGCTGGCCCACCGAGGAGGACACCATCACCCATGTCCTCACGGTCTACGACGAGTTGGCGCAGCCGCTCACCCGGACCCGCTGACGCGCCGGTCCCCGAGGCGCCGGTCCTTCAGGTCGCGGCGGGCTCGACGTCGTGGTCGAGGCGGAACACGTCGTCCGGGTCGTGACGACCTCGGCGGCGAGCGCATGGTCACAGGCCGGCCCGAACCTCCGCTCCAGCCGGCCCGATCCGCCCGCCGGCGTGCATCCGCCGACCCCGGTCGTCGAGGCCCGCCCACCCGCGGTGGCCGGCGCGAACGGCTGGGTGGCGCGGACCGGGCGGCGAGTCCCGGGGGCATGGGAGAGCCCGGTGGGACAGCCGGTGACCCGGTTCCCGACGCGGCACGCCCCGGCCACCGCGGAGGGCGGCCGGGGCGTGCGCGCGGAGGCGGCGGGTCAGCCCGCGTACGCCCCGCTGGCCGTCAGCCGCAGCGCGGTGTCGATGAGCGGGACGTGGCTGAACGCCTGCGGGAAGTTGCCCACCTGGCGCTGGAGGCGGGAGTCCCACTCCTCGGCGAGCAGCCCCAGGTCGTTGCGGAGCGAGAGCAGCTTCTCGAAGAGCTGGCGGGCCTCGTCCACCCGGCCGATCATCGCCAGGTCGTCCGCCAGCCAGAAGGAGCAGGCGAGGAACGCGCCCTCGTCGCCCGCCAGGCCGTCCACGCCCGCGTCGTCGCCGGAGGTCGGATAGCGCAGCACGAACCCGTCCTCGGTCGACAGCTCGCGCTGGATCGCCTCGATCGTGCCGATGACCCGCTTGTCGTCCGGAGGGAGGAAGCCCATCTGCGGGATCAGCAGCAGTGAGGCGTCCAGTTCCTTCGAGCCGTAGGACTGGGTGAAGGTGTTGCGCTCGGGGTCGTAGCCCCGGTCGCAGACATCGCGGTGGATGTCGTCACGCAGCTCGCGCCACCGCTCCAGCGGCCCCTCCACGTCGCCGGACTCGATCAGCTTGATCGTCCGGTCGACCGCGACCCAGGCCATCACCTTGGAGTGCACGAAGTGGCGGCGGGGGCCGCGCACCTCCCAGATGCCCTCGTCCGGCTCGTACCAGTGCTGTTCCAGGTAGCTGATCAGCTTGAGCTGGAGGCCCATGGCGTAGTCGTTGCGGGTCAGGCCCGTCATGTGCGCCAGGTGCAGCGCCTCGGTGACCTCGCCGTACACGTCGAGCTGGAGCTGGTCGGCGGCGCCGTTGCCGACGCGGACCGGCCCGGAGTTCTCGTAACCGGGCAGCCAGTCCAGCTCCGCCTCGCCGAGCTCGCGCTCGCCGGCGATGCCGTACATGATCTGCAGGTTCTCCGGGTCGCCCGCGACGGCCCGCAGCAGCCACTCGCGCCAGGCGCGGGCCTCCTCGCGGTAGCCGGTGCGCAGCAGCGAGGAGAGCGTGATCGCGGCGTCGCGGAGCCAGGTGTAGCGGTAGTCCCAGTTGCGTACGCCCCCGATCTCCTCGGGCAGCGAGGTGGTGGGCGCGGCGACGATGCCACCGGTCGGCGCGTAGGTGAGCGCCTTCAGGGTGATGAGCGAGCGGGTCACGGCCTCCCGGTAGGGGCCGTGGTACGTACACTGCGCGACCCACTCCTCCCAGAACCGCTCGGTCGCCTCCAGCGAGCCCTCCGGCTCCGGCAGGGCGGGCGGCTGGTGGTGCGAGGGCTGCCAGCTGATCGTGAACGCGACGCGGTCGCCGGGGGAGACCGTGAAGTCGGAGTAGGTCGTCAGGTCCTTGCCGTACGTCTCCGCCTGCGTGTCCAGCCAGACGGAGTCAGGTCCGGCCACGGCGACCGTGCGGCTGTCGACCTTGTGCACCCAGGGGGTGATCCGGCCGTAGCTGAACCGCATCCGCAGCGAGGAGCGCATCGTCACCCGGCCGCTGACGCCCTCGACGATCCGGATGAGCTGGGGGGCGCCGTCACGGGGCGGCATGAAATCGATCACGCGCACGGTGCCGCGCGGCGTGTCCCACTCGGACTCCAGGATGAGGGAGTCGCCGCGGTAACGCCGCCGGTCGGCCGCGGGCGGCTCGGCGGCGGCCTGGACACCGTCGGCGCCCTCGGATGAGGGCTCCAGCGGCCCCAGGCGCCAGAAGCCGTGCTCCTCGGTACCCAGAAGTCCCGCGAAGATGGCGTGGGAATCGAAGCGTGGGAGGCAGAGCCAGTCGACCGTGCCGTCCCGGCAGACCAGCGCCGCTGTCTGCATGTCTCCGATGAGTGCGTAATCCTCGATGCGCCCGGCCACGTGCGTCTCCAGTCGAACGGCCATGTGTCGCCCCGGTGCGGGGCGCTTGCTGCGTGAAAAGAAAGATGTTCAGGAGGGGTCGATAGAGCCCTTTGGACCGGCGGGAGCGGACGGGGGTGATGCCGCGGGCCGACCGTCCCACTCGTCAGCGAGTGTCCGAGCAGGATACGACGCACCGATGTGATCCGCGCGACGGTTCGTGGATCTTGTCGGCGCGGAACGGGTGGGGCGTGGAAGAGGTGGGGACGTTTCGTGAGGCCCGTGCGCAGTGTGTGGTCGGAAGCAGGCCGCTCAGGTCGCTGTTAGGCTGGTAGCCCGTGGACCGGTGGTCGGACGCGAGAGCGGACGAGGCCCCCGAACCGCAGCGACGGCACCCCCGGAATCTCCGGTTCGGCAGCCGGTACGTACCCCAGATTCGCTACCACGGGAGCCCCCTCTTGGCTATGCAGCCCACATCCACGACGACCAAGCACATCTTCGTCACCGGGGGTGTCGCCTCCTCCCTCGGCAAGGGTCTGACTGCCTCCAGCCTGGGTGCGCTGCTCAAGGCGCGTGGTCTCCGGGTCACGATGCAGAAGCTCGACCCGTACCTCAACGTCGACCCCGGCACGATGAACCCGTTCCAGCACGGTGAGGTGTTCGTCACCAACGACGGCGCCGAGACCGACCTGGACATCGGCCACTACGAGCGCTTCCTCGACGTCGACCTCGACGGCTCCGCCAACGTCACGACCGGGCAGGTCTACTCCCAGGTCATCGCCAAGGAGCGGCGCGGCGAGTACCTCGGCGACACCGTCCAGGTCATCCCGCACATCACCAACGAGATCAAGTCCCGCATCCGCCGCATGGCGACCGGTGACGTCGACGTGGTCATCACCGAGGTCGGCGGCACCGTCGGCGACATCGAGTCGCTGCCGTTCCTGGAGACCGTCCGCCAGGTACGTCACGAGGTCGGCCGGGACAACGTCTTCGTCGTGCACATCTCGCTGCTGCCCTATATCGGCCCCTCCGGCGAGCTCAAGACCAAGCCGACCCAGCACTCCGTGGCCGCGCTCCGCAACATCGGCATCCAGCCGGACGCCATCGTGCTCCGCGCCGACCGCGACGTCCCCACCGCCATCAAGCGCAAGATCTCGCTGATGTGCGACGTGGACGAGAGCGCCGTCGTCGCCTGCGTCGACGCCAAGTCGATCTACGACATCCCGAAGGTGCTGCACACCGAGGGCCTGGACGCCTACGTCGTGCGCAAGCTCGACCTGCCCTTCCGCGACGTGGACTGGAGCACCTGGGACGACCTGCTGGACCGCGTCCACAACCCCGACCACGAGGTCACCGTCGCCCTGGTCGGCAAGTACATCGACCTCCCCGACGCCTACCTCTCGGTCACCGAGGCCATCCGGGCCGGCGGCTTCGCGAACAAGGCCCGCGTCAAGGTCGAGTGGGTCACCTCCGACGACTGCAAGACCCCGGCCGGCGCAGCCCGCCACCTCGCGGGCGTGGACGCCATCTGCATCCCCGGCGGCTTCGGCGAGCGCGGTGTCAACGGCAAGGTGGGCGCCATCCAGTACGCCCGCGAGAACAAGGTGCCGCTGCTCGGCCTCTGCCTCGGCCTCCAGTGCATCGTGATCGAGGCGGCCCGCAACGTCGCCGGCATCCCGGACGCCAACTCCACCGAGTTCGACGCCGCGACCTCCCACCCCGTCATCTCCACCATGGAGGAGCAGCTCGCGTACGTCGAGGGCGCGGGCGACCTGGGCGGCACCATGCGCCTGGGCCTCTACCCGGCGAAGCTCGCCGAGGGCTCGCTCGTCCGTGAGGCGTACGCCGGGGAGCCGTACGTCGAGGAGCGCCACCGTCACCGCTACGAGGTGAACAACGCCTACCGCTCCGAGCTGGAGAAGAAGGCCGGACTGGTCTTCTCCGGCACCTCCCCGGACAACAAGCTCGTCGAGTACGTCGAGTACCCGCGCGAGGTCCACCCCTACCTCGTCGCCACCCAGGCCCACCCGGAGCTGCGCTCCCGCCCGACCCGCCCGCACCCGCTCTTCGCGGGTCTGGTGAAGGCCGCCGTCGCCCGCCAGGCGGAGGCCGCCGCGTCGGGCAAGTAGCCCCGAGGCATTACCGTTGACCGGGGTACGCGTCCGCCGAGGACGGGTGCCCCGGTTTTTCGTTCGTGAAGCGGGAGGACGCAGATGGGCATCCAGGACAGGGCCGAGGAATGGCGGGTCACCGCGACGGTGACGCCCTTCACCGGCAACAAGACCAGCGTCCGTACCGACGACGTCGTGATGCCCGACGGCACGGTCGTCGGACGCGACTACCAGGTCCACCCCGGCTCCGTCGCGATCCTGGCGATCGACGAGGAGGACCACGTCCTGGTGCTGCGTCAGTACCGCCACCCGGTACGCCAGAAACTCTGGGAGATCCCGGCCGGACTGCTCGACGTCCCCGGCGAGAACCCCCTGGCCGCCGCCCAGCGCGAGCTGTACGAGGAGGCACACGTCAAGGCGGAGGACTGGCGGGTTCTGACCGACGTTTACACCAGCCCGGGCGGTTCGGACGAGGCGGTCCGCATCTTCCTCGCCCGCGACCTCTCCGAGGCGGTCGGCGAGCGCTTCGCGGTCTCCGAGGAGGAGGCCGACATGGAGCAGGCGCGGGTCCCGCTGGCGGATCTGGTGCGGGGCGTCCTCGCGGGCGAACTGCACAACAGCTGCCTGGTCATGGGTGTCCTGGCGCTGACCGCCGCCCGAGCGGGCGACGGCGAGGGCTCGCTGCGCCCGGCGGAGTCCCCCTGGCCGGCCCGGCCGTTCGAGGCGTAGGCCGTCCGGCGCCCGGGTGCCCGCCGCTCGATGCGCGCCCCAGCCGTTCCCTGCACCGATTGCCCGTCGGACGATCGTAAGAATCGCTGATCCGATCGGGTGACGTCCCCGCCCCGCTCCGCCCTGATCGGCGGCACCGCTGAACTAGGCTCGAAAGGCCCGCCGGAACTCCGGCGGGCACCGGGTGCGGCGAAGTGGAGCGTGGCTCGTGACGGAACAGGCGGTGGACACCAGCGGCCCGGCCCGAGCGCCCCGCACCGAGGAGCCCTCCGGCACGGCCCCACCCGAACTGTTCGGCCGCCGACGCGAGTTGAAAGCCCTTCAGGAGGACATCGAACGAGCCGGACTGAACACCCTGGCCGGCCGCAAGGCGGCCCGCGCCCGGGTCCTGCTGATCGCCGGACGCGCCGGGTCCGGGCGCAGCGCGCTCGCCGCGGCCTTCGCCCACACCCTGACCGGCACGGCCCCCGTCGGCGGCTCCATGGGCCCGCTGCCCTGGGCCTCGCCCGGTACCGGAAGCGGCGACTACCCGGACGGCGTGCTGCGCGTCGCCCTGACCGACCCCGGCGGCACCCGGGTGCCCGCCGAACGCACCGCGCGCGAGATCCTCGGCTTGCTCTCCCTCGCCACCCCGCCCGGCGCGGACGCCGACGAGCTCACCGAGATGGTCCGCGAGGCGCTCGCCGTGCGGCGGCTGCTGCTCCTGCTCGACGACGCCGTCGACGCCGAGCAGGTGGACCCCCTCCTTCCGGACGGCCCCGGCTGCCTGGTGCTGGCCACCGCGACCGGCCCGCTGACGGGCGTGCCCGACGTCCGTCCCTGCACCATCGGCGGGCTGGAGACCGGCTCCGCCGTGCGCCTCCTCGCCGGGGTGATCGGACAGGTGCGGATCACCGTGGACCCCCGGACCGCCGAGACCCTCGTGGAGGAGTGCGGCGGCCAGCCCGCCGCACTCCTGCTCGTCGCGGGGTGGATCGCCGCCCGTCCGACCGCCTCCGTCGCCGACGCCACCCAGCACCTGCGGAGGACCCCGGAGGACACCGAGCAGCCGGTGGGCGCCCGACCGCTGGCCCGCGCCTTCCGGATGGCGCACGACGCCCTGCTGGAGACCCCCGCCCGGATACTGCGACTGCTCGCGCTGGCGCCCGCCGGCCTCGCCGACGCGCACACCGCCTCCGCGCTGGCCGGCTGCTCCGTCTCCGCCGCCCGCCGGACCCTCGACGACTTCGTCGGTCTCGGACTGCTGCGTACGGACGGGGCCGCCGAGCCCCAGTACGAGGTGCCGGGCTGCCTCGCCCCCCTGGTGCGGGCGTTCCTGGAGGAACGCGACCGGCCGGCCGAGACCGAGCTGGCCCGGGCCAGGATGCTGGAGCGCACCGTACGGCTGCTCCACTCCTGCCGGGCGGTCACCGAGCCGGAGGGCTCCCCGGGCCGCCGCAAGCTCGCCGGGCTTCCCAAGGCGCTCCGGTTCCCCGGCCCGGAGGAGGCCGCCGCCTGGCTGCGCGTCAGGCTGCCCTCACTGGTTGCCGCCGCCCGCATGGCGGTGGCGGACGGGGAGCTGGACACCCTCGCCCGCCGCCTGGTCGCCGCCCTGGTGCGGGCGCTCGCGGCCCACCTCGGCACGGAGGCCGCCGCACCCGAGCTGTACGGGCTGCACGGCCTGGTGCTCGACGTCGCCGAGCGCCGGAGGCTGCAC
Source organism: Streptomyces sp. NPDC008125 (assembly GCF_042957125.1). Taxonomy (NCBI): domain Bacteria; kingdom Bacillati; phylum Actinomycetota; class Actinomycetes; order Kitasatosporales; family Streptomycetaceae; genus Streptomyces; species Streptomyces sp. NPDC008125. Next base: position 17,906 of record NZ_JBIBHR010000025.1, read on the forward strand.
CGGGAGCGCGCCGCCGCGCTGCTCAACCTCGCCGATCTCGACGCCTCCACGGGCCGCACCCGCATCGCCCTGACCCGCTACCGCGCCGCGCTGGACGCCGGGCGGGAGGCGAAGGACCTGTACGCCACCGGCCGTGCCATGGAGTCCGTCGGAGGCACCTACGCCGAACTGGGGGACTACCCGCGCGCCTCCGACTGGTACGGCCGGGCGCTCGCCCAGCGCCTCGCGCAGGGCGACCGGGAGGGTGAGGCGCGGCTCTACGGGCGGCTCGGCGCGGTGCACGCGTATGCCGGGCGGTACGGCGAGGCGCTGCGCAACTGGCGGGCCGCCGCGGCGGGCCTGCGCAGGCTCGGCGACCTTCCGGCCCAGGCCAGGGCGCTCAGCGAGGCGGCCAGGGTCCAGGAGTACGCGGGCCGCCCGCACGACTCGCTGCGTACCTGCCGGGAGGCCGTCGACCTGGCCCGGCAGGCCGAGGACGTGCGGCTCCAGGCGGCGCTGCAGCTGCGGCTGGCCGACACCCTGGACAGGCTGGGCGACCCCGCTGCCGCCGCGCTGCACCGGGCGACGGCGGAGAGACTGCTGGGTGAGGAAGGATCTGCCTGCGAAAACATTGGCGTCTCGGTCGAAAATTAGTTCTTTGCAAGGCTAGACAGCGGGAAGTCCTTCATTAGACTGGCTCTGCCGCATGTCCCCGCGATGTCCTCGCGGGTGCTGCGCATTTCTGTGCGAGTCCGTGCGAACCGGCGTACACCCGGCCCTTGGCCGACCGTCCGCCGCCGGGCGCCCCTCCGAGCCAAGGACCGTGATCGACGTGAAGGTCGGCATCCCCCGCGAAGTCAAGAACAACGAGTTCCGGGTGGCGATCACGCCCGCCGGAGTGCACGAGCTGGTCCGCAACGGCCACGAGGTCGTCGTCGAACGGAACGCCGGCGCGGGCTCGTCCATCACGGACGAGGAGTACACCGCCGCCGGGGCGCGCGTCCTGCCCACCGCCGACGAGGTCTGGGCGGCGGCCGACCTGCTGCTCAAGGTCAAGGAGCCGGTCGCCGAGGAGTACCACCGTCTGCGCAAGGGCCAGACTCTCTTCACCTACCTCCACCTCGCTGCCTCCCGCGCGTGCACCGACGCGCTGCTGGAGTCCGGCACCACCGCCATCGCGTACGAGACCGTCGAGACCGCGAACCGGGCACTGCCGCTGCTCGCCCCCATGTCCGAGGTCGCGGGCCGGCTGGCCCCGCAGGTCGGCGCCTACCACCTGATGCGCTCGGCGGGCGGCCGGGGCGTGCTGCCCGGCGGCGTCCCCGGCACGGCCGCCGCCAGGGCGGTCGTCATCGGTGGCGGCGTCTCCGGCTGGAACGCCACCCAGATCGCCGTGGGGCTCGGCTTCCACGTCACCCTGCTCGACCGGGACGTCAGCAAGCTGCGCGAGGCCGACAAGGTCTTCGGGACCCGGGTGCAGACCGTGGTGTCCAACACCTTCGAACTGGAGAAGGCGGTCGTCGAGGCCGACCTCGTCATCGGCGCCGTCCTCATCCCGGGAGCGAAGGCCCCGAAGCTGGTCACCCATGAGCTCGTCGCCAGGATGAAGCCCGGAAGTGTTCTTGTCGACATTGCGATCGACCAGGGCGGCTGCTTCGAGGACTCGCACCCGACCACCCACGCCGAACCGACCTTCACGGTCCACGACTCGGTGTTCTACTGCGTCGCGAACATGCCCGGCGCGGTCCCGAACACCTCCACCTACGCCCTCACCAACGCCACGCTCCCGTACGTCGTCGAGCTGGCCAACCGGGGCTGGGTCGAAGCGCTGCGCCGCGACGCCGCGCTGGCCAGGGGCCTCAACACCCATGACGGGCAAGTCGTTTACCGCGAGGTCGCCGACGCGCACGACCTTCCGCACGTCGAGCTGAGCTCGATCGTCGGCTGACGGGACGGCCTCGTTCCGCCCCTCATTCCGTCAATCCCGTACCTCCGGCCGGACCTTGTGCGTCGAGGTCCGGCCGGTCGTGCGCCGGGGCTCCGGACGTACTGGTCAACACGCGCTGAACGTCCGGCTCATCCCGATTCGTTCCCTCGCGAAAAGCGCTCCTTGCTCCCCGCGCACCCTTGACAGGAGGGTGTTCGATTGCAGACACATCGGGCCGGGTCCGGCGGATTGTGTTGCTGCGGACCGGTGACACGCCATAGAGTCGCCCATCGTCGGCATGGTGCCACGCTGACCTATCGATAAGTTTCCTGGTCACATCCAAGGAGGTAAGACGACTTGTGAATGAGTCGACATTTACTCCCGGGGGTGGTCAACCAGGGATGCCTGCACGGGGTCAGGGCCCGAACGGGCTCGAAGCTGTCGGCTCCGTCGCGGTCCGCACCTTCGCGACCCACCAGCACATGACGACGCCCCCCCAGATGATGGACGGCCTACACGTGAACGCCATGGCCGGCAACGAGAGTGGCCGCGACACCGCCCACCTCGCCGACTTCGCCGAGATGCCCGAGGGGCACTTCTACGACCCCGACGCCGAGTACGAACCCGATCCGGAGTACGCGGCCACACTCGCCCCCGACGCGGCGCGCCAGCGCCGTGAGCGGATCGGCCCGACCGGGCGCCCGTTGCCCTACTTCCCCATCCCGGGACCTCTGACCGAACACGGTCCCGCCAAGATCATCGCGATGTGCAACCAGAAGGGCGGGGTGGGCAAGACCACCTCGACCATCAACCTGGGTGCCGCGCTCGCCGAGTACGGACGACGGGTCCTGCTCGTCGACTTCGACCCGCAGGGCGCCCTCTCGGTCGGCCTCGGCGTCAACCCGATGGAGCTGGACCTCACCGTCTACAACCTGCTCATGGAGCGGGGCATGTCGGCCGACGAGGTGCTGCTGAAGACCGCGGTCCCCAACATGGACCTGCTGCCCAGCAACATCGACCTGTCCGCCGCCGAGGTGCAGCTCGTCAGCGAGGTGGCCCGCGAGTCGACCCTGCAGCGCGCGCTCAAGCCGCTGATGGCCGACTACGACTACATCGTGATCGACTGTCAGCCCTCGCTCGGCCTGCTCACCGTGAACGCCCTGACGGCCGCTCACAAGGTGATCGTGCCGCTGGAGTGCGAGTTCTTCGCGCTGCGCGGTGTGGCGCTGCTCACCGAGACCATCGAGAAGGTCCAGGAGCGGCTCAACCCCGAGCTGGAGCTCGACGGCATCCTCGCCACGATGTACGACTCCCGCACGGTGCACAGCCGCGAGGTGCTCGCCCGTGTGGTGGAGGCCTTCGACGACCACGTGTACCACACGGTCATCGGGCGCACGGTGCGCTTCCCGGAGACCACGGTCGCCGGTGAGCCCATCACCACGTACGCCTCGAACTCGGTCGGCGCCGCCGCCTACCGACAGCTCGCCAGGGAGGTGCTCGCCCGGTGTCACGCCGAGTGAGTCTGCCCGGTGCCGACGAACTGTTCCGCACCACCGGGGGCATGGGACTCCAGTCCTCCTCCCCGGCGGAGCGGCGGCGCAAAGCGAACGGCGAGGCACGGGTGCCCGCACCCGCCGGGGAGGGCGACCAGGCGCCGTCCTCCCCGGCGGGCGGCGGTACCCCACCGGAGCGGCCGGCCGGGCGCGGGGGCACTTCCTCCGCACCCGACGCCGAAGGGGTGGACCCGGCCGGACGCGTGGGCGGCCCCGAGCGCGTGACGGTCCCCCGGACCGGCCCCGGGCCCCAGGGCCGGCCGCCGGCCCAGGAGCAGACCGGGGCGCCCCAGCAGCAGCGCGGCCGCGGTAGCGGCCAGGGCAGGGGCGCCAACCGGCGGCCCAGCGGCCGGGAGCGGCACGACGAGAAGATCACGGTCTACGTCTCGGCCGAGGAACTGATGGACCTCGAACACGCCCGGCTGGTCCTGCGCGGCGAGCACGGCCTCGCCGTCGACCGCGGGCGCATCGTGCGCGAGGCGGTCGCCGTCGTCCTCGCCGACCTCGAATCGCGCGGCGACGCGAGCATCCTCGTACGGCGGCTGCGCGGCCGCTGAGCGGTCCGCCGCGGGTAGCCTGCCCGGCAGGGCCGCAAACCCTGCCGGCCCGCCCCTGCGCGGCCGGCTCCCGCTCCCCGCCGGACGCCGGGCCCGTACGAGACGGCACGGCCGGTCCGCGACCGCCGTACACCTGGACTGTTCACGTGCCGCTGCCGACGACCGACGACTCCGCCGCCCCGCGCCGCCGCGCCCTCGGGCGCGGGCCGGGGGCGGCCGGGGCGACACCGGAAGAAGCGGTCTCCGAGGCGACCGGCGCCCCCGCGGTCCCCGAGGCGCTGCACGCGCCTCCAGCGCCTCCGGAGCCCTTCCGGGCGCCCGAGGGTCCCGGAGCGCCTCCGGAGCCGCCCAGGGGCCCTCAGGGGCAGCCGGAGGACGGCAGGCGGTTCACCGTGCGGCTGGCGAACTTCGAAGGCCCCTTCGACCTGCTGCTCCAGCTGATCACCCGGCACCGGCTGGACGTGACCGAGGTCGCGCTCTCCACGGTCACCGACGAGTTCATGGCCCACATCCGCGCGATGGGCGCGGACTGGGACCTCGACCAGACCACCGAGTTCCTCGTCGTCGCCGCGACCCTGCTCGACCTCAAGGCCGCCCGGCTGCTGCCCACCGCCGAGGTGGAGGACGAGGCCGACCTCGCCCTCCTGGAGGCGCGGGACCTCCTCTTCGCGCGGCTGCTCCAGTACCGGGCGTACAAGCGCGTCGCCGACATCTTCAGCGACCGGCTGGACGCCGAGTCGCGCCGCTTCCCCCGTACGGTCGGGCTGGAGCCGCACCACGCTGCGCTGCTGCCCGAGGTCGTCCTCAGCATCGGCCCCGAGGGGTTCGCCCGGCTCGCCGCGAAGGCCATGCAGCCGCGGCCCGAACCGCAGGTGTACGTGGACCACATCCACGCCCCGCTGGTCAGCGTGCGCGAGCAGGCCGGGATCGTGGTCGCCCTGCTGCGGGAGTCCGGCGGGGCCAGCTTCCGGCAGCTCACCGAGGACGCGGCCGACACCCTCACGGTGGTGGCCCGCTTCCTGGCGCTGCTGGAGCTGTACCGGGAGAAGGCGGTCGCGCTGGACCAGGAGGAGGCGCTCGGGGAGCTCCTCGTCCGCTGGTGCGGCGGGGAGGACGCGGAACCCGTCGTGACCGACGAGTTCGACAGGCACGTGGAACCGGACGCGGAGGAGGGCGTGGAGCCATGAGCGGAGCCGCTGGAGCCGGTGGGAGCACCGGCGTCACGGACGGGCCGGTGCACGGGGGCGCACCGCGGCACGGCGGGGCATGGCGATTCGCCGACGAGGCGGAGCACGGGTACGCCGGTGAACCCGGTCACGGCGGGGAGCCCGCCGGGTCCGGGAGCGTCGCGGACCTGGAGCTGAAGCCCGCCCTGGAGGCGGTGCTGATGGTGGTGGACGAGCCGGCCACCGAGGAGCACCTCGCCAAGGTCCTCCAGCGGTCGCCGAGGGCCGTGGCCCTGGCGTTGCGGGAGCTGGCCGACGAGTACACCGCCCAGCGCCGCGGATTCGATCTGAGACTCGTGGCGGGCGGCTGGCGGTTCTACTCCCGGCCCGCCTACGCCGAGGCCGTGGAGAGCTTCGTCCTGGACGGCCGGCAGGCCCGTCTCACCCAGGCGGCACTGGAGACCCTGGCGGTCGTCGCGTACCGCCAGCCGGTCAGCCGTTCGAGGGTCTCGGCGGTGCGCGGAGTGAACTGCGACGGGGTCATGCGGACCCTCCTGCAGCGCGCTCTGGTCGAGGAGGCGGGGACGGAACCCGAAACAGGTGCGATCCTGTACAGGACGACGAACTACTTTCTGGAGCGTATGGGCCTGCGTGGTCTGGACGAGCTCCCGGAACTCGCTCCCTTCCTCCCGGAAGCGGACGCGATCGAGGCTGAGACGCTAGAGGGTGTGCCGTCGTTCGATCCGGACGCACCGGACACCCCGGATACTCACGCAGACGACAAGACGGAATTTTGATGCGAAGCAGTGGCAGGAACAGCGGAAGCGGCAGCAGCGGCGGCGGCAACCGGAACCCCCGGGGCGGCAGTGGCGGGTCCTTCCGGCCGAAGTCCCAGGGCGGCGGCCAGGGCGGTGGCCAGGGCGGCCGCGGTCAGGGCGGCCAGGGTGGCCGCGGGCCGGCCCAGGGCCGCGGCGGGCGCGACGACCAGCAGGAGCAGCGTCCGCGCCGCCCCCGCCCGGAGGAGCGCCGTTACGACGTGGGCCCCTCGACCAGCTCGTCGGGTGCCGGCGACAGCGAAGCCCGCAAGGGCCGCGGTGCCTCGGCCCGCGGCGGCGCCAAGGGCGGACCGAAGTCTCCGCAGCCCGGCAACGCCCGAGGTGGCTTCCGGCGCGGTCCCTCGGGCCAGGCCCGGCCGCGCGAGCTGGACGCGAAGATCGAGCAGCGCAACCGCGACCGGTACGCGGACAAGCCGGACTTCAAGGTGGTCAGGACCCACCCGGGCGCCGAGCAGGAGGGCGAGCGGCTGCAGAAGGTCCTCGCCCGGGCCGGCATGGGCTCGCGGCGGGCCTGCGAGGAGCTGATCGAGCAGGCGCGCGTCGAGGTCAACGGCGAGATCGTGCTGGAGCAGGGCAAGCGCGTCGACCCGCAGAAGGACGAGATCAAGGTCGACGGACTGACCGTCGCGACCCAGTCGTACCTCTTCTTCGCGCTGAACAAGCCGGCCGGTGTCGTCTCCTCGATGGAGGACCCGGACGGTCGTCAGTGCCTCGGCGACTACGTCACCAACCGTGAGACGCGGCTCTTCCACGTCGGCCGGCTGGACACCGAGACCGAGGGCATCATCATGCTCACCAACCACGGTGAGCTCGCCCACCGTCTCACCCACCCGAAGTACGGCGTGAAGAAGACGTACCTCGCGGCGATCCAGGGACCGCTCCCGCGCGACCTGGGCAAGCGGCTCAAGGACGGCATCCAGCTGGAGGACGGGTACGCCCGCGCCGACCACTTCCGTGTCGTCGAGAACACCGGCAAGAACTACCTGGTCGAGGTGACCCTCCACGAGGGCCGCAAGCACATCGTCCGCCGGATGCTCTCCGAGGCCGGCTTCCCGGTCGACCGGCTGGTGCGGACCTCCTTCGGGCCGATCCCGCTGGGCGACCAGAAGTCCGGCTGGCTGCGCCGCCTGACCAACACCGAGGTCGGCATGCTGATGCGCGAGGTCGGTCTGTAGGACCCCGGGAGCCCCTCGGGCAGCCCCCGGGGAGCCCCTCCGGCCCCGCCCCGAAGGCCCGCGGCCGGTTCCGTCCGAATTTTCCGGACGGAACCGGCCGCGGGCCTTTCGCATGCCCCGTTCCGCCTTTATAGTCAGAGTGACCATTAAGGAGGCGGGCGTGAGTCTCGCGGATGTTCTCGACCCCCTGCAGCAACCCCTGGTGACCTGGCTGGACACCCCGGTCAGCTGGACCGAGGTGCTCGGATTCGGCAGCGGGGCCCTCTGCGTCTGGCTCGTGGTGCGCCAGCACCTGGCCAACTGGCCGGTCGGCATTGCCAACAACCTCTTCTTCGTGCTGCTCTTCGCACAGTCCGGCCTCTACGCCGACGCCGGACTCCAGATCGTCTTCATCGCCCTCGCCGCGTACGGCTGGTGGACCTGGACCCACGGGGGTGGACCAGGGGCACCCGTCCTGCCGGTGCGCGGTACGCCGCGCGCCGAATGGATTTGGCTGCTCGCGGCGGGGGCGGTGGGGACCCTCGCGCTGACCCTCCTGCTCGCCCGCGTCACCGACTCGACCGTGCCGTTCTGGGACGCGCTGACGACCGCGCTCTCCCTGATGGCGACCTACGGGCAGAGCCGCAAACGGGTCGAGTCCTGGTGGCTCTGGATCGCCGCCGACCTCGTCTACATCCCGCTCTACGCCCACAAGGGCCTCTACCTGACCTCGCTGCTCTACGTCGGCTTCCTCGCACTCTGCGTGGCCGGGCTGCGTTCCTGGCGGCGCGACCTCGCGGCGGACCCGGGCGTGGGAGACCGTCCGGCCGGGCGCACGGAGGTGGCGGCGTGAAGAAGTACGCCCACGGCCTGGTGCTCGGCAAGTTCTACCCGCCGCACGCCGGCCACCACCACCTCGTCCGTACCGCCCAGGACCGTTGCGAGCGGCTCACCGTGCTCGTCTGCGCCGCCGGGGTCGAATCGGTGCCGCTCGCCGACCGGGTGGCCTGGATGCGCGAGACGCACCCCGCCGCCACGGTCGTGGGAGCCGTGGACGACATACGGATGGACGTCCACGACCCCGCGGTCTGGGACGCGCACATGGCGGTGTTCACCGCCGCCGTCCCCGAACGGGTCGACGCCGTCTTCTCCTCGGAGGCGTACGGCGACGAACTCGCCCGGCGCTTCGGCGCCGAGCCGGTCTCCGTCGACCCGGACCGCACCGTCTTCCCGGTCTCCGGCACGGCCGTCCGCGAGGACCCCGTCGCCTGCTGGGACTTCCTGGAGCCGCCGGTACGCGCCGCGCTCACCCGCCGGGTCGTCGTGCTCGGCGCCGAGTCCACCGGCACCACCACCCTGACGCTCGCCCTGGCCGAGCACTACCGCCGGCGCGGCGGGGTGTGGGCCCGGACCCGCGGCGTGCCGGAGTACGGGCGGGAGTTCAGCGAACAGAAACTCGCCGCGCTGCGCGCCGACCACCCCGGCGCCCAGTGGGAGGACGTCGTCTTCACCACCGGCGACTTCCCGCTGATCGCCGCCGTCCAGAACGACCGCGAGGAGGCCGCCGCGCGGACCGGTTCGCCGGTGCTCTTCTGCGACACCGACTCCTTCGCCACCACCGTCTGGCACGAGCGGTACGTCGGCGGGCGCAACCCGCGGGTCGAGGCGACCGCCGACCGCGTCGACCACCACCTGTGGCTCCTCACCGACCACGAGGGCGTCCCCTTCGAGGACGACGGGCTGCGCGACGGGGAGGAGCTGCGGCCCTGGATGACAGGCCGCTTCCGCGCCGAACTCACCCGCACCGGACGCCGGTTCGTGGAGATCACCGGAACCCGCGAACAGCGGCTCGCCACCGCCGTCGCAGCCGTCGACGAACTCCTCGCGTCCGGCTGGCACTTCAACCCGCCCCTCCCGGAGCGACGATGAACACCCCGGCCCCTGGGGCCGCGGCGGCCCCGCAGGACTACGACCCGTACGCGTTCACCCCGTTCGCCGTCACCGTCGACCTCGCCGTCTTCACGGTCCGCGAAGAGCGGCTCCACGTGCTGCTCGTGGAACGCGGCGAGGAGCCGTACAAGGGGCGTTGGGCGCTCCCCGGCGGATTCGTCGCCCCCCGCGAGTCCGCCCCCCGGGCCGCCCGCCGCGAACTGGCCGAGGAGACGGGCCTGGACGAGGACACCGTCAGCGAGGTCCACCTCGAACAACTGCGCACCTACACCGAACCGGACCGCGATCCGAGGATGCGAGTCGTCTCCGTCGCGTACGCGGCGCTCCTGCCGGACCTGCCCGAACCGCGCGGCGGCGGTGACGCGGTCAGCGCCCGCTGGTGGGCCTTCGGCGAAGGGGAAACCGGGGTGCCCGGCCCCCTCGCCTTCGACCACGACACCATCCTCGCCGACGCCCACGACCGCATCGGCTCCAAGCTCGAATACACCTGCCTGGCAACGGCGTTCTGCCCCGCCGAGTTCACCCTCGGCGAGCTCCAGCAGGTCTACGAAACGGTGTGGGGCACCGCGCTCGACCGCCCCAACTTCCGGCGCAAGGTCCTCGCCACGTCCGGCTTCGTCGAGGCCGTCGAAGGGCCCCCGCGCCGCACCGGGGGCCGGGGCAAGCCCGCCGCCCTCTACCGGGCGGGCACCGCCACCGCCCTGCACCCCCCGCTCCTGCGACCGGAAGGAAGAACTCCGTGATCGTCACCAGGACCCGCACCAAACAGGCCGCCACCGGCTCGCTCGTCGGACTCGCCCTCGGCGACGCGCTGGGCTTCCCCACCGAGTTCAACGACGTGCCCGCCATCCTCGCCACGTGCGGCCCGTGGCGTGCGATGGAACTTCCCCGGCCCGCGTTGGTCACCGACGACACCCAGATGACCCTCGCCCTCGGACGGGGCATCCGCACCGCCATGGACCGGGGCCTGCTCACCGGGCTCCGACTGGCCCGTCCGGTCCGGGAGGAGTTCGTCGACTGGTACCACTCGCCGGACAACAACCGCGCCCCGGGCCGCACCTGCCTGGTCGCCTGCCGGCTCCTCGACGGCGACCGCCCCTGGCAGGAAGCCAGCCAGACCGGTTCCAAGGGGTGCGGTGCCAACATGCGGGTCGCCCCCGTCGGGCTGGTCCCGGGACTCAGCGACGACCAGCGCGCGGGCGCCGCCCAGCTCCAGGCCGCCCTGACCCACGGCCACCCCACCGCCCTGGCCGCCTCCGACCTGATGGCCCGCGCCGTCCACCTGCTGGCCGGGGGCGCCGAGCCCCTCGGCCTCGTCGGACAGCTGCGCAGCTACGCGTACGAGAACCGGAGCCGCTACCACGAGCGGTGGCTCGGCGACCTCTGGCGCCACACCCACGACGCCTCCGCCCAGTCCTACATCCAGCGCGGCTGGGACGAGTGCCTGGAGGTGCTGACCCGCGTCCAGGACGCCCTGCGCGACCCGTCCCCGGAGACCGATCCCTGCGAGCGCACGGGGGACGGCTGGATCGCCGAGGAGGCCCTCGCGACAGCCCTGCACTGCTTCCTGCTCTTCCCCGAGGAACCCGTCACCGCCCTGCGCCGGGCCGCCTGCACCCGGGGAGACTCCGACTCGCTGGCCTGCCTCACCGGGGCGCTCGCCGGTGCGCACCTGGGAGCCTCGGCCTGGCCCGAGGAATGGGCCGAGCGGATCGAGTACCGGAGCGACCTGCTGTCGTTGGGGGCGCTCTGGGATGCTTGACCCGTGAGCGGCAGCGACGCGGGGCGGGCAGGCGCGACACCGAGTGGCGGGGAGGCGGGGCTCCCGCCGGCCTGCTCCGAGGCGCTGGACGAACGCGTCGTACGGGTCCGGCCGGGGGAGTGCGCCCCCTTCTGCCGGTCGGCTACCGGCCGCCGCCCAGCGCCGAGGCCCGCCGGGTCCGGACGAGGAACTCCTCGACCCGGGCCCGGTCGGGGCGGTCCGGCAGCGGGGACCGGCCGACGGCCTCCCCGCACTCCCCGGCCAGCCGCGTCATCCGGCGCTCCACCTCGGGCCACCCCACCTCGCCCCGCTTCACCGCGAGCAGCTCCTCCCGGCGCTCGCCGACATCGATGGTGAGCACCCCGGTGCGCAGCAGGTCCCGGGCGGACATCAGCAGGCGCAGCAGATGCATGGCGTGCTTCCAGCGCGGCGCACCGTGCGTCCGCTCGTCGGCCTCCAGCTTCCGGCGCTGACCCGTCGCGTACCGGGTGAAGGTGACGTACACCTCCCGGGACAGGAAGGCGTCCCGCAGCGCGAGGAGTTCGCGGCCGGTGTCGTCGATCCGCTCCACCAGCGGGGAGTGCAGGCACTCCAGGACGTTCGGGTTGGCGCGCAGGGCCAGCTCGCAGAAACGCTCCAGCTCCCAGGAGAACTGCTCCGGCGCAGGCCCGTCCAGGTGCGTCGGCGGCTTCTCGAACCGCCAGAACGAGGCGGTCGGCGCGAGGAACACCCCACGCCGGTCGATGTCGCTCCCCCCGGTAGCCAGCCCGAACGCACGCGACCCCATCACGCAGGAGTAGACGGTGTGGTCGCGGACGAGCGATGCGGCATCGGGGCTGGTCATGGGCGTGAGGCTACGCGGGGGCGGGGTGCGGGCGCCGCGAGTTTTTCCTTCCGCTCGGATGATCGGGGACGCCTTCCCGGAGCTTTGAGCCCGCCCCTCCTTGAAAGCCCGCCCCGCCGACTCAGGCCGTCTCCCGCCGTCTCAGGCCGTCTCAGGCCGTTCTGATGGAGCCGCCGCTGACCGTGATCTTCTCGGCCGGCAGCGGCCGGGTCGCCGGGCCGGCCTCCACCGCCGCGTCCGTGATGCTGTATTTGCTGCCGTGGCACGGACAGTCGATCGTGCCGTCCGCCACCTTCGTCACCAGGCAGCCGGCGTGGGTGCACACCGCGGAGAACGCCTTGAACTCGCCCTCCTCCGGCTGCGTCACCACGATCTTCCGGTCCTTGAAGATCGTCCCGCCGCCCACCGGGATGTCCGAGGTCCTGGCCAATTCCGTGCCCCCGGTGTCCCCGTCCGTCGCCGACGGCGACGAGGCCGGGGAGCTCCCGGTGTCCCCGTCGCCGCCTCCGGACGACCCGCACCCCGCCACCAGCGCCGCCGCGCCCGCGGTCGTGGCCGTCAGGACCGCCCTGCGCCGTGTGTCCATCGTTCGCTCCCTCGCCCGGACGGCCGCCACCGGTCCGCACCCGGCGCGCCGTCCGTATCCGTCCCCGCCGGGGGCGAAGCCGCCCCCGGCACCACGCATCGTGGCGCCGTACGTCTCCTCGGCGAAGCAACCGGGCCGCCGCCACCCGGGTGGCGGACCCGTACGCGAAACACCCGGGCACCCGCGCCCCGCGTCTCACGGAGAGAAACCCCGGTCCCACCCGCCGGACCGTCCCTCTACTCTGACCACAGAGCGTCGACGGAGACGAACAGCGAGGGAGAGCGACGTGGCGGTACGAGCGGTCCGCGGAGCCGTCCAGCTGGACCGGGACGACCCCGGGGAGATGGACGAGCGGGTGGGCGCCCTGCTCGCCGCCGTGCTGGAGCGCAACGGCCTCAGCCACGAGGACCTCATCAGCATCTGGTTCACCGCCACCCCCGACCTCCGCAACGGCTTCCCCGCGGCCGCCGCGCGCCGCGGGCTCGGTATCGTCGATGTCCCGCTGATCTGCGCCCAGGAACTCGACGTCGAGGGGGCCATGCCCCGGGTGGTCCGGATACTCGCGCACATCGAGACCGACCTCCCCCGGGCGCGGATCCAGCACGTCTACCTCGGCGCCACCGCCGCCCTCCGCAAGGACATCGCCCAGTGAGAACCGCCCTCGTCATCGGTACCGGACTGGTCGGCACCTCCGCCGCCCTCGCCCTGGCCGGCCGTGGCATCCACGTCCACCTCGCCGACCACGACCCCGCGTCCGCCCGCACCGCCGCGGCGCTCGGGGCCGGTACCGAGGAGCCGCCCGAGGGGCCGGTGGACCTCGCCGTCATCGCCGTACCGCCCGCGCACACCGCGTCGGTGCTGGCCGGCGCCATGCGCGACGGCGCCGCCCGGGGTTACCTCGACGTCGCGAGCGTCAAGGGCGGGCCCCGGCGCGAGCTGGAGGCGCTGGGGCTCGACCTGACCCCGTACATCGGTACCCACCCGATGGCCGGCAAGGAGCGCTCCGGGCCCCTCGCCGCCACCGGGGACCTCTTCGAGGGCCGGCCCTGGGTCCTCACCCCGACCCGGGACACCGACACCGAGGTGCTCAACCTCGCCCTGGAGCTGGTCGCGGTCTGCAAGGCCGTCCCCGTGGTCATGGACGCCGACGCCCACGACCGGGCCGTCGCCCTGGTCTCGCACACCCCGCAGCTGATCTCCTCGATGGTCGCCGCCCGGCTGGAGGAGGCCGACGAGACCGCCGTACGCCTGTGCGGGCAGGGCATCCGCGACGTCACCCGGATCGCCGCCTCCGACCCCCGGATGTGGGTGGAGATCCTCTCCGCCAACCCCGGACCCGTCGCCGACGTGCTCGCCGGCATCGCCACCGACCTCGACGAGACGGTACGGGCACTGCGCGGCCTCCAGTCCGCCGAAGAGGAGAAGCGCCGTGCGGGCACGGCGGGCATCGAGGACGTCCTGCGGCGCGGCAACGCCGGCCGCGTCCGGGTCCCCGGCAAGCACGGCGCGGGCCCCGCCTCGTACGAGGTCGTCGCCGTCCTCATCAGCGACCGCCCCGGCGAACTGGCCCGGATCTTCGCGGACGCGGGACGGGCCGGGGTGAACATCGAGGACGTCCGGATCGAGCACGCCACCGGCCAGCAGGCGGGCCTGGTCCAGCTCATGGTCGAGCCCAGCGCCGCCGCCGCGCTCGGCTCCGCCCTCACCGGGCGCGGCTGGTCGCTCCGCCCCTGAGCCCTGGGCCCCGGACGGCTCCGGGGGGCACCCCGTGCTCCCGGAACACCACCGGGTACGGGGCCCGGAGCCCGGTCCGCGGTGGGGTGCGTCCGATCGGGGTACAGGTGTGTCCCCCACACTCGGTAACCTTGGCCTAGGCCGTACGTCGGCCGGCCCAGTCCCCGCCCGTCCCGCCCGTGTACCAGGAAGGTGCCCACCGCCGTGGAAACCGCAAGCTCCGCCTTGATCGTCGCCATCGACGGCCCCTCCGGCACCGGCAAGTCGAGCACCTCCAAGGCCGTCGCCGCCAAGCTCGGCCTGAGCTACCTGGACACCGGTGCGCAGTACCGGGCGATCACCTGGTGGATGCTGGCCAACGGCGTGGACGTCTCCGACACGGCCGCCGTCGCCACCGCCGCGGGCAAGCCCGCGATCGTCTCCGGCACCGACCCGTCCGCCCCGACGATCACCGTCGACGGCGAGGACGCCTCCGGGCCGATCCGTACGCAGGAAGTCACCTCCAACGTCAGCGCCGTCAGCGCGGTCCCCGAGGTGCGCGCCCTGATCACGGAGCTTCAGCGCTCCATCGCCGCGTCCGCCGGACAGGGCATCGTGGTGGAGGGCCGGGACATCGGCACCACCGTGCTGCCCGCCGCCGACCTGAAGGTCTTCCTCACCGCGTCGCCGGAGGCCCGCGCGGCCCGCCGCAGCGGCGAGCTGAAGGGCGCGGACGTCGCCGCCACCAAGGAAGCCCTGATCAAGCGGGACGCGGCCGACTCCGGCCGCAAGACCTCCCCCCTCGCCAAGGCCGACGACGCCGTCGAGGTGGACACCACCGAGCTGACCCTCGACCAGGTCATCGAGTGCGTCGTCACCCTCGTCGAGGAGAAGCGGGCGGCGAAGTGACGGAAGCCACCCCGGCGCCCTCCGAGCGCGGAGCGGCCGTAGGGCGCGGCATCGGTATCGGGCTGATGTACGGGCTGTGGAAGCCCCGGGTCCTCGGTGCCTGGCGGGTTCCGTCCGCCGGACCCGTCATACTCGCGGTGAACCACTCGCACAACATCGACGGGCCGATGCTGATGGGTACCGCGCCCCGTCCGGTGCACTTCCTGATCAAAAAAGAGGCGTTCATCGGCCCCCTCGACCCGTTCCTGCGCGGAATCGGGCAGCTGAAGGTGGACCGTACGGCCGCCGACCGCACCGCCATCACCCAGGCGCTCGGCGTACTGGCGGACGGCGGGGCCCTCGGGATCTTCCCCGAGGGCACGCGGGGCGAGGGCGACTTCGCTTCGCTGCGGGCCGGACTGGCGTACTTCGCGGTACGCGGCGGGGCGCCGATCGTCCCCGTGGCGGTCCTGGGAAGCACGGAGGCCCGGGGACGGTTGATACCGGCGTTGCCCCCGCTGCGCAGCCGGGTGGACGTGGTCTTCGGCGACGCGTTCGACGCCGGCGACGGCAGCGGACGCCGGACCCGCAAGGCCCTGGACGAGGCCACCGTGCGGATCCAGCGGAAGCTGGCCGCGCACCTGGAAGACGCCAGGCGCCTCACCGGGCGTCCGGTCAAGACCTGAGTAGTGAGCCGCGTCACCGCGGCCCATCGATGATGACGTACAGAGGAACGGACTTCATGAACGACCAGATTCACTCCGACGGCTCGGACCACGAGCACGGAGCACTTGGCGACGCCGAGTACGCGGAGTTCATGGAGCTCGCCGCGCAGGAAGGCTTCGCCCCCGAGGAGATCGAGGGCGCTCTCGACGAGGTGGGGGCCGGCCCGCTGCCCGTCCTCGCCGTCGTCGGCCGCCCCAACGTCGGCAAGTCGACGCTGGTGAACCGCATCATCGGGCGCCGCGAGGCCGTCGTACAGGACAAGCCCGGCGTCACCCGTGACCGCGTCACCTACGAGGCCGAGTGGGCCGGACGCCGCTTCAAGGTCGTCGACACCGGCGGCTGGGAGCAGGACGTGCTGGGCCTCGACGCCTCCGTCGCCGCGCAGGCGGAGTACGCCATCGAGACCGCCGACGCGGTCGTCTTCGTGGTCGACTCCACCGTCGGCGCCACCGACACCGACGAGGCCGTCGTCAGGCTGCTGCGCAAGGCAGGCAAGCCCGTCGTGCTCTGCGCCAACAAGGTCGACGGACAGAGCGGCGAGGCCGACGCCACCGCCCTCTGGTCGCTCGGCCTCGGCGAGCCCCACCCGGTCTCCTCGCTGCACGGCCGCGGCACCGGCGACATGCTGGACGCCGTCCTCGAAGCCCTGCCCGAGGCCCCGGCGCAGCGCTTCGGCACCCCCGTCGGCGGCCCCCGGCGCATCGCGCTCATCGGACGCCCGAACGTCGGCAAGTCCTCGCTGCTGAACAAGGTCGCGGGCGAGGACCGCGTCGTCGTCAACGAGCTCGCGGGCACCACCCGTGACCCGGTCGACGAGCTGATCAACCTCGGCGGCATCACCTGGAAGTTCATCGACACGGCCGGTATCCGCCGCCGCGTGCACCTCCAGGAAGGCGCGGACTACTACGCCTCGCTGCGCACCGCCGCCGCCCTGGAGAAGGCCGAGGTCGCCGTCGTCCTGATCGACTCCAGCGAGTCCATCAGCGTCCAGGACCAGCGGATCGTCACCATGGCCGTGGAGGCCGGGCGCGCGCTCGTCGTCGCCTTCAACAAGTGGGACACCCTCGACGAGGAGCGCCGCTACTACCTGGAGCGCGAGATCGAGACGGAGCTCGCGCAGATCGCCTGGGCCCCGCGCGTCAACGTCTCCGCGGTGACCGGCCGCCACATGGAGAAGCTGGTCCCCGCGATCGAGACGGCTCTCGAAGGCTGGGAGACCCGCATCCCCACCGGCCGGCTGAACGCCTTCCTCGGTGAGATCGTCGCCTCTCACCCGCACCCGGTCCGCGGCGGAAAGCAGCCCCGCATCCTCTTCGGTACCCAGGCGGGCACCAAGCCGCCGCGGTTCGTCCTCTTCGCCTCCGGGTTCCTGGAGCACGGCTACCGCCGCTTCGTGGAGCGCCGTCTGCGCGAGGAGTTCGGCTTCGAAGGCACCCCGATCCACATCTCGGTGCGGGTCCGCGAGAAGCGCGGCCGCAACAAGTAGCACGCGGCCCCGAACATGACGGAGCCCCGGACGCTCCCCCCTCACCGGGAGGGAAGCGTCCGGGGCTCCGTCACGTGTACGGGACCTGACGCGGGGCCCGTCGCAGAGCATCTGCGCGCGGTGCCACGAGGGTCCGCCTCAGGGCTCCCGCGAGCCCGGGGGCAGAGCCGCCGGCTGCGGACGCCCGGCGTGCCGCCCCACCCGCTGCCAGGCGCCGCCCCCGCCCGAGCCGCCGCTCTGCGCGGCCGTACGCCCCTGCTGCGCGGCGGCAGCGGCGTGCCCGAAGCTCCCCGGCCGGGCGGCGAGCCTGCCCGGACCGCCGAAGCCCAGGAAGCCCAGACTCTCCTCGCCGCTGCGGTCACCCGGAAGCGCCCGGAACGACCGCAGATATTCGGAGTACAGCGCGTCGTAGATCGGGGTGGGCGAGGAGCCCCCCGGAAAGTCCCTGGACGGGCGCATGCCGGGGATCGGGCTCAGATGCTGGCGGGGCGGATCGTATGAGTGCACATAAGGGCCAACGACCCCGGCGTCCGTCGGATGCGGCCCCGTAGGAGAAATCGGCACGCGACGGAGCCCGGCGGGAGGCGTGGACACGATCAGGTTCCGGCCAGCGGCATCGAGGCCGCGACGAGCAGACCGTTGACCGCCGCCTTGTCCAGCGCGTCCCTCAGCAGGTCCTCGCGGGGCTGCTGGCCGATCGATCCGGCCGGCGCGGCGAACACCAGGACATGCTGCGACTTGTTGGCCGCCGCACGCCATCCGTCGGTGACCTGGAGCGGCTGGTGCGCCTGCCACCAGGCGACGGGGGAGCCGCCGCCGGTGCCCGGCTGCAGCACAGCGTGGAGCTGGCCCATGGCCAGCAGCACCGACCAGCCGGGCAGCGGTCCGGGCAGCCGGTCGAGGTCGTGGGCGTGTCGGAAGCCCTGCTCCAGGAGCAGCTGGAGGAACTCGTCGCCCCCTCTGCCGTCGGTGCCGGGCCGGGCGATCGGGCCGGTCGGCTCGACCACCAGAGCCGGGCGGAGATCGTCCTCGATGAGGACGAGTCCGCTGGTGATGCCGAGGACGGCCTGTTCGGGCATGAGACCCTCCGGGTTCTGCGGTTCGCTGCCGGTGATGCTGCGCACCGCGCCCTGGAGCTGGTCCTCGGCGACGCGCACGACCTGGGACGGGATGCAGGAGGCGTGGGCGAAGGCCAGGACGGCCGTCTCGTCCCCCACGAACAGCACGGTGCTGGTGCGTTCCTGGTCCGAATTGCCGGGGGTGCGGCAGGAGGTGCAGTCGTAGCTGCCCGGGGCGTTGTCGCCGACGAGCAGCCGGTCTGCTTCGGCGTCGCCGATTTCGGCGCGTACGTCCTCGCTGACGTCGAGCATGCGGGGCACGGGGCGCTCCTAGGAGTCGGTGCGTGGCCGGGCTGGTCCCGGCTCATGCAAGAACAACGGACGATCCGCCGCCCGGGTCACGCCCGGAGCCGCACCGAAACGGCGTGCCCCCGGGCGCGACGGGCACCCGGCCCCGGGCCGGGGCCGCCGCACGAGGGCGGTGCCACGGGCTCCGTGCCCGGTCGGCCCGCTGCCGCAGGTCGCCGGAGGGCCGTACGGAAGGCGTACCGGGGCCGGTCGGCACCGGGGCATCGGCTCCGCGCGCGCGTAAGGCCGCGTACAGCATCGGGGGCAGCATCCGTACGGTTTTCGACGGCGGGCGCGCCTCGCCGGTCCGTCAGGAGGTCCGGACGCGTCCGGTCCGCATGGGGCACGCGGGCGTCCGGGGCGAAAGGACCGGCCGGTGCGTGGCCGCACGGGCAGGCGGCACCGTGACGGCGCCGCGACGCGGACGGAGGGTGTCCGCGAGTGCTGACAGACTCCCGGACATGTTGGAGACCTCGGCACGACTGCTGCGCCTGCTCTCGCTCCTCCAGGCCCACCGCGACTGGAGCGGACAACAACTGGCCGAACGCCTCGGCGTCACCCCGCGCACCGTACGACGCGACGTCGACAAGCTGCGCGAGCTCGGCTACCCCGTCCACGCCGGCCCCGGTACGGGCGGCGGTTACCGGCTCGGTGCCGGGGCGGCGCTGCCGCCGCTGCTGCTGGACGACGACGAGGCCGTCGCGGTGGTGGTCGGGCTGCGCACCGCCGCCGGCAACGGGGTCGAGGGCATCGGCGAGACCTCGGTCCGCGCGCTCGCCAAGGTCGAACAGGTGCTGCCCGACCGGCTGAGCCGCCGGGTGGGCGCGCTGAGCGCCTTCACGGTGCCCATGACGCGCGGGCCCGGGCCGGAGGGGAGCGCGGTCGACCCCGGGCTGCTGACCGAGCTCGCGGGCGCCTGCCGGGACTGCCGGCGACTCCGGTTCGCCTACCGGGACCACGGCGGGGCCGAGTCGCGCAGGCACGCGGAACCGCACCGGCTGGTGTGCGCCGAGCGCCGCTGGTACCTGGTCGCCTGGGACGTGGACCGGGAGGACTGGCGTACCTTCCGGGCCGACCGGATCACGCCGACGCCCCCGCACGGCTCCCGCTTCACGCCCCGCCCGCCCCCGGCCGAGGACCTGGCCGCCTACGTGTCGCGGGGCGTCTCGACCACCGCCTACCCGGTCAGGGGGGTGGTCCGGCTGATGGTCTCCGCCGAGGAGGCGGCCTCCCGGATCAGCCCGTCGGCGGGTGTGCTGGAGCCCGTCGACGCCGACAGCTGCCTGTTCACCTCGGGAGCGGCGAGCCTGGACGTGCTCGTCGTCCACGTGCTGATGACGGGGTTCGATTTCGCGGTCGTGGAGCCCCCGGAGCTGACCGCGCGCATCCTGGCCGCCCGTGACCTGCTGACCTCGGCCCTGCACAGGTCTGGACATTCCGCATAGTGGACGCGCCGGACGGATGTGAGGGATGAGTGAGGGCGGGTAGGAGCAGCATAAGAACAGATGAATTCCGGTCGGCGTCGTCCGGTGCGCGGCTATTCCGGAGAAGGCCGCGAACCAGGCCTTCGGCCGGAGCCTCGGCGTAATTCCCCGCCGCCACCGAAACACGCGGCGCAACGTTGTCCACATTGTTTCGACCGTCGCGCCGGGCCACTTGTTCGACCCAATGGTTCGCGTTGGATACCGATGTGGATCTTGTGACACAAGTGTGACCGATGCCGCACCCGGAAGAGTCTCGCGAGCGGGCGACCACATGGCTTCCGGTGCGGCCGGAGCCTCCCCCCGGGGACCCCGCACGCTCTACCGTGGACGGTATGGCATCCCTACCGACCCCGCCCGCCCAGCCCGACGACCCGCCCGGACCGTACGTCGGCCTGGACACCACGACCGCCGAGCGGAGGGCCGTGGCGCACGGCTGGACCACGGTCCGGGCCGTCCTGCCGGGCACGGTCCTGACCATGGAGTTCCGCACCGGGCGCATCAACTTCCAGGTCGAGGACTCCACCGTGACCCGCTGCTGGATCGGCTGACCCGCTCCGGCCGCCCTGCCCGGACGTGGGTCCGGGCGCGACGAAGGCCCCGGCCGGAGCCGGGGCCTTCGTCGTGCGGACTCCCCGCGCTCAGCCGCCCAGCGGGCGGGCCGGGGCGGCGGCGGACCGGGGCGGCCGGTCCGGATGCGACGGCCGCCGGGAACCGGCCGGTGCCCCCGGGGTGCGCTCCGTACGTGCCGGGTGCGGAGCCGGACGGGTGCGGGCGGGCGCTCCCGCGGGCACGCGCCCCGGCATGCTCTCGGCCCCCACGGTCACGGCCACCGTCTCGCCCGGGGCGTTCGCACCGGCCGGAACCACCGGACGGTGCCCGCCCGCGGCGACCGGGACGGAGGCGCCCGCCCTGCGGCGCCGTTCATGCCGCCAGCGCTCGCGCGCGGCCAGGATCAGCTGCTCGGCGCGGGTGATGAGCGGCTCCACCCAGGGCAGGCCCAGCAGGACCAGGAGCCCCGCCGCCCAGCCCAGCAGCACGTCGCTGAGCCAGTGCGTGCCGATGTACACGGTGGTGAGACCCACGCCCAGCGACACCGTCGCCGAGATGGCCGACAGATAGCGCCGGGCCTTCGGGGTGGTGGCCAGGTACGCGAGGATTCCCCAGGTGACGACGGCGTTCGCGGTGTGGCCGGAGGGAAATATATCGCCGCCGGCGAAGAGCTCGGCCGATCCGATCTGCGTCGCGTAGTGCGGGCCGAGCCGTCCGAGGAAGATCTTGACGCCTCCCACCGACATGTTGAGCAGCAGCAGCGCGGCCCCCAGCGTGAGCAGGGGGCGCAAGGTGTGCTGCCGCCAGGAACGCCAGCCGAGCCAGCTCGCGATCATCACCGCGGTCGGTCCCCGCTGCCCCAGCACGACGTAGTAGTCGAGGAAGGCGTGGAGCGACGGCCACTGCTGGTACGGCCGGAAGAGCATGACCTTCCAGTCCAGAGCCACCAGCCAGGACGAGATCAGGACCAGGTGGACGATGACGAGATAGAACGCCAACGTCCCGCCGAAGAGGGCCACACGGTGACGGCTCATCCGCGGGATCTCTATCTTCGGCGGTTCCGGCTCCCGGTCCAGCCGGGCAAAGATGTCGGTACGCACCCAATCGACGTTACAGCGAGTGAGTGTGTGACCCGGTCGATCCCACGGGTTTGTGATGACGATGTGATGTGACCCATGTCCCCGGACGTGCCGTTTTCCTGCCCCGGAGGAAAACCAGGAGGATCGGGTCTTCTCCTCCTTCCGGGTAGTTCCGTCAAAGCCGCGGTGACGGCCACTCCCTTTCACGGAGGAAACCGCCGACGGTAATTCCCGGCCCTTTTGCCGCTGCCCGGCTTCCGGAGAAGGGGGCCCCGTCCTCCCGGGAACGGGTTGACGGGGGGAGCGGGCGCCGGACGGGCGCGGGTGTGGCGCACGCCACAACTTCCGTGACCGGGGGTATGAGCTGGGCCACGTGTGACAGCGGAGCCCTCGCGTACGCTGACGGCTCACTCGCCCGTCGATGCCGGGCCCCGGGGGCGCCGCGCACCACTGCCGCTCCGGTCCGCCGAGCGCGAGGGACACATGGGAGGTACGCAGATGTCCGGGACGAACACGGCCCCGAGCGCCCCGCACCCGGCCACCGGCAAGAGCCCCGCCTCCGGTACGACCCCGGGCGAGGACGGTACGACCCCGGGCGCCCCCGGCCGGAACCGGTGGGTCGTCCTCGTCGTCCTCTGCCTCAGCCTGCTGCTGGTCGCGCTCGACTCGACCGTGCTGCACGTCGCCGTGCCCGCCGTCACCGAGGATCTGCGGCCCGGCCCGGTGGCCCTGCTGTGGATCGTGGACGCCTACCCGCTGGTCTGCGCCTCGCTCCTCATCCTCTTCGGCACTCTCGGGGACCGGGTCGGCAGGCGGAGGGTGCTGCTCTGCGGCTACGCCCTCTTCGGCGCGGCCTCCGCGCTCGCCGCCTTCGCGGGCAGCGCCGGGATGCTCGTCGCCGCCCGCGCCCTGCTCGGGGTCGGCGGCGCGATGATCATGCCGGCCACCCTGTCGATCCTGCGCCAGGTCTTCCCCGACCGCCGGGAGCGGGCCGCCGCCATCGGGGTCTGGACGGCGGTCGCCGCCGTCGGCGCGGCCACCGGCCCGGTCATCGGCGGATTCCTCGTCGAGCACTACTGGTGGGGGTCGGTCTTCCTGATCAACGTCCCGCTGATGGTGCTGGTGCTCCCGGTGGGGCGCCGGCTGCTGCCCGAGTCGCGCGGCTCCGGCGAAGGCCCGTGGGACGTGCTCGGCGCGCTGATGGCCGCCGCGGGGGTGCTCGGTGCCGTCCTGGGCGTCAAGCGGATGGGTGCCGGAGAGGGCGTCCTCGACCCCGCCTCGCTCGTCCCGCTCGTGGCCGGCGTGCTCTTCCTCGTCCTGTTCGTCCGCAGGCAGCGGCGGCGCGCGCACCCGCTGATCGACATCGGCATGTTCGCCCGGCCCGCTTTCGCGACCGCGGTCGGCTGCATCGTCCTCGCCATGCTCGCCCTGGTCGGCCTCGAACTCATCGCCGTCCAGTACCTCCAGCTCGTCCTGGACCTCAGCCCGCTCCGGACCGGTCTGCGGCTGCTCCCGCTGACCTTCGCGGCCATGGCCGCCGGGGCCACCGGCACGTACACGCTGCGCCGCCTCGGCCCCCGCAGGATGGTCGGGCTCGGCTTCGTGCTGACGGCGGGGTCGGTGCTGCTGCTGACGCCGATGGGCGGACACGACCGGCCCCTGCTGATGACGGCCGGCTTCGTCCTGCTGGGCTTCGGACTCCAGACCACTCTCTTCGGCGCCTACGAGTCGATGCTCAACGACGCCCCCGCCGACCGCGCGGGCGGTGCGGCGGCGATCGGGGAGACCTCGTACCAGCTCGGCGCCGGGCTCGGGATCGCGCTGCTGGGCAGCGTCATGAACGCCGCCTACGCCCCAGGCCTCGCCGCCCTGCACGAGGAGGGCGTGCCGGCCGCCGCGGGCAGCGCCGCCGCGCACTCCCTCGGCGAGGCCTACCAGGTGGCGGACCGGCTCGGCGGCCCGGCCGGAGGGCTGGTGCGGTCCACCGCGCGGCACGCCTTCGTCCACGGTCTCCACCTCACCCTCCTGGTCAGCGCCGGACTGCTGCTGCTCGGCGCGCTGGCGGCGCTGCGGCTGCCGCGCTCCATGGAGTGCGCGGCGGATTCCCGCCGGACGGGGGCGGAGCCCCGGATCGCAGGCCCCCGCACGCCGGACCACCGGGCGCGGGGTGGTCTCCCGGCCGGCCGTGCGGTGCCGTCGGCGCGACGCGAACCGGCCGGGACGACCGGCTCTGGACGCCCGTCCCGCTGAGCCGTAGCGTCGGCCGCGAAGCCTGACTACCACCGCTGGTTTTTCGGGGTCCGGACTGCCGACGGGCTGCGGCCCACGGCCCCCGGACACCGCGCGAGCCGCCGGAGGCACCATGCAGAGCACCGCGTACGACCGGCCGACGCCGCCCCCCTTCGACCCGGGCGACCCGATCGGCATCGACGACCTCCTCGACGCCGAGGACCTCGCGATCCGCGCCGCCGTCCGCGCCTGGGCGGCCGACCGGGTGCTGCCGCACATCGCGGAGTGGTACGAGAAGGGCGAGCTGCCCGTCATCCGCGAACTGGCCCGCGAGCTCGGTTCGCTCGGCGCGCTGGGGATGTCCCTGACCGGGTACGGCTGCGCGGGCGCGTCGGCCGTCCAGTACGGCCTCGCCTGCCTGGAGCTGGAAGCCGCCGACTCGGGGATCCGCTCTCTCGTCTCCGTGCAGGGATCGCTCGCCATGTACGCGATCCACCGCTACGGCTCCGAGGAGCAGAAGGAGCGGTGGCTGCCCGCCATGGCGGCGGGCGAGGTCATCGGCTGCTTCGGACTGACCGAGCCCGACCACGGCTCCGACCCCGCCGGGATGCGGACGCACGCGAAGCGCGACGGGGCCGACTGGGTCCTCACCGGCCGCAAGATGTGGATCACCAACGGTTCGGTCGCCGGGGTCGCCGTCGTCTGGGCGCAGACGGACGAGGGCGACGCGGGGCGGGGGGTCCGGGGATTCGTCGTGCCCACGGACAGCCCCGGATTCTCCGCGCCGGAGATCAGGCACAAGTGGTCGCTCCGCGCCTCCGTCACCAGCGAGCTGGTGCTCGACGGGGTACGGCTGCCCGCCGACGCGGTGCTGCCGGGCGTGCGCGGGCTGCGCGGCCCGCTGAGCTGCCTGAGCCACGCGCGGTACGGGATCGTCTGGGGTGCCATGGGGGCCGCGCGGTCGAGCTTCGAGGCCGCCGTCGACTACGCGCGGACCCGGGAACAGTTCGGCCGGCCCATCGGAGGCTTCCAGCTCACCCAGGCCAAGCTCGCGGACATGGCGGTGGAGCTCCACAAGGGCATCCTGCTCGCCCACCATCTGGGCCGCCGGATGGACGCGGGCTCGCTCCGCCCGGAACAGGTCAGTTTCGGAAAACTCAACAACGTGCGGGAAGCGATCGAGATCTGCCGCACCTCACGCACCGTCCTCGGTGCCAACGGGATCTCGCTGGAGTACCCGGTGATGCGGCATGCGACGAACCTGGAGTCGGTGCTCACGTACGAGGGCACCGTCGAGATGCACCAGCTGGTGCTGGGCAAGGCGCTCACCGGCCTGGACGCCTTCCGGTAGGGCCGCCCGGCCGAGCGCGGGACGGCGGGCCGGAGTCCGGGGCGTCGTTGTGAGCGCCCTGCTCAGCTCTGGTTGAAGAAGCCGCCGGTCTGCCGGCCGGAGGCTTCGCCGCTGACCACGTGGGTGTGGGCAGGTGTCAGCAGGAAGACCCGGGTGGCGACCCGGTCGATCGAACCGCGCAGGCCGAAGATCAGCCCGGCGGCGAAGTCCACCACGCGCTTGGCGTCGGCGGGGTCCATGGCCGTGAGGTTCAGGATGACCGGGACGCCGTCCCGGAACAGCTCGCCGATGGTGCGTGCGTCCCGGAAGCTGTCCGGGGTCACCGTGGCGATGCGGCGCTCCCGCTCCTCGGCCGCCTCGGAGGCGACCTGGACCCGGGGGTCGGTCACCCATGCCTGGCCGTGCGTACCCGTTTCGGCGCCGCCTTCGGAGTACTCGTCGTCGTAGTAGCGCTCGTCGTTGTCCTCCACGAGGCCCAGCCAGGCGCTCGCCTTGCGTACCGATCCCATGGACGCCTCCTCTCACCGCGGTTCTCTGATGTTCCGCATGTCTTTCGTATCCCTATGGTCGTCCATCATGCGGATAGCGCGCCAAGTGGATAGTCGGCGCGCAGGCGATTCGTGACGCTACTGATGCAGAACATGTGGCGGTTCGTCAGGGTTCCGACCGAATAAGGGGGCTTGTAGGAAGAAAATAGGATGCTCGCGACCGTACGGGTGATGTAGAGGGCGCACGAGTGAACGACCGGATCGGTACGATGACCGACGCGTGGGTGTGCGAGACGTCGCCGCCCCGTCGTTCAGGTTCTCGGGGGGAACGCTCGTGTTCGGAATCGTCAGGCCCTGTACGCACCGGCTGAGCGAGGGGCTCAGGGCCGAGTGGATGGCCCATCTCTGCGGGCTCTGCCTCGCCCTCCGGGCCGACCACGGACAGTTCGCCCGGATCGTGACGAACTATGACGGCCTGATCGTCTCGGTCCTGACGGAGGCTCAGACGGGGCCGGGTCCGGCCGGACGGCGCACCGCCGGCCCGTGCCCGCTGCGCGCCATGCGGACCGCGCCCGTGGCCATGGGGGAGGGGGCGAAGCTCGCCGCCGCCGTCTCCCTCGTGCTCGCTTCCGCCAAGGTGCGCGACCATGTCGCCGACCGGGACGGGCTGCTGGCGCACCGTCCGGTCGCCGCCGCCGCCCGCCGGGTCGCGGCGGGCTGGGACCGGGCCGGGGCCCGGAGCGGTGCGGCCCTCGGCTTCGACACCGCGGTCCTGGTGGACGCGGTGGACCGGCAGGCCGGGATCGAGGCGCTGGCCGTGACGGGCACCCCGTTGCTCGTCGTCACCGAACCCACCGAGACGGCCACCGCCGCAGCCTTCGCGCACACCGCCGTCCTCGCCGGACGACCGGGCAACGCGGCTCCGCTCGCCGAGGCGGGGCGGCTCTTCGGGCGGCTGGCCCACCTCCTGGACGCCGTGGAGGACCAGCGGACGGATGCCGAGACGGGGGCGTGGAACCCACTCACCGCCACCGGAACCCCGCGCGCCGAGGCCCGGCGGCTCTGCGACGACGCGGTACGCGGGGTGCGTCTCGCGCTGGCCGACGCGGAGTTCAGCGACGGCAAGCTGGTACACGTCCTGCTGGTGCACGAACTGCGCCGCGCGGTGGACCGGGCCTTCGTCACCGACTCCTGCGCGCACCGGGGGGCGTACGGGCCGCCTCCCGGCAACCCGTACGCCCCCGGTGGCCCGTACGCCCCCGGTGGTCCCGCCGCACCGCCGCCCGAGCCCCCCCGACCGCCCCGCGACCGGCGCGGGCTCGTCGCCGGCTGCCTGGTCTGGGCCGGGCTCGCCTGCACCTGCCAGATGTGCTGCGGCACCTACGACGACCCCTGGTCGCGCCAGCGGCGCGAGGGCATCTGCAGCCAGGCGGACGGCGGTGACTGCTGCGACTGCTGTGACTGCTGCTCCAACTGCTCGGGGTGCGGCGACGGATGCGGCTGTTGCGACTGCGACTGCGGTTGCGACTGCTGAACCGCGGACGCGCGGGCGGCACCGGGACGACCCCCGGCACCGCCCGCGCGCACCCGCCCCGGTCCGCGCACCCGCCCCGGTCCGCGGACTCAACCGGTCCGCGGTCTCACCTGGTCCATGGCGTCACTTGATCTCGGGAGGCGAGATCTGCGAGGTCGCGATCGCCGAGTCGGAGGTCCCCCACTTCTTCAGGATGCGGTCGTAGGTGCCGTCCGCCTTGAGGCTGTTCACCGCGGCCTGGAAGGCGGGGGCCAGCGGGGTGCCCTTCTTGAAGGCGAAGCCGACGTCGAGCCGCTTGAACTCGTTGAGGAAGCGGACGTCCTTCTGCTGGGTCACCGCGTAGCGCAGCCCGTTGATGGTCGACATCGCCACGTCGATCCGGCCCTGCTGCAGACCGATCCAGACGGACGTCTGGTCGGCGAAGGTCTGCACGGTGTAGGGCTTCTTGCCCGCCGCGTCGCACAGGCCCTTGTTCTTCTCCAGCGTCACCTCGAAGGTCGTCCCCGCCCCCGTGGCGACCTTCAGGCCGCAGAGCTGGGTGAGGTCGGTGACCGCCTTCAGCTTGCTGTCGTTCCGTACGGCGAAGCCCTGGCCGTCGTTGATGTAGGTGACGAAGTCGATCGTCTTGCGCCGCTCCTCCGTGACACCGAAGTTCCCGGTGCCCAGGTCGTACTTGCCGCTGCCGAGCGCCGGCAGGATCGCCTCGAACGAGGCGATCTCGCGGTGGAGCTTCAGGCCGAGCTTGCGGGCCACCGCGTCGGAGAAGTCGATGTCCGCGCCGGAGAGCGTCTTGCCGTCGGCCTCGTAGAACGAACTCGGTGGGGAGCCGGCGGTACTGGCGATTCTCAGCGTGCCCGCCGAGCGGACGTCCGCGGGCAGCAGGGCGGCGGCGGCTTCGTCCTTCTTCACGGAGGACACCACGTCGTTCTTCGGGGTGTCCTGGGCGGGGGTGCCGGCCGCCTTCGCCGTGGCGGGCTCGCCCGTTCCGCACCCGGCGAGGGCGAGGGTGGCGGCGGTGATCAGGGCGAAGGTGACGGTGTGGCGGGTGCGGGGCATGGCGGAGCTGCTCCAGATTCGTCGGGGGCGTGCCAGGGCGTGCCGGGCTCGTCGGAGGTGCTGGATGTGCCGGAAAGTGCGCGAGGTGCCGGGAGGTGCCGGTGTACGGGAGAGCCGGGGTATGCCGACCGGCCCCGCCTGCACGGCCCGGAGGGCAGCGCGGGGCGGAGCGGAGGACAGTCAGCGGTGCGAGGGGAGGGGAGGGTGCTGTCGTGCGGGTGAAGTCACGCGGGGAGGAACGCTCGAAGACGCGCGAGGGCGCGAGCGTGCGGAGAGGAGCAGGGGGTCAGCTCAACAGGAACAGGACCACACACGACCGAAGTCGATGTGGGAGCGGGTGACCAGCCACTGCTGCGAATACATGCGCCCAGTGGAACAGGCATTCGGTGGTGCGTCAACTGCCCCCCGGACGAGGCTCACAGTGTGGACAAGCTTGACAGGGGAGTGCGTGCGCCGCTTATCTCATAGGCGGACCAGTGCTGAGGGGCCTGGTCCGCCTCGTGCCCGCTGTGAAGCCGCGCCCCGTGTTCGATACCGCATCCACGGAGCCCCAGCATGTCCGCGCAGACAGAATCCCTCACGCCCGCATCCCCCTCCTCCGGCACCACGTCCGCGGCGGACCCACCCGTCCCCGAGGGCGCCGGCAAGCACACCATCCCCCGTATCGTCCCGGTGCGCCGCACGGGCCAGTGGGTGGCCGCCGCCGTCGTCCTCGGCCTCCTCGGCCTCGTACTCGTCTCCGTCGTCCGCAACAGAGCCTTCCAATGGGACGTCGTCGCCCGGTACTTCACCACCGACTCCGTGCTGCGCGGGCTCGGCCTCACCCTCTGGCTGACGGCCGTCGTCATGGTGCTCGGCTTCGGCCTGGGGACCCTGCTGGCGGTGATGCGCCTCTCGGGCAACCGCGTACTGCGGGCGACCAGTTGGGGTTACGTCTGGCTCTTCCGGTCCACGCCGATCCTGGTCCAGCTGCTGTTCTGGTTCAACATCGGCGCCCTCTACCCCACGATCCTGGGCGTCAACACCGTGAACCTCCTGGGCCCGGTCACCGTCGCCGTCGTCGGGCTCACCCTGCACGAAGCCGCGTACGCCGCCGAGGTGGTGCGCGGCGGCATCCTCTCCGTGGAACGCGGGCAGCTGGAGGCCGCGCAGTCACTGGGTCTCGGGCCCTGGCGCCGGTTCCGCCGGATCGTGCTGCCCCAGGCGATGCGGTCCATCGTGCCGCCCGCCGGCAACATGCTGATCGGCACCCTCAAGGGCACCTCGATCGTCAGCATCATCGCCGTGCAGGACCTGCTCTACTCCGTCCAGCTCGTGTACCACCGCACCTACGAGATCATCCCGTTGCTGCTGGTCGCCACCATCTGGTACGTCGTCATCACCTCCCTCCTCAGCATCGGCCAGCACTACGTCGAGCGCTACTACGCACGCGGAACGGCGGACGCCCGATGACCCCCGCACCCACCCTCGTCGTCATCGGTGCCGGACCTCGCGGCACCGGACTGATCGAGCGCATAGCCGCCAACGCCGACGAGCTGTACGCGGGCCGGCCGCTGGACATCCACCTGGTGGACCCCCACCCGGCCGGCGGCGGACGCATCTGGCGCCACGACCAGTCCCCGCTGCTCTGGATGAACTCCATGGCCGCGGACGTCACCGTCTTCACCGACGACACGGTGCGCCAGGAGGGCCCGGTCCGCCCGGGGCCCGCCCTGGACGCCTGGGCCGAGGAGGTCAGAGGGGGCCGCATCACCATCGATGCCGAGCCCGCCGTCCTCGCGGAGATCCACGCCCTGACCGGCCAGGACTTCCCCACCCGCCGGCTGCAGAGCACCTATCTGCGCTGGTTCTACGAGGAGTCCGCCGCCGCCCTGCCCGCCGGGATCACCGTGCACGAGCACCCCACCCGCGCGCTGCGCGTCACCGGGCCGCGCGACGGCCGGCAGCGGGTCTGGCTGGAGGGGCGCGCCGAACCTCTCGTGGCCGACCTCGTCGTCCTCACGGTCGGCCACCTCGATGCCGAACTGGACGACGAGCAGAAGGAGTTGGCTGCCTTCGCGCTCCGCCACGACCTCGTCCACCTGCCGCCCGACTTCACCGCCGACACCGACCTCGGCGCGCTCCGCCCGGGCGAACCCGTCATCGTCCGGGGCTTCGGACTCGCCTTCGTGGACCTGATGGTGCTCCTCACCGAAGGCCGGGGCGGCCGGCACGAGGACGGCGTCTACCACCCCTCCGGGCGCGAACCCGTCCTGTACGTCGGGTCCCGGCGCGGTGTCCCGTACCACTCGAAGATCGGTTACGGCTGGGAAGGCGAGCGCCCGCCGCTCCCGCACCACCTCGGACCCGAACGCATCAAGGAACTCCTCGCGTCCCCGGCTCCGTTGGACTTCCGGCGCGATGTCTGGCCGCTCATCGCGAGCGAACTCGCCCACGCCCACTACCACCGGCTCTTCACCGCGCACCCCGAGCGCACCACCACCTCCTGGGACGAGTTCCGGCGTCGTCACGAGGCCGCCGGCCCGGACGGCCCCGAACGCGCCGAGCTCGTCGCCCGGTCCGTCCCCGACCCCGCCGACCGGCTCGACCTGGAGCTGCTCGACCGGCCTCTCCAAGGGCTCACCCTCCCCGACCAGGACGCCCTCCAGGAGACCCTGCGCGACTACATCACCGCGGACCTGACGCGCCGTCACGACGCCGCCCACTCCTCGGATCTCGCGGTCTTCTTCGGGCTCCTCTCCGCCTACGTGCAGCTGATCGCCCTCGGAGACACCGGCGACAGCTGGCACGGGTTCTTCAGCTACCTGGCCTCCGGCCCGCCCGGCCCCCGGCTCGAACAGCTTCTCGCGCTCTCCCGCGCGGGAGTCGTGCGCTTCCTGGGCGCCGACATGACCGTCGGGACCGACGAGGAACACGGCGTCTTCCGGGCCGGCAGCCCCACCGTCCCCGGCGCGCACACCGAGGCCCGGGCGCTCGTCGAGGCACGCCTCCCGTCCCCCTCCCTCCGGCACACCAGCAGCCCGCTCCTGCGCGGACTGTACGAGGACGGGGCGTCCGTCACCGGCAACGGCCTCCTCCAGGTCTCCCCGCAGGACGGCCGGATCCAGGACCGCGACGGCACCACCCACCCCCGTCGCTTCGCCCTGGGCCCCTTCACCACGGCCCGCGCGTCGGGCGCCTTCACCCGGCCGCGCACCGGAGGCCCCGCGTTCAGCCAGAACGACGCCACCGCCCGTACCGCACTCGCCTTCCTGCGCGCCCTCACCGAACACCCCGTGCTCGCGAACTGACCCCACCCGGGTCGCGCCCTCCCTCCGGGCCGCGTCCGCCCCGAACCGCGTCCGCCGTCCGAACCGTGCCCAAGGAAACGCCATGTCGCTCACCACCACCGAAACGCCCCCCATGGTCGAGATCCGCTCCCTGCACAAGAGCTTCGGCTCGACCGACGTGCTGCGCGGCATCGACCTCACCGTCCGGCCCGGCGAGGTGACTGTCGTCCTCGGCCCCTCCGGCTCCGGCAAGTCGACCCTGCTGCGCACCATCAACCACCTGGAAAAGGCCGACCAGGGCTGGATCACCGTGGACGGCGAGCTCATCGGCTACCGCAGGGACGGCGACAAGCTGTACGAACTGCGCGAGCGCGAGGTGCTGCGCCGGCGGACCCACATCGGCTTCGTCTTCCAGAGCTTCCACCTCTTCCCGCACCTCACGGTGGTGGAGAACATCATCGAGGCGCCCGTCTCCGCGCTGCGGCGGCCCCGGGACGAGGCGATCGCCGCGGCCGAGAGCCTGCTGGAGCGGGTGGGCCTGGCCGACAAGGCGCAGGCGTACCCGCGGCAGCTCTCCGGAGGGCAGCAGCAGCGGGTCGCCATCGCACGCGCCCTCGCGCTGGAGCCGAAGCTGCTCCTCTTCGACGAGCCGACCTCCGCGCTCGACCCCGAACTCGTCGGCGAAGTCCTCGACGTGATCACGGACTTGGCCGAGCAGGGCACCACCATGATCGTGGTCACCCACGAGATCGGGTTCGCCCGCGAGGTGGCCGACACCGTCGTCTTCATGGACGAGGGGCGCATCGTCGAGCAGGGGCCGCCCTCCGAGGTGCTCGACCACCCCGCGCAGGAACGCACCCGCGCCTTTCTCTCCAAGGTCCTGTGAACGGGAGCCCCCGAGCAGGGCCCCGGCCCACCCCCTCCGACCGACTGTCGCCCCCACCCCCCCTTGATCCCGGAAGGCCCGTATGACCACCGGCAGACCCCTCCACCTGGCCGCCGAGATCGGTGGCCCGCCCCGGTACGAGCCGGACCACTACCTCGGTCTGGCCCGGCTCGCCGAGGGCGGCGCCCTCGACTACGTGACCCTCGGCGACTCCTTCGCCAGGCCCGGGCCCGACGCGCTCTCCGTGCTCGCCCGGATCGCGCCCGCCACCGAGCGGATCGGGCTCGTGCCGACCGTCGACACCACGCACACCGAGCCCTTCCACGTCTCGTCCGCCGTCGCCACCCTGGACTGGGTGAGCCGGGGCCGGGCCGGCTGGACGGCCGACGTCTCGACCACCGAAGCCGTGGCCCGGCTCTTCGGCCGCCGTGCCGCCGAGCCCGCCGAGGCGCTGTGGCCCGAGGCGGGCGAGGCCGCCGACGCGGGCGCGCGGCTCTGGGACAGCTGGGAGGACGACGCCGAGATCAGGGACACCTCCACCGGCCGGTTCATCGACCGGGACAAGGTGCACCACATCGACTTCGAGGGCGACGCCTTCTCCGTACGGGGCCCCGCCATCGTGCCGAGGCCCCCGCAGGGCCGGCCCGTCACGGTGATCGACGGCACCACCGCCGCCGCCCGGGCTGTCGCGGCCCGTCACGCGGACGTGGTGCACATCCGAGCGACCTCGCCCGAACAGGCCGCCGCCGCCCGTGCGGACGTCCACCGGCTCGCCGCCACGCACGGCCGTTCCGCGCGCGAGCTGCGGGTGCTGGTCGCGCTCGCGGTCGACCTCGGCGACGCGGAGACCGCCCCCGAGCCCGGCCTGGCGAGCGGGCCGCCGCTGGCCGGCCACGGCACCTACTTCCGGGGCGGGCCGGTGGACCTCGCCGAGCTCATCTCCCAGTGGTACCGGGCGGGCGCGGCGGACGGGTTCCACCTCACCCCCATCACCCCGGCCCGCGACCTCGAAAGGATCGTCAACGGCACCGTGGCCCTCCTCCAGCACCGCAGCCTCTTCCGTGCCTTCCACCCCGGCCACACCCTCCGCGAGCACCTCGGGCTCGCCCGCCCCGCCAGCCGCTACGCGCTCGCCCGGACGGCGGGTGAGCAGCGATGACCGAGCACCGGCAGATGCATCTGGCCGCCCACTTCCCGGGCGTCAACAGCACCACGGTCTGGTCGGACCCCCGGTCCGGCAGCCAGATCGACTTCGCCTCCTTCGAACACCTGGCGAGGACCGCCGAGCGCGGCAAGTTCGACTTCTTCTTCCTCGCGGAAGGGCTCCGGCTGCGCGAGTACGACGGGCGCGTCCACGACCTCGACGTCGTCGGGCGGCCGGAGTCCCTCACCGTGCTGAACGCGCTCGCCGCCGTCACCGACCGGCTCGGGCTCGCCGCCACGGTGAACGCGACCTTCAACGAGCCGTACGAGCTGGCCCGCCGGTTCGCCACCCTCGACCACCTCAGCGGAGGTCGCGCGGCATGGAACGTGGTCACCTCCTCGGACGCCTTCACCGGCGAGAACTTCCGCCGGGGCGGCTTCCTCGACCGGGCCGACCGGTACACCCGGGCCGCCGAGTTCGTCTCCACCGCGCGCGAGCTGTGGGACTCCTGGACGCCGGACGGGACGCCCCGGCCGTTCGCGCACCGGGGACAGCACTTCGACATCTCCGGCGAGTTCACCCTCCCCCGGTCGCCGCAGGGACATCCGGTCGTCATCCAGGCCGGGGACTCGGACGAGGGCCGCGACTTCGCGGCCTCCGCCGCCGACGTGATCTTCACCCGGCACGGCACCCTGGAGGCCGGACGTACCTTCTACGCGGACATCAAGGGGCGGCTGGCGGCGTACGGCCGGGGCCCCGACGACCTGAAGATCATGCCCGGGGCCAGGGCCGTGGTCGCCGACACCGACGAGGAGGCCCAGGAGTACGCCGCCGGGATCCGCCGCCTCCAGGTCTCCCCGCAGAACGCGATCCTCGCCCTCGAACAGGTCTGGGGCCGCGACCTGTCCTCGTACGATCCCGACGGACCGTTCCCCGCGATCGACCCGGATCCGGACTCCGAGTTCGCCCAGGGCCGGGTCAGGATCGCCGACCCGTTCGCCGTGGCGGCCCGGTGGCGGGCGCTGTCGGAGGAGAAGGGGCTGTCCATCCGGGAGACCGTGATCGAGACCACCACCCGGCAGTCCTTCGTGGGCAGCCCGGAGACCGTCGCCACCGAGATGACCGACTTCGTCGACCGGCGGGCGGCGGACGGGTTCATCCTCGTCCCGCACCTCACGCCCGGCGGCCTCGACGACTTCGTCGACCGGGTCGTCCCCCTGCTCCAGGAACGCGGCGCGTTCCGGTCCGAGTACACCGGTTCCACCCTGCGGGCACACCTCGGGCTGCCCGAACCCGTATGGAAAGGTTGAGCACATGAGCACGAACGCAACGCAGGAGTGGCAGAGCTGGCACGAGGGGCGCATCGCCGCCGCGGCGGCGCCCTACGGACCGCTGGCGCTGGCCGGGACGCACTGGCTCGCCGACTACCCGGAAGGGCGAATTCCGGCCGTCCCGGGAGAGTGGCGCGAAGACGGCGACGACCTGGTGCTCACCGCCGGGGCCGAGGACGGCCTGACCGTCGACGGCAAGCCGCTCACCGGGGAGGTACGCCTCCGTCCCGACAGCGGGCCGGTCGACGACGCCCGCGTGGCCCTCGGCGAACGACGCTTCGTCGTGCTCCGCCGCGAGGGTCTCTGGGCGGTCCGCGACTTCGATCCGGCGGCGCCGAACCGGCGCGCGTTCAGGTCGATCGAGGCGACGCCGTACGACGCGCGCTGGAGCCTGTCCGGCACCTTCCGCCGGTACGAGGACCGTACCGTCCGGGTGAAGAACGCCGACGGCGTCGAGCGCGGTCTCCAACTCGCGGGCGAGGCGACGTTCGTCGTGGACGGAGCCGAGCACACCCTCCAGGCCGCGGTCGAGCCGGACGGTTCGCTGTGGATCGTCTTCGCCGACGCGACCAGCGGTGACAGCAGCTTCCGGTTCCGCTTCCTGCGGCCCGCCGCCCCCGCGGCGGACGGCTCGGTGACGGTCGACTTCAACCGCGCGCTGCTGCCGCCGTGTGCCTTCGCCGACCACTTCATCTGCCCCTTCCCGCCGCCGGGCAACACCCTTCCGGTCGCCGTCCCGGCGGGGGAGCGGAAGCGGCTCGACGGCTGAACCGGCTTCTCCCCGCCCCGGCCCCGGCAGCGACCATGCTGCCGGGGCCGGGGCGTTCCCGCGTCCGTACGGCCCGGGGGCGGCCGAAAGGCGCCCTTGCGCCACGCGCGGCCGGTCGCAAATACTCCCCATCAGCGTTTGTCAGGAACACGGCATCCGCATAGCGAACGCGTGCCGGAAGCCCGATGCCCGACTGCGCCTCACGGGTCCGCCACCCCACGGACGGACCACTGATTCCCCTTTGGAGGAACGCGAAGTGAGGATCAAGCGCACCACCCCCCGCAGCACCACCGCCAGACGCAGCAGGGCCGTCGCCATCGCGGCGGGTCTGGTCGCCGTAGCGGCGCTCGCCGTCCCGGCGGCCAACGCCGAGTCGGCCGGAACGTTCAGTACCGCCCAGCTCACCGCCGCGAGCGACGCCGTGCTCACCGCCGACGTCCCGGGCACGGCCTGGAGCGTCGACCCCGCCACCAAGCACCTCGTCGTCACCGTGGACAGCACGGTCACCCAGGCCGAGATCGCGAAGATCAAGGAGAGCGCGGGCGACGAGGCGGGCGCCCTGCGCATCGAGCGCACGGCCGGCACCTTCAGCAAGCTGATCTCGGGCGGCGACGCGATCTACGCGAGCAGCTGGCGCTGCTCGCTCGGCTTCAACGTCCGCAGCGGCAGCACCTACTACTTCCTGACCGCCGGTCACTGCACCGACGGCGCGGGTACCTGGTGGTCCAACTCGGCCCACACCACCACGCTCGGCACCACCTCGGGATCCAGCTTCCCGGGCAACGACTACGGCCTGGTGACCTACACCAACAGCAGCGTCACCAAGAGCGGCACCGTGGGCAGCGTGGACATCACCGGCGCGGCCAACGCCACCGTCGGCCAGTCCGTGACCCGCCGCGGCTCCACCACCGGCATCCACAGCGGTACGGTGACCGGCCTCAACGCCACCGTCAACTACGGCAACGGGGAGATCGTCTCCGGCCTGATCCGGACCAACGTGTGCGCCGAGCCCGGCGACTCCGGCGGCCCGCTCTACTCCGGCACCCTGGCGATCGGCCTCACCTCGGGCGGCAGCGGCGACTGCACCTCGGGCGGCACGACCTTCTTCCAGCCCGTCACCGAAGCACTGAGCGCGTACGGAGTCAGTGTCTTCTGACCCTGATCCCGCGGTCCGCCGGCGCCCGTCGGGGTTCGACACCCCGTGGGCCCCGGTGGCCCCGCGGACCCGGCCCGCGGCCCGGTCGTGTGACTCCGCAGGCCTCCCCGAGCCCCCGTTCGCCCCGGACGGGGGCTCCCGCGCGCCCCCCGCTCTGCGCGATGATGGCCTCACGGTCGGACGCAGAGGAGCGACGGGGGCGGACGCCGAGTCCGTACGGAGGTCCACCCTCCGGCCCCCGCAGACACCCAGGGGGTTCCAGGCCCGTGCACCGCATCGGAGTGACCGGACACCGTTCCATTCCCCCGGAGGCCTACGCCCACGTGTGCGAGGGGCTGCGCAGGGCGCTGGACGAGGCCGGGGAGCCGCTGGAGGCGCTCTCCAGCCTCGCCGTGGGGGCGGACCAGCTCTTCGCCCGGCTGGCCCTCGCGCGCGGCGCGCGGCTGACGGCGGTGATCCCCAGCGACGACTACGAGGAGTGCTTCGACGAGAAGGCGGGGCTGAAGGACTACCTCGCCCTCACGTCCCTCGCCCGGCGGAAGGTGCGGCTCGACTTCCGCCACTCCACGGACGAGGCGTACTACGCGGCGGGAACCTGGATCGCCGACCACTGCGACCGGCTCGTGGCCGTCTGGGACGGCCTCCCGGCCCGGGGCCTGGGCGGCACCGGCGACATCGTCACCTACGCGCGCGCCCTGGGCCGCCCGGTCACCGTGATCTGGCGCGACGGCGTGCGCCGCGACTGAGCGCGGGTCCGACGGAACGGACGGCGTGTCACATCCGGTGCCGGGCGAGCCAGTCCGTGTGCTCGGGGGAGACGATGCGCTCGGTCTCGAAGACCGCCGCCGGCCACTGGCGTTCGGTGAGCGAGGTCTCCATCGCCGCCTGCATCGACTCCAGGTCCTTCTCGACCGCGGAGTGCGCCGAGACCAACGGGTGGTGGCGGCGCATCTCGTTCCAGGCCAGGCACGCGGCGGCGGCGGCCGACAGCACCCCGGTCAGCCCGAAGGAGCGGCCCGTCCCGAAGGTCTGCACGAGGCAGAGGACCAGCGCCGGCGCCGTCAGCGCCGCGACCGTGCCCGACCAGACCAGCGCACTCCGCCGTGAGACCAACTGCCGCCTCCGGTACCAGCGGCGCTGCTCGATGAGCCGGTCCCGTACGTATGTCTCCTTGCGCACGGTGAACGCCTTGTCCCGCAACTCCCGCATGGCTTCCGTGATGATCCCCCCGTCCGGCCCGTCCAGACCGTCGCGGGGATCGTCCCAGCCGGCCTTCCGCAGTTCCTGGAGTCCCTCCTCCAGCCTGCTGGCGAACACGGCCTCGGGATGCTGCGTGGTGGTGTCGTACGGAGAGCCGTGCACCGCGTAGCGCCAGCAGTTCGACTTGATGAACTCCGCCGCTGAGCGGTTGAGTTGCCAGTGCGACTTCGCTTTGCGGTGCGAGGCGAGGAGAGTCGCGACCAGAACGCCCGCGTAGGCCAACGCCCCAAGTAAGTCCAGGAGTTGCAGCGAGTCGCCGACCTCCACGCTCCAGGGCAGCGCTGCGGGTATCGCCCCGAGGACCAGGAGCGCGAGTTGGGAGCGGGTCGTACGGACGGCCTCCCGCTGCCGGGCGACGGCGACGGCGTCGGTGCGGTGGAAGAGTTCGGGCAGGTCGGCGTCCCTGAAGACCATGGACCGCAGGGGTTCAGGAATCGCTGTCATGTCCGCTCCGGTGATCGAAACAGGGGGAGCCCTGTTGATGGAATGGCCCAATCCGCCAATCGAGCAACTTCCGTTCTCGAATGGAGGTATACAGGCCTGGGAAGATGTGCTCGCCGAGATTCTGAGGGTAAAGTCGTGGCGCCGGACACTGCAATGGTGCAGCTGGCCGGCGCAGTTTCCATGTCCGGAACGAGCCAATCAAGGACGGCCGTCATGACTCACGCATTCCCCTCCTCCTTCGCCACTGCGAAGATCAGCCGCGTGCCGCTCTCCAAGATCGAGACGGCCGGTGGCGCCGCGGCCGAAAAGCTCGGACGGATCGTCGCGGTTCCGGGCGGTCGCTCGAACAGGACGTCGACGTTCAACTCTTCGCTCTGATCCGAGTTCGCCCGAGGGGGCGTGCCGCGGCATTGTGCCGCCCACGCATCGCCGACGCACCTGGTGCCGATGGCTAGACTGACGGAATGACAGGACCCCCGGTCCCATTCCGTGAAATCGTTCTGAAGGTTCACAGCAGATGTGATCTCGCCTGTGATCATTGCTATGTCTATGAACATGCTGACCAGAGTTGGCGAACCCGCCCAAAAACAATCTCTGACCAGGTGATTCAGCGGACTGCTCAGCGATTGGCCGAGCACGCCGGGACACACGCACTGCCCTCCGTGTCAGTGATCCTGCACGGAGGGGAGCCGCTGCTCGCGGGCCCCGCGCGTCTGCGCCGCATCTGCGAGGAGTTCGGCTCCGCGCTCGCCGGGGTCGCCGAACTGGATCTCCGTATCCACACCAACGGCCTTCAGCTCGGTCCACGTTATCTGGACCTCTTCGCCGAGTTCGACGTCAAGGTGGGCATCTCCCTCGACGGCGACCGGGCGGCCAACGACCGCCACCGCCGCTTCGCCGACGGCCGCAGCAGCCATCCCCTCGTGCTCAGAGCCGTCGAGCTGCTCCGGCAGGAGCGCTACCGCCACCTGAACCTCGGCCTCCTCTGCACGATCGACATCGCCAACGACCCGCACGCGGTGCTCGACGCCCTGACCGGACTCGAACCACCGCTCATCGATTTCCTCCTTCCGCACGCCACGTGGGACGACCCGCCGCCACGTCCCGACGGGTCGCCCGTCGCCTACGCCGACTGGCTCCTCGCGATCTTCGACCGCTGGCAGGAGCAGGGGCGTCCGGTGCCGGTCCGGCTGTTCTCCTCGGTGCTGTCCACCCTGAGCGGCGGGCCGAGTCTCACCGAATCGCTCGGGCTGGCCCCCACCGACCTGGTCGTCGTGGAGACCGACGGGCAGTTGGAACAGGTGGATTCGCTCAAGAGCGCGTACGAGGGCGCCGCCGCCACGGGCTTCGACGTCTTCACCCACTCCTTCGACCAGGTCGCCGCCCATCCGGGAGTCCAGGCCCGCCAGCTCGGTCTGGCAGGCGTCAGCGAGGGCTGCCGCGGTTGCCCCGTCGTACGTTCGTGCGGCGGCGGGCTCTACACCCACCGCTACCGCTCCTCCAACGGATTCGACAACCCGTCCGTGTACTGCGCGGATCTCGAGGCGCTGGTGCGCGGGATCGAGGAGCGTACGGGGTCGGCCCTCGTCTCTCCCGCCCTGACCGGCCCGGCCGGGACGGCCGCCGAGCACCACGAGCTCACCCGCACGCTGCTGGCCGGCCTCCACGCGGTGCTCGACGGCCTCGCGGGCGAGCCCTGGGCGCGGGCGTGGGAGACGGCGGGTGCCCTGGAGGAGTCGGCCGCGGGTGCCGCAGGCCTGGACCACGTGCTCGCCCACCCGTACGCGCGTTCCTGGCTCCAGGAGACCGTGGAGGGCCTCCGCTCCGACCGGGACCGTGACCGGGCCGTCGCGGAGGCCTCGCGGCTCACCTCGTACGTGGCCGCGGCGGCCCTGCGCGCCGGTGCGACGGACGCCGTGCCGGTGGTCCACCGGGGAGCCGGGCTGTTCCTGCCCACCCTCGGCGAGCTGACGCTCGACGGCGCGGGCGACCACGGGACGGTCCTCGTCCGCGGCGTGCCCGGCGGCTTCGTGGTGGAGCGCGGGAGCGGCGAGGAGGTGCGCGTCGCGTTCGGGGAGCCGGGCGGCGGCTGGCGGCCGGTCCGACGGCTCGCGGTGGCCGGGCTGCCCGGCTGGGCGGTGGACGATCTCGACCCCTACCGGGACTGCTACGCGGCGCCCGCCGCCGGCCGTCTGGAGCCCGAGGCCTTCGAAGCCTTCGGGGTGGCGCTCGCCCACGCCTGGGCCCGGATCGAGGCCATGGCTCCGGCGATGGCCGCGGCCATGGCGGAAGCGGTGACCACCGTCACCCCGCTGGCCGGCGGCTGCCGGCCCGAGCGCCCCCGTGGCCACGGAGCGCTCGGAGTCCCGGTGGACGCCGACGGCCCCGGAGCGGCGGCCGGGATGGTGCGGGCATACCGCAGAAGCGAGCTGCGGGCCCTGTGCGACGTCACGGACCTGTACGCGGCGGACGGGGACTGGGATTATCTGTCGCCCTGGGACGGCACCGCCGTTCCGTTCTCCCGTCTGCTGGCCGAGACGCATGAGCGCGTGGGCGTCGGGCTGTTCGATCCGGAATTCCCCGCGGGCGTGCAGGAAGCGCTCGACCTGTTGGAAGGAGCTCCCGAAGCGACCGTCCACGGGAAGCGTCTGCTGGACGTGATCCGAAAGGAGCTCAGCGGTGCCCAGGGGGTCAGCAGGAACGGCGACTCCGGGACAATCTTCGATCAAGAAGGTAAGTGATCGATGCTGCGGGGGAGATGACTGAAACGGGGCGGTGAATGACCGAAGATCGAAGGGGTGGAGAGCGGTCCGCTCCGGAATGATGAATTCGCTCGCATTCACTCCGGAGCATCGGATGTGGGTGCTCACACAGGACGGGGGTCGTGTGCACGCATGATGCAACAGCGAGCGTCGGATCATCGGCCGTACTTCTTTCTCAGTTACGCGCACACACCGGGGTACGGCGGTGGAACGGACCCGGATATGTGGGTCGAACGCCTTTTCCAAGATCTCTGCGGCCATGTGATGGCCATGACCGATCTCCCCGCGGGTACCTCCGCGGGGTTCATGGACCGGGAAATACGATCCGGCGAGGGCTGGTCGGAACGGCTCGGCGCGGTGCTCGCCACCTGCCGGGTCTTCGTTCCGCTGTTCTCGCCGCGCTACTTCGCCAGTGAGATGTGCGGCAAGGAGTGGTACGCCTTCGAGCAGCGGGCGATCCACCATCGCGCCCGCTCCAACCAGCCCGCCGAGGCGATCGTCCCGGCGCTCTGGGTACCGGTGCCACCCAGTCAGTTACCGGGCTCAGCCGAGCGGATCCAGTTCAACCACCGGGACTTCGGGGAACGCTACGTCAGTGACGGGCTCTACGGCCTGATCAAGCTCCGGCTCTTCGCCCAGGAG
The DNA here is from genome assembly GCF_042957125.1 of Streptomyces sp. NPDC008125. Taxonomy (NCBI): domain Bacteria; kingdom Bacillati; phylum Actinomycetota; class Actinomycetes; order Kitasatosporales; family Streptomycetaceae; genus Streptomyces; species Streptomyces sp. NPDC008125. The sequence continues at coordinate 59,872 of NZ_JBIBHR010000025.1, forward strand.
TACGAACGAGCCGTGTACGAGCTGGCCAAGCGCATCGTCACCGTCGCCGACACCGTGCGGATCGACACCGGAAGACCCGTCGACTACCGCCTCGCCCCCAGCGCCTTCGGATCCCGCAGCAGCGGTGCGGGGGCACCGAAACCGATGCGGATCACCATCGCCGCACCCACCCGCCACGATCTCCCGCCCGGGCGGGACGAGGCCTACTACGGCGACAATCCGCAGGACTGGAACCCCTACCACCCGGCCGCCGCACGCCCGCTGGCCTACGTCACCGAGGAACTCGTCCGCTCGCTCAACTACCAGGCCGTCATCGGCTCGTTCGACGAGGACCAGGGACAGTCCGAGGGACAGGAACTGTCCGCCGACAAGCGGGCACCCACCACGCCGGAGATCCTCATCCTCGACCGGTGGGCGCTCCGGGACGAGGACCGCCGCCGCAGACTCGCCGCGTTCGACGCCGACAACAGACCCTGGGTGACCCTGGTCGTCCCGTGGAACCGCGACGACCCGCAGAGCACCGCCGAGGAGGCGGAACTCACCGCGATCCTCGAACAGACCATGCCCGTCAAGATGAGCCAGGGACGCGCCTTCTGCCGCGTCGCGGCCAAAGGAGTCCCCACCATGGAGGCGTTCGGCCAGATCCTGCCGCAGGTCGTCGAAGTCGCCGCGCAGCAGTATCTGCGCAACGCGACCGCCTATCCGCCCACCGCGGGTGGCGGGCACGGTGAACGCACCCGGCTGACGGGCCCCATGGGCCACACACAGTTCATACCCGACACGCTCGACCCTGGGACGCAAGCGGAGGACGTATGACAGCCGGCCGTGACGGGCGGATCGTCACTTTCTACTCGTACAAGGGAGGCACGGGCCGCACCATGGCCCTGGCCAACACCGCCTGGATCCTGGCCGCCAACGGCAAACGGGTGCTGGCCGTCGACTGGGACCTGGAGGCGCCGGGCCTGCACCGGTTCTTCCACCCCTTCCTCGACCCCGCCACCCTCGGCGCCACCACCGGTGTCATCGACCTCATCACCGAGTACGCCTGGGCCGCCACCAGCCCCGCGCAGCGCACCGACGACTGGCACCGCGACTACGCGCGCATCCAGCAGCACGCCGTCTCCCTGACGCCGGAGACGCTCGGCTGGGAGTTCCCCCGGGGAGGCACCCTCGACTTCGTCTCGGCCGGCCGTCAGAACCGCGAGTACTCCGCCGCCGTCTCCACCTTCGACTGGGACAACTTCTACGACCGGCTCGGCGGCGGGAGCTTCTTCGACGCCCTGCGCGACGACATGAAGAACAACTACGACTACGTCCTCATCGACAGCCGTACCGGCCTCAGCGACATCGCCGACATCTGCACCGTCCACCTCCCGGACGTACTGGTGGACTGCTTCACCCTCAGCGACCAGTCCATCGACGGCGCCGCCTCCGTGGCCCGCCAGACGGCCGAGCGCTACAGCGGGCGGCCGATCGCCATCTACCCCGTCCCGATGCGTATCGACGAGGGCGAGAAGGAGAAGGCCGACGCCGGACGGGCCCTCGCCCGCTTCAAGTTCGACCGGCTGCCGCGCAACCTGTCCGGCGACGAACTCACCGCCTACTGGGGCGCGGTGGAGATCCCGTACCGCCCCTACTACGCGTACGAGGAGACGCTCGCGACCTTCGGCGACGAAGCCGGGCTCACCAACTCGCTGCTCTCCGCCTTCGAACGCCTCGTGGCGGTCGTCACCGACCAGGAGGTCACCTCCATGCCACCGGTCGCGGAGGACGTCCGGCTGCGCATCCGCGACGCCTTCACCCGGCGCCGGCCCACGCTCCCCGCCGACATCTTCCTCAACTACGTGGCGGAGAACCGGATGTGGGCGGACTGGATCGAGTCCGTCCTCACCCGGGCCGGCTTCCGCGTCGTACCGCGCGATGTCTCCACCGAACGCGAGGACCGCGAACCGCCCGTCACCGCACCGGAGACCGCCGCCCGCACCGTCGTGCTGCTCTCCAGCGCCTACCTCAAGTCCCAGCGAGCCACCGAACTGTGGCAGCGCTCCAGCGCCGAGGACCAGACCGGCGGCCGGCGCCAGATCCTGTTCCGGGTCGGGGACGTCCGGCTCACCTCCGCCTACATCGACCGCAACCCGGTGGACCTCTTCCGGCTCGACGAGACCCACGCCGCGGCCGCCCTGCTGCGCGCGCTGGACCGCCCGGCCCATCCGGCCGACGGATCGGCGCCGGGGCCCCGGTTCCCCGGCACGGTCCCGAAGATCTGGAACGCCCCGCCGCGCAACCCCGGATTCACCGGCCGCTCCCTGGTGCTGGAACGCATGCGCGACCAGCTCGGCGGGGGCCTGGCGGTGGTGCTGCCGCAGCCGCAGACTCTGTACGGCCTCGGCGGCGTCGGCAAGACGCAGGTGGCGCTGGAGTACGTGCACCGCTTCATGGCCGACTACGACCTGGTGTGGTGGATCTCCTCCGAGCAGACCGACGACGTGGTCGCCGGGCTCGCGGAACTCGCCGCCCGGCTGGGCACGCAGGGCGGCGACGACATGGCGGCGGCCTCCAAGGAAGCCGTCGACCTGCTGCGCCGCGGGGTGCCCACCGACCGGTGGCTGCTGGTCTTCGACAACGCGGACGACCCCGAACGCATCAGGCGCTACTTCCCCCAGGGCGGCTCCGGCCACATCCTGGTGACGTCGCGGAACCAGACCTGGTCGCAGCACGGCGACGCGCTGCCCGTCGACGTCTTCCTGCGCGAGGAGTCCGTCGAACACCTCCGCCGCCGCGCCCCCGGTCTCAGCGAGGAGGACGCCGGGCGGGTGGCCACGGCCGTCGGTGACCTGCCGCTCGCCGTCGAGCAGGCCGCCGCCTGGATCGCGGAGACGGCGACCCCCGTCGGCACCTACCTCGACCAGCTCGCCGAGCAGGCCGCCCAGGTGCTGTCCCTCAACCAGCCGGCCGGCTACCCGCAGCCCGTGGCCGCCACCTGGAACGTCTCCATCGAGCGGCTCAAGGAACGTTCGCCCGCCGCGGTGCGGCTGCTCCAGCTCTGCGCCTTCTTCGCACCCGAGCCGATCAGCGCGAGCCTCCTCTACAGCAAGGAGATGATCGAGGCGCTCAAGCCGTACGACTCCTCCCTCCAGGAGAAGCTCGTCCTCGGCCGGGTCATCCGGGAGATCGGCCGCTTCGCGCTCGCCAAGGTCGACCAGGTCTCCAACTCGATCCAGGTGCACCGGCTGGTGCAGGCCGTCATCAAGGCGCAGCTCAGCGAGGAGGAGCAGCGAGAGGCCCGGCACGTGGTCCACCGCGTCCTGGCCGGGGCCCGGCCGGACGACGACGAGCCGATCGACAACCCGGAGAACTGGGCGCGGTTCGCCACCATCTGGCCGCATCTGGGGCCGTCCGGGGCGCGCCTCTGCGGAGAGCCGGAGACCCGCAGGCTGCTGATCGACCGCGTCCGCTACCTCTGGAAGCGCGGCGACGTCCGCACGGCTGCCGCGCTGGGCGCGGAACTCCGCGCCGACTGGGCGGAGATGCTGGGGAAGGAGGACATCCAGTACCTCTACCTCTGCTTCCACATCTCCAACATCTTCCGCTCGCGCGGACGCTACGTCGAGGCGAAGGAGCTCGACGAGATCACCCTCCGGCGGCAGCGCGACATCCTGGGTGCGGAGCACCCCCACACCTACATGACGACGAGCAGCCTGGCGACCGACCTCGGCATGCTCGGGGAGTACGGGCGGGCGATCGAGCTGGCCAACGAGGCCCGTGAGGGGTTCGGGCAGATCTTCCACGAGGGCCACCCGAGGACCCTCGCGGCGGCGAACAACCTGGCACTCAACCTGCGGCTGGTCGGGCAGTACTCCCGGGCCAGGGAGATCGACCAGGAGGTGTACGACCGGCGCAGCGAGGTGCTCGGCGCGGAGCATCCGTACAGCCTCTCCTCCGCGGTGAGCCTCGCCCGCGACCTGCGCGACGTGGGCCGGTACGAGGACTCCGTGGCGCTGCTCAGCCGTACGTACGACAGCTACAAGAGGACGCTCGGCCCCGCCTTCCCCGGCACGCTCTCCGCGGCCAAGGCGCTCGCGGTGGCACTGCGCAGGGCGGGGCAGCTGGAGGACGCCCGCAGGCTGACGCTGGCCACCCGGGCCAGGTACCGGGCGAAGTACACCACGCCCAACCCGGAGTCGCTGGCCTGCGACCTCAACCTCGCGGCCGACTTCTACGCGATCGGTGAGGCGGTCCAGGCGAGGGACGCGGCGCGGGAGGTGGTCGAGCAGTACCTGGTGGTGCCGGGGGAGCGGCACCCGTACACGCTCGCCGCGCAGAACAACCTGGCCGTCTACCTGCTCGGCTCGGGGGAGGCGGAGGAAGCGGCCAGGATGTCGCGGCGGGTCGTCGACCTGATGCGGGAGCTGTTCGGCAGGGACCACCCGCACACGCTCTTCTGCGTGATGAACCTGGCCAGCGCGACCGCGGCGCTCGGGGACGCGGAGCTGGTGCTGGAGACGGAGCAGGTCCTCGCCGGGCAGCTCGCCAAGGCTCTGGGGGCGCAGCATCCGGAGGTGCTGGCCATGGTGGGGAACACGGCGGTCACGCTGGAGGACCTCGGCCGGCGCGAGGAGGCCCAGCAGCTGCGGGCGAGGACCGTGGGGGAGCTGGCCCGCCAGCTCGGCGACGACCACCCGATGACGCGGATCGCGCGGGACGGGAGGAGGTTCGAGCGGGAGCTGGAACCGATCCAGGTGTGAGCACACGGGAGGGGCGGGTCACCCGACCGGTGGCCCGCCCCTCCCGGACGAGGCGTTCGCTCAGTTCATCGACACCACGCCGGAAGCGTCCTCGTCCAGAAGCCAGTTCAGGACCCGCGGAAGGACCGACAGGGCGTCGAAGTGCGCCGCCGCCGGCTCCAGGACGGTGGTCGCGCCCGGAATCCGGCCACCCAGCCAACGGGAGTGGCTGGCCGGTGAGAAGACGTCCTTCTCGCCGTGCCAGAGCATCACCGGGCAGGTGATGTCGGCCGGGTCGAAGCCCCACGGCCGGCTGAACGCGAGCGCGTCGTCGATCCATCCGTAGGCCGAAGTGCGAAGCCCCTCGCTGTAGTTGCGCAGCAGCAGCGAGCGGATGCCCGCGTCGTTCACCACCACCCGGTCGGAGTCGGTGAGTTCGCGCCGCAGGTCGTCCAGGAGCCGGACCGGGTCGATCCGGATCTCGGCCGAGCGGACGATGAAGGACTCCGTGAGGCTGTCCGGGTCGGCCGCCGCGGTGGAGTACGCCAGTACGTTGGAGGCGGCCATCCCCTCGAACCAGTCGAGCCCCGGGGCGTCCCAGGGAGCCAGCGGCACCAGGGCGGCCGCCCTGGTCACCCGACCCGGCATCAGCGCCGCGCAGGCCAGGGCGTGCGGGGCGCCGCCGGAGCGGCCCACCACGGCGAACCGCTCCAGGTCGAGGGCGTCGGCGATGGTCCGTACGTCCTCGACGACATCGCTCACCGTGCGGCCCGGATGCCGGTCGGACTCGCCGTAGCCGGGCCGGTCGTAGGTGATGAGCTGGGTCTGGCGCTGGTACATGACCATGCCGCGCGGAGCGGGTCCGAGCCGGCTGCCCGGGGTTCCGTGCAGCAGGAAGACGGGTCTTCCGCGTGGGTCCCCCTGCCGCTCCACGATCAGGTGACGTCCGTCCGCCACGCGCACCCGGTTGCGCACCCGTACCTCCTCAGGTCGCCCGGCCGCCCGGGCGCGGTGCGCCCGGTACTGCTGCCCCTTCGATGATGGGCCATCAACGGGCTTGCGCGCACTACCTGTTGGGAGAGGAACGGGATCAAAGGGTATGTGCGCCCCCTGGAGGTGCTCCCGGGGTTCCTGGTGCGCCGGGACCGGTGCCCGCGGTGTCCCCGGCGGGCCCGGTCCGGTGGTGCCGCAGGGAGAGCAGCAGGGTCAGGGCCGTACCGACGACGGCCCAGGCGGAGAGGACCAGCAGGGGGCCGGTGACCGCGTTGCCCCGGAAGTAGGCGATCGAGCGGGCGACCCAGGTGCCCGCCCCCGGGGGCAGGGCCGGGCCGATCGCGCGCCAGAAGTCCGGCAGCATCGGCAGCGGGAAGGCACCGCCCGCGCTCGGGTTGCCGGCGATCACGATGACCAGGACGGCCAGTCCGATGCCGACGACGCCGGTCAGCGCCTGCAGCGCGAGGGTGATCATCCCGGTGGCGAGGACGACCAGCGCGCCCAGCCCCGCCAGTCCCCAGAAGCTGCCGGGCAGCGCGCCGAGGACGGGGCCGATGATGAGCGCACCGCCGATCCCGCCCAGCACCGCGTACAGCGCCATGACCAGAGTGCGGATGAGCGCGCGCCGCGTGTTGGCCGGCCGGGAGCCCGCGCTGATCGCGAGGATCGAGGCGCAGAGGTACCCGCCCACGCACCACCCGACGACCAGGTAGAACGACGAGAGCCCGTCGAAGTCGTCGGAGGAGGCCGGGGCCACGTCCACGACCCGGGCGGTGCGCTGCTGCTGGGCCAGGACCTCGGTGGTGATCTTCCCCAGGGAGTTGGAGAGCGCGGAGCCGCCGCCGGAGGCGACCAGCACGGTGTCGGTCGTGCCGGACGGGTTCACCACCAGCGCGCCGTCGATCTCGCGGTGCATGATCTGCCGGCGCGCCTCGGCGGCGTCGTCCACGGCGCGCGGGTCCAGCGGGCCGCCCGGCAGCCCGTCCAGAGCGGTGATCAGCTGCTGGGACGCCTGCGGGGGAGCCACGACACCGAACGGGACGTCGGTGGGGACCGGCCGGTGCAGGGCGCCCACGTAGGAAAGGATGAAGAGCAGTTGCAGGACGAGCACACCGAGGACGAGCAGGGCTGCCCGGGGCGTGACGGCCTGTTTGACCTCGCCGGCGAAGTTCATGTCCCCACGCTCGGCGCGAGCGGGGCGCCGCGCAGGCGGGGCGGGCCGAATGGCTCACAAGGGGCACACCGGCCGTACGTCACGCGGCCGGCGGGCGCCTGCGCGGTGTCCGTGCCGGTGCCGGTGCCAGGGTCGCCGGCCGTACGGCCCCGGCGCCGAAGAGGCGGCGTGCCCGGTCCGAGGCGGCTTCGACGGCGCGGGACCGGTCGTCGACCGGGTCCATGGAGAGCTGGCGCGGGGCGTCCCCGGCCGGCGAGAGGCCGTCCGCGCGCAGCGTGTAGGCGCGCACCCGGGCGCGTTGCAGACCGAGCGAGTCCAGCAGCCCCAGGGCGGTGGCGGCGAGGAGGGGGGAGTGGCCGGTGGGCTCGGGGGAGGTACGGGTACGGGTGCTGGACGTCCGGTCGGCGTACCGCACGGTGAGCGTCAGGCGCCCGGCGACCTGGTGCCCGGCGCGCAGATGCTGGCCCAGCCGCTCGGCGAGCCCCAGCACCGCCCGGTGGTGCAGGCCGGGATCGAGGCAGTCCCGGTCGAGCACCCGGTCGACGGAGAGGTGGGCCGCAGGCTCCCGCGGCACGACCGGGCGCGGGTCGCGGCCGTGCGCGCGTTCCGCCAGCAGCCGGGCGGGACCGGCGCCGAGCAGACGCTGGAGGGTCAGCGGCGGGAGGTCGGCGATCTGGCCGATGGTGTGCACGCCGTACCGCCCGAGCGTGGTGGCGGTGGCGCGGCCGATGCCGGGCAGCGCGGTGACCGGGCGGGGGCGCAGCCAGGAGTCCGCCCGGTCGCCGGGGACCTCCGTGGTCTGCCCCGGCCCGGACGCGTCGGCCGCCATGGCGGCCAGCATGCGGTTGCCCGCGAGCCCCGCGCCGCACTCGATCCCGTACAGCGCGAACAGCCGGAGCATCACCATCTGCACCAGGTCGTACGGGGCCAGCCCGAAGTAGCGCAGCGCCGAGGTGAGGTCCAGCTGGACGGCGTCGGGCGGCACGGCCTGGACGTGCGGGGTGATGCCGGACATCAGCTCGACGACGTCGGCGTACCGCTCCTCGTCCGGCACGGCGTGCAGGTGGAGATGGGCGATGTGGCGGCGGGCCGGGCGAGGGGGCGTCATCCCGCGCTCCCCTGGCTGGTGTGACCGAGCTTGCGCAGGTCGGCCGAGCGGCTGCCGGCCGGCTGGAGGTCGGCGTACGGGTGCAGCCGGGCGCCCGAGGTGCCGTTGGCCAGGGTGCGCCCCGGCTGCGCGGGCGTCGGGTGCGGGCGCTCCCCGCCGAGCAGCGCGAGCGCGGCGGCGGGGCCGTCGTCGCGGCGGGCCGCCGCGATCCGGTCCAGGTCCCAGGCCATGGTGCCGACGACCGACCGCCGGTTGCCACGTACCTGCACGGTGCCGCGCACCAGCAGCAGTCCGCTGTGGAAGACGGTGTGCGCGCACGCCGGGTGGGAGTCCTCGAAGAAGACCAGGTCGACCATGCCCGAGCCGTCCTCCAGGGTGACGAAGATGATCCGCTTGCCGCTGGCGATCGGCGGGGTCTGGGTGGAGGCCCGCACCCCGGCGACGAGGACCTGCTGCCCCTGGCGCACGTCGGCCAGGTGCGCGGCGTCCGTCGCGCCGATCTCCCGCAGCAGCCGGTGGTGGTGGACCATGAGGTGCCGGGACACGTCGATGCCCAGCGTGTTCAGCTCGGCGTCCAGGGCCTCGCGGCCGGTCATCTCCGGCAGACCGCTCGGCTCCGCCCCGCCCGCCGCCCCCGCGTCGAGGGCGAGCTGCCCGTCGCCGGCGGACCGGACGCGGGACTGCCGGTGCAGCTCGGCGACGTGCAGCAGCAGGTCCCGCCGGGTGAGCGGGCCCCCGCCGAGCCCGCCGAACGCGCCGATCTCGACCAGCCGTTCGGCCAGCGGCCGGCTGGGACGGGCCCGCTGCCAGAAGTCCGACAGCGAGTCGTAGGGCGCGCCCGCCTCGATCCGGGCGCTCTCGTCCTCGGTGATGCCGCGTACGGAGGACAGCGCGAGCCGCACCCCCCACCGCTCGTCGCCGGTCCGCTCCACCACGTACCGGGTACGGGAGCGGTTGACGTCCACGGGCAGCACGGGCACGCCCCGGCGGCGGGCGTCGGCGACGATGACGCGCCGGGGCCACATCCCGGGATCGTGTTCGAGCAGCCCGGCGAGGAGGAAGGCCGGGTGGTGCGCCTTGAGCCAGGCGCTCTGCAGGGCCGGTACGGCGAAGGCCACCGCGTGCGCGCGGCAGAAACCGTAGGCGCCGAACGCCTCCACGGTCGCCCACACCTTCGCGCGGACCCCGGGGTCGTACCCCCGCGCCGACGCGTGGTCGTGGAACCATCTGCCGATGGCGGGCAGCCGCTTCCGGTCGCCGAGCGCCCGGCGGGCCACCTCGGCCATCGCCCGGTCGCAGCCGGTCATCACGGAGAGGGTCTCGATGATCTGCTCGTGCCAGATGGTCACCCCGTAGGTGTCGGCGAGCACCGGTTCGAGGTCCGGGTGGGCGTAGGCGGGGGCCCGGCCGTGCCGCGCGGCGACGTACCGCTCGGGCATGCCTCCGGCGACCGGTCCCGGGCGGAAGAGGCTGATGTCGGCGATGACGTCCTGCGGGTTGCGGGGCTGGAGGCGGGAGAGCAGATCCTGCTGGCCGGGCGATTCGAGCTGGAACAGCCCGATCGTCTCGCTCTGCTGGATGAGCTTGAACGCGAAGACGTCGTCGAGCGGCACCTGCGCCGGGTCGTCCAGGTCGATCCGGTCGCCGGTCGCGCGTTCGATCTCGTCGACGGCGTGGGCCATCGCGGACTGCATCCGCACCCCGAGCACGTCGAGCTTGATGTTGCCCAGGGCCTCCACCTCCTCCTTCGCCGCCATGGCCATCGGGTAGTCGCCCTGCGGGGTGGGCTGCACCGGCAGCCGGTCGAGCAGGCCCGCGTCGCTGATGATCACCCCGCACGGGTGCATCGCCATCCCGTGCACCAGGGAGTCGAGTCCCTCGGCGAGCTCCCACAGCGGCCCGTACCGCTCCGCCCGCGACGCCAGCTGCCGCAGCTCGGGCAACTCCGCGAGGGCGCTCGTGATGTCCGAGGCCCGCAGGTGCGGGAAGCTCTTGGCGATCCGGTCGACCTCGTCCGGCGCGATGCCGAGCGCGAGGCCGGTGTCCCGCAGCGCCCGGCGGGCCCGGTAGGTCTCGGGCATCGCGGTGACCGCGACCCGCTCCTTGCCGAACCGGGCGAAGACCGCGTCATAGCACTCCAGCCGCCGCGCCGACTCCACGTCGATGTCGATGTCCGGGAGCGAACCGCGCCGCTCGCTGAGGAAGCGTTCGAACAGCAGCCGGTGTTCCAGCGGGTTGGCGGTGGCGATGTCCAGGGTGTGGCAGACCATCGAGCCCGCCCCGGAGCCCCGGGCCGCGACCCGGATGCCCAGCTCCCGGATGTCCGCCACCACCTGGCCGACGGCGAGGAAGTACGAGTCGTACCCCAGCCGGGAGATCACCCCGAGCTCCGTGTCCAGCCGCTCCCGGGCGTCCGCGTCGCGGTCCAGGCCCCGCCGGACCAGGCCCGCCTCGGCGCGTGTCCGCAGCAGCCGGGCGGCGCCCCCGGTGTCCGGGCCGGCGCCGAACAGGGAGGCCTCCGGGAAGTGGCGGGCGCCCAGCCCGAGGTCCGCCGCCGGGTCGAGGGCGCATCCGGCGGCCGTCGCGGCGGTGTCCGCGAGGAGCCGGCGCGCCCGGCGGTCGTCCAGACCGGCGGACGCGGCGACCGCCCGGGCGACGGCGACCATGGCGCCCTCGCCCTTGAGCCAGCGCTGCCCGCTGTCCAGACGGCGCCGGTCGACGGGGCGCAGCAGCCGTGCGGCGTCCAGTACGTCGGCCAGGCGGTGCTGGGCGGGGTCGGCGTAGCGGACCGCGTTGGAGAGCACGGCGGTGACGCCGGTACGGTCGGCCAGCGCCAGGGTACGGGCGGCCAGCCGCAGCGACCCCGGGCCCGTGCCGGCCCGCCGGTACGCCACGGCCTCAAGGCGCAGCCCGGCCCCGAAGAGCTGTTGCCACGGCGCCAGCAGCTTCACCGCGACGTCCTCGCGGCCCGCGGCCAGCGCGCGTACCGGCTCCGACAGCGGGCCCAGCAGCACGGTCAGACCGGGGCCGCCGTGCTCACGCAGTGCGGCCCACGGCACCACCGGCGCCGTACCGGACACCGCGCCGGCGTGCGCCGCCGAAGTGATGCGGCAGAGCCGCGCCCAGCCGGAGCGGTCCTGGGCGAGCAGCACGACGCGCAGCGGCGGTTCGACGACATGGGCGCCCCCGCGCGCCGGGGTGCGCGGGCGCCCGGCCGGAGGCGGCGGGGCGAGGGCCTCCACCGCGAGGTCGATGCCGAAGACCGGCCGTACCCCTTCCCGGGCGCATGCCTGAGCGAATCGAACAGCGCCGGTCACGGTGGAGCGGTCGGTGAGCGCGAGTTCCGCCATGCCGAGTTCGGCCGCCCGCCGCGCGAGGTGCTCGGGGTGCGAGGCGCCGTAGCGGGCGGAGTAACCGGACGCGACGTGCAGATGGGCGAAGCCCGCCATGCCGTACCTCCATTCCGCCACCCCATTTCCGACCTTTGCCCGATACGTTCCTCGTACGTTCGTTCGATTACCTTAACTCCATCACCGCTGGTCGGCGAGCGGGCGGGACTCCGGCCGGTGCGGAAGTATTCGAACAAGGGGTGTGGGAGTGGGGTGCCGGTCCGTCACCCTCGTCGCGCGGTACGGCACTTGGGGCCGAGGCGCCTTCCGGGGTCCCGCCCGGGGTGTGGCGCATCACCTTCCAGGCCCGGCGGGGAGGGTGATGTTCGATTCCGGGGTGCCGGGGTGCCGGGGTGCCGGGGTGCCGGTGGCGCGCTCCGTCGCCGGGCGGGGGAGGGGGTGGGGTGAGCCTCGGTGGCGGGGGATTTTTTACCGACGCGTAACTTCCCCCGCGAATCTACTCATGCGTAATTTGGCATGAGCACATAAAGCTTGTGGTCCGGGCCACAGGGCGCACCCCCACATCGCACTCCCTGAGCCGCAAGGAGATCCCACGATGCTGCCCTGGACCCGTACACCGAGAGCCCCCCGTGCGCGCAGAACGCTCGCCGCGCTGCTCCTCGCCGTCGCCGCCCTCGCAGGCCCCTCGGCCGCCGTCGCCTCGGCCGCCCCTTCGGCCGGTGAGGCCGCCGCCACCACGAGCGGCTGGAACGACTACGCCTGCAAGCCCTCCGCCGCCCATCCGCGCCCCGTGGTCCTCGTCCACGGAACCTTCGGGAACTCCGTCGACAACTGGCTCGTGCTCGCCCCCTACCTGGTGGCCCGGGGGTACTGCGTCTTCTCGCTCGACTACGGGCAGCTCCCCGGCGTGCCGGTCTTCAACGGCCTCGGTCCCATCGACCAGTCGGCCGCCCAGCTCCGCACGTTCGTCGACAAGGTGCTCGCCACCACCGGCGCCTCCAAGGCCGACCTCGTGGGCCACTCACAGGGCGGCATGATGCCGAACTACTACCTGAAGTTCCTCGGCGGCGCCGCCAAGGTGAACGCGCTCGTCGCGCTCGCCCCCGACAACCACGGCACCACCCTCCTGGGGCTGACCAAGCTGTTGCCGTACTTCCCCGGGGCGGAGTCCCTGCTGAACTCCGCCACCCCCGGCCTCGCCGACCAGGTGGCCGGTTCGCCGTTCGTCACCAAGCTCAACTCCGTTCCCGACACGGTGGCCGGGGTGAAGTACACCGTCATCTCGACCCGGTACGACGAGGTCGTCACCCCGTACCGCACCCAGTACCTGAGCGGCGCGAACGTCCGCAACGTCCTGCTCCAGGACCTGTGCGCGGTCGACGTCTCCGAGCACGTCCTCATCGGCACCACCGACAAGATCGCCTTCCACGAGGTGGCCAACGCGCTCGACCCGGCCCACGCCACCACGACGGACTGCACCTCGGCCCTCGGCTGACCGGCGGTCCCGTACGGCATCCGGCATCCGGCATCCGGCACCGGTACCCGGCGCGGGGCGGGGCGCCGTACGGGACGGGACGGGACGGGACGCGGCGGCGGGACGCGTGCGGTCCGGTACGGCCGGCGGTACGGCCGGCGTGAGTCCGTAAGAGGCCCGGAAGATCATCCGGTGACAGGTGGCCCGGACCGTGGAACCTCGCGCCGACGGGCCTGCCGGCCGCAACCCTTGCCGTCCACGGCTCCGACCGGTCGCAATTCGTACCGTCCGTGCCGTGGCGGCGGGTACGGGCTGGGACCATGGAGGCCATGACGACGATCAGTTACTGGGACGAGGCCGCCGACTCCTTCGACGAAGAACCCGACCACGGACTGCTCGACCCCGTCGTACGCGACGCCTGGGCACAGCGCCTGCAGAACTGGCTCCCTGCCACCTCCTGCGAGATCCTCGACCTCGGCTGCGGCACCGGCAGCCTCTCCCTGCTCGCCGCGGGCCAGGGTCACCGGGTCACCGGCGTCGACCAGTCGCCCCGCATGGCCGCCCAGGCCCGCGACAAACTCGCCGGAACCGGCGCCGACGTGCTGATCGGGGACGCCGCCCGGCCGCCCGTGGGCGACCGGCGGTTCGATGTCGTCCTGGTCAGGCACGTCCTCTGGGCGCTGCCCGACCCGGAGGACGCCCTGGCGACCTGGTTCGGCCTGCTGAAGCCCGGCGGCCGGCTCGTCCTGATCGAAGGGGTGTGGAACGGGGTGGGCGTCTCCGCCGCCCTGCTCACCGCCCTGCTCGCCCCGCACACCGAGCGGGTCCACCACGAACGGCTCTCCGGGGACTCCCGCCTCTGGGGCAAGGACGTGGACGACGAGCGGTACGCCGTCGTGGCCCGCGCCGAACCCCGCTACCGCCACACCGAGGTCGTCGATGTCCACCTGATCCTCCGGCGCGGTCCCCGGGTGCTGCTCGCCCGCCGGGCGGGCACCGGCTACGCCGACGGCCTCCTCCACCTGCCCTCCGGCCACCTGGAGGACGGGGAGGACGTGCGCGAGGCGATGGTCCGGGAGGCGGCCGAGGAGATCGGCCTCACCCTCCAGCCGGAGGAACTGCGCGTCGCGCTCGTCATGCACCACCGGGGCCCCGGCGGCAGCCCGCGCACCGGCTGGTTCTTCGAAGCGGAGTACGACCCCGAGCGGGCGCCGTACAACGCGGAGCCCGGCAAGTGCTCGGAGCTGGACTGGTTCCGGCTGGACTCGCTGCCCGAGGACATGGTCGCGTACTGCCGGGCCGGCCTCGACGGATACCGGTCGGGCGAACGCTTCCTGATCCACTGGCACGAGGACGGCGACCCGGTCGCCCACGACCCCGCCGTCCCGCGCCGGGCCGTCCCGCTGCCGTCCGCCGGGGCCGGTACCGGACGGGTGCACCACATCGAACTGTGGGTCTCCGACCTGGCGGCGGCCGTACCCGTCTGGGACTGGCTGCTCGGCCGGCTGGGCCACCTGCCGTACCAACGCTGGTCGCACGGCCGCAGCTGGCGGCGCGGCGACAGCTACGTCGTGATCGAGGAGTCGCCGGACCTCGTCGCGCGGACCCACGACCGCCTCCGCCCCGGCCTCAACCACCTCGCGTTCCACGTCGAGGACCGGGAGGCGCTCGACGCGCTCGTGGCACAGGCCCCCGGCCACGGCTGGCGGCTGCTCTTCGCCGACCGGCACCCTTACGCGGGAGGCGAGGGGCACCGGGCCGCCTACCTGGAGAACGACGCGGGCTTCGAGGTCGAACTCGTGGCCGGCGGTCCGTCCCGCGAGGCACCCGCGCCGTGCGCCGGCGCACCGGCGGCCGGGCGGGAGGCCCCCGCCGTCTGACGCGGGCTGGGCGGGCGACGCCCCGGCGGGCAGTGCTGTGGAAGGGGCGGCCGGACGGTACGGAGGTCACGCGCCGACGCCCCCGAGCAGCTCCGGGAGGCGGCCCGCGCGGGCGAGGCGTTCGAGCGCGTCCAGGGCGCCGACCGCCGCCGCGGCAGCCGCCGGATCACGCCCGGCGAGCCCGCTCTCCGTGAACTCGTCCTCGTCCAGCCGCAGGACCTCCGAGGCGTCCGCGGACACCCAGAGGTCCAAGTCCAGGTCCTCCACCCGCACTTCGTCGCCGGTGACGGTGCAGGGTCGGGTGATGTCGCAGTACCAGCCCTTCAACAGGCCCTCGCCCGTGCGGACTTCCTTCACCGCGTACCACCGGTCGCGCCAGTAGTGCTCGGTGAACACGTCACCCGGCGCGAACGTCACGAAGCCGAAGTCCCGTACGCCGGGGGCGGCCCAGGGGGCGAGGACGGTCACCCGGCTGCCGTCGTCGGCCAGTCTGCGGGCCGGGTAGCGGATCTTGGTCCGCCCGGCCTTGGTCAGGACGACGGTCACCTCGCCGGTCGCCTTGCCGGTCCCGTCACTGTTTCTTCCACCGGCTCCGCCGGCGGGTGATGCCGGGTGTGCGGACATGGTGTACCTCCGTCGCGCGCGCCCGGTGGCCGGACCGGGCGTCGGGGCGCAGCCCTCTCCCGGAGAGGGGATGCGTGGACGGGGCCGACCCTACGCGGGGAAATCGACGGGCCGCCTCCGGGTTTCCGGGCGGGAGGTGCAGAATCTGCACCGTGACTCTGACGATCGTGATCGACCCGGACACCGGCACCGCCCCGTACGAGCAACTGCGCGCGCAGATCTCCGAACAGGCCCGCTCGGGCGCGCTCCCGGTCGGGTACCGGCTGCCGACCGTGCGCGGGCTCGCCGAAGAACTCGGCCTGGCCGCCAACACGGTGGCCAAGTCCTACCGCGCCCTGGAGGCCGACGGCGTCATCGAGACCCGCGGTCGCAACGGCACCTTCGTCGCGGCGGCCGGGGACGCGGCGGACCGCAGGGCCGCGACCGCCGCACAGGCGTACGCGGACGAGGCCAGGCGCCTGGGCCTCTCCCGCGCCGACGCCCGCGCCCTCGCCGAGGACGCGCTGCGGGCGGCGTACGAGGGGTGAGGGCGGGCGACACCCGGCAGGCCGTACCCGGGCCCGCCGCGTGACGCTCACAGGTACAGGCCCGCCTCCGCGCTCGCGTCCTGCTTCGGTACGGAGGCCGGGCCGCTGCCCCGCCGCAGCGCGAACAGCTCGGCGAGGGTCGCCCCCTCGCGGCCGACGCCCTCGTCCGTACCCAGCCAGGACACCGCCTCGGGCCTGCTCAGCGGGCCGACCTCGATCCGGGCCAGGCAGCGGCCGGGCCGGACGACCGCCGGGTGCAGCCGCTCCAGGTCCTCGTTGGTGGTGACCGCCACCAGGACGTTGCGGCCCTGGCCGAGCAGGCCGTCCGTCAGGTTGAGCAGCCGGGACAGCGCCTGGCCCGCCGTGTGCTTGGCCTCGCCCCTGATGAGTTCGTCGCAGTCCTCCAGGAGCAGCAGCCGCCACCGCCCCTTCTCCGAACCGTCGTCCTCGCCGATCGCGATGTCCATCAGGTAGCCGACGTCGTTGAAGAGGCGTTCCGGGTCCAGGACGCAGTCCACCTGGCACCAGTCGCGCCAGGTGCGGGCCAGCGTCCGCAGCGCCGAGGTCTTCCCGGTCCCGGGCGGGCCGTGCAGCAGCAGGAGCCGCCCGGAGATGTCGTCCGGGGTGACCTTCATCAGCCCGTCCATCGCCCCGGCCACCTGGGCCGAGTAGTTGGGGCGGACCTGGTCCCAGGTGCCCGCGGAGATCCGGCGCGTGGTGCGGTGCGGCCCGCGCTGCGGCGAGACGTACCAGAAGCCCATGCTCACGTCCTCGGGCTGGGGTTCGGGCTCGTCCTGGACGCCGTCCGTCGCCTCCTTGAGGACCCGCTCCGCCAGCTCGGCGCTGGTCGCGGTGACGTTGACGTCGGCGCCCCGGCTCCACCGCCGCGCGAGCAGGGTCCAGCCCTCGCCCTCCGCGAGCGTCGCGCTCCGGCTGTCCTCGCGGGCGGTCCGGACCACCGTGGCGTCCGACGGCACGAGCGTGCTGCCCGGCTTCACGCGCTCCAGCGAGGAGCTGTGCGCGTACGGCTGCTCGCCCGTCGTGAAGCGGCCCAGGAACAGCGAGTCCATCACGTCGGAGGGGGAGTCGCTGTCGTCGACGGTGAGCCGGATCGGCAGCGCGGACTCGAGGTTGGCAGACATGCGCCCATGATCCGCCAACGTGCTGCCCGGCGCACCGGGTTTCCCCGACGGGTGTGGTCCCTCGTCCCGGTGGAGTGCGCCGGGTGCGGGGCTCTCGCGGCAGCGCGCGCGGACGGGCACGGGGGCTTCACGAATCCTCCAAGTCCCTCCCGTATCAGGCGCATCGCGTGACGTACCGTCAACCACCGCATGCATGCATGTAATCCCGCGCCCGGGATACGCGTGTGTCCTCGCGGAGCGATAGGGTTAACCTGCCCGCACCGGGTGCCCTCGTACGGGTGGGGAGTGACATGGAACAGATAACGGTCCGCAGCAGGCCGCGCGTGCCTGCCATCACATGTGGAAGCAGTGCGACCAGTTCGCGGCTCGACCGCCATCTCGCGGTGCTCGGCGGCCCTGCCGTCCCGCAGCGCGAGGCGGCCGAGGCGACGCTGCTGATGCGCGAGCTGACCTCGCGCGACGCCGCGCACCGCCACGGCAGCAAGAGCGCCCGCGTGTCGCTCTTCGCTCCGTTGCGGAGACTGCGGCGCTCGCTCTTCGGCAGCCGCCACTGACGGGTCGGCCCTGCCGGACGGGCCCGGCCGAAAACAGGCCCGGCCGCCACCGGGTCGGCCCTCGCGCGGGTCGGCCCGGGAGATCGCTCTGTCCTGATGTCCCTGCTCCGATGTCCTGATGCCGGTGCAGCCGCCCGCCCGTCCTCCCCGGGGCGTACGGCGGCCCCGCCCCCGTGCGGACGTGGCACGGACGGACGGCGTACGGACGCCGGGCCTCCTCCCCGCCCGGCACCCCGTGCCCGTGCCGGCTCTCCCGCGTCGTGCGCCCGTCGGCCGACCCGTACCCGGTCGGCGGTCGTAGGGGCGTGTCCCGGGCGGGGGAAGAGCCCGGGCGGCCGAGGTTCCCGCGCGGTGCTCACACCAGCGTGAACTGTCCCTCGGGCCCCTCCTCCTGCCTGCCGAGCACCGTCGCCGGGCGCCGCGCCGCCGCCGGAACCGGCAGCACCCCGGCCGCCCGCAGCTCCTCCCGCGTAAGGGTCCGCGCGGCGTCGACCTGCTCGGCCAACTCCCGTCGGCGGTCGCGTACTCCGTCGAGCAGGGCCAGTACGGTGATCAGCTCCAACAGCTCGGAGGTCCACTCCCGGGGCCAGGCGGCCGGTCCCACCGCGTCCAGCCCGTCCCGCTCCGCGCCGGTCCACGCGGCCGCCCGCCGGCCGAACCACACCTCCAGCATCCGCACGCCGCCCACCCGGAACTCCCAGGCCCCGGTCGGCACCGGGGCGATCCGCCCCTCGTCGAGCAGCAGTGTCCCGCTCTCCGTGTCGTACGCCACCGAGCCCGGCCGGGGCGGCACCGCGGACCGCACGTAGGGCCGCCGCCCGCCCGGCAGCCGGGGCCGCTCGCCCCCGCGCGACCCGCGCAGATGGAGCCGGAGCAGCTCGCGGCCCAGCTCCACCCCGGCCGACCACAGCCCACCCTCGCGCGGCAGCGGTACGAGGCACCCGCCGGGGGCGGGGCGCGCGGCGGCCAGGGTCCAGGCGAGCAACGACTCCGGGGTCACCTCCCCGCCGTCCGGGCCGAGACCGGCGTCCCTGCCCAGGCCGGCGGCCCCGAGTGCGGCGCACAGCCCCGGGGCCAGATTGGGTTCGGTCCCGCCGGGGCGCCGGAAGAGCGGCCGGACGCGCGCGGGGCGGCCGGCGGGCGCGTACCCGTCGGGGAGCAGCGCGGTCACCGACAGGGCGGGTCCGCAGTCGCCCGGGACATAGCCGTGCTCGACGGCGAAGAGCTGGTGGGCGTCGGCCACCCGCCAGAGTTCGGGGCGGGCCGCGTCGATCAGCCGGTGATCCGGAATCAGCCACTGCTCGTCGAACGGCCCGTGCAGGACGCGTACCGGTTCGGGGTACGCCCCCGGGGCACGGGCGAACCGACCGGTGGAGGTGGTCTGTCCGGGGAGCGCGGCGACCGGAGTGCGCGGGGTGCGGAACCGGGTGGGCCGGAACAGCCGGTCCTGCTCCTCGCCGTCGGCCCGCACCAGCCGCTCCCAGCGCGCTTTCAGCGAGGCGGGGTCGGGGCCGGTGACCCAGGATCTGCCGGTCCGCAACGGGCGTACGGACCACGGCATCAGCTCGTCCAGGGTGAGGTGGGCGGCCTCCTGGCCGGTGTCCTTCCGGGAATCCGCTGCCACGGTGTCGTCCCCCCGCTCGCCACGTCCGCCGCTCCGGGCATCGTAACGGGAGGGCGGGGCGTCCGGCGGGGCCCGGCCGCTCCCGGCGAACCGGCGTGCGTGCGAGCCTCCGCGGGACGGGACGGGACGGGGCAGGACGGGACGGGACGGGGCGGGGCGGGGCGCCGTGCCGGGTCAGTCCGCGTCCACCGTCACCGAGAAGGAGAAGCGGTCGCCCCGGTAGTGGATGCGGGCCACGTCGACCACCCGGCCGCCGGTGTCGTACGTGACGCCGGTGAAGTGCAGGATCGGGCTGAGCAGCGGCACCCGCAGCAGCTCTGCGGTGGCCGGGTCGGCGAGGCGGGCCTCCACGGTGTCGGTGATCCGGGATATCGGCACACCGGCCGTGTCCCGCAGGATCTTCGTCATCGGCCACCGCTCCAGCTCGGCGGCGTCGACCCGGGCGGCGACCTCCGGACGCACCATGTTCTCCGCCCAGTTGACGGGCTCACCGGTCACCGCGTCGCAGCGCAGCCGCCGGTAGCCGACCACCTTGGCGCAGTCCGGGAAGTGGTGGGCCAGCTCGCCGGGCACGGCGGTGGGGCCGTGGCCGAGGACCGTCGTCCGCTCGCCCGACTGCTGGGCCACGATCGCGTCGACGGACCCGAGTACCCGTACCGGCGAGACCCGCCTGGCCCGGGGTTCGATGAAGGTGCCGTGCCGCCGCTGCCGGCTGATCAGTCCCTCCGACTCCAGCTCCTTGAGCGCCTGGCGCATGGTCAGGACGCTCACCCCGTAGTGGGCGGCGAGCCGCTCCTCGGTCGGCAGCCGGGGAGGGGCGTCGTGCGGACGGCCGAGTATCGAGGCGCGCAGCGACTGCGAGACCTGGTACCAGAGCGGGAGCTTCCCGTTCAGCACCAGGGAGTCGGGGGCGAAGGCGGCCACCACCCCTGTCTCCGTACCCGCCCCCGCACCCCGGTCGTCCGTGGTCCCCTCCGGTCCGGCCGGTCCGCCCCGTCCGGTCCGGCCACGGTCCGTACGTTCTGCTCGCATCCGGTCCACCTCCTGGTCTCACCCCGGCTCGCCGCCGGACATGGAAGCTATGGCCGGAAGTTGCTGTCCAGACCCTGCCACACCCCGTCGTAACCGCGCTGGAGATGGGGAGCGGAGGCGGCGTGACCGGTGAGCGTCAGCGGGCGGCGCGTCTCGAACATGAACGCCAGCCCGTCGTCGATCCGCTGCGGTACGAGCTCCGCCGCGCTCGCCCGGTCGAAGGTCTCCCGGTCCGGTCCGTGCGCCGACATCATGTTGTGCAGCGAACCGCCGCCCGGGACGAAGCCGCCGGCCTTCGCGTCGTACGCGCCCTCGATCAGCCCCATGTACTCGCTCATCACGTTCCGGTGGAAGTAGGGCGGCCGGAAGGTGTCCTCACCGACCAGCCAGCGCGGGGCGAAGACCACGAAGTCGACGTCGGCCAGCCCCGGGGTGTCGGTGGGCGAGGTCAGCACGGTGAAGACCGACGGGTCGGGGTGGTCGTAGCTGATGGTGCCGATGACGTTGAAACGGCGCAGGTCGTAGACGTACGGCGTGTGGCTGCCGTGCCACGCGACGACGTCCAGCGGAGAGTGGTCGTACGTCGCCGTCCAGAGGTTCCCGCAGAACTTGTTGATCACCTCGAACGGACCCTCGCGGTCCTCGTACGCGGCGACCGGTGCGCGGAAGTCCCGTGCGTTGGCGAGTCCGTTGGCGCCGATCGGGCCCAACTCCGGCAACTGGAAGGGGATCCCGTAGTTCTCGCAGACGTATCCCCGGGCTGTCGGGCCGAGCAGCTCGACCCGGAAGCGCACCCCGCGCGGGATCAGCGCCACCTCGCCGGGAGCGGCGCGCAGCAGGCCCAACTCGGTGCGGAGCAGCAGAGAACCCTGCTCGGGGACGATCAGCAGCTCGCCGTCCGAGTCACTGAACACGCGTTCCGTCATCGAGGAGTCGGCGTGGTACAGGTGCACCGCCATGCCGGTGCGCCCGGCCGCGTCGCCGTTGCCGCCGAGGGTCCACAGCCCAGAGACGAAGTCGGTGCCGGGGGAGGGGGCCGGGAGCGGGTCCCAGCGGAACCGGTTGGGATCGGGCACGGTCTCCGTGAAAGGCGCGGAACGGAGCGAGCCGTTGCCGGTGCGGACGAATGCCGGATGCGCGGCGGAGGGCCGGATCCGGTAGAGCCAGGAACGGCGGTTGTGGGCCCGGGGCTCGGTGAACGCGGAGCCGCTGAGCTGCTCCGCGTACAGCCCGAGCGGGGCGCGCTGGGGGGAGTTGCGCCCGTGCGGCAGCGCGCCCGGCACCGCCTCCGAGCTGTGCTCGTTGCCGAAACCGGTGGAGTACGCCAGGGACCCGGCGGACGCGGCGCCGCCCCCGGTGGTGTCCGCGCCGTGCGTACTGTCCGTGCCGCCGGTGTTCCGCGTACCGCGTGTGCCGTCCGTGCCGCCCATACCGCTGCTCCCGGTGCCGAGACGGGCCCCCGCGGCCCTCGGGAGCGCGCGGGAACCGTGGAGGATGAATCCTATGGACCACCGTAGGAATGGAGAAGAGGCCCGTCAACGCCAATCGCCGCACATCCGCGGGCCGGGTGGGGCCGGCTGGTCTCCGGCATGATGGGGCCGTGTCCCACCCGAAACCGAAGCTGCGCCGCACCCCCGTCCAGCAGCGCAGCGCCGAACGGCTCACCCGGATACTCGACGCCTGCGCCACGCTCCTCGACGAGGCCGGTTACGAGGAGCTCTCCACCCGGACCGTCGCCCTCCGCGCCGAGGTGCCCATCGGGTCCGTCTACCGCTTCTTCCCCAACAAGCGCGCGCTGGTGGACGCCCTCGCGGTGCGCAACCTCAACTCCTACACGGAGCACCTGGCCACCCGGCTCGCCGCGGTCCCCGCCACCGACTGGCGGGGCGCGATCGACGCCGTACTCGACGAGTACCTGGCGATGCGCCGTACCCTCCCCGGCTTCGCCCAGGTCGACTTCGGCGCCGCCGCGCACGCCGACGACCCCCAGCACCAGGCGAACCACCGGCTCGCGGACCGGCTCGCCGGACTCCTCGCGGGACACCTGGGCGGCAGCCCGGACGAGGACCTGCGGAGGGCCGTCCTGGTCGGTGTGGAGGCGGCCGACGCCACGCTCCAACTCGCCTTCCGTGCGGACCCGTCCGGCGATCCGGCGATCGTCGCGGAAGTCCGGGTGCTGCTCCACGCGTACCTCGCGCGGGTGCTCGACTGAGGGGTTGGCGCCGGACACCCGTCCGTCCGGGGGGCTCCCCAGCATGCGTACCGGTCGGTATGCTCGCGCTGACCCAGTCGCTCCCCGGGGAGGCCCCGTGTCCGCCAACTCCCGTACCGCACCCCGCATCTGCCCGCTCTGCGAGGCCACCTGCGGGCTGACCCTCACAGTCGAGGGGACCACCGTCACCGGAGTACGCGGAGACCGCGACGACGTCTTCAGCCAGGGTTTCATCTGCCCCAAGGGAGCCGCCTTCGGTGGGCTCGACGCCGACCCCGACCGGCTGCGGACCCCACTCGTCCGCCGTCAGGGCGCCCTGCGCGAGGCGACCTGGCAGGAGGCGTTCGACACCATTGCCGCACGCTTCGGCGAGGTCACAGGCGTCCACGGCCCGCAGAGCGCCGGGCTCGTCCTCGGCAACCCCAACGTCCACACCATGGCCGGCGGCCTCTACCCGCCCCTGCTGGTCGCCGCGCTGCGCACCCGCAACGTCTTCAGCGCCAGCACCCTCGACCAGATGCCCAAACACGTCTCCAGCGGGCTGCTCTTCGGGGACGCCAACGCCATCCCCGTACCCGATCTCGACCGCACCGACCACCTGCTGCTCATCGGCGCTAACCCTCTGGAATCCAACGGAAGCCTCTGCACCGCGCCCGATTTCCCCGGCCGGCTCAAGGCGCTCCGCGCCCGGGGCGGCACGCTCACCGTCATCGACCCGCGCCGCACCCGTACGGCCAAGCTCGCCGGGCGCCACCTCGCGATCCGGCCCGGTGCGGACGCCCTGCTGCTCGCCGCCCTCGCCCACGTGCTCGTCGAGGAGAAGCTCGCGGCCCCCGGAGCGCTCGCCGGGCACCTGGACGGACTCGACCGGCTCGCCGACGCCCTGGCGGACTTCACCCCGGAGGCGGTCGCCGGGCCCTGCGACCTCGACCCCGCCACGGTCCGTGCCGTGGCGCGGGAACTCGCCGCCGCGCCGACCGCCGCCGTCTACGGCCGCATCGGCAGCTGCACCGTCGCGCACGGCACCCTCGCCAGCTGGCTGGTGGACGTCCTCAACATCCTCACCGGCAACCTCGACCGCCCCGGCGGCGTTCTCTTCCCGCTCGCCGCCACCGCGCGCGCCCCGCGCCCCGCCGGCCCCGGCAAGGGCTTCGCACTCGGCCGCTGGCGCAGCCGGGTCTCCGGGCACCCCGAGGCCAAGGGCGAACTCCCCATGGCCGCGCTGGCGGAGGAGATCGACACCCCCGGCGAGGGCCGCATCCGCGCCCTCGTGGTGCTCGCCTCCAACCCGGTGCTCTCCGCCCCGGACGGCGACCGGCTCGACCGGGCGCTCGCCGGAGGGCTCGACTTCATGGTCAGCGTCGACCCGTACCTCAACGAGACCTCCCGCCACGCCGACGTCGTACTGCCTCCGCCGCCGCCCTCCCGTTCCGCCCACTTCGACTTCGCGCTCAACGCCCTCGCGGTGCGCAACCAGGTCCGCTACACCCGCCCGGCCGTACCGCTGGACGAAGGAGCCCTCGACGAGAGCGAGATCCTCGCCCGGCTGATCCTCGCCGTCGGCGGCAACCACGGTGCGCCGCCGGAGACGGTCGACGCGTATGCCGTCGCCGCCGCACTCGACCGGGCCGGAGCGCCGGGTGAACTCGCCGAACGCCTCTCGGGAACCACCGGGCCCGAGCGCCGGCTCGACCTGATGCTGCGGCTGGGCCCGTACGACCTGACCCTCGACGACCTGCTCGCCCACCCGCACGGCATCGACCTCGGCCCGCTCCGCCCCCGGCTGCCCGAGGTCCTCAGGACCCGCAGCGGCCGGATCGAGCTGCTCCCGGAGCCGCTCGCCGCCGACCTCCACCGGCTGCGGGAGGCGCTCGGCGACACCCCGGCCCCGCTGGTCCTCGTCGGCCGCCGCCACCTGCGCTCCAACAACAGCTGGATGCACAACGTCCCGGCGCTCAGCGGCGGAACGAACACCTGTACTCTCCAGATCCACCCCGAGGACGCGCACCGGATCGGCCTCGTGGACGGCGCCACCGCCCGGATCGAGGCGGCCGGCGGAGCGGTCGAGGCACCCGCGGAGATCACCGACACGGTCCGCGCCGGAGTGGTGAGCCTTCCGCACGGCTGGGGACACGGCCGCCCCGGCACCCGGCAGTCGGTCGCCGCCACCCGGCCCGGCACCAACGTCAACCAACTGCTCGACGGCACCCTCCTCGACCCGCTCTCCGGGACCGCCGTGCTCAACGGCTTCCCGGTCCTGGTGACCGCGGCCCGGTGACCCCCGCCGACGCGGCCCCGGTCACTTCGCCGCCGCCTCCGTACCCGCCAACTCCCCTGCCCCCAGGGCGAAAACATTGCGACAACCGGAACCACCCCTGGCACTTCCGGCTCCGTCGCCCTCTCCCGTCGCAACCTTCGCGCGAGTCATTCACACACCCCGCACCGTGGGTTAACTTCAGGCCACGCAGCCGCTCCCCACAGTGCAGCCGCATCACTTTTCCATGGGCGGAACCTCATGACTCGCGCGATCTCTCTGCAGGACATCAGCAAGGCGTACGGACGGGGTCCGCGCGCAGTGGACCACTTCTCGCTCGACATCGCACCCGGTGAGTTCGTGGTGCTCCTCGGCCCCTCGGGCTGCGGCAAATCCACCGTCCTGCGGATGATCGCGGGGCTGGAGGAGGCCACCGAGGGGGAGATCCTGCTCGACGGCGTACCGGCCTCCCATCTCCAGCCCCGCGAAAGGGGCATGGCGATGGTCTTCCAGAACTTCGCCCTGTACCCGAGCATGACGAACCGGGGAAACATCGGCTTCCCGCTCAAGCTCCAGAACCCGCGCGAGGACGCCACCGAGCAGATCGAGGCCACCGCCCGGATGCTCGGCATCGAAGGCGTCCTCGACCGCTACCCCGGCCAGCTGTCCGGTGGTGAACGCCAGCGCGTCGCCATGGGCCGGGCCATCTCCCGCCGCCCCTCGGTCTTCCTGATGGACGAGCCGCTCTCCAACCTCGACGCCAAGCTCCGCAACCACCTGCGCGCGGAAATAGCCCAGCTCACCAAGGAGTTGGGGGTCACTACCGTCTACGTCACGCACGACCAGTCCGAGGCGATGTCCCTCGGCGACCGGGTCGCGGTACTGCGCGGCGGAGTGCTCCAGCAGGTCAGCTCGCCACGCGAGGTGTACGCGCTGCCCGAGAACGTCTTCGTCGCCGCCTTCATCGGCACCCCGAGGATCAACCTCCTCCAGGCCGTCGTGCACGCGCCGCTCGAAGGACGGATGTCCCTCGACCTCGGCCGCCAGCGCCTCGCGCTGCCCGAACCGCTCAGCCCCGACCACCAGTTGCTCCGCATCCAGCAGGGCCGCAGGATCATCGTCGGGCTGCGCTCCGAGGCCGTACGGATCGCCCCGCCGAGCCAGGCCCGCCCCGGCGAGGTGGCGCTCGGCGGCATCGTCCAGCACGTGGAGTACCAGGGCCACGAGGCGCTGGTGCACCTCAACACCGGATCACGGCCTGCCGTGGTGCCCGACCTCGAATCCGCCCGCCCGGAAACGTCCACGCGCCGGCGCCGCGCCGCGGGAGGGCGCGGGGGAGGGGCGGACCACGGCGACCACGGGGACTCCGCGCGCCGCGGACGCCGGGACGGCACGGCCTGGGGCCGGGGCGGCGGCCTCGGCGTACTGGAACGCCTCCGGGAGAAGACCGGCCACATCAGCGGACCGGTGGTGGCGCTCGGCGAACCTCCCCGCAACGGAAAGGGGCACGCCGTGAGCGGCCCCGACCGCCCGGCCGTCACCCCCGGCGACCTGGTCGTACGCACCAGTCCGGACATGCGGCTGCGCACCGGCGGCCAGGTGCCCCTGCTGGTGGATCTGGCGCACCTGTACGTCTTCGACCACCAGGGCCGGCGGATCTGCCCGCTGCCGAGGGACGTACCGGGGCTGGACGTCTGAGCCGCCCGCGCCGCCCGACCCGGCGGGCGCCGGAGCGCCCGCGTGTCCCTCCTCGCGTCCGCGCGTCCTCGCGCGGGGCGTCCCGGGAGCCGTGGCCGGCTCCGTACCGCCGCAACGGCCCCGGGACGTCGTCCGTCAGCCTTCCGTACCGGTGCCGGACGCCGCCCCCGCGGGCTTGGTGGCGAGGATGTCGCGGGCCTGTTCGGCGGCGCGGGTGATGCTCTCCGAGACGAAGCCGGTGAAGCGGGCGATGTTCTCCAGCCGGTGGGCGGCCGGGGTGCCGGAGCCCAGCACCCCGACGCCCTGCCGTGCCACCTCGGCGAGTCGGGCGGTGGAGCGGGCGCTCGCCATCACCGACTGGTACCAGACGTCGTCGTCGGCGACGTACCGTTCCCGGCGCCCCTCGTCGCGCTCCCGGCGGACGAGCCCCTGGCTCTCCAGGAACGCGATCGACTTGGAGATGGTCGCCGGGCTGACCTGGAGGCGCCGGACGAGCTCGGCCGCGGTGACGCTGCCCGCGTCGGTGGTGAAGAGGCAGACCAGGACCCCGGCCATCATCCTGGACAGCCCCGACTGGACGAGGACGTCCGTGAACATCTCCTCGTACGCGCGCACCGCCTCCGCGTCCCGCCCGTGTTCCAGGGGCGCCGGCGCCCCCGGCTCCCGGGCTTCTGCCTGCCGCGGGCGCTGCGCGCGGCGCCCGGTGGCGCGCTGGGCGAGATCGGCGCGATAGCCGGCGGGGCCGCCGTTGCGCATGACCTCGCGGGTGATGGTCGAGGTGGGGCGGTCGAGGCGCCGGGCGATCTCCGCGTAGGCGAGGTCGTCGGCCAGTCCGAGCGCGATCTGCTGGCGCTCCTGCTGGGTGAGTCTGCCTCCCGGCATCGCGTTTCTCCTTCGTGGTGCGTGGGACCCCAGCCTAGGCGGTGACCCTGGGAGGCGGCACTAGCGTTCGCACTCAAGTCATTGCAACGATCGCATGTGAGGTCGTTGCGTTTGATTCGAATCCATTGCAATGAAATCTCTCAAGCGACCTGCAGTTAAGGGGTTTTTGAGGGTTACATAGTTGCCCTACCTGTGAATGCAACGTAGCGTTTCTCTTGTCGGAAACAGCGCGCCGCAAGGGCTCGCCCGGCGGACACAGGAGAAAACCATGCAGAAGTTCACCACCCCCGCCCCCGTCTCGGCCGTCGTCGACATCCCCGCCGGACACATCCGGTTCATCGCCGCCGACCGGGCCGACACCGTGGTCGAGATCCTGCCCGCGGACGCCTCCAAGGGCCGCGACGTCAAGGCGGCCGAGCGGATCGAGGTCACCCACGCCGACGGAGTGCTGCGGATCGGGGCCTCCGAAGCGGCCAACCGGGTCCTCGGCCCCTCCGGATCGGTCGAGCTGACCGTCCAGCTGCCCGCCGGCTCCCGCATCGAGGTGAAGGCGGCCTCCGCCGAACTCCGGGGCGTCGGACGGCTCGGTGACGTCGTCTTCGAGGGCCAGCAGGCGACCGTCAAGCTGGACGAGACCGCGAGCGCCCGACTCGCCGTTCTCGATGGGGACATCACCGTCGGCCGCCTGGGCGGACCCGCCGAGATCAGCACCCAGAAGGGCGACCTCCGCATCACCGAGGCCGTCCGCGGAACCGTCACCCTGCGTACCGCGCACGGGGAGATCGCCGTCGGCGCCGCCCGCGGAGTCTCCGCCTCCCTGGACGCCGGCACCGCCTACGGCCGGGTCCACAACGCGCTCGCCAACCCCGACGGCGCCGCCGCCGCTCTGAACATCCACGCCACCACCGCCTACGGCGACATCACCGCCCGCAGCCTGTGAAGGAGCACCTCCCATGGCAATCCCCACCACCGGCCTGGCCATCGCGGCGAAGGGTCTGCGCAAGTCCTACGGCGACAAGACCGTCCTCGACGGCATCGATCTGGCCGTCCCGGCCGGCACGATCTTCTCCCTGCTCGGTCCGAACGG
>NZ_JBIBHR010000026.1:0-67796 GCF_042957125.1 Streptomyces sp. NPDC008125
ATATGCAGCGCTGGCGCGCTGCATAGTGATGGAATTGCGCAAGCGCAATTCGAATTCCAGCGCAAGCGCTGGAATGGAATTCCGTAAACGGAATTTCTGGGGGGATGCAATTCGCGCAAGCGCTCATTGTGGGCACCCGCGCAAGCGCGGTTGCCTTGGCTGGCTACGAGGGGAGGTGCATCGCGTGCGGGCCTGTGTAGGGCTTGGGATTCCTGGCCACCACTCCTACGCGGGGTGTGGCGGGCCGTCGGGTGGTACGGGTGCCGGCCTCGCCGCAGTGACGGGTTCCGCTGCGCTCCACCCTGACCCCTCTTCTGCTCTCGACCTGTCCGGTCAGGCTCACTGGTACCCGGAAGCATACAGGGCAACCGGCCGCTTCGGGGCGAGATTCGGCCATGTATCACCGTGCGGGTGAAAGTTGGCGTGCGAGTGATGCATCACGGTGCATCTCTGTGTAGAGTTTGGGTCCAGACACCACAATCCCGGAGCCGCATCAACGCACCGGGATCTTCCTTTCTGATTACGCGCTCTATTCCGCGAAACGGAGAACACGGGAAATGGCCGTGAAGTTGCGTGACCACCAGATTGAAGCCGTGGCCGCTATCGTGCGGGGCTTCGATATTCCGCCGGGTGGGATTCCCGTGAATGGCCTGCGCGGGCAGGTACACGCCGCGTGCGGCACGGGAAAGACCATTATCGCGGCGGCTTCGGCAAGGCGCCTTGTTCCTAAGGGCCGCGTTCTCGTCCTGGTGCCGACGCTGGATCTGCTGACCCAGACGGTGCAGGCGTGGCGGGCGGCTGGGCACACGGGGCCGGCGGTGGCGGTGTGCAGCCTCACCGACGACCCGGAGCTGTGGAACCTCAAGGTGCGCTCCACGACGAATCCCGTGCAGCTGGCTCTGTGGCACGGTGCCGGGCCGGTGGCCATCTTCGGGACGTACGCCTCGCTGAGGGTCCTGGCGGAGGCCTTCGAGGGCGCCTACGGGCAGATCCTGGCCCCGATGGACCTGACGGTGGTCGATGAGGCCCACAGGACGTCCGGCTCGATGGGTAAGGCGTGGGCCGACGTCCACGACCAGGGCGTCATCCCGTCGCACCGGCGGCTGTACCTGACGGCCACGCCGCGGATCTGGGAGGAGCGCCTGAACCGCGACGTCGCGGAGGGGGTGCGTGACCCGCTGCCGCGCGAGATGGCGGCCTCCATGGACGACGAGCGCGTCTTCGGACCGGTCCTCTACAAGCTCTCGCTGGCGTCGGCCGTGTCCCGGAAGCTGCTGGCGCGGTATCAGATCATCGTGCTGGAGCTCCAGGACCCGGTCGTCACGCCCGAGCGGCTGATGGGCGAGGAGCGGCACGAGGAGGAGGTGCGCGGGCAGCGGCTCGGGGCGCTCCAGGCCGCGCTGCTGCACACCATGGCGCAGCACAACCTCCAGACCTGCATCACCTTCCACCATCGGACGATAGAGGCTCAGGCGTACGCGGAGGGCTTGGAGCGGGTGGCGGCGAAGCTGCACGCGGACCAGCCCGAGAAGTACCCGTCGGCGATCTGGGCGGACTGGCTGTGCGGTGAGCACGTGCCCGAGCGCCGGCGGGGTGTCCTGGGCGAGTTCGGGTCCACGGGGCGGCGTGCGGTCCTCTCGAACTGCCGGGTGCTGGGTGAGGGTGTCGACATCCGTGCGGTGGACTCGGTGGCCCTGCTGGATCCGAAGGGGGCGCCGCACGACATCGTCCAGGCCATCGGCCGGGCCCTCCGGCAGAAGCCGGGCGAGGGGAAACTCGCCTCGCTGATCGTGCCCGTGTTCCTTCCGCACGGGGAACAGCCGGAGGATATGTTCACGTCGGGTTCGTATAAGCCTTTGGTGAAGGTATTGGAAGGGCTGCGGGCTCACGACGAAGAGGCCATCGAATTGCTGGCCATTCCGCAGGAGCCGCAGAAGAACGTGGTCCAGCCGTCCGAATACATCGGGTCGCCGCCCGAGGAAGACGAAGACGAATCCCGGATCTTGCTGCGTTTCGCGGCCCCGCGTGACCCGGTGATGGTCGCGGACTGGGTTTCGTTCAACGTGATCGACATCGAGCGCCAGGACTGGGCGCGCGGCTGGGCGGCACTCAAGACGTTCACCGAACGTGAGGGTCATGCCAGGGTTCCGTACGGGCACAAGGAGGGCGCGTTCCCGCTCGGGGCCTGGAACGCGGAACAACGACGCGCGTACGGGTCCGGGCAGATGACCGGGCAGCGTGCGGCGCGGCTGGAGAAGCTCGGCATGGTCTGGAACCCGGCTGATGAGCGGTTCCAGGAGAACCTGGAGGCCGCCAGGGCGTACTACGCGGAGCACTGGACCCTGTGCGCGCCCCGGTCCGCCACCATGCTGGACCGGCCGGTGGGGCAGTGGCTGTCCAACCTGCGCCGCCCGGGAGCCCTGGAGGACCGCCCGGAGTGGAAGAGCGCGCTGGAGGCCGTGGACGCGCACTGGGATCCCGCGTGGCCGGCGGAGTGGCAGAGGCACTACGCCGCGCTGCGGGAGCTCCTGGCGGACGAGGACGACCACTCCGACGTCCTGCCCGGCTTCACCGTGCACGGCATGGACATCGGGAAGTGGCTGGCGAAGCAGCGTCAGCACACCGTCTGGACCGGCCTGATGGACGGGCAGCGCGAGCTCCTGGAGGCGGTCGGCGTCGTCCCGCTGCCCCCGGAGCAGACGGAGCCCGCCAAGGCCCTCAAGAAGGCTGTGAGCGCCTTCGAGAAGGGAATGGTGGCCCTGGCGCAGTACAAGGCCCGCACGGGCTCCCTGACCGTCCCCAGAGCCCACGAAGAACGGATCGTCATCGACGGCCAGGAGCACGTCGTCAAGCTCGGGGTGTTTCTCAGCAACAGCAAGAGCCGCCGCGACAAGTTGACTGCCGACAAGCTCGCCGCGCTGGCCGGCCACGGGCTGGAGTGGGCTGCATGAGCACCGAGCAGCCGGGCGTCGATGCGTACGGCCAGGAGCTGGCCGGCATCAGCCACCACCAGAGCAAGGCCATCGACGCGCGGTTCATGGTCTTCCAGGCCCTGGCCGCCGTCGGGATCGGACACGAGCAGGCCGACGACATCGTGGCGCAGCTGGAGGCCGGGGCGGTGGCCGGCGCCCACACCTGGATCTCCGAGAGCAGCGCCCCGCACGGGTCCGAGGAGCGCTTCGAGGACGGGTGGCACGCCGGAGTCCGCGACGTCGCCAGCCAGCTGCTGCGCATCGCCGACACCACCGCCACCACGGGGCGGGGGCTCGCCGCGTCCAACGCCATGTTGGTCGCCCACCTCTCGCAGTCGGCCTCTCCCGCGCCGCAGGCGGCTCCGGCGGAGGATCCAGACGCCGCCGCCCCGGCCGTGGCGCTGGACGCGAAGGACGTCCTGGCGGCGGCGGAACGCTTCCCATGGGCCGTGGCCGCGCCGGGGGTGCGGCACTGGCCGGACGGCGGGGACTTCCTGGACGTCGCGCTGAGCGCGGTGCGCCCTGAGGAACGCGCGGGGTACATCGAGCGCCTGGAGGCGTTCGTGGAGCAGCACCGCGCCCGTCTGGAGGCGATGCTGCGCACGCACGGGCCGGGCAGTAAGCCCGCCTCGCACGGCCGGTACGCGCTGATCGGGCAGCCCGAGACCCTGGTCATCGTGGAGCGGATGGAGAGCGCGCCGTTCCTCCTGCGTGCCCAGTGGGAGGAGGAGCTGGAGATCGTGTTCCTGGACGACCTCGAGTTCGTGTGGGGACCGCGTACCCGCCTCAGTCGGTGAGTAGCCGGGAACGAGTGGCGGGGCCGGACAGGGGGATCCTGTTCGGCCCCGCGCCTGTGTGGTCGGCAGCGGCCGAACCGGCCTTCTGCTGCCCGGAGTCGACGGCGTCGCATCCCAGGTCCTACACGCACGCCAGTTTGATGACACGGCGTCAAAGGGTCTCGCATCGCACTGGCGTTCGTGTAGGCCCTGGGGTTTTGAGTGTTCCCCCTGTCTGGCTGTATGGCGGCTGGGAGAAGTCGGCCCCGTGCGAGGCGGGCAGGCCGGGGACTGTGGGACCGGCTCCTCGAGTGGGGTTCGGCGGAGGCGGGTGAGGGTCGGAGAGTTCGGAACATCTGACTTGGTTTCTGTCCGACCTTAAAGTTCCCCGCTCTGCAAGGCGGGGTGTAACGGCTGCCGGGTGGAGCAGGGCGCGGGAGCCGCAATCATCTGACTTGGTTCGTGACCGACTTTAAAGATCACGGCGTGTCCGGTGGCTTTCCGGCCTGACCGACCCGGAATGATCAGCGCATGAATGTGGAGTTGCCCGCGGGGCAGTGGGACGAGTTGTGGCTGCCGTTGCGGCCGTACGCGACGAACCGACTGCACGAGGGGATCCGGCGGGAGCGGCGGCCGGTGGCGATGACGCGTCGTTACGTGGAGGCGAACCCGTCGGCGGTGAGCAATCTTCTCGTCGTGGACGTGGATCACGCCGATGCGGTGCTGCGGGCGGTCTCGTCGGTGGGGTCGCATCCGCTGCCCAACGCGGTGGTGGAGAACCCGGTGAACGGGCATGCGCATGCGGTGTGGGCTCTGGCGGAGGCGGTGACGCGGACCGAGTACGCCCGGCGCAAGCCACTGGCCTACGCCGCCGCCGTCACCGAGGGACTGCGGCGGGCGATGGATGGGGATGCGGCCTACTCGGGGCTGATGACGAAGAACCCGCTGCACACGGACTGGAGCACCGAGTGGCTCCATGGCGGTCTCCACACGCTCGGAGGACTGGAGGAGGCGCTGGGCGGCCATATGCCGCCGACGCGCTGGCGGGAGGCCAAGAGGTTCCGTACCAACATTGCGGGGCTGGGGCGTAACTGCTCGATCTTCGAGACGGCCCGCACCTGGGCGTACCGCGAAGTCCGCCACCATTTCGGCAGCTCCGAGACCCTCCACAGTGCCATCCACGCGGAAGTACACACCCGCAACGCCGAGTTCACCGAGCCGCTGCCGACCGTGGAGGCCCGCGCGATCGCCAACAGCATCCACCGCTGGATCACGACCCGGTCGAGGATGTGGAAGGACGGCGCCGCCGTCTATGAAGCCACCTTCATCGCCATCCAGTCCGCCCGCGGCAAGAAGAGCGGCACCGCGCGCGCTGCACGCCGGGACGAGCGCGCAGCAGCAATGCTTGAGTACATGAGGGGGACGCCGTGACGCAGGAACCCATGCGTGAGCGCCGTACCGCGACGGCCCGTGAGCTTGCGGACCGGTTCGGCGTGTCCCCGCGGACGGTGCTGCGCATGGTCGCCGAGGAACGCGCGGAGTACGAGGGCCGGTCCCGCCAACGCCGGGATCAGATCGTCGAGCTGCACCGACAGGGGCTGAAGGGGTGCGAGATCGCGCGTCAGCTGTCTGTTTCCGCCGGTCTGGTGTCCATCCGGCTCAAGGAAGCCCGCTCGGCCGGTGTCGACCTCACCCGCTACGCCGCTTCCGGTGAAACGCACGAGCAGGGCGCGTAGCGAGCAGGCGGGCCGGCGCTCGTAGTCAGCAGCGAAGAGGCTTGGTGGGCGAGGACGGTGACCATGTCGGCCGTCCCTACTGGGCCGCCGGCGTGGCCTCCAGGCGGTCCAGACGTTCGTAGAGGGCACGCACCGTGCGAGCGCGGGCCTGGACGCAGTGCATGGTGCCCTCGGGCAGCGGGAACAGCTGGTCTTCCGCCTCGCGCAGGACGAGGTCGGCGAGCGCCCGGGGCCCGCTGCTCTTGGGGAGCTGGTCGGCGCGCGTACGGAGTTCGGCGGCGACGGCGCGGGCGTGGCCGGTGAGCTGGAGGGCGATCTGGTGGTAGTCGCGGATCGCGAGCGTGTCGGGGCAGGACCAGGCGAGGACGGCCTTGATGAGGCTCTCGTAGGGTTCGCGGTCGAGCGGGAGCTCCGCCCCGAGCTGTCCGTCGGGGTCGTAGAGGACCGTGTGCGTGCTGGGCCGCGACGACGGCGTGGCCGGGGTGTCGGGGGGCAGGCCGGCGGTCACCGCGCGGTGCCCGTACCGCGCGCGGCCTCGTCGTCCTGGCCCTCGGGCCCGTGGTCGAGGAAGCGGGCGTAGCCGCGGTGGGCGCGGGCGAGGAGGTTCGGGGAGGGGACGCCGTACACGGCCGGGCCGGGTCTGGACTCGGTTGTCTCGGCGGGTGGTTGGGTTGGTGGGGTGGTGGCTCTGGGGGTGGGTGTGCGCATGCGGGCCCCGTCTCCTGGTGTGCGTCGGTGGTGTCGCGTCGTCGCGACATGCGCGTGTCGTGGTGGTGGGTGGTCTCGTTCGTCGGAGGCCGACCGTATTCCGACGTTATGGGTGGCGGGGATGCGATAG
Organism: Streptomyces sp. NPDC008125; assembly: GCF_042957125.1. Lineage (NCBI taxonomy): Bacteria > Bacillati > Actinomycetota > Actinomycetes > Kitasatosporales > Streptomycetaceae > Streptomyces > Streptomyces sp. NPDC008125. The sequence goes on from NZ_JBIBHR010000026.1 coordinate 6,323, forward strand.
GACTGACCGTGAGTACGGGTTTCGGTGTGCAGGGCCTTTGGGGGCAGGTCGGTATGGGCAGGCCGCGACGGACGTCTGCGGGCGTGGTGAGTGGGTTCGTGCTGCGTCTGGTGCGTGAGTCGATGCCGCGTACGCAGGCCGGGCTGGCGGAGGCCCTGGGCGTGGATGTGGAGACGGTGCAGGGCTGGGAGTCGGGGCGGCGTCCGCTGGCGAACATGCGGGCCGGTGCGCTGCTGGAGCTGCGCAGGCGGTTGCCGGCGCTCGGCGGGGACAGGGTGCTGGTGGTGTGGCTGGACGCGGCGATGGACGCGGACCGGATCATCGCGGCCGGGCTGGACGGCGAGACCGGCGGGCCGCACCCGCTGGCCGGGTGGGTGCATACCCGGGGCACGGCGCACATGCTGGCGTGGGCGGTGAACGGCACCGTGCCGCCGGCGCTCACGGGACGGCTTCCCCGTGCCCGGCGTGGTCCGGTCGCCGTCGCCCCGACGTTGGCGGCCGCGGACCGGGCGGTGTTCTTCGACCGGCTGCGGGACACGACCGAGGCGGCGGCCCGCCAGGGCGAAAGCGGGGTGCTGCTGCACCGCCAGGCGCTCTACCTCGCCTCCTACGACCAGGGGCCGGACGCGGCCGCGTGGACCGCGCAGGCCCTGCACAGGCGGCGTGACGTGCTGGCCCGGCGGGGCTGGTCGCCGCACTGGGCGGAGGCCCGGTCCACCGCCGCCGCGCTCGCCCGGCTCGGGGACCCGCAGCCACTACTGGACTTCATCGACCGCGCCCTGGCCGACGACGACGTCGCCGAGGCCGCGAACCTGAACTACTGGGCGCTGTGGCTCGGGGCTCTGGCATTGCCGCAGCCGGACGACGCCTTCATGCGGGACAGGGACCTGTCGGGCTGGGATCCGGTGACGCTGCTGCGGGGCCTGGCGGGCGGGCTGCACCTCGCACCCGGCTTCGTCGACCTGTACGCGCACTCGCTGTGGGCGCTGCTCACCGCGTTCCCGTGGCTCCCACAGGCCGCCGGGCCACTCGCCGGTCCGCTGCGCGGACAGACCGGGCTGCTCCTGGACCAGGCGGCGCTCTCGGTGAGATCCCGGCGCGAACTGTCCCACGTCCACTACGTTTTCGATCACGACCGCTGACACTGGAGGACCGCATGGCCGATGACACCACCAGGGGTACCGCGAGCTTCATCTCCGAGATGGGCGTGCTCAAGCGCGTCGCACGGACCGGCTGGTGGTTCACCGGCAACAGGCAGCCGGAGTCCGTGGCCGAGCACTCCTTCCGTGTCGGGGTGATCGGCTCGGTCCTCGCCATGATGGAAGGCGCCGACCCGGCCCGGGTCGCGTTGATGTGCCTGTTCCACGACTCCCAGGAGACGCGGATCGGGGACATCCCGCACATCGGCCGCAAGTACCTGCGTGCGGCGCCGAACGGGGAGGTGACCGCCGACCAGGTCGCCAACGCCCACCCTGCCGTACGCACCGGCGTGCAGGGCGCGGTCGACGAGTACGAGGCCGCCGAGACACCGGAGGCGATCGTCGCCCGCGACGCCGACAAGCTCGAATGCCTCGTCCAGGCGGTCGAGTACCGGGAGCAGGGCTACAGCCTCACGCAGAACTGGATCGACACCAGCCTCGCCTCCCTCAAGACTCCCTCGGCGAAGGCCCTCGCGGACGCCGCGCTGTCCATGGACTCGCTCCAGTGGCAGAAGAACTTCCTGTCCTGACCGGCACCGGCCACCGCCGCGCGTGCAGCCCGGCAACTTCATGAACGGGCCCCGGGGATGTTGATCCCCCGGGGCCCGTGGTGTGTCCGGCTTCGGGCTGGTCAGTTCTTCCCGGCCGCCGTGGCGGTGAGCCAGTCGGCGGCTTCGGCGTCGGTCATGAGCAGGAGCTGCGTCGGGTGGGCGGTGCCCTCCTGGACGACGTGGGCGTGGCCCGGGTGCCTGCTGCTCTTCGGGGCGGGGCCGGTTATCGGGGCCAGGCGCTGCCAGGTGTCGGCGGTGAACCGGGCCAGGATCACGGTGGCGAACAGCTCGTGGGCCGCCGCGCCGAGGACGCTGGTGTGGGGGGTGCCGTCGAGGAGGACGTGGACGCGGACGGAGCGTCCGGTCCAGAGGGCTTCCTCGAGTGCGGTGACGGCCGGGGACGTGGTGGGGTCGTCGTGCTGGCGGAACGTCTCCCAGTAGCGGGCGAGCCGGTGCAGGGTGCCGTTGGCGCTGTCGATCGCGACGATCAGCCTCGGGGCGTCGGCGAGGTGGTGGTCGGGAAGCTGGTTGCGGCGCTTGAGTTCGTCGGCGAGGTGGACCAGGGCGTCGTGGATGCCGGCGATGTTGCCGCGGTGGGTCACCGTCGGCAGGTCCTTCGCCCACAGGTGGGAGACCTGCGTGAGGTCGAGGACCAGGGCGTGGGCGCCCTGGTGCAGGAACTGTGCGGTGAGGGAGCGCAGGACGGTGGTGCTGCCGCCGCCGGTGGCGGTGCAGACCAGGACGTGCGGGGATTCGGCGTCCAGGTCGACGGCGATGGCGCGGCCGGTGGTGCTGATGCCGATCAGTGCGGTGCCTTCGGGCATCGCCTCGATCTGCTCGCGCAGGCCGGGGTCGGTGAAGTGCAGCACCTGCGGGAGGGCGGTCGTGTGCGTCATGGTGCGGTGTTCCTTCTCTGTGCGGTGCCTGGTGAGCCGGGTGTTCACCGGGTCGAGGGGAATCGTGTCGGCGGAACCGGACAGGGCCCGGTCCGGCCGGTTCGGGATCAGCCCGCTGCGGTCTGCGGGGCGGCGGCCCACGCGGCGGCTTCGGTCTCGCTCATGAGCAGGACCTGCGTCGGGTGGGCGGTGGAGCCCTGCACGGTGTGGAAGCGGCCCGGGCGGGTGCTGGCCTTCGGGACGGTGGTGACCTGCGGGGCTGCCTGGTTCCAGGTGCGGGTGGTGACGCGTCCCAGGAGCACGGTGGAGAACTGCTCGCGCAACAGCCCGGGGCGGTAGTCCGGGGCGCCGACGAGGAAGTGGATGCGGGTCGCGCGCCCGGTGAAGAGGAGCTCCTCGTACGCGTCGACGGCCGGGGACGTCATGGCCTCGCCCGGCTGCCGGACCTTGGCCCAGTGACGGGCGAGCTGGCGCAGGGTGTGGCCGGCGGACTCGAACACCACCGTCAGCCAGGGCAGGTCTTCGACGTCACCGTGCTTGTCGGCGTGGTGAGCGCGGCGTTCCAGTTCGGTACGGAGACCGAGGAGGGCGGTGTGGATGTCGTCGGTGTCGCGGCGGTAGGTCACTGTCGGCAGGGGCTGCGCCCATACCTGGGAGATCCGCTTGGAGTCGAGGACCAGGACGTGCCCGCCCTGGTGGAGGAGCTGGGCGGTCAGGGTGCGCAGGACGGTGGAGGTGCCGCCGCCGGTGGCGGTGCAGACCAGGACGTGCGGCGCGTCGTCGTCCAGGTCGACGCAGACCGGCTGCCCGTCGGTGCCGTGGCCGATGAGGATCTGGGAGGCGGGCAGCTTTTCCAGCTGCTCGCGGACGCCCGGGTCGGTCAGGCGCAGCTGCTGCGGGACGGTGCTCTTGGTGGTGTTCCACATGGGGGTGGTGTTCCTTTTCTGTGTGGTGCCCGGGGAACCGGGTGTTCTCCGGGACGAGGGGGATCGTGTCGGCTGAAGCGGACAGGGCCGTTCAGTCGAGGTCGGTGGTGCCGCCGGCGGCGCGGGGACGGTTGCGCGCCCACTTCTTGAGGTCGCCGAGGCGGTAGAGGAGTTCGGCGCCGCGCTGGTCGACCGGGGCGGGGAAGGCCGGGTCGTTGGCGCGGGCGAAGCGCAGCGCGGCCAGGGTGATGCTGGGCAGGTGGTGTTCGGCTGCCTGGCGCAGGCCCACCGCCTGGTCGTCGTCGACCGGGGCCGGGCTCGCCGACGGCGGTGTGGTGCTGGCCGTGGTGTCGCCCGGGTCGGCGGCCGGGGCCGGGGGCTTGGTGTTCCAGGCGCCGGCGAGGGCGTCGGCGGCCAGGGCGGGATCAGGGCCGGTGGTCGGGACGGGCGGCTTGTGCAGCGGTGTCGGCCCCGGGGGCGCGGGGAGGACGGTGTGCTGCGGTTCGGTGGCCGCCGTGCCGGTGCTGGCCCACTCGCGGGCTTCCGTCTCGGTGAAGAACAGCACCTGCGTCTCGCTGGCACTGCTGCCCGTGACGACCTGGGCGCGCCCGGGGTGCTTCGTGGACTTCGGTGCGGGGTGGACCTCGGGAGCGAGCATCCGCCAGGCGTTGAGGCTGTAGCGGGCGAGGATGCGGGTGGAGAACTGCTCGCGGACCTCCGGGCCGCCGAGGGCGCGGGCGGTCGCGGACTGGGCGACCATGAGGACGTGCATGCGCAGCTGGCGGCCCATGTAGAGGATCTCGTTGAGGGCGTCGACGGCCGGGGAGACCTTCGGGTCGCCGGGCTCGCGGGTCTTCTCCCAGTAGCGGGCCAGCTGCTTCATCGTCGCGTTGACCTCTTCGAGGAGGATCAACAGGCGGGGGCCGATGGCTTTCGGGTCGGCGCCGATGCCGAGGTCGTCGGCGACCCGGGTGCGGCGCCGGCCTTCCATGCCGAGCGCGATGAGCTGGTCGTGGATGTCGGCGATGTCGGCGCAGTACGTGACGCCGGGCAGGCCGCGCGCCCAGGGGTGGGAGATCCGCTTGGTGTCGAGGACGATGACGTGGCTGCCGTGGTGGAGCATCTGGCAGGCGATGCACCGCAGGGTCACCGACTTGCCGCCGCCCGTACTGGCGTTGACGAGGATGTGCGGGGAGACGGCGTCCAGGTCGACGGAGACGATCCGCCCGCCGGCACCGAACCCGATGACCGGTGCGGACTCCTTGGCCTTGGCCACCAGCTCCCGCGTCCTCGGGTCCTTGAAGACGGCCTTCGCGGGGGGCTTGCGGGTCTTCTTCACCCGCACGTACGGGGAACGGCCCTCCGGGTGCCAGGAGAACGTGACGCCCTCCAGGGCGAGCTTCTGGGTGATGAGGTCGGCGACGACCTCACGGGAGAAGCCCAGCTGACGGGGCAGGTCGATGCGGATCTCCGCGTCGTCGTCGGAGAAGTTCTTCGGGACGTGGAGGTAGCGGCGCGGCTCCGTCTGCTCCGCCAGGCCGAGCGGCCGGTGGAGAGCCTCGTGGAGCGGGCCGACCCACTCGCGCATCAGCTCCCGGCGCTCGCGGGTCAGCACCAGGTACGCGGCGGTGCCCACGGTCAGGAACGAGGCGGCGCCGATCCCGGCCGGCTCCAGCGCGGCGAGCGCCTGATCCCGGTACGCCCACAGCTCCTGGGCGTAGTGGGCGGTGGCGTGCGGGTAGCCGGAGGCCAGGTAGGCGCTCTCGGTCACGCTCGCGCCGAGCGCGGTCCGGAAGGCCAGGCGACGCCACCCGGGCTTGTAGGAGCGGCGCCGGACCTTGCCCTCCACGTCCGGCAGGACCCGGGTGCCCGCCCGCCAAAACGTCGCGTCCGTACGACGGACCCCGTCCACGTCCCGCCCGGCCAACACCCTGCCGATCCCGAACACAAGGGACTCGGCGTTCTCCTCCACCTGCTTGTCGAACTTCGTCTGACCCATGGCTGCGTCCTTTCGATGTGCGTCCAGGCACTGCACACCCGGAAGCGGACACCCCTTTCCTAAGCCGGGCGGCCTGTGGACAGAGATCGCGCGAAAGAGCGGACTGAGCGGCGGGTTGTGGACGGCCTCGCGGACCGGAGAGTCCGTAGGCGCCCCGGCTGCGGAGCGCGGCCGGCCAGCAGGAGGTGACGGACCGGTCTACGGCAAGCAGTGCCTGCCCAGCGGGACCCGGCGCCGGCTTCCCGGGCGTGAATCACGGAATGCGCAGTCGCCGCGCGACGTGCCGGGTAGCCTCCGGGCACGAAGTGCCGAACCCGGGGGTGGGGCGTTGAAGTTCACGATCGACACCGAGTCCGACTCGTACGAGGAAGCGCTCCGTACGGTGCGCGCGGCCTACGGGAAACCGCAGTCCGCGCCCGGTGGGCGACCGGTGGTGCCGCCGGAGGACGTGGTGTGGAGTCCGCCGGGTCACCACGACTGCCCGTGGACGGAAGACATGCTGCGGACCTGGGTGAAGGACTTGCACACCGTGGAGGAGCTGAATCTGGTCTGGCGGGTGTGCGCGGAGCCCGGCCCGCCCGGCCTGCACAGTCAGGTCCTCGCGGAGTACCTGTCACCGCGTCTCACGGGCAGGCCGGCCATCACCGCGATGGGCCTGGTCAGCCGACGGCTGAATGCGGCCGCGCGTGAACTGTGGGCATGGCAGATGCCCTTCGTGATCAGCGAGGTGAAGCGGACCCGCACCGTGGACCTCCAAGTCGCTGCGATCCTCCTCACCGCCCTCGCCGACCACCCGCTGTGGCCTCGGCTGCGCCACCACACCGACCCGCCCCCGCTTCCCGCACCGCCGCCCTGAACCCACGCTCCCCGGGCCAGGCAGGGCCGCCGTGTGGCCTCTCGCCGCACCGGACGGCGCCCGGGCGTAGTCTGCTGCCCTTCGATGAGGATCTTGGGGGTGTTGACCATGAGGGAAAACTGCGGGGTCGGCGACGTGGGCTGGGGCCTGCACGGCGGGGACTTCGGCTGGGGCGTCCAGGGCGGGGACCCGGGCTGGGGTGCGCACGACGAGGACCTCGGCTGGGGCGTGACCAGCGCCCAGCGCTGAACACGTGCGTCGCTCTGCGGGCGGGCCGGCTTCCGAGTCGGCCCGCCCGTCCGTTTCCCCGGACCTCACGGGAAGACGCTGCTACAACTCGTCGTGCCGCAGGTCCCGGACCCACCGCCAGACACCTTCCGGGTCCGGGGCGTAGAGGGAACGGCCGCCGGGGTAGGTGCCGTGGTCGCTGATGACGGCGATCCACGGGTCGTCGTCCTCGAGCAACACCGGGACTCTCTGCCCGTCCAGCGGGCCGCCGTGCAGCTCGACTTCGGTCGTCTCGTCCATCACGCCACCGTACGGACGGACGGTCTTCCGGGCGGGGAGAACAGTCGGTTTCACGGACTGTGCGGTGTGCGGCTGGTAGGGCCCGGCTCCGCGCAGGGCGGGCGGTCACTCGCCGCTCGTGTCCCCGCCCTCGCTCTCGTCCTCGTCCTGGGTGTCGCCTTCGGCCTCTGCCTCGCGGCGGGCTTCGGGCGGGGCGGGCGGGGGCGCGGTGTGCTGGGGCACGGGGCGCAGGCCGTGCGGCCATACGTAGGTGCGGATCACGATGTGGCCGGGGGCTCCGGCCAGTGGCCCGGACACCATGTAGGTGATCTCGCCGTCGGGCCAGTCGTGGCGGGCCTCCACCGAGCAGTGGACCCACGTGGTCCCGTTCCAGACGTACATGCCCGGCCGGCGCCCGGCGGGGTAGGCCGTCACCCGGGGTGGCGGTCCCTGCTCCGGGGACCACGGCTGGCGCTCCAGCGGGGGCCGGTCCGGACGCCCCACCGGGGCCCCGTCGTCGGTGTTGTCGTTCTCCACGTCGTCGAGGGTATGCAGCAGCCCCCGCCCGGAAGGGGACGGGGGCTGCTGTCGTACGGGTGCGGCGGGGTCAGGTCGCGGAGAGCGCCAGGGCGGCGACCAGGAGCACCAGGATGTGTGCGGTCTGGTCGACGTGGGCGGCTCCCCCGCGCTGGGCCCAGGCCTGCTGGCGGGCGATCCGCATCCACGCGGTGATCGGCCACCGGCGGTCCAGGATCGCGTGGGTGGTGGTGATCCAGGTCAGGGCGCCGAGGGCCGGGAGGGCGGGGATCGGCAGGTCGAGGACGAGGTGGCCGATGACGAGCATGGAGGAGGCGACGACGAGGTGGGTGGCGGCGTGGGCGACGTTGGCCCGCCATCCGGCGGCGCCCGCGGCGGCCTTGTGCTCGGCCTGGTGGTCGGTCTGGAGTGCGTAGTCGGCGGTGAGGTGTCCGGCGTAGAGCAGGACGAAGAGCTCTGGCAGCATGGGTGGGGTTCCCTCGGTCTGATCGGGCTGGGCGGGACGAAGGGGCGGCCGGCGCCGGGAAGTGACGGCCGCCCCGCCTTTCACTCCGTGTCGCGGTTGCCGAAGTTGAAGGTGCCGCCCGTGATCGTGCCGCCGACGATGCCGCCGTTGTTGACGCCGCCGAAGAGGCCGCCGGTGATCGCGCCGTTGTTGTTGTACTGGGGCTGGTCGTCGCTCGGGTTGTCGGTGTTCTCGGTCGTGTTGTCGTTCTCGTTGCTGTTCTTGCTGAAGACGCCCATGGGGTTCCTGCTTTCGTGTGGGTGATCGGTGGGTGGGTGGTCAGCGGCCGAGGTGGCGCAGGCCGCTCTCGTACATCCGCCGGACGGCGGACTGGCGCGCGGCGTCGTCGAGGACGACGGTCGCGATCTGGCCCCAGGACAGGCCGTGCTGCTCCCGGAGGGTGACGACCTGCTTGGCCGCCCGCCGGTCCAGCTCCTTCGCGAGGGCCTTGGTGTGCATGGCGGCCTGCAAAGCGGCATCGACGCTGTACTCCGTCAGGCTCGCGCCGTCACCGAGGGCCTCCAGGGCGTAGGCGAGCTGGTCGCCCTCCACCGCGCGGGCGAGGTAGCCGTGCGGGTCGTCCTCGGGAGCCCAGGTGATCTCCACGGCGCGGCCGGCGGTCTTGGTGATGGTCACGGACATGGTGGTTCTCCCCTGCTCAATTGCCCTGCACATTGTGCATAGGAAGAGAATGGCACAGCCCTGCACAATGTGCAAGGCGTTCGGTGGAGCCGTCCCCCGGCCACTTCACCGCGCCTTCGGCAGCGCGGCCAGAGAGCGGCGCTCCTCGCCGCGGCCGGTGCCGACGACCCGCCACACAGGCTGGTCGGCCCCGCGCTCCGCCAGCAGCGACAGGGTCGTGGTCGCCACGGTCAGCCGGTAGTTCACGTCCCTCACCCGGCGGGCCCGCTCGTGGAAGGCCGCCTCCCGGGTCGCCGGGGCCGCGCGGCGCGGGGCCGGGGCGAAGACGAACAGCACCGCCGGGAAGGGCCGCTCCCAGGACGGCCCGGCGTAGGTCTCCTGCCAGTGGGAGCGCGGGGCACGGGCGGCGTTGCCGCGCCCCGTGGCGGGGGCGTTGCGGTAGGCGGCGTAGCGCTCCAGCTTGGCGACCAGGCGGGCGTAGGACATGGTGCGGTCGATCTCCACGAACGCGCTGGCGCCGTCGGCCAGGAGCACCATCCCGTCGGGCACCAGGTTCCCGGCCGGGGTCGGGTGGGCGACCTCCACCCGCCAGTCCGCGAAGTCGGCCACCTGCGCCCGGTGGAAGGCGACGGCGGTGTCGACCAGGGCGAGGCCGTGCTCGCGCAGACCGGTCTTGCTCGCCGCGATCCGCTTCCCGGTCGTCCGGCCGGTCGCCGGGGCGAGCTCTCCGGACGCGGCGGCTTCGGCCAGACCGGCCGGGGTGCAGTACCAGTAGCTCTGCTGCGCCCGGTGCGACCTGCCGACCAGCGCCGGGGACTCGTCGAGCAGATTGCGCAGCGCGCGCCGTACGTGGTCGGTGCCCTGCTGGTGCGGCAGCAGCAGTGCCCGGAGCTGGGAGGGGGTGGCCAGGCGCAGCTGGGCGAGGGTGAGCAGGACCTCGCCGCGGAGGTCCGCGCCGGCCTTCGCCGCGGCCTTCCGGGGCCGGGACGCTTCTACGGGTACTTCAGTACCTGTAGAAGAGGAGTTGCAACCGGCCGGGGCAGGCGAATCGGGGGTCTGATCAGCAACAACCGTCAGACGGCGGCTGGGGGCTGCGGGGCTGGGAGCGGGGCTGGTCGTGGGGCTCGGAGCGGGGCTTGCCGTCGCAGCGGTGTCCGCCGGGGCCGGCGGGGTGTGCGGGTCAGGTGCGGTGGTCATCGCGTCCTCGGGTTTCTCCGGCCGTACACAGCCGGGTCGGCGGTCGTCCGGCCCGGGCGGATCTGCGCACGGGCCGGAGCCACCGTGTGAAGCCACCCCTTGACTGCGGTCTGACGGCCGTCGACAACAGGCGTCCGATTCCTCCTTGACCGCCCCTTGCAGTCCTAGTTTGTCCGTGACTGGAGTCACGCCCGGACCGCGTCCAGGAGCACGGTCTCTGTCCACAGGGCTGCAGTTCGAAAGTTGGCTTCGAGGTCGCAGCGATCAGCGAGGCGACCCGAACATGAGGAGCCATCCATGCCCGAGAACACCGTCACCGTGCCGTTCGGCCCGATGGAAGCGGACGAGGTCGCCAACGCCTTCGCCTACATCCAGGCGTTGCTGGCCGACGACATCGACGCCGCCGCCGCGGTCGCCGACCACACGAACCCGAAGCTGCACCAGCTGCTCCTGAACGTCGCCGCGCGCGTCATCATCCCGACCACCGCCGTGGACGACCACTACGAAGAGCCCTGCGCGCACTCCTACCTGGCCGCCGCACTCGGCCGCCTCCTGCTGGAGCTCCTGTGCCACGGCGTGTGCCTGGGAGGTGCGCCGGGCATCGCCGACACCATCACCCGCTTCACCGAGAACATCCTCACCGAGGATCGCCGCGGCGTCGCCGCCGTCCTGCGCCAGCTGGAGGCCGCCGGGATCAAGCAGGCGATGGAGGCGCACCGCACCACCGCGTAGCCGCGCACCTCCGGGACCACGGTGGTGCGGTCCGGCGCGCATCCCCGGCGCACCACCGCCCCACCGTGGTGCGCTCCATCGCACCGCACCGCACCGCACCGCCAGCGCCCGGCGGTGCGGTGCGGTCACCCGGCCGCCTCTCAGCGCCGGGCGGGCTCCCGTATCACACACCCCCTTGACTTCGATCCCTTCGAAATCCCATATGCGCACTATGCGGCCCCTGCGCGTGCGGCAGATCACGCGAACCGGGCGCGAGGGCGGGTCCGGCGAGCGCCCTCCGGTGGGACAGCCAAGCGGTGCGCACCGGCTCGGGCAGACGGCGCACTGGGTGCGCGCACCGATGATGGGGTGCGCGCACCCGGGGATCACCGGTGCGCGCACCATCACCTCCGTGCCGGACACCGCGGTGCGGTGGCCGGCACGTACGGCGCACCACGATGCGCACCGGTGCGGCGGCCGGGAGTGGAGATGTCGCCGGTGCGCGCGATGCAGCGCACCGGCGACATCGAGTGGATGCACCGGGTGCCGGGGTGTTCCACTCTCCGTCCGGGCCGCCGGAGCTCGCGGGTGAAGGCGAAGATCCGCCACCGCTGGCCGGGTGGTATCCGTCAGAGGTCCCGGCCCGGTCTGCTGCCCTGATCGGGCTGCGGGGTGTGGTGCTCCTGCCGGCGGGCGGGGTCGGCCGCGTCCTTGGCCGACGGCTTCGGCTGCGGCCCGTCCGCGATGATGCGGCTGCGGGCTTCGGTGGCCTTGGTGAGGGCGGCCAGCCGGGCGAGGTTCTTCGGTGTCTGCAACCACGTCTCAGGGGCGGTCGTACGGCCCTCCAGGTACTCCTCGGGCATCGCGGCCCGCTGATGAACGTGCACGGCGGCGGCCCGCTGCGCCGGGGTGAGGACGGCGTCCCGGTCCGGGTGGTCGACGGCGTGCGGCACCGCCTGGTCGTGGTGAGGGTCGCCGGCGGCCGCGGCGGCCGATGCCGCCGCAGCGGGCGCCTCGTCCCGCGCGGAGGAACGGATCCGGGCGTCGCGGATCGCGTTCTGCAAGGCGAGGCTGGCGACCCGGGCCCGCTCGTACCGGGACGACTCCCTCGGCGGCGTGCCGCCGGTGCCGGCGATCCACCACCGGTGCGGCCAGGCGAAGTCGGCGGTGTAGGTGAGCCGGTCCGGGGCCGGGGCCCGGCGGCCCTTCTGCTCCACGGTGAGCTGACGGGAGTGCCGGGACAGGGCCGCATCCGCGATGTAGTCGTCCAGGCCGCGCGGGAACGCATGGCCGCGCAGGGTCTCCAGCAGATGACGGCGCGCTTCGGCCAGGACGTGGCGGCGGGCGAAGGCGTTGCGGACGGTGAAGACGACCGCAGCCACGTCGACAGCGGCGAGCGCGGTGTCCACCACCGGCCTCACCCGGGCCCGGATCGCCTTCCCCGCTGCACGGCACCGCTCCAGCAGCCCGTCGACCATCGCCTCACCGAACCGCAGAATCGCGGAAGCGCGCCACCACGCGCGCAGCTGCTCCAGGGGCTTGGGGTTCTTCTTCTCCCGGCGGGTGTCCTGCGCCGCCTGCCACCCGAGTCCGTGGCGGGCGCGCTCGCCGGGCAGCCGGCCGTGCTTCTTGACGTACTCGTCGGTGATGCGCTCCAGCACCGGTCCCATCTGCTCGCGGCGGGTGGCCGACCAGTCGATGAGCTCCTCGTCGACGCCGGCTATCTCCATGACCGGGCGCAGGCCCGGCGTCACCTCCCGGGGCACCGTCGCCAGCCCGAGCTCCTCGCACACCTCGGTCGTCATCGCGAGGGTGTAGGCCGTCCCGGCCGCCACCACGTTCTGGTAGAGGCGGACCGTGTCCAGCGCGTACCAGGAACCGTCCGGGCGCTGCGCCCGGTTCAGGACCAGGCAGTGGTCATGCAGCAGTGGAAATCCGTCCCGGTTGTCCCAGTGTCGCCATGCCGCGACCACCAGGCCGGGCGCCTTCGCGCGCTGACGGCCCGAGGACCACCGGGTCTCTGCGACCTCGTCCTCGAGCCAGCGCAGTGCCGTGTCGATGGCCCGCTCGTGGGCCCGCTCGATGACTTGTCGGGTGTGGTCGTCTCCCAGCGCCCACAGCACGATCAGGGACGCCTGCGCCCGGAAGGTGAAGTCGAGGGCGAGCAAGGGCGTCGCCTTGCGTCGCTCGATCTCTTCGACTGGCTGCCCCAGGACGGTGGCCAGCCGGGCCGTCTCCGGGTCGGCGCCGTCGTCCAGGAGCTCGCGCTCGATCCGGTCGGCGTCCGGATGCCGGAGCTGCCCGAAGACCAACTTCATCTGCCGCTCGGACACCTCACCATCCTCGGTGAGCCCGAGTCCGGCCAGACCTCGCCCCCACCACCTCCCAGGCGGAAGCCCGGCCAGCTTCTGGGCGTCCTTCAGGGACTGGCCGACCGGTCGGCGGCCGTCCCCGAAGGCAACCCCGCGCACGTAGTAGCGCCACGCATTTCGTCTCTGGACCTTCGCAACACTCAGCATCCCGGCAGCGAACACGGCTCTGACCTGCGAAGAAAGCCCGGTCCCGTGAGGCGGGAGAGTTCACCGCAACTTCACGGCCGATCCCGCCCGGCGGGCATCCGCGGCGGCGTCCTGCCCGCCAGGCGAACACCGCCTGGACCCAGGCAAATGCTGCGCGACGGCGAGCCCCACGTGCCTCACACGCCCCGAAAACGCCAAGTAACCGACTCCAGCGGTATCCAGCGCACCTTCACGCACCGCTCCCCCGGACGACGACCAACGACGCACCGGCCAGCACTACGTCACCGACTCCCTTCACCCCAGACAGACGCCCACCGCCCCCGGCAACGGGGGCTTCGTGCTTCCTGGAGGACTCCGTCGTGCCCACCTACGAAACCCTGCCGCGCTTCGCCGTCGACCTTGACCGCCTTACTCCGGAACAGCGCCGGAAGTTCCGCCAAACCGTGGCGGCCTTCGTCGAAGACCTGCGCACCGGACGATTCCGCGCCGGCCTCCGCGTCAAGCGCGTCCAACACGCATCCGGCGTCTACGAGCTCACCTGGTCGATGGGCGCCGGCCCCGCAGGCCGCGCGACTTGGCAGTACGGTGCGGCGCTCCGTCCTGGCACACCGCACGTGATCTGGCGTCGCATCGGCACCCACCACATCCTCACCGGCCCCTGATTCGGCTGGCGCGGCGTGCGAATTCGCACGCGAGCGTTCGAGCCAATTCGAACAGGAGGCGCCGCGGTGAAGCGCCTCACTCCTGACCGGAGGCCACACGCCAGCGGCCCGCCACCGAGTGGATGACGGGCCGCCGTGATGCCATGGCGTCGAGCCTCAGCCCCTGGGGGCGTGTAGAGCCTTGTTCCGGATCGCGGTGGCCTTCTTGATGATGGCCTGCCGAACCTTCTCGTACTCAGCTGCGTCGTCGGGGTCGGCGGCGGCCTGGGCGAAGACGTCCTTGGTGACAGCCTTGTTCACCGCGTTGAGCGTCTTGAGTGCGTCCTTGAGAGCCACCAGGTGCTCAGGAACGATCTCAGCGTCCTCAATGTCGTCACCGTCGTGCCCGTCGACGTGCTGCGTTTCAGCGGAGCCCGCGTCGCCCTCCGGCGTGCGAATTCGCACGCCATCGTTCGAATCTTCCTCGAACACCGCAGGGTCGTCGTCGCTTCCGCCGTGGCCGAGAGCGCGGCGGGTGACTCGCTCGATCGTGGCGCGTGCCTGCTCGGGGAGCGCGGGCGGAAGTTCCTTCCGTACGGCTTCCAGGGTCTCGGCGGTTGCCTTGCCACCCAGCTCGTCGGTGACTTCGGAGACGACCTGGAAGAGCAGGACAGCGGCCTCGGTGCCGTGCTGCCGCTGCACCTTGCGGGTCTCTTCGATCTGGCTAGGGTGCGGCACGCGCCCGGTCTGGGTTGCCGTTTCCAGGGCCAGTGGCGCACCGGACCGCAAGCGCCGGACGTAGGAAGCCGAGCGCCCGGTGAGGTCGTTCACGTACGCCTCGTAGGTGGCGTGACTGCGACGCCACCACTTCCCCTTCGCTGCCCGCTCCAGGCCCTGGGCGATGACCCAGATCACGGCGTTGCCCGTGGCAACAGCGGTGCGGATGACGCTCTCGGTCTTGTCCTTCTGCTTCCGCTCGGTCTCCGTCAGCTCCGACGTGTCGTCCTCGCCGACCGCCTGGACCTCATCGAGTCCCGGAAGGGAGTCGGCCAGTTCCTTGAGCGCCGCCATCGGGTCCGCCGCAGCCGGCCGTCCCTCGAGGATCGCCTCCGTGCGGGCTGCAACCGCAGCACCCGGGCCGTCCGGGGCGCTGCCGCCGTTGGAGAACATGCTCGCGATCGAGGTCACCGGGAGACCCCCCTGAGGAGAACGCCAGCGCCTCGGTCGTAGTCGAGAGTCGTCGTCGCGTCCGGTGTGTGCGCGCGCAGAGCCTGCTTGCTCAGCTGCGCGTTGCCGATCTCGACACAGGTTCGGACGGGTACGACCAGCGCGTCCGGGAACGCCTTGGCCATCTCCGAGCCGATCGTCCGGGCCAGCTTGGAACGTGTGAAGTCCGTCAGGAAGACCGCCGCGACACGCAGCCCACGGTTCATCCGCGTGGTGATGGTGCCCAAGGTCTGGTGGAGTGCGGCGGCGCCTTCGATGTCGAGGCCGCTTGCCGCTTGGACGGGCACCAGCACGTCACGCGCGGCCACCAGGGCGGACACAGTGAGACTGCCGAGGCTGGGGCCGGAGTCGATGATCGTGACGTCGACGTCGTCCTCTTCCTCCCACAGGTGGAAGCGCAGGCATGTCTCGTAGCCGGTGGGGTGCTCGGTCTCGACTGTCGCGAGGTCGGGGAAGGACGGAACCAGGAAGAGGTTCTCGTAGATCGTCTGGTACGTCGCTTCCTTGAGCGTGCACCGGTCGAAGTAGACGTCGGTGAGGGAGCGGCGCTGGTCGGTGGGGAGATCCGCAGGGTAGAGAATGCGGAGCCACGAGGTCAGCGAGGCGACCTGTGGGTCAGCGTCGATCAGGCGTACCCGCAGCCCTCGGGCCGCGAAGGCCATGCCGAGCTCGAACGTCGTCAGCGTTTTGCCGACGCCACCCTTCTGGTTGGCGACTGCCATCACGCGTGGCAGGTCTACGGTCGGCCGGAAGGTGTCCGGGACGACGATGCCGGCCTTCCACTGGTGGTACCCCGACGCAATGTCCCATTCCGTGACGATGTCGAGGAACGCCAGGTCGTCGCGCAGCGGCGACACCTGTACGGTCTGTGCTTGTGTTTCTCGCATAGCCCGCAACCGTAGCGGGTGAAGCACTGGATCGCCCCGCCTAGTCCCCGGACTGGTCGGGGCGCTTCCATTTCACGACGGCAGACCGCTGACCAGGCAATTCGAACACTGTGCCGCACAGGGCGAGTTCGGTCGCACGCTCTTCAAAACGCAAAAAGGCCCGTGCTCCCCGCAGCGTGTTCGCCGGGGAAGTACGGGCCTCGGGTTCGGGGTGCTTCAGATCCGGTTACCCACCTGCATGGAGGGAGTCGGTCTGGTCGGACGCCAACGGTTCCAGCGGGCCGCCCAGTAGCCGACGCCGGGTACGACAGCGGCTACCAGCAGGGCATCCAGTTCTTTCAAGTGCTGTTCGGTGAACCACTCGGGTTGGTGGTCGGCGCCGTGGCAGACCGGGCAGAGGTGGTCGTGGCCGGCGTACTCGTACTGCGGCGGACAGCCGACGTCCCGGCAGGTCGGCTGAGTGGGGTCCTCGCCGATGCCGGAGCAGTAGGGGCAGGGGGTGTAGCGGTAGTCGATGGGTGCGCCGTCGTGGAGGTCGGAGTAGAGCTGGGCGAGGCCGGGGACGCCGAGTTCGCGCAGGAGGGCGTCGGCGGCGAGGACCTGGCGGTCGACGGTGGTGTGGTGGTGGGTGGCGAGCATCTGGGCGGCGGTGCACCAGGCGAGGGTGGAGCGGTCGATTGGGGCGACGTAGGTGCTGGCCCAGGGGTCGGTGGGGTCGAGGTCGGCGGCCGGTGCGGGCGGGGCGGTGAGCGGGATGTTGTGTGCGGTGAGCTGAACGGTGACCTCGGTGATGCGGCAGCCGAACTGGTCGAAGACGGTAGTCATCGGGCCTCGATTCCTCTGGCCCCCGGGACCGTGCATCCTCGGCGGCATGGCGGCATGGCGAAATGGCGGCGGGCGGGTGCGGGTGTGCGAGCGACGTCCGGCGCCCTCGTGGTGAGGAGGGCGCCGGACGTCTGTGTCAGGCGGCCGGGGTGGTGGCGGCGGTCTGGCTGAGGACGTAGCAGCGGAGGTCGATGTCGGCGGGGAGGGCGGGTGCCTCTTCGCTGAGGACGAGCGAGCCGACGGCGACGACGAACGTGCGGGTCACGGCGTCGCTGCCCTTCTTCGTCGTGGGGCCCTGGAACAGGAGGTAGCGGGCCGTCAGGTAGTTCTGGGCGGTCAGGCCGGGGTCGGCCAGCAGGCCGAGGGCGGCAGCGTGCAGCGTCGCGCTGTCGTGGGGATCCGGGGTCGCGGTGTAGATGGGGTTGCCGCCGGTCTCCATGCGGGTGGCGTCGACGCCCCGGGCGGCGACCCTGGCCTTCAGCTCGCGGGCGATGCCTCGGGCGGTCCGGCCGCGGATGATGCGGATGCCAGGCACGTGCTGTCCGTCCGGCAGGTTCACCCACGTCTTGAGAACGTCTCCTTCGACGTCCTCGGCCTCGAAGCGCTCCTGGGCGTGGCGGCCGTAGCGGAGCATGGCCTCGTAGGCCGGGGTGGCCAGGCCGCCGGCGTAGGTGCGGGAGCCGGGGTCCCACTTCGCGCCGTCGCGAAGCCGGCCGACGCGGCCGAGCCTGTCGTAGTTGGTGTGCCCGGGGCGGATCGGCGTGCGGAATCGCTCCGCGTCGAAGGCGACGCCCTGGCCGAGGCGGCCGGTCGCCTCAGCGGCCAGGGTGTAGCGCCAGGTCACCAGGTCGGTGTGGATGGTGCGGAGCGCGGTGACCCTGTCGGCGCGGTTCGTGGCGGCGGTCCAGAGGTCCGCGAGCCGGTCTCGGGCGGTGGTGGCGGCCTCGGCCTGGCGGTCGGCGAAGGCACGGATCTGCGCCTGCCGGGCGGGGTCGGCGGTGCGCAGGGCGAGCGGGCTGGTGGGGAAGTGGTCGCCGGTGATCAGCGGCTGGGGCATGTGGTCCTCCCGGTCGGGTGCGTGGGTGTGGATCGCTGGTGAAGGGACTCAGAGCGGAGGAGCGCCGCGCCTGGCCGGGGAAGGTCGGGCGCGGCGCTCCGGTGTGTTGTGGTGGTGTGTCAGGAGGTGGGGCGGGTGGCCGCCCGGAGGATGGAGGCGTGGTCAAACGCGAGGGGCGGGAGCGCGGTGAGGGGCCACCAGCGGGCGGTGGCGGCGTCGTCTCCGGCGGTGATCTCGGTGTCGGCGTGGACGACGGCGAGGTAGGCCGTGGTGCTGTACCGGCCGCGGGGGTCGCGGCCGGGCTGGTCCCAGGTGCCGAGTTCGAGCAGCTCGTCGGGAGCGACGTGGACGCCGGTCTCCTCGGCGAGCTCCCGGACGGCAGCGGCCCGGTTCGACTCGCCCGCGTCCCGATGGCCGCCGGGGAGGGCCCATGCGCCCTGGAAGGGCTGCCAGCGGCGTTCGATCAGCAGGACGCGGCCGTCAGCGGTCAGGGTGACCACGTCGGCGGTGTAGCGGATGGTCTCGCTGTTCTCGGTCATGTTCGCCTTTCGGGCGGTGGTTCGTCGGTTGAGAAGGGATGGTCGGCGGGCTGGTCTGGTCGGCTCAGGCATGGTCGTCGTCGCGTCGGCCCTTGGGCTGGGCGTCGGAGGCGTACCGACCGGTGCGGCGAGCCTCTTCGGGGTTGGCGGTGAGCCAGGTCTCCGCGCACGTTTTGTGGGTGGGCTCTCCGGAGTGGGAGCGCAGGGAGGTGGGGTGTCCGCACAGGGTGCAGAGGCGGTCGGGGCGGTGGTCGTAGTGGCGGCTGTCGCGCCAGTCGAGGAGGCCACCGGGGGCCGGGACGTAGCCCGGCTCCCACAGCAGCTTCCTGGTGCGGCGGGTGCTCACGGCCGCAGGCCGGGCAGCTGCTCCAGGACCACGGCGAGCAGGTCCGGGTGCGGCCGCCAGGGGCCGAGCTGTCCGCGTGCGGGGATCGGCTGGGCGAGCGCCTGGACGTCGTCGAGCACCAGGTGCCACACGTCGCCGGGGTGCGCCCACGGGGTGCAGGGCGGGGCGCCGTGGGGGTCCTGGTGGCAGTCGGTGATCCGGGCGACGCCGACCACGGCGCCGGTCACCAGCTCGCGGTCGCGGACCGTACGGGCGATCCGCGGCAGACGCAGCGCGGGCCGGTCGATCTGCTGGGCGGCGTGCAGGAGCACCCAGCCGGTGCGCCACCGGCGGGGCCGGTTCTCGATGGTCTTTTCGCCGGTCAGGATGGCGGTCGTCCACGGCTGTCGGATGGTGATGCCGCGGATCCAGTCACCGGCCGGTGCGGGCGGGGTGGTCATGCGGCACGTCCCGGAACGGCGGTGCCCGGCCGGCCCTTCCGGCGTCCGTTGACGGACGGCACGGCGGCGTGGTCGGCGGTCGCTACGACGACAACGCCGGTGTGCTTGCCCTGGTACATCGCCGCGTCGGCGGCGCGCATCAGGGTCGGCAGGTCGCGGTGGCCGACGGCGTGCGGGGTGGCGGCGCCGAGCGACACGGCCAGCGGCAGCGTGCCGTCTGCGTACGGGACGGGACGGTGCATCAGCTGAGCAAGGTGCTCGAGGCGCAGCGCCTGGTGCCGGGGCTCGATGCGGGCGGCGGCGGCGAACTCGTCGCCCCCGAGGCGCCCGGCGGTCCCCCGGGGGCCGGCCCATTCGGTGAGGCGGCGGCCGATCGCGGCGAGTGCGGTGTCGCCGGCGGCGTGCCCGTGGACGTCGTTGAGCTGTTTGAAGTGGTCGGCGTCGGCGAGGACCAGGACCGTCTCGTCGGGGTGGCGGTCGAGGAGGCGCTGGGCGCGGGTGGTGAAGGTCTCGCGGCGCCAGCATCCGGTGAGCGGGTCGCGGTGGGCCTGGGTGAGGCGGTGGTGCAGAACCACGCAACCGGCGAGCGGGACGGCCAGTGCGGTGATGTGCAGAGTTCTCGGTAAGACGGCGGCGGGCATACTGGTGGCTTCCTTCTCATCCTTGTCATGGGCGGGAAAGCCCGGGTCCGCCGTTGCGTCGGCGACCCGGGCGTCTTCGTGTTCAGGCGGTGCGATGGGTGACCCTCAACGCCGTGGTAGCGGGCTCGGCGGCCCGTTACCACGGCGTTGAGGGTTGGTCAGCAGCCGCCGTCGCGCTTGGCCGCGTCGGCCATCGTCTGGGTAAGGCGGTGCTGCGCCTCGATCTGCTCCTCTGCCGCCTTCCTCAGTTCTTCCAGGCGCTGGGCCTCTTCGTCGGTCATGGGATCTCCCTCCGGGTGAGCCGGCTGTTCCGGCTCCCCGCCCGCCCCCGGTCCCGGGCCGGAGCGCCGGGGGCGGGGGCGGACAGGGAAACGTCCAGATGCTCAGCGGGAGCGGTGGGCGCGGTCGGTGGCAGCGCCGAGGATGGCCGCCCGGTCGGGGTGCTCGTCGACGACGGCCCGCAGGGCGCGCCACCAGGTGCGGGCGTAGCGGTCGCGCCGTCGGATGTCGCGGAGTTGTTGGCGGGCGCGGCGGTGGTGGGCGGTGAGGGTGTCGCAGAGGCATTCGGCGTCGGGGTCCTGGATGCGGGCCATGGAGGACGGGGCGAGGCAGAGGGTGCCGTCGTCGGTGAACCAGAAGCACGACGTGGGCACGGTGTCGGGCGTGGTGGGGAGGGGGTTGGTGCGGGTGCCGCGCAGGGCGGCGGTGCGACGGGCGGACCGGGGCGTCGTGGCGGAGGGCCGGTCCGTGAGGTTGGTGGGCCGGTTCACTCGCGGACCGCAGCCGCGAACTGCTCCTCCAGGTCGGCGCGTCCGTCGGGGTCGTCGTCCTGGTCGTCGTGGTCGTGCGGGCCGTGGATGGTGCAGACGATGGTCTCGTCGTCGTCCAGGTCGCCGTTGAGCGCCTGGTACAGGCAGGTGACGCTGTAGGCGGGCGCCCACGCGGAGCTGGTGCACTCGTCGTCGTGGGGGCACGGCACCCTCACGTCGAATCCGATGTCGCCCTCGCCGTCCACGTCGGTGCGCAGGGCGAGGGTGAGGTACTGCTGGCCGAGGCGGATCTCGGCGACGCGGTCGCCGCTGGCGATGTCGGAGCCGGGCTTCCACTGCCACAGCGGCAGGATCTCCTCGCCGAACACCCGCCGGACGAGCAGCAGGTCGCCCAGGCCGTCGCCGTCGTCCAGGCCGAGGTCGGCCTGCCGTGTCCCGCTCAGGCGCTCCAGGTACGGCAGCAGCTGGTGGAGCATGTCGGAGAAGACGATCTCGTTGAAGCCCTCGGAGAGCAGTGTCGGGTGGGAGCGGACCATCGCCGTGTGCTGATGGCGGACCGTGTCGTCCGGCACCGTCCGGTTGGCGGGGCGCGGTCGCTGGCGGTCCGTGCACACGGTGGCCGGGGTGGCGACCATGACCGCGATGGCGGGCATCCCGTGTCGTTTCGCGGCGGCGACCAGCGGCTCCCGGGCGGCCCGGGTCACGTTGGTGGCGTCAACGACGGTGAGCAGACGTCGTCGCATCCGCGCTTCGAGGAGCAGGTGCAGGGCGGCGACGGCGTCGCCGCTCGCGTCCTGGTCGCCGGCATCGTCGCTGACGGCCTCCCTCAGCGCGTCCAGGGACAGGACCTGCGAGGCGGGCCACGTGCGCGCCAGGGTCGTCTTCCCGGCGCCGGAGGCCCCGATGAGGACGACGAGGCTGTGCTCGGGCACCTGCGGGTAGGTCGGTGCGGTCATACGGTTCTCTCCTTGCGGATGAGGCGGGGCCGCCTGGTGGCAGGGCCCGCAGGGGGCGTCCCGGCGTTCGGCCGGGACGCCCCGGAAGGTCAGTCGCTGGTGGGCTGGTCGGTGGAGCGGTAGCGCTTGGTCTGCCGCAGGATCTGGTTGCGCTGGATGTCCAGGGCGTCGGCGATGTCCTGCTGGGCTCCGTGGTAGCTGCGCTGCAGTGCGTCGATCGCCTGCCAGAACTCGGTCTCGGCGCGCTCGTGTGCGTCGTCGCGGCGCTGCTGGGCCTGGGTGACCAGGTCCCGCAGCTGGGTGCGGTCCTGTTCGTCGGGGCGGGGGGTCATGCTGGGCTCCAGTCGGGTTCGAGGGACGATGTCTCTGCCCCCCGCTCCGTCTGGAGCGGGCTGGGAGGCCCGGGACGGCCGGTGAAGGTTGGCGCCAGAGGCGGCCGTCCCGGGGCGGATCTACCAGACGCGGCCGTTGTGGGTGGACGTCTTCAGGTCGAGGTGGCCGGCGCCGCGCACCCGGATGTTGCCGTTGTGGGTGCGGGCGGCGAGGCGGCCGGAGGCGGCGGGGGTGGCGCTGAGCGTCACGTCGCCGTTGTGGGTCCGGGCGGAGCCGCGGCGGCCGTTGTAGGCGCCGATGGTGATGGAGCCGTTGTGCGTGGACGCCTCCAGCGCTTCGTCGACGCGGTCGACCATGATGCTGCCGTTGTGGGTGTCGGCATCCAGGACCTTCACACCCCCGGCCTCCAGCGAGCCGCTGCGGGCCTCGAAGCGGATGGTCTCCAGGTCGCCGCGTACGGTCGTTTCGGCGTTCTTCGTCATCACCGTGAGCGAGGACGCGGCGGGCAGGATGACGTCGACGGTGACCGTGCCGGTCCCGGCGCCGACCGTGGTGCCCTGCTCGGCGACGACCCGGCCGCCCGCGACGACGCGCTGCCCGCCGACCCATACGTCGCCGTCGGTGATGACCACGCCGGTCATGGAGCCGGTGTTGATGACGCCCCCGTGGAACCGGAAGGTGGAGCCGCCGAACTGCATGACGCTGCCCGTGCCGGCCTGGTCGTCGGGGACGGAGACGGAGAGCGCGTTGCCGCTCGCGGTGAACCGCGTGCCGTTCACCGCGTCGGCGACGGGGCCCTCGGTGGCGGTGGTGTGCACCCGGACCCGGCCGTAGCGGGTCTGGGAGTCGACGGCGACGCGGACCGTGCCGTGCGAGACCGACAGGTCCAGTACGACGGCGCCGTCGGTGCTCATGACGTGGGTCTTCTCGTGGCTCAAGGCCGCTCCTCGGTCGGAGAGTGTGCGGGGACCTGGTGGCCCCCGCACATCCATAATGCATCTTCGGAGGATGCATTTCTAGAGATTGGCATCTTTCGAGGATGCTTTTTGTTTCCGTGGGTCAGGCGCCGACAGCGACGCTGTCCAGGCGGACCCCGCGCAGCGCGTCCAGCACGTAAGGGTCGAGCCGGGCCTCGTGCTGGGTGGCGGTGGCCAGGTCGGCGGCGCGGGCGCAGGCGTAGTAGAAGGCGTCCCGGCTGATGTCGGCGCCGTCAAGGGCGTGTTCGGCGGTGTCTCCGGCCAGGTTTTCGGCCCACTGCTGGGCGGCGGACTCGCGGCGGGCGCGGGAGATCGCGGTGGCCGTGGACCGTGCCCTCTCGCCGCTGCAGATGTCCCGGGTGCCGCTCCGGTGCCAGGTCCGGCGCCGCTCACGCATGCCGTCGGGGTCGGCGTCCCAGTCGGCGGCCCACTCGGTGGCCCGCTGCGGGATCTGCTGCTGGATGACGTCCAGGACCTCACGCCCGCGGACGCCGAGGGCGGGCCAGGGGTCGGTCTCCTCCACGACGCGGATCCGGTGGGCGAGCAGCCGGTAGGGGTAGTGGTGCTGACTCCAGTTGCCGGTCTCGCCCAGGGGCTCCACGACCCACAGGCGGACCGGCCAGGTGACGGGCCAGATGCTGGTGTCCTCCAGGACCTCACCGACGCGCTTGACCATGCGGAAGTACGAGAAGCCGCTCTCGTCGAACCACTTCAGCGCGCAGGGCTTCGGGTGGTCGATGACCTGGCCCACGCGGTCGGCGAGGCTGACCGGTGTGCCGGCCTGGCGGCTGAGCTCGATGATGCCGTCGGCCGGGGTGGCCATGTACCAAGTGACAGGCGTGCGTGCCATGCGGTCCTCCATCAAGGGGCGGTAGCGGCCCGAGCCGCTCACGACGGGGTGCTGAGTGCTGATCGGGTGTGCCGGTCGCCCGCGCCGGTACGGACGGTGCGCGGGCGGGGGCGTTCAGAACGGGGGTTCGTCCGGCCAGGGATCGCGGTGCGGGAGGAGCCGGACGCGCAGCTCGGGCCGGTCGGCCCAGCAGCCGCACGCCTCCATCTCCGGGAAGGGGCCGCCGGTCCACCGGCCTCCCTCGCCGTGGCAGCGCGGGCAGCGGGGCCGGGGGCGGGCGGTGACACGGAGGCGGTGACGGTCGGCGGACACCCGCCAGTGGCCGGCCTTGAGTACGGCGGCCGCCGTCACCGCGGTGAGCGGGACGGCGGCGGCGAGCAGCAGAGCGGTTCGTGCGCTCACGTGTCCGCGCTCCAGGACCGCCTCGTCGGGGTGGCGGGGGTGTTGTCGCAGTCGTTGCCGCCCGCGTCGCTCTGGTGGGGCATGAGGCCGCCGGAGGTGCTCAGCGCGTCGAGGATGAGCAGGAGGTCGTGTTCGTCGGCGAGTTCGCAGCCGGTGTAGCCGCGCCCGCAGGCGCACGGGATGAGCAGGGTGAGCACATGCTGCTCGGGGTCGGTGCTGGTGTGGTGCAGCCAGATGCCGTTGCCCAGGAACGCGACGGCGCTCGGCGCGATGTCCTGCTGCACAAGCGCGTGGCGGCCGGTCCAGTCACAGGCCTCCAACGCGCTGCCCAGGGTGTTCGGGTAGTAGCCGTAGACGTGGCTGTCGGCCACCGTGACGGCCGCGGCCCGTTCCTGCGCGCGCTGGGCAGCGGGGCCGAGCCGGGCGGCGATGTCCAGCAGGAGCGCGTACGGCGTTCGTGGCGCGGCGACGAGGGTCTCGGTCATCGACTTCCTTTCCGGGAGGGTGATCAGGCGGCGAGCCGGTGGGCCACCGGAGCGGTGGTGAGGACGTAGGTGCCGGGGGTGGGCTCGTATCCCTGGGCGCACGGGTCGCAGGAGCCCAGGGTGCGTAAGGGGAGGCAGTAGTAGTACCGGCGCGAGCAGCGGGAGCAGGTGCTCCTGGCGGCCATCGCGCGGTCCAGTGCCAGCTCCTGAGCCAGCGTCGGGACGCGCTTCGGCTTCGCGAGGTCGACGCGGAGCAGGAAGCCCCTGGTGGGGTGGCGGCAGGACCAGTTCGGGCGGGTCGCGCACAGTCGGCACCGCAGGATCGCGACCGGGCCCGTGTTGTCGCCGGGGCTCAGTCCCATCTCCCGCAGAGCACGCCGGGTGACGAGGCCCTCGGGTACGGCGCCACGATCGAACTCGGGGAGAAGGGCGTCGCTGCGCGGTACCCGCGCCACCTTGCGAGGGTGCTTGCGGCGGGGGCGGGGCATCACCGGTTCCAGGTGCCGGGCAGCGGGTGGGGGCGGTAGGGGTGGCGGGGGCCGGGGCGCTGCGGGCGGGGCCGGCCGGTCCGGCGGCGTGGGCGGGGCGAGAGCACGGAGGACCTCCAGAGAGCGCGTTGTGATGCGGGCCTTGCACGCGGCCCGGTGCTGGGCTGGGTGGGGCTCCGGGGCGGCCGGGCCTGTGTGCCGGCGGCCGCCCCGGGCGTTCAGTGACCCGCCGTGCGGGCGGTGAGGGTGGCGCGGGCGGCGTCGGCGAGGAGCACGGTCAGCTGGTGGCCGGTGTCGACCGCGTCCTCCAGGTGCTCGAGGAGCTCGACGTTCAGGCCCTGCTGGCGGGCGCCGATCAGCAGGCCCTCCAGGTAGTGGACGTCGGCCAGGACGTCGCGGCGGGCCTCCAGGAGGCCGGGCTGCACGTGCAGCTCGTCGACGTTCCAGGCGGCGGCCTGCGCCGCGTGGTCGGCGGCCTCGCGGTTGGCGGCCGCGGCCTGCTCGGCGAGCAGTACGTCGAGCTGCTCGGGGTCGGTGCGGGCGTAGGACCAGCTGGGAGAGGTGAGGGCGGCCAGGGCTTGCTTGAGGGTGCGTCGGACGGGCACGGGACCTCCGTGAAGGGGGCAGCGGCGCGCCCCGGCGACGGGCGTCGACGGGGCGCGGGGGCGTGGTGCGGGTGGTGTTTGCGGGTTGCAGGGAGTGGCTCCCGGTCAGCTGGCCGGGGTGTACGGCCGTACGAAGAAACGGAGGGAGTCTTCGTGGCTGGTCCTGACGAGCAGCAGGTCGGGGTGTTCGTCGGCCAGCTTCCGCAGCGCGGCCTCGATCCAGGGATTGGTCCGCTGGATCGTGAGCCGGGCCCGGTCCAGCGCGTCGATCCTGAACTCCTGTTCCGTGACCCTGTTCTGGTGCTCACGCACCCGCGTGTGCAGCAGTTTGTGGACGGTGTCGTCGTCGGGTCGGGCAGGGAGGTCGCGGGGCAGGGCCCGGCAGGTGCCCGCGTGAGCGTTGGCGGCCTCGGCGGCGTCGGAGAGCTCCATCCAGTCGCTCGCCGCGCTGGGGGCCTTGGTGTAGTGGCAGCCCAGGCAGGCGACGCCGTACCTGTACCGCTTGGACGCGGTGTAGACGAGTACGACCGCGTGGGCCTGGTTGTAGTACCGCTGAACGACGGTGACGCCCTCGGGCTTCCACGTCTCGCCGATCTGCGGCCACACCGTCGGTGCGGGGTCTTCCGCCGGAGGGGTGGGGGCGGCGGGCCTGCGGGTGAAGAGGTCGCTGAGTGCCACGGTCTGGGCTCCTTCAATGTTCGAACCGGTGAGGGCGTGCGGCAGTGCTGCGCCCCGTCGGCGCGGGAAGCGGCGGCGGGGCGCGGGGGTGGGGTGGTGGGGCGCGGGGGTGGGGTGGTGGCCGGGCGGCCTGTCCGGCCCTCGCCCGGCCCCGGGTGGGGTGGGCGAGGGCCAGGCGGAGCGACCGGGTCAGTTGAGGGAGGGGGGCTGCTGGGGGTCGAAGGGCTTGAGGACGGGCGGTGCGGGGGTCTGGTGGGGGACGTGGATGGTGGCGTGGATCTGGGGTGCGGGCGGGGCGGGCGGGGCCTGGACGTGGACGTGGATGAGGGCGGTCGGGGAGAGGCTGATGCCGCGTAGCGCGAACAGGCTCAGTACGGCCCAGCCCAGCGCCGCGATGGCGGCGGCGATTTCCCGGCCCGGGGCCGGGGTGGCGGTGAAGACCGCGGCGACGGTGAAGGCGCCCCACAGGAGCCAGAGGATCCGGCCGCCGCTGGAGCGGCAGAAGCCGAGGACCAGGGCGAGCGTTCCGACGGCTTGCCAGAGGGCGTAGGCGGTGGTGGGGGTGACGGGCAGGTGGGCGGTATGGGTGTTCAGGTAGTTGCGTACGGGCTGGTCGACCGTGGCGAGGAGTCCGGTGGGGTCGGAGACCTTCTGGGTCGGCCAGGGCAGGGCGTGGGCGGCCTGGAGGCCGAGGTGGCCGGTCCAGCCGAACAGGAGGGCGGCCGTGGCGAGGCCGCCGATGACCGCGGCCGCTTTGAGCCACAGGGCGGTGTGCGACCAGCCGAGCGTGAACGCGCTGTTGATGTCGTCGGCGCGGTCCCGGAGCCAGCCGAGGACCTGAAGGCCGCAGTAGGCGAGGGTGGACGTCTTCATGGGCGAGTGCCTTCCGGGGTGGTGGGGCGGGTGCGGGACGGGCGGGGGTAGTTGCTGGTGAGGTTGTCGAGCCGGGTGCGGATCTGGTCGGCGTTGCTGTGGATCCACTCGGGCACCAGGTGCTGCTGGTCGCTGGAGGTGTAGTGGCCGGTGGTCTGGGCGGGGTCGGCGGCGAGGGCTTTGTCGAGGTGGGCCATCGCGGCGACGAGTTCGGTGATGGCGGGTGCCTCGATGCGGATGACGCGGGCGGCGTGCTCGCAGTACCGGATCTCCGCGGGGCTGCTGGAGGGCAAGAGGGTGGCTCCTTGGTGGCAGGCGGTGGTGGGGCCGGGCGGCCTGCCCGGTCTCCGCCCCGGCCCCCCGTGGTGCGGGGGCGAGGGGGGCGGGGGCCGGGCAGGGCGACGGGACCGGAGAGGCCGGTGCGCCTGGGTTACTGCTTGTTGCGGTTGCGGTCGCCGAACTGGATGTTGACGTCGCCGCTGCGGCCGAGGAGTCGGGTACCGCCGGTGTCGATCTGCGGGGCGAACACCATCGGCTGCTGCTGATCGGCGGCCGGGGTGGCGGTGTCCGTGCGGCGGGTTGGGGCGAGGAGGAACCGGCCGGTGAGGGAGAGGCCGAAGAGGATGACCGCGAGGGTCAGGGCGACCTTCCAGAGCATGTCCAGCAGGTCCACGAGTCCTCCGAGGGCGGGGGCGGCGATCCGCAGCGCGGTGGCGCTGCCCAGGGCCATGACGGTGAGGCTTCCGGCGATGAGGGAGACGGCCTTGGCCCAGCCCGGTGTCGCCTCGGTGGGGGCGGCCGGGGCGGGCACGGGGTCGAGGTGGTGGTCGACGGGGCGGCCCCAGGCGATACGGCCGTCGGGCAGCTGGACCTGGACGGCGCCGGGCACCGGCACCTGGTAGAGCGTCAGGGCCGGTGCCGGTGCGGCGGCCGGTGCGGCGGGCTGCCAGATCGCGGTGGGAATGGCGGGCGTGCGGGTGTGGCGGGCGGCCGCCTGGCCGACCGGGTACTGCTCGGTGTTCACGGAGGGCTCCAGGGTGGGTTGGGGGATCACGGCGAAGGCCGGCCCCGTGTGCGGGGGCCGGCCTTCGCCGTGGTGCGGGCCGGGCGGGTGGGTCAGGCGGCGGCCATGTAGTCGGCGGCGTGGTCCTCGTGGACCCACGCACCGTGGCCCACGTTGACGACCGGGATGGTCGGGTCGTCCTTCATCCGCTTGAGCGCGGTACGGACCTGCGGGCCGGGCATCCCCAAGCTCTTGGCGATGATCGCCGGGGAGACCGGCTTGCCGTGCTGCTGGAGAAACGCCACGACCTTCCGGCCGGTCGCCGAGAGGCCCGGCTTGGCCGGTTCGACGGCGGCGGGCACCGGCTCCGGCACCTGCTCGGCCGCCTGGGCGGGCACCGTGGCCTTCCGGGTGCTCACCGGCGGTGCGGCGGGCGTGGCCGGGGTGTCGTCGAACCGGTCGGGGTCGTAGGTGTAGCGCTCCCCGGCGTTGCGCAGGCGGAGCATCAGGGCGTGTTCCTCGAGGATGTGGCGGACGAGGGGCAGGGCGTCGATCGAGGCCTGCTCGATGCCGGTGGTGAACCCTTCGTGGGCCAGGCCGTAGGGGTCCTCCACGTACGGGGCGCGCCACATCGCGGTGCGGTTGTCGGGTCCGGCGAGGTAGCCGAGGCCGCCGGTGGACGTGCCGTCGGAGAACTCCTTGGGGATGGCGCCGGGGTCGACGCCGTCCAGGGCGCTGCCGGCGGCCCGCTTCCCGGTTGCCGAGGAACCGGAGCGCAGGACGGCGTTGTTGCCGCCCTGGAGGATGTCGCGGATCAGGGTCTCCCCGCCGAGTTCGGAGGCGTTGGGGGACTGGTTGGCGAGGCGGAACTTGATGCCGACCTTCCGCGCTTCCTTGGCGAGATCCCCGACGATCTTGACGGCTTCCTCGCCGTACTCGGGGTCGTTGAGGAGGTCGTGCGCCTCGTCCAGGGTGAGCGAGAGCAGCGGGTCGGGGTCCCCGGGGACGAAGAACGCCCGCCCGACGCGGGTGCGGCCCTTCTCGTCGGTCCACTTCATCCGGTTGTAGCGCTCGGACCGCTCGTGCATGATCGCGTGGACCGCGCGCAGCACGACGATCCCGAAGTCGTTGCCCGGGGCGAACACGGCCACGCCGTCGGGCCAGTCCGGCAGGGACAGGCCCTTTTGCGGGTCGATGACGATCGAGCACACCAGCGGGGAGCGGCGCTCGATGCCCAGCAGGGCGTCCAGGAGGCGGGACTTGCCGGAGCCGGAGGTGCCGGTGACGAAGGAGTGCACCGCCCCGGAGCCCGGCAGGAAGAACCGGTAGGAGGCGATCGCCCCGTCGTAGAAGATCCCGATCGGGGCGAGTCCCGTCTCCGGGTCCAGGACGTGCTGCTCGCCGAAGAGGTTGCCGTTCTTGAGCGGGTTCTCGGTGAACACGGTGATCTTGCCCTTGCGGGGGGCGAGCCGCTCCAGCGCGACCAGGTCCGGGTCGTCGATCCCGAGCGCGGACAGCACGTCGTCCATGGACTGGATCTTGAAGCCCTTGCCCCGGGGCATGTGGATCTCCGCCGACCAGCCGCCCTTGGCGGTGGCGAGCGGGGAGACCAACTGGCTCTTGGGGTACGGGCCGTCGGAGACGGCGGCGTACTGCATCCAGTCCAGCATCTGCTGGGCCAGCTCCGGCGCCCCCTTCGCTGCGGGGCGCCTGCCCCACCGCTGCCAGGCCCAGGTGCCGTATCCCACGGACCACAGCAGGGAGAACCCCCACCAGGGGTTGTCTCCCCACTCGGGGCCGCCGACAGCGGCCATCGTGGTCAGCAGGCCGGCCCCGGTCACCGGCATCGACAGACCGACGTACCGGTCGAAGTCGCCGGGCAGGGTACGGGCGGGGCGCCAGATGCCGTTCCACTTCACCAGGCCGGGCATCCAGCCCCAGGTTCCGGCGGCCACCGCCCCGGCCGCGCCGAGCGTCAGCGCGGTCCGCCACCCGTCACCGGTGGCGGACAGCAGCTCCCCGGCCGGCCCCATGCTCGCGGCCGTCGCCGCGAGGGTGAGCTTGCCGCGGTTGTCCAGCGCCCACCGCTTCAGCGTGCGCGAGGACGTCTTCCCGGCGGCGGCCTGGGCGGTGGCCGGGTTGGTCTGGGCGGCGACGAACGCCGCGAGGTCGGTGTACTGCGGGGTGGGGTTCTTCGGGGCGCGCACGGCGGAGATCCCTTCGGGTCAGGGGTGCTGGAGGACAGGGCGGGCACAGGCCCGGTGCTCCCCACCGCCCCCGGAGCACCCCGCTGGTGCGGGGTGCTCCGGGGGCGTCTGGGCAGCAACGGGCCGGGCCCCGGAGGTTCGCGGGGCCCGGCCATGGGTGGAGCAGCCGACATGGGGCGGCCGGGGGTGCGGCAGCGTCCTATTCGGCGTTGTAGAAGGTGTTCTTCGCCATCGGGACGTTGGAGTCGTCGACGGCGTCCTGGATACGGCCGTGGTTGCGGTGCGCGGTGCGTGCCGCGCTGGCGGCCTGGGTGACGGAGGTGTCGGTGGCGTTCTTGTACGCGTCGGCGGCGCTCTTCTGGCCGGTGATCAGGTCACCGAGCATGAGCATGTTCCCGACGGTGTAGGTGTCCAGAGCGAGGGCCTTGAGCTCCTCGCCGATGCCGGCCATGCGCTCGGCCATCTCACCGGACCAGCCAGCCAGGGCGTCGACGTCCTCCTGGCGGGACTCGACCTCCGCCCGGATCGTGTTCAGCGCGGCCAGCAGGGCCCGGTGGTTGACGACGTCGTCGATCTTGGAGATCACGCGATGCCTTCCTTTCAGCGTTCGTAGTAGCCGGCCTGGGCGGCCGACTCGATGGGCGAGGACTGGACGGCTTCGGCGATCCCGCCGTGCGCCTTGTAGGCGGCCTGGGCGGCGGCGGAGGCGAAG
Source organism: Streptomyces sp. NPDC008125 (assembly GCF_042957125.1). Taxonomy (NCBI): domain Bacteria; kingdom Bacillati; phylum Actinomycetota; class Actinomycetes; order Kitasatosporales; family Streptomycetaceae; genus Streptomyces; species Streptomyces sp. NPDC008125. The sequence goes on from NZ_JBIBHR010000026.1 coordinate 37,310, forward strand.
TCGCCGGAGTCCTTGGCCCGGCCGCCGTACTGGGCGGCGGCCTGGGACTGGGTGCGGATCGACTCGCGCAGCAGGTCGACCTCACCGCGGGTCTTGTCATCGACCTCCATGTCCGCCATCTCCGCCTCGATCTGGTCCAGGCGGTTGGACAGGGTCAGGTCGTCGGCGGCGATGGCGAGGGCCTCCTCGGCGCGCATCTCGCACATCGCCCTGACGAGGGTGAGGGCATTCATCAGGCCGTCCAGGGTGCGGATCTCGGGGATGATCGCGTGCGGTGCGGACATGGAATCTCCGTTCTGTGCGGTATCGGGCACCACCGTCAGGTGGCGGGGCCCGGCAGGCGGTACAGGCCCCGGGACCGGGTCAGGACCCGGCCCCGGGACGGGGGTGGTGGACGGGGGAGGCGGGGCCGGAACGGTGGTAGCGCCGCTGCCCGGCCCGCCCATGACGTCCGGCTTGCGCGGCTCGGGCACCGTCCCGGCCGGGGGCACCGGGGCGCGGGCGGGAACCGGGCTGACCGGTCCGGCGGGGGGTTCGGCGACGGCGGCCGGCGGGGCGGGCACCGCCGGGGAGGGCGGGAACGGCGGAGGGGGCCCCGCCGCCGCCACGGCCTCCTCCGCCCTGCGCTTCTCCTCGGCCGCGGTCTTCTCCGCTTCGGCCGCTTCCGCCTCGGCCTGGGCGGCTTCCTTCTCGGCCTTGCGCTTGGCGGCACGCTCGGCCATCTTCTGCCGGCGCTCCTCACGGATCTGGGGCCACCGCTCGCGGTAGCCCTCACCGATGGCCTTCCACATCACCGTGCTGGTCTCGGCGAGGACCGCGAGCGGCACCGCCGCCTTCCCGCCGATCGTCGCGCTACGGGGGGCGGCGGCGCTGAACGTGCCGCCCGGCTCGGCCGGGCCGGGCTTGACGGTGCCCTTGCCGCCCTTGGTACTACCGGCGGCGACGGTCTTCACCGTCTCCTCGGCGGCCTTGGAGTCCAGACGCCGGTCACCGGTACCGGTGATGGACTCGACACCGCGCGCTCCGGCGTAAGCGATGGCGATGAGGACCAGGAGCTCGATCACGAGACGACTCCTCCTTCTTCTTAGGCGATGCCGAAGGCACCGGCGACGAGGGTGCCGATCTTCGTGATGACCCAGGCCAGAACTCCCTGGACGCCCTCACCGACCGGCCCGGGAATCGTGGACACCAGCACCGGCAGGACCGCTCCCAGGACGAGCGTGCGGTGCTCGACCTTCCGGGTCACCAGGTCGTTGGCGAACATGAAGGTCACGCCCAGCGCCGGGAAACCGGTGATGATCAGCCCCGTCCACTCGCCGACCGACGACGTCGCCCAGCCGTTGAGCGCGTTGACGTTCTCGTTCCACCACGCCCCGGCCGGGGTCGCGACCATCGCCGCCGACGCCGTCGCGATCAGCAGCGCCTGGGCGCGGTCGGTGTGGAGCTTGTTGGTGACCTTGGCCAGTCCGGGGAGCTTCTCCGCGTAGTAGAGGAGCGCGGCCGAACCGGCGCAGGCACCTCCGGCGGCAGCGGTCACAGCGGTTTCGATCATGGTCTTTTTCGTCCTTCCGGGACAGGATCAAGGGTTTGACAGGGCGTCACAGAGCGTCGTATCCTCGCGCGCGCCCGCACGCGCTCGTGCGCGCAGGTACGCGTGGGCGTACGGGTGGAGGCTTTTTCGGCGGTCACAGGGCTTGTCACAGCTCCGGTCACAGCGGCTGTCACAGCCGGGCCGGTTACTGTGCGTGCCGCTCGCGGATCTGGTCCAGCGTGCTGACCACGTCCTCGAAGGCCCGCTCACGGGCGCCCGCGGGGAGAGCGTCGAGCGCCTTGCGGAGCCGGTCGAACGCGACTGCGGCGACCATGTCCGGGCCCTGCGCGCGGGCCTCTTCCAGGCGCCGGCCCCAGTGCTCGGCGCGGCGGGCCAGCTTCTCGGCGCGCTTGCGGCGCAGCGGTTTCGACCGTTCCGGCGGATTGTTCCACGGCGCGGCCGGGTGATCGTTCACGTGTTTTCACCTCCTCTCGGCGGCCTGGGCTCTGCTCTACTTGGAGGGCTGTCGACCGCTTCCGGCAGTCGCAGCGAGGGCCAGCCCACTTCCGATGGGCTGGCCCTCACTGGTGTGTGCCGGACCGTCTGCGCACCCGCTGGTCAGCCCCGTCGGCGGGGCAGCAGGTGCGGGTGGCACCACCAGCAGGCGGGACCGTGGTCGCGCGGTACGCGGGAGTGGATCAGCACGTGCAGTGCGGCCAGGGCGGCGGCGAGGGCCGTGATCACGAGGATCCAGCCGGCCGCATACATCAAGGGGCTCATCTGGGCTCCGTTTCAGCGGGGTTGGTGGTGGTTTGTGCGGGTGGGTCAGGGGCGGTAGCCGTCGGCGATGAGGCTGGCGGCTTCGGTGCGGTACTTGGAGGCGGTGTCGGTGGAGGACACGTCGACCGCGTGCTGGACGTCAGCGATCGTGACGCGGGCGCACAGCTCGCGGGTGATGTCCTCCAGGCCCAGGCCGTCCGGGGCGAGGTCGGCGGCGAAGGCGAGGCGGGCGACCTTGCGGACCGCGCGCTCGCGCGGCTTGAGCTTCGCCTCGTCCTCGATTTCGATGGCGCGCCGGTCGATTTCGGCAGCGGCCAGTCGGGCTTCGGCGGCAGCAACCTTCGCTCGCTCGGCGTCGGCGAGCAGGGCCTCGCGGGCCTTGATCTCCTGCGCCTTCAGACGCTCGGCTTCGGCAGCGGACCGGAGCGCTTCGGCGGCAACCGACTTCGCTTCGTTCGCAGCCTTGTTCGCTTCGGCGGTAGCCCGGGCGGCCTCGGCGATCTTCTGCGTCTCGACCGCGCGGGTCTCCGCGGCGGCGACCTTGTCGGCCTCCTCCATCTCCCTCCGCTTCCGCGCCGCCAGCACCTCGATCTCGGCGGCCTCGGCGTCGGCCTGGGCCGCCGCCAGGCGGGCCTCAGCGATCTTCTGCGTCTCGACCGCCTGCGCCTCGGCGTCGGCGACCCGCTCGGACTCTGCCGCCTCCTCACGGGCCTTGGCGGCCCGGCGCTCCAGTTCGGCGGTTTCGTTGTCGGCCTTGGCCGCGGCCAGGCGGGCCTCGGCGATCTTCTGCGTCTCGATCGCTTCCTTCTCGGCGTCGGCGATCCGGTCGTGCTCCGCCGCCTCCTCGCGGGCCTTGGCGGCCTGGCGCTCGATCCCGGCGCGGCGCAGGTCCGCTTCCGCCGCCTTCTCCTGGGACTCGGCGGTCTGGCGGTCGGCCTCCTTCGTGCGGGCGCGGGCCTCGGCGATGGCCGCCGTCTCCAGCGCCGCCGCTTCCAGTGCAGCGACCTTCTCGGCGGCGGCGACCTTGGCGTCGGCCTGTGCCTTGGCCTGGCCGGTCTTGCCCGCCACCGCGGCCCGGGTCTCCTCGACCTTGCCATCAGCGAGGATCTCCGCCGACTTGGCCTCGGCGTCGGCGACCTTGCGGCGGGTCTCCGCGTCCCGGCGCCGGGACGCGGCCTCTTCCTTGCGCTGCTCGGCGGCCCGGTCCTGCTCGTCGGGCATGGCCAGGGCCTCGGCGACGGTGTAGCCGTAGGGGGCCATCTTCATCGGCAGCAGCTCGTCCTCGGACGCCTTGGTGAGGTCGCCCTTGTGCTTGCGCTTGAGCCACTGCTCGTAGGCGATGAGGTCCTGGTCCCGGCGGATCATCTCCGGGTAGGAGGTGACCCCCCACAGCCGCATCCGCCGGTAGATCCGGGGTGTCGCGTACGGTGCGAGGATCCAGCGGATCAGGGGGATCGAGTCGCGCTCGGCGTGCTCCGGGCGCACGGCCCGGTCGATCGCGGTGCGGCCGAGCTCGACCACCGCGATGAACAGGATCGGGACCAGGCCGTGGGCGCCGGCCGCGATGTAGTCCATGAACTTCCACGGCTGGTCCTTGGGAGCGCCGGAGGCCGCGTTGAGGACCACCGTCGCGCCGGTCAGAAGCCAGACCGGGTAGCGGATCCAGCCGATCGGGCGCTTGAGCCAGGCCATCAGCAGGTCGACCGCGATCATCACCATGATCCCGACGTCGACACCGACCGCGAACAGCCGGCCCTCGGTCAGAGAGCCGAAACGCAGCTCGTCGTGGGCGAAGCCGGCGACGTGCTCGAACGACAGGTACAGGCCGATGCCCGCGAGGGTGATCGCGGCGATCACGATCACGCCGATCACTCGCTTCTGCGTACCCGTGATCGACCGCTTGATCATCTTCCGCTTCGGTGTCTCCGAAACAATGTCGGCCGGGGGCGAAACGTCGTCGGGCGTTCCCGAAACGGTGGGGCGCGGGAGCGAAACGGGGGTGTCGGTGGCCGCCGTCTGCGGCCACTCGGTCATGGTCATCAAGACCTCCAGGAGAGGGGTGGACGGGCTGAACGAAACGAATCCGGCTGCCCCCGAAACGGCGGCCGGTGGAAACGAAACGACGACCGGTGGAGGCGAAACAGGAGCCGGTCTACCCGCCCCGGACACCCCATCGGGTGGGCCTCCCGCCGTGCGGGAGACCCACCCGACGAAGCCTCACGGGGCGGACACGAAACGGGATGCGGCTCCCGCCGGGCGGGCCCGAAACGCGGCCGGGCGGGCCCGAAACTCAGCCGGCCGTGTCCCCGGCGAGGGTCGCGACCTCGCGCAGCCGCTCGCGCTGGGACTCGATCAGCTGCTCGGCGGCCGCAACCAACGGGGTCGCACGGCGCCAGAGCACGGTGCCGTTGCGGACGACGTCGTACTGGGGGAGCGGGCGCGTGTACCGGCTCGCGAGCCCGACCTCCCACGCGGACGCGTCGATCCCGCGGTCCTCGGCCACCGTCGTCAACGACAGCCCGTACTGCCAGCCGGTGACCAGGTGCTGCTCGTCCACGGCGCGGGCGAGCTCCTCCGCGACCGTGTCCCACGCCTCGGCCGCCGCCCTCACCACGGTCTCCGCGTCGGTGAGCCGCAGCAGCTGCGCCCGCCACATGCCGTCCGTGCTGCGCCAGAACTGGTCGAACGTCGCCGTCAGGCGGCGGCGCGAGGACGTCCAGGCCGTCCAGAGTTCGGCGGCCCGGGGCAGGAGCGGGGCGATCTGACGGCGTAACCGGGCCTGCGCCCACAGGATTGCCGCCGCCTCGTACTCGCGGTCCAGGGCGTCGGAGTCCTCCCGGGACAGCTCGCGCCACGCGCCCGCCGGTACCCGGGGGTGGTCCTCGGTTCCGCTGAACGGCGCGAAGGAGAACCGCAGGTCGCCCTGGTACCTGCCCGCCGCCACGCCCCGGAAGTGCGGGTGGTGGAAGCGGGCGATGGCGAGCGCGAGGTTCGTCGGGGCGGCCACAGTCGGCTCGGTGGTCGCCGTGATCGGGAGGACGGAGTGGTGGGGCAGGCCGGTGTCGTCCAGGGGGTGGCGGAGCGGGATGGTGTGCGGCACCTGCGGTCTCCTCGTGATCGAGAGGGTCGGGTGAAGCACCCTCGACGGGTGCTGTGGTGGAGCGGCGTGCGGGCTCTCCGGCCCCCTCACCGCCGCTGCCCGCCCCGCGCACGGTGTGCGGGGCGGGCAGCGGCGGATCAGGCAACCGTCAGAGCGGGTGGGTCAGACCTCGTCGAGCGGGACGCGGACGGTGTCGTCGTCCTTGCCGTCGCCGTTGTTGCTGTTGATCGCGTTCATTGGGGCCTCCTTGGGCGGTTCCCGAGCTGGTCGGGCTCGGCACCGCCCCGCCGGGAGGGCGGGGCGGTCCCGGGCTGGGCCAGAGAAGAGGACTGTCCGGCTCCGTCACGGCCCGTTCCGGCCGCCGGGGTTCGGCGGCCGGGACGGGCGGATCAGGCGGCTGGCCGTGCGTCAGGCCGCGAGCCGGTGCGGGGCGACGGCCTGGTTGTCGGGGAGCAGCTCGCCGGTGTCCTCGAAGAGCAGGACGGCGTTGCACAGCAGGCTCCAGCCCTGCTCCGGGTGGGCGGCCACGACGCGGGCGGCCTCCCGCGCGGGGCTGGTGGCCGTGGGGCACGGCGGCGTGTGGGTGCACAGGGAGGCCGGCAGGGTCTGGACCGCGACCGGGGTGACCGTCACCGGGTCGGCATGCTGGTCACGGGACTGGACGGGCGTCAGGGGGTGCGGCATGGGGGTTCTCCGATCGGTCAGGGAGCGCGGAGGGTGCGGAGGTAGGCGTCCTGGAGGTCGGCGAACCGCTCGAAGAGCGTGCGGCCGTCCTCGCAGTGCTGGCCGGGGTAGCGGCAGGTGGCGCAGCCCTTGCGGTGGGTGCGCCAGGCGGCGCTGGCGGCCATGTAGCGGGTGTGCAGGCTGTCGGCCATGGGTGGTGGTGCCCTTCGGTGGTGCGGGGGTGGAGGTCGGCGACCGGGTGCCCGCGGTCCCACGCCCTGGCGGCCGCCGTGGTGGCGGCGACCAGGAGCGCGAGGGTGACCGGGTGGGCCAGGCCGTGCGCGGTGATGGCCCGGACCGCGCGGTGCTGCGCGGCCCGGGCTGCTCGTATCGGGTGCACCAAGCTGCTACGGCTTCTTCTTCGTGCCGCCGCCGCAGGTGCACGGCTCGTGCTGCACCGACTGATACTTCTTGCCGTCGGCGCCCACGTGGTTGACCGTCACCAACTTCGCCGGGTGCCCGCAGGAGCTCACCGGACCAGCGCCTTCGCCGAGGCCAGGGCAACCGCCTGGGGCCAGGGACCGGAATGCCAGCCGCTGCACGTCCCGCACGCGTACTCCGGATTCCGCGCGGCACGGTGCACATCAGCCGGAGGGATCCACGGCGGGCAGGTGCACGTCCAGTTGTTACACACCCCGCACGCCTCCTCCGCACCCCGCATCGGCAGGGGACGGGTGAGGCGCAGGACGGGCTGCCGCTGGTAGCCGGGCATCATCTCGGCGAGCGTGCGGCGCCCCCGGCGGCCGGCGGACCGGGCCCGGGCGTCACCGTCGTCGACGAGCTCCTGGACGAGCTGGCGGAAACTGGTGTCGGTCTCGTCGCGCTCGTACCCGCTGCCGTCGTGACCGCTCTGGTCGTCCTCGCGGCCGATGTCGTCGATCCCCCCAGCGTGCGGGGCGAGGACCAGGCAGCGGCCGGTGGCCGGGGCGGTGGTCATGCCGCCACCCCCCAGCCCGCCCGCGCCCGGCGGCCGGTACGGATGGTGCTGATCCGGGCGGCGAGGGTCCGGAGGACGGCGTTCTGGGCGGCGGTCCGCGGCGCAGTGTTGCGGACCTTCCCGTACCGGCCGCTGTCCGGGCTGGTGATCGCCTCGGACCGCAGCTCGGCCACCAGGCGGTCGAGCTCCTGGCCCTCGGTGTCCCGGTCGACGGCCGTCGCGGCGGCCAGGCGCACGGCCTGACGGTCACGCAGGGCGGCGAGCTCGGGGCCGGTGAGACCGGCCCGGACCATGTCGTCACGGTCCGGGCGGCCGTCACCGTCACGCAGGGCCAGTTCGGTGCAGGCCGCCCGGGCCGGGCAGCCGACGCAGACCCGGACCGCCTCGGCGCGGCGGGCCTGCCACTCGATGTACGGCTCGCCGTCCTCGCGGAAGAACAAGTCGGGGCCGACGCTGGCGCACTCGGCGCTGGCGTCGACCGCCGCCTGGAGTACGGCCCGGCGCGTGTGCCGGGCCTGAGTTGATGTCATCCTGGGCATGCGCGTTTCCCTTCGTGGAGGGTGAACTGCGAAGTCGAACCCCCGGGCCTGTCCGCCCGGGGGTTCGTCGTATCTCTGCGGCCGGATGGCCAGGACTGCTGGACGAGCAGGCCTCGGCCCCGGCCATCCCGATCTCTCGGGATGGCCGGGGCCGGGGTCGTTCGTCGTCGAGTCAGAACGAGGTGCGCGCCCAGGCCGGGAAACGATTCGCGCATCGTCCGCAGTGGGGTCGGCGGGTGATCAGACACCATCCGGCAGCGACCGCGTCGACGAGGCTGGACTCGGTGGCGCCGCAGTGCCCGCACTTGATCTGGCCGATGGCCGGCTGCTCGGCAGCCTGGCGGGGGACCAGGTGACCTGCGGGAACCTCAGGGCCTTCGGTGGGGTGCGCGCCCTGCGGAACGGCGCGACGCAGCTGGTCGGCGTTCCGCACCGCCGGGAGTACGGCGGACCACCGGGCCTGACGCGTCGGGGCGGCCGCTGCGTACACGCGGTCGAACCGGCGACGTTCCCGGGCGAAGAACTCGCGAACGGCCTGACGCTGGGGCTCCTGGCGAAGCAGCCGGAGGAAGGTGACGGCCAGGCGCTCACCGTCACGGCAGGGCAGTGTCTGCCCGGCCCGGTCGGTCGCCTCGCCCATGCAGGCCGGGCACCGCTCCTGGTGCTGACGGAACACACGGCGGACCTGCTCGGCGCTGAGCGGAGAGGGCGTGAGCTGGCTCGCCGCCGGCACCGTGCTCGTCTTGGGCTTCGGCAGCACCTTCGTCGGCCGGCGGGAGGCGACCGTCGCGGACACCTCGGTCCGCTCGGCCAGGTCCGCCCGCCAGGCGTCGAGCGCGGTGTCGAGGATGATCCGGCGGTTGCTGCTGGAGCAGCGGCGGGGGGTGGTGGTGCTGTCGTGGTACGGGGTGGTGTGGTGGGGGACCAGTAGCGGCGTACCGAGGACACCGGTGATCGGGGTCCAGCACGTGCAGTCCGGGCAGACGACGTGTTCCTTGCCCGGCGTCAGGTCGATCTGGCTGGCCGTGAGCTTCGAGACGAGGATCGCCGGAAGACTGCTGATGTTCTTCGTCCGGGTCTTCTGGCGGCGCTTGCGGGCCTTGGGCTCCACAGTGGTCGTGGCCATGCGGGACTCCTCCGGTAGAGGGGAGAGGGGGCTGCGTCGCGGGTGGGCTCTCCGACCGGCAGGCACTCGACCGGGGTCGGCGTCCTGGCTGATCGGACAGCGCATCAGCGCTGCGACGTGCAGCAGGAGGCGACCGGCCTGGTGGCCGGCCCAGGGGATTTGGTGGAGCTATCGACCCTGGTCCTCCCCTTCGGGGAAGCGCTTCCTGCGGTGGAGCGGCGCCGACCTGCGCTTTCACCAGATCAGCTAGGTTGCGACCAACTTGCGTTGGTGACTTCCTGCGATGACGATGACACGGAAGCGCCGCCAACGTCAACAACCAAAGTGAGTTGGATTTCGAACCAGCTCAAGTTGGTTGTTGCGTACGAGGATGGCGCCATGACAAGCTGCACCCATGGCGAACACGGCGAAGTATTTGGAGCTGGCCGAGGAGCTAGCTGCCCGCATCCAGAAGGGAGAGCTCGCTCCGGGAGAACGCGTCAGCACCGTCGCCGAGCTTGCTCGTCAGTACGGTGTGGCTCACAACACGGCGTCCCGCGCTGTGCAGACGCTCAAGGAACGAGGCCTCCTGTCAGGTAAACCCGGAGGCACCACGTGGGTGCGAGTCCCCCCCGCCCGCACCACTCGACGCAATACGCGCTATCAGGCGGAAAAGGACTTGGTCCTCCGGCCCCTTGAGGAACGTCAGGCTGTAGGCGTCGCCGAATTGGATTCCGGCGTCCCGCTGGCCGCGATGTACGAGGACCAGGTGGACCTTGACGTCGTGCGCGCGAGCCCTGAAGTCGCGGCTGCGCTCAAAATCGAGGCAGGCTCTCTCGTTCTGCGGCGCATCGGCCGCCGGCGCCACCGTCAGCGAGCTGGCATCAGCACATCGGTTTCGTACATGCCGCACGATCTGGCGAGCCGTAACCCTGAACTTTTCGACGCCGAGAATCAGCCGTGGCCCGGCGGAACTCAGCATCAACTCCACACTCTCGGGGTGGAGGTCGACAAAATCGTTGATTACGTGACTGCCGTCATGCCGACGGATGAGGAAGTCGCGGAGCAGGACATCCCTCCCGCCGTGCCAGTCATACAGATCAGAAAAGTGACTTACGCGACCACCGGGCAGATCGTCGAGGTCGCTGACATCCCTCTGCCTGCCGACCGCTCGGAACTCATCTACGAAACCAAGCTGGAGCGTTGGTGAACCGGACGATCAGCGTCATCACAGCCGTCTACTCAGGTGGCGAAAACTACCTCGCCGACGCGGCGCAGTCCGTACGGGAGCAGCGGGACTCCCTGCCCTTGGGGTGGGACGTGCAGTGGGTCGTCCAGGAGGACGGGACCACAGGTTCTCCGCTGCGCGATCTTCCCCCTGAGCCGTGGATCTCGCGCGGACAGGCACGGCGCGGTGGTGCAGCCGTGGCGCGCACGATGGCGCTGCCTCGTGCTACCGGAGAACTGATCAGAACTCTGGACGCGGACGACCTGCTCGCGCCTGGCGCGCTCGCTCGCGACATTGCCGCACTGGAGGCCCATCCGCAGGTCGGTTGGTGCATCTCCTCGGGGCTTGACCTCCTCCCTGACGGCACTACTGTGCCCGGGCCGTACGACCCGCCCGAGGGGCAACTGAACTACGAGGAACTCCTGTCCGCGTACGACGCGAACCTGTTCTCCGTACTCGGAACTCATCTGACGGTCCGAAAGCCTTTGCTTCATGCACTGGGCGGCTGGCCTGCCCTGCCGGCGTGGGAAACGGTCTCGATCGTGTTGCGATGCGCTGCCGTCAGCCCTGGGTGGATGATCGCCGCACCTGGCGGCCTCTATCGCAAGCATTCCGAACAGACCACGGCGCGCTCGTCCTACACGCAGACCGCGGACTTTGCCGAGCTGCGTTCACTCGTGAGGGCGCAGGCTGAATTCCTGCGCACGACCGGATGGCGTTGGCGCCCGAATCCCGTGGAAGGGTGACCTATGGCCGTCCCGCCTGACGGGCGAACTGTTTCCCGTTCACCGTCTGGCGGGCGCGGCACTTGGGGCACCTCGGACTGTTTGCGAATTCGCCCAGCAGTTCTGTCGGGTCGTACAGATAGGGTGTGCCCAGCAGTGATCCAGAACGACGAGCACCCCGCGACCGGGCCTGGTCTGCGGGGTGGCTCGAACGGGGCGATGCTCCGTTGGCGACACACCTGGAAAGGAGGTGATCGCGGGATGAAGACTACCCGCGCAAACGGAACTCCACGCGCAGCTACGCCGTTTCACCCTCGCTGTCACGCCGTCAGGTGTGCCGCTTTCGGGCAGGCCGACTCCGCCTTCGCTATCAAGGGGGTCGGGATGACTTAGGTCATCGGCCGCGCGCCAATGAGGTGGGCTCGTAATCCACTTCGGCCCGCGCGGCCCATCGCGCCGACCGGAAGGTCGGCCGCCCAGTCCCCGGTTGGCCCCGGTTCTGGGCTCCAGCTCATCGAGCTGGGTCTTCTCCACTAAAAACCCCGCCTTGGCAGGCGGGCACCGGTCGTCCTTTGGCAAGGCGACCACCCCGGCTCTCCAGGAGTCCCTTTGGCAAGGGGCCTCTGTCGAGCCACAGCGTCACCCCGGGTTCCGGTGGCTTTGGCAGGCCGTCGGTGCTCGGGGCTCCGTCCGTACAGAGCGTTCGGCCGTGGTCGGGCCCCTTGGCAGGGGCCTGGTCGCGGTCGGGGCGATCCATATGAAGGTTGGTGTCCCCGCCATAGTGCACGAGATCGGTGTCTCCTGTCAGCTCGACCTTGTCCGATTCGGCCGGATTCGAGCTCCCCGCGCCTCCCGTGTGACGGGATTGGCTACTCCCTTTTGCCCTGTTCGCGGCATTAGTCACGAAGATTCTTCGGGGGGGAGTGTCACACGGACCCAGGTCCGGCACACCTATACCGAGAGGGGGACCCCTGTCCTCCCGGCGCCGCCACACGGGACGGTGCCCCGGAGCTCCGTCCCGTGTGGCGGGACGCGATCTGAAGTTCCTGCCCGCCTGACGGGAGGGGACGGGGGTTTCGCTGGTTCCTGGTCCCTGTCCACAGGCGGTCCGCGCGAGGCTGCCGGGATGATCTCTTTCTCATTCCTCCGGGCGGGCCAGTGAGCGCCGTGGCGGCGTCGGCCGCCGTGCTGGACCACCCGCTGCCGGGGCTCGTCGACAACTCCGTCGACGAGCCCCGGGAAGGGATTCCGGGGCAGCGGAGCGAGGCGCAGCTGCTGCTGTCCGGGCAGGGTCTGCCGGAGGTGCGGCTGGCTGTCGTGGCCGACCGGGAGCAGGACATTGTGTGGACGCGGTCGCGTCGTGCTGAGCCGCGGGCGTGGCTGGTCGGGCTGGAGTGGCTGGTGGCTGCCGGGCTGCACGAGGACGCCTGTCCGACGACGCTCGTGATTGCCCGGGATCTCGCGGCCCGGATGGACTACCGGCGCGGGATCGTGCTCTACGACCTGGAGGGCACGGCTCGGCGGACCGATACGTCGCCGGCGACGGTGAAACGGCACGTGAGGGTGATGCGGGAGCTCGGTGCGCTGGTGTGGCTGGTGCACGGGTCGAAGCGGAACATCGCGGCCCCGGGCGAGCCGTACATGGCAACGGGGACGATCTACGGTGCGGTGATCCCGCCGGTGTTCGACGAGGCGATGGGGCACCGGCTGACCGGGACGGGCTACGAGGGCCGGGTGTGCGGGGTGACCGAGGCCGGCCGCGAGCGGGCGATCGCGGCGTCGGCCGCCCGAAGCAAGGACCGCCACGACCGCGCCCGGCTGTCCCCGAGCGCTGCCCGGCGCGGTTCTCGTGTTCCGGCGTCCCGGGGGAGTCACCCTGTGGATACCCGGGGTGTGGATAAGTCCTGCTCAGCGGGCCGTGAGCCCCATTCTCCTGGTCGTTACCACCAATCACCTGAAGCTGATGTTGAGAGTGGTAGTAAAAACACCTCGCGCAAGCGCGCGAGCCGCAGCACCACCTGGCCCGTCCCCGAAAAAAGCAGCAGCAACAGCGGGGGGCCGCGCCGGACGGCTCGTCAGGTGCAGCGCGGTATCTGGACCACCCAACAGGTCCGGGCCCGGGTCCCCTGGACGCAGCGTGTCCGACTGCGGCGCCTCGAGTTCGTGCTGCGCCCTCTGACCGACCAGGGCATGGACGCCGACAGCATCGTCGTGGTGCTCCACTCCTGGATGCTGACGTGGCGCCCGGCCAGGCCGGCGGAGTACATCCGGGTCCAGCTGGCGAAGCAGGCCTCCGTCGAGCATCAGGTCGCCGCGTACGAAGCGGCTGAGGGCTGGGACGAGCGCGAGGCATCCGGCGCGCTCGCCGCATCCCGGCCCGACCTCGTCCAGGACGTGCTGGCCGGTCTCGCCGAAGGCCTCGCCACGTACTCCGCCCGCCAGGCCGAGCAGGGGCTGGACGACCTCACCGACCATGCCGACGCGGAGACCGCGATGGCCGCCTTCCTCGGCACCACCTCCTCGATGGCAGGGGCCCGGCATGAGTGACCAGCCGCCGGTGAGCGGAGTCGACCTGGCTCGCGTCGCGCTCCAGGCAGCCCGCGCCTCCGCGAAGGCCGCACCTCCGCCGAAGCGCCGCACGGGAGCAGCGCCGCCCCGTCAGGCCCGGAGCGGCGGCCGGGATCCGATGGGCCTGGGTGCCGCGATCGGACGGATGGTCACCGACCGGGGGTGGGAGCAGGCGACGGCAGGCGGGAACCTGGTAGCGCAGTGGCCGACGATCGCCCCCGCCCTGGCCGGGCACGTCACCGCCGTCCGGTACGACGAGGAAACCCGCACCCTGCACCTGCTGCCCGCCACCGCCACGTACCGCACCCAGCTCACCCTGCACCAGCGCGACATCATCACCAGGATCAACGCCGCCGCCGGCCCAGACTCCGTACGGCGGCTGGAAATCCTGCGCCCCGCTGACCTCAACGCCCGCTCCGCAGAGGCCCCGCAGCGTACGGCGCCCGTCACGCCCACGGTGGCCCGTCCGCCTGCCGAGGCTCCGGTGAAGACGCGGGAGGACGCCTCGGAGGGCTACCACCAGGCGCTCGCGGCCCATCGCGCCGCCGTGGAGGCGAGGGCGGACTCCAGCTCCAGCCCGCTGGTCCGGGCTGCTGCCGAGCGGCAGATCCGCGAACGGGCACGCGAACCAGAGGAGCTCTTCGGCGACGGTCGCAAGGCCCTCGAGGAGCTCCGCGCCAAGGCCGCCGCCCAGCAGCGTGGCGCGACCTCCAGTGACGCGGCCCGGGCCCGAGCGCTCCAGCGCCTCGCCGCCGAACGCGCCGGACTCACCACGCTCGTGCCACCTGCCCCGGCTCCCGCGCCCAGGCGCCTCGACCAGACCGCCTGAACCCGCCCACCGTCCACGCATACCGCATGCGGAGTACGCATATGCCCAGCACAGACGCCACGTTACGGCTCACGATCGGCGCGTTGATGCGTCTGACCGGCGAGCGCCAGGCCGACCTCGCTGCCGGGATCGGCCTGGGCCAGACCCAGATCAGCCGCAAGCTGGCCGGGAGTTCCGCCTGGTCCCTGAATGATGTGGATCGCCTGTCCGCTCACTACGGCATCCCCGTCCCCGACCTTCTTGCCGGAGTCGACCGGGCCGTCCACTGCCTGCCCGCCCGGCGTCGGGCGCCCCTGCCCGGCGCCGCACAGCTGACGATCTCTCCGGAGTGACGACCCGGGGCCCGCCTACGGCTCGCTGCCCCGGGTCGTTCACGCTTCCGCAGTGGCAGGTGTCCCCAGTCGCTGGAAAGCTCACAGGGCGGGACCGGTGCGGTCGGGGGCGCTGAGCGTGGAACAGCTGCTCCACCTCTCACCGGCCTCGCCCGTGTGTTCACCGCGGGTTCGCGGATGACGCTCTTCGCGGGGCGGGTGGAGCTCCCGGTGGGCGGCGTGACGGCGGAAACCCGGGAACTCTCCCTCGCGGCGCTGGCCTGCGTCGGGTGGCAGCACCGGTGGCCGAAGTCCTCACCGGGCCCGATCGCCTCGTGGGGGGCGGCTCGCCGTTCTCCGCAGCCGTTCAGTCGTGCGGCGGTGCGAGAAGTCCTCGGGCCGACTCGGCAGCGGTGAGGGCATCTTCGACGGTGGGGTGGAGATGGAGGAAGGCGTCGGCGCCGACGATGTGCAGGAGCCGGTGTACGGCGGGCGACGGCGCGGCGATCCGGAGGTCGGCCTGGTCGTGGACGGTCAGGACGAGCCGGAGGAAGGAGGAGTCGGCGAACGTGATGCTGCTGGCGTCCAGGACGACGGCGCCGTGGCCGGCCGCGGCGGCGTCTATCTGGGCGGTCAGGGGCCCGAGGGAGTCCAGGTCCAGGTCTCCCCGGGGGCTGAGCACGGGTACCGGTCCGGGGTCAGGGTTCGTCATGAGGGCAGTATCTCCGAGGTGGTCCAGGGCAGCGGTTGCGGGGAGGCGGCCGACTGGAGCCCGCCCGGGCCGCGGTGCCGGCCCGGCCCTCTCGAGGCTGCTCGGCTACCGGATCGGGCACCTGCCGGAACGCGGAAACCCGGAGGTCGTGCATTCTCGCCCCGGCCGCCCAGGGTCAGCTGGGCGGCCGGCGGTGCGTCAGGACTGGGCGCGCAGTCGCCTGTCGATCGTGATGACGACGGGGTCGCTTCCGTTATGGGACGTCTCTTTGAGGACGCGGGCCGCTGCGCTGTATACCTCGGCCGCCATGATCCAGTCGGCATAGCCGACCAGCTCGTCGTCTGTGACCGCCGCGTGCAGGGCGGTCTTCGTGACGCTGTAGAGCGCGAGGATCATGGCGACCAGGGAGCGCCCGGAGAGCACTGCGGCGATCAGGCCGTCCTCGCGCTCTTCCAGCGCCGGCGGCCGGAAGTGGGGGTGGCTTCCGGACTGTGCGGCGACGAACTCCCAGGTGTCGCGGTGGCAGACGAGCGTGGCCGAGGCGACGCCCGCGGCCCGTACGATCGCGAAGGTTCTGCCCCCGCTGCTGAGGGGATCCGGCTCCTGCGAGCCCCCCGCGTCACGGTTGGCGGCCAGGGCCGCGAGCTCAAGGTCGTTCAGACCTGCGCTTCCATCGCCTTCACGGACAGCCTGCGACGGTTGTGCTCCGGAGTCCTGCCCGTCCTCCAGCGCGCCTTCGTTGTCCGCGGGAACGTCGTCCGAGGTGGCCGATGGTGCCGTCGTTTCGTCTTCGGCGGCCGGACTGTCCCGTGTTTCCCCCGTGTCCTCCTGCTCCGCCTCCGGCGGGATCTGCTGCTGGCCGGGCGGCACCGCGGAGTCCCCTTCGTCTCCGGCCTCGTGTGCACCGTCCGGCTCCCACGGTGTGCCAGCGGGCGGCCTGGAGGTGTGCAGTGCTTCCAGGATCTTGCCGATGTCCCCGCGCAGACCGTCGAGACGTTCGTGCAGCTGCAGTACGTCGCTGCGCAACGCGGCTACTGCGGCTACCGCTTCACCCGCGCGCGCTTCCGCCCCGGAGGCGCTTGTTCGCGCTGCCCTCTGAAGGGATTTCATCTCGTCCAGTGGCGCCTTGCGCAGCCCCTCGACCTGTTGGACGAGATCGGCGCGCAGGCCGCGTTCCAGGTTGTCGACGCGAACGTCCAGTTCGGCGACCGACTTCTTGATCTCATTCTTCGCGTCGATCACGATCGTCACGATGTCGTCCCTGCGCGCCAAGACGCCCCTCCGAAGTGCGTGTAGTCGGATAACTGCACTGCGTAGTCTGATCGTGTGGCGAGGGCACGTACGCAGCTTGCGGAACATGGCTTGATCCGCTTGGAGTTGGGCCGAGACACAGTCCTTCAGGGGCGTTTCTCAGCAACCGCTCGCGAGGCGCGGCGGGAAGCCATGGCCCTCCTGCTGTCCGGCTACGGTCGGCAGGCCGCGACAGGGGATGCGGCCAACGATCACTCGCCCAAGGTGTGACCGCGGCGATGACGCGCTGAGCCTGTCTGTGCAGGCCTTCTTCGACTGAGCCCACGCCGCCACCGGCCCCGTGGCCTCTCCGTTGGGCGGGGCCCGGCCTGACCGCCCGTACGGCGGAGGAGCGGCAGGCCTGGGCCGGCCTCGCGCGATGGGCGCATCCCGGGCGTCAACCCGGGGCATGCAGAGCCACCCGTAGTGGTGGTCTGTTGCCCGGTGTCCGCCATTACGGCGCGTGCGTCGACAGACTCACGATGCGACCGACCTGAACGCCCCGGCCCCCCAGGACTCTCCCCGCGAGGCACACCGGACAACAGCCCGCTCCGGCCGCGCCCGTTTCTCGCTCACCCGGTGGGTACTCGCCCCGCGCACGACCTGGCAGGCGCGCCGCCTCGCCGGTTCAAGCGGCATGGACGCCGAGAGCGCG
Organism: Streptomyces sp. NPDC008125; assembly: GCF_042957125.1. Taxonomy (NCBI): domain Bacteria; kingdom Bacillati; phylum Actinomycetota; class Actinomycetes; order Kitasatosporales; family Streptomycetaceae; genus Streptomyces; species Streptomyces sp. NPDC008125. The sequence goes on from NZ_JBIBHR010000026.1 coordinate 54,343, forward strand.
TGGGTCACGGCCCGCCTGGCCCGCCATCCCGAAGAGCGAGTCTTCCTGAGGCGCTCCCCGGACGGCGACCACCAGGTGCCCGACTGATCCGGAGCGGCGACCATCAGCGGCCAACGGTGGTCACCGGCCAAGGGCCCCGCCCAGGCGACTGTCCCTCAGCTGCTCGACGTGATCGGGCTCCGGAGGGCAGCCCAAAGAGCGGCCCCTTCGGCGCTGGGGTGGTAAACGACCCTCCACCGGTCGTCGTAGCCGGGGTCCCTTGCCCACCCCAGGGCGAGGACCGCCAGTCCGTTCCACCGCCTGAATCGCTCCAGCACCGTCTCGAGGGACTGGTCGTTCCGTTCGAATGCCTTCCGCGCTCTTTTCGCCTGGTAGTTCAGCGCGTTCCGCAGTCCCAGGCCGGCCCTCCACTCGTCGCTCTCCACACTGTTGGCGGCCAGAACGCGATCCACTCTGCGGTCGATGAAATACACGAGCGCCTCAACGTCGGCTGCGGTCAGGTCGGCTGCGGTCAGCCGGGGCGCAGGGGTGGCAGCGGTCGTCAAGAGAAGGGTCCTTCCTCGTCATGCCGGCGGCGTCCGGTAACGCTGCCGGGTTCTGTGAAGATGCTGAACCGCTTACGACGCTCGGCCGTGCGGCTGGGAGCCCGAGGCCGGACGCCCTGCTGGCGCGGGCGCTCCGGCCGCCAGTTCGCCGGTTCGAGGTGCCGCGTCGTCGAGGCCGCACCCGGCGTGCCGGTCTCCCACTCGGGGCCCGGCGTACGGCTCTATGCGTGCGCTGCGTGGAGTCGCTCGAAGTTGACGTATCCGCCTTTGGTGTCCACCCCGAGGACGCCTTCCTGGAAGAAGCGGCGGAAAGACTCGGTCAGCTTGGTGGTCGACTGAAGCGCCTCGTCGCCCGGGCCGAAGGCGGCCAGGAGGGTGGGTTGGGATTCCAGGTAGGTCAGGGCGAGCGCCGTCAGCATGTCGGCGCACGGTCCGGTCACCTCGCCGTGGGTCACGGCGTGCATGTTCGCGATGAGATCGAACCTCATCTGCTCCCCGTCGAGGGTCAGCCGCGAGGTGGCGGGGTATGCCCGGCCGTCGACGAGCTCTGCCTCGTCCCGGTACACGGCAGCGGCAGGGCCTCGCGACTGGTGGGGCAGACAGCTGTGGAGGCTGTCGTCCTGCCGGCTCGCGGGCCGTGGCGTGCGGTTGACGCTCCGGTGCCGACGGCCCTTCTTCTGCTTGCTCACCGTGATCTCCTCTGTCGATGCGGCTTCCCTGCTAACGATCGCGGGACCGACAGCGACCTCCGCCGAATGGCGGTTACTGAAGACCTGCTGGGGCATCCCTTGCCAGGGTGGCGCGGCGTCCCGGAGCCACAGAGGGCATGAGGTCGGGACGGTGGCCGACTCGGACGGTTCCTGTGTAAGCCTCATATGCCGTTTCCGCAGGTGGTGAGGGTGCGTGTGCCCCTGTGAGGGTGTCCTGTGCCATCGAACCTTGAGCGATTGCCACCGAAGTTTGAGTGGCAAGGGTGCCGAGCGTCAGGGGCGGCCGTCCTCGGCGACGAGCTGCACCAAGCCGACCCATGGGAACTCGCCGCTCTTGTGGACCGCACGCACCCTCCACTGGCCTGCCGGGAGCTGCACGGGGGCCTGTTCCGGCTGGCCCCCGTGTGGATAGGCCACTCCCAGATCGGCACCCGCTTCGGCCGAGTCCATCAACACTGCCGGGCCGTCAGTGACCCATAGTCCGCTGTCCTCCCAAGCGGTGTCCGGATCGGCCAGAACCGCCGCGGCTGCCGTGAACACCTCGGCCTCGGAGTCCGCAGCCAGCCACCGCACGAACAGCAGTGTCTCCGACAGGAAGCACGTCCTGGCAGGTTCATCGGCCAGAACAAGAGCAGTAGCGGCGCCCGTTCCCACGGCGATCACACCGGCCAAGTCCTCCACCTCACAGGCGCGGTCGTAGTCATCACGGCCATCGGCGTCACCGAGGACAGAACCGTCTTCCGTGCATCCACCCCAGGCGCGTACCGAGGACTCTGGAACGACGATCAAGGGGCCGCCCATCGACCGGACCCACACCAGCTCAGCGCGGTCACCGCGATCCGAGTCATGAGAAGCATCCATACGCGCATTCTGTCGCCCGCCACTGACATCGCTCGCAGGCCAGAGCCTGGCCGCCCACCAATCAAACTTCGGTGGCAATCGCTCAAGGTTCGATGACACAGGACAGAGGGTGGGAGATCCGGCAGGTGAAGCGCCCGATTCAGCTCTTTGTTCGGGTAAAAAAAATGGTTCTAGGAAATGGCTAACTTGAGGGGTAATCAGGGGTAGGGTGAGTGCTGGAGAGGAGATCCCCCATGGCATCCGAAGAGGAACTGTTCGACCTGGTTGACGCGCTGCTGGCGGAGGAGCCCCAGCTGCCGCCTCCGGCGGAGCGGGCCCGGCTGCGCGAGGCCGCCGGTATCACCCAGGCCCGGCTCGCGGTCGCGCTGAAGACGTCGACGCAGTCCATCAAGAACTACGAGAACGGCCGCTCCGAGCCGAAGAGCCCGCGTCTGGAGGCGTACCAGCGGCTGCTGAACGGGTGGGCGGCGAAGTACCCCGCCCACGCCCACGCTGCCCCCGCCGCTGCCGACCCGGTCGTCGCGCCGCAGGCTCAGCCGATGCCGGTGGTGCCGGAGACGTTCACCGGTCCGGCCACGCCCGAGGTACCCGAGCCGGAGACCGTCGCGCCGGCCCCGGCGCCCGCCGCCTCGACCGCACCGGAGCGACCGGCTGCCCGTCCGGCGACGTCGTCGCGCCGCCCGGCCGCGAAGAAGGCGACCAAGGCTGCGAAGCCCGCCGTCGACCCGCGCTTCCCGAACGGACCGCTCGCCGTACTGGACGAACACGGCTCCGCGTACGGCATCGACGACCTCGTGCTCCACTGCCCGGCGACCACGATCGTGGAGCTCGTGGAGTGGACGCTGCGCGAGTCCGGCCTCGGCGCGCCGAAGCTCAACCGGTACGGCAAGGACTCCGACCCGCTGATCGTGCTCACCGCGGCCGCCGCCGTGAAGCTCGGGCTCCCCGAGCGCCTGGAGGGCCACGAGCAGCGCCGCTCCCTGCGCCTGCCCGAGGACCACCCCGTCGTCAAGCAGGTCGCGAAGGCGAAGTGGCAGCTCACCCAGCGGGGCTTCGGCCCGTGGGCGCGGATCTACCGCAAGGCGCAGGGGCGCGAGCGGCAGTGCGTGCAGCTGGCGATCCTGTCCTGGGGCGCCCTCGATGAGCGGTCCTGGCCCGGCGTCAGCGAGATGGAGCCGGCCGACATCGCCCGCGTGCTGGGGGTCTACGCGACCCGGGTCATCACCCCGCGCGGCTCCACGGCCGTGTCCGGGCTGGAGCTGATGACGGCGCTGCGCCCGCCGACGAAAGCCGTGCGGGACGAGGAGACCGGGAACTGGGTGTCCGGTCACAACGCGGGCTCGCTCGGGACGGAGCCGGTGGACCCGGCGCCGCCGGAGGCCACCGCAGAGCACCCCGTCGTGGTGAACTCGGGCTGGACGGGCGGGTTCCTGAACGAAGAGGCCTTCCAGTGGGTGCGGGACGTGGACACGCTCTCCGATGAGGAGTGCACGCTGCCCTTCGCGGTCGGCCTGGACCTCAACACGGCGTTCCTCGCCGCTGCGGCCCGCCTGGTCGTCGGTCTCTCCGCCCCGGACCACTTCGTGGGCCCGACGTTCAACCCGAAGATCCCGGGGAGCTGGCTGGCCGACCTCTCCCACATCGAGCTGGACCCGCGCCTGCCCTCACCGTTCACGCCGGACGGCACCCGCCCGACGGGACCTGGCTGGTACCAGACGCACACCCTCGCCTACGCCCAGGAGCTCGGCTACAACGTCGAACCGCTGGAGGCGTACCTGCGCCGCGAGACCGGCGCATACCTCGACCCGTGGCACGACCGCCTCAAGAACGCCTACGTCGACACCCTCGCCGACATGGGCGTCACCCGGGACCTCTCCGACACCGAGTTCCTGGCGGCGATGGAGCACCACAAGGAGAAGGACCCGGCGCTGGCCGCCGTCCTCGCGGCGATCAAGGCCACGGTGAAGGGCGGCGTCGGCAAGCTCCGCGAGCGCCCGCAGGGCAAGTCGTACAAGGAGGGCGAGACGTGGCCGGCTCTGTCCCGGCCGACGTGGCGCCCCGACATCCGGGCGGCCGTCATCAGCAAGGCCCGGGTCAACATGCACCGCAAGCTCACCAACATGGTCAAGATGACCGGGCTGTACCCGCTCGCCGTGCTCTCCGACTGTGTCGTCTACCCGAGCCCGAGTGCCAGCCCGCTCGACTTCCTCCCGTACGCGGCGTCCGGGAAGCCGCAGCCCGGCGGGTTCCGCCTCGGGCCCACCCCGGGCCTGGCGAAGCTGGAGGGCGTCCAGCCGATGCTGTGGGCCGTCGACCTGATGGAGAAGGGCCTGAACCCCGCCCGCCACATCAAGGGCGGCGACGCCGTCCTCGACGACGGCGAATAGCCCACCCACACCCCCACCCCAGCCCCACCAGGAGTTCCCATGACCAGCACCGACGGCCCTGTTCCCCGATGGCCCGTCCCCACCGCTCCCCCCGTCCACGATCCGGTCCTGTTCGCCCGGGCGATGCGCGACATGCGCCTGACCTGGCGCGCCCGCGGTGTCCTGGCCGAACTCGCCACCGGCTACACCCCCGGTGACATGCCCGGCATCAGGGAGCTCACCTCCCTCACCCGCCAGGAACGCCTGGCCGCCGAAGGCCGTGAAGCCTTCGGCAAGGCGGTCCGTGAACTGCGGGCGGTGGGCTACCTCGTGCCCACCGCCACCACCCGCACCGGGGTGGGCGAGCGCCTGGCCGTGAACCTCACTCCGGCCGCCAACGCTCACCTCGTCGCCGATCGTTGGGATCACCGCGCGACCACGGACGGGAGCTGACCCATGGGGGAGATCGACGACGCGATCGAGCGCGCCGACCGGGAGCACTTCACCCGCCAGCCGCCCAAGACGCTGAAGGGCCAGATCGGCTACCTGCTCAAGCAGATGGGCAGCGCGAAGGCCGTCGCGGCGGAGCTCGGTGTCACCGCCGACTCCGTGAACCGCTACCGGCGCGGGGCCCGGAAGCACGCCCGCGCCGACGTCGCCTCGAAGATCGACGACGCCGTACGGGCCCGGTGGCAGCCCCAGGTCCGCAAGCGCCGCCGGCAGCAGGCCGCCACCACCGGGATCACGGTGGAGACCCGCGCCCGGTTCGGCTACACGTCGTCCGCCGGATCGACCGACGACGGCCGGTTCCGCCGCCTCACCGTCAAGCTCCCCGCCACCTACGCCCAGCGCCTGTTCGACGCCCGCGATACGGGGCAGAGCGACCAGGAGATGCGCGAAATCATCGCCGAAGGATTCAAGGAGGTGTATTTCCAGGACGGTGGCGGCCGGGCTATGGGACTGTCGGACGTGGAAATCAACGACATCGACTACCTCGACCTCGAATACTAAATTCGGAGCCATCCATGGCCAGCATCAATTACCCGTTCCCGGACCCGAAGAACGACGCCGAACGGGACGCGAACCGGCGGGCCGCCGACGACTACCAGCGCCAGGAGGAGGAAGCCGCCACCCTCCTGCGCCTGGCCGAGGACCTCGCGCCCCTCGCCCCGGAGATGCTCCTCGAACAGGTCCGCCTCGACCTCGCCGCCGCCGGGCTGTACGTCGTACCGCTCGCGCAGTGCACGACGGACGAGGACCAGGGCGGCGTCGTGGCCTACCTCGACGACGACGCCCAAGTCGTCGTGGACTGGCTGCCCCACGCCCGTCTCGACCGCGCCGCGTTCGGCGTAGTCGACACCGGCCAGACGAACCATGAGGCCGTCGTCCGCTACGAGACCGTCCGCGCGGCGATGAACACCGCCCTCGGCACGATCCTGACCGGCTTCGGGTACCGCACCCGACGACCGCAGTCCAGGTCCGGCCACCTCATCGAGCAGACCTCGGCCGCCCGCTCCTGAACGGCTCGGGTCCCCGGCATATCAGCTGCCGGGGACCCGAGCCATCAGTGTCCCGCAGCCCCACCAGCACGTGCACCCCCACCCCTCATCAGGAGGAACCCATGCCGTACGACGACCTCGACAACGCCTTCCGCATCAGGCGCCGCCAGGACCACGACCTCGACTACATCAACACCTACTACGGGCTGCCCGAACGGCTCGGTGCTCGCGCCACCATCGGCGGCCGGGTCCGCTGGACCGACAGGGAGGGCACGATCGTCGACACCGCCGACACGTACCTGCGCGTTCTCCTGGACGGCGACACCGAGCCGGTCACCCGCCACGCCACCTCGAACATGGCCTACGCGTCGCCGACCGGCTGGGTCCAGGCCACCCGGCGGCCCGACCCCTACGCCACCGACCTCTCGCCCACCGGGCCCGGCCTCCCGGAGCGCACCGGTGCCTGAGCCCGACCACGCCTCCGAGCGGTCCCAGGCCGGCGTCGTCGCCTACCGGCACCCGGAACTCGACGGTGTCCTGCTGTGCCGAGAGCACGGCGAGCAGGTGGCCGGACGGATCCCGCTCACCGCCGCCGATGTCACCGGCGTCTGGTTCTGCAGCTGGGCGACGGACGACGACGCGACGGTGTGCGGCCGCGCCATCCCGCAGAAGAAGCCCCGGAAGCCCCGGCAGTAACCCACCCGCCCGCCCGCAGCAGGAAGACGGAAGCGCTCATGACGACCGACCCCGCACTCATCGACCGTGCCAAGAGCCCGCTGCTCGACGCGGACCACGACGCCGTCCGTATCGCCGACGCGCTGCGCCGCAGCCCGCACATCACCTACGTCGCCCCGGCCGCGCCCGGCGACGAGAGCGTCTGGTTCCGCGACGCCGACGGCACCGGCTTCGAACTCTCCCTGACCGCCGTGGAACCGGCCCCCGACGCGGAGCGGGTCGCCTACGCCTGGGACGCCGTGGTCGCCGCGATCGGCACCCACCCGCACTTCATCCGCGCCGCCCCCGACCAGCCGTCCTTCGGACCGCTCAACCTCAACACGGTCACCGCGCTCACCCGCACCGGCGACGAGTACACCCTCACCCTGACCGCCTGCTACCGGCCCGCCGACGACCAAGAGCACTCCACCCCGGCCGCCGACGTCGCCCACGCCGCCGACCGGCTGCTCACCAGCGACCCGAGCGACCCGGAACGCGCGACGGCCGAACTCCTCACCTACGTGGCCGCCACCTGGGACACCCAGGACCAGCCCCTGCGCGAGCACGCCCAGGCCCTCGCCCGCGCCCAGCGCACCCAGTAGAAGGGGATCCGCCCATGCCGCCTTCCACGGCTACCCGGCGCGCGTACGGTGAGGTGACGACCCGCCGGGAGGACCAGATGAGCGCGCAGCCCGACCACGCACCCCTCACGCCGCACGCCCCCGCACCCGGAGCTCCGGCCGAACTCCTCGCCCAGCTGCGCGCCGACAAGCGCGCCGACTCCTGGGTGCCGGCCTTCGAGCGGCAGTGGACGGCCGCCCTCGAGGAATCCCGCCGCACGTTCTCCCTGGCCGGGCTCTACGAGGTCGTCCAGGAATGGCAGGGCCGCATCGCGCACGCCCCGGCCGTCGACGCGTTCGTCGCCTCCGGCTACGACGACAGCGACGCCGTCGACCTGGCGGAGCTCCGCCGCCGTCGCCGGTGAGCGCCTCGCCGTACGCGGTCCGCGTATCCGCCCCGGCCGCCAAGCTCCTCGACGGCCTGCCCGAGCACGCGGTGGACACCGTGTGGGACATCCTCGCCGCGGCCGCCGGCGATCCGTGGGGGTTCCAGCAGTTCGACGCGGACGACGACGAGGGCGAGGACGTCCGCTACGCGGCCGTCGGCCAGCTCTCCGTCACCTTCTGGATCAACCGGCCCCTGCGCAGCCTGACCGTCCTGAACATCGTCTGGCTCGGGTAGCACCGGTGACTACGGCTTGACCCCGGCCTCGCACCGGCCGGGGTCAAGCCGTTTCGCATCGTAACCACGGCCGTATCCACCCGGCCGGGACGGCGGATCCGCGCCGGGGTCAGCCGCGGGGGCGGTCGGCACCGAGCTGGACCTCGCGCCGGCACTCGCGGCAGTCCGGCAAGCCGTTCACCTGCCGCCCTTCACCCTCCGCCCAGCGGAAGCCGCACAGCGACATGGTCAGATCCTCGGCGGGATCAGTGGCGTGGGAACCGTGGCCCGGCACGTTCCACGTGACCGTCGTCCCGCCTTCGTAGGGCGCGCCCTCCGGCCACGCGTAGACGGCTTCGGTGGTGGTGCAGCGCATCCTCAGGTCGGGGCCCTCCCAGCGGGCGCCCTGGCGGGCCTGCGCGGCGGCGTCGGCAGCGTCGGCCAGCCGCTCGAAGGACAGGTCGTAGTCACTCATGTGCTCCCAACTGCCGGGGGCCTGCTGGCTCACCAGCGAGCGGAACTCCAGCAGCAGACGCGCCAGGTCGTGCCGTCCGACCCGAACCGTGTCGCTCTGAGGGGCGTACGCATCATCGACGGCGGTCTTCTTCGGCATCGCACTTCTCCTCGTCCGGCGGGATGGTGAGCTGAGTGTGCCGCGAACCCTGCGACCCGGAAGGCCGTATCCACCGGTAGCCGCCCGCGCAGGCAACGCGTATCCACCCATATCCACCCCCCGCAGGCCCGGTCCCGGCAATCCCCTGCAACATCCTGGCGCCCGCACCGTACGGCCCACCAGGCTGCTCCCCGGACCGGATCACCGAAGAGCAGGGGGCGGGCATGACGACGGCAGACCATGTGGTGGTGGGCGACGGCGACGTCCAGGCGGTGCGCCGGTGGGTGCGGCTCTCGTGCACCGAGCCGGGCACCCACCTGCCCGCGCTGGCCGAGATCGCGGGAGACCTCCAGCTGTCCACGGACACAGTCCGCGCCGCGCTGGAGCACCTGGCCGCCGAAGGGATGGTGACGCTGTTCGAGGGCTACCGCCTCTACAGCGTCGGCACGACGACACCAACCGAGCGCGCCTACCGGCTGCTGCGCACCGCGATCCACCGCAGCTACGACCCCGGCGAACGGTTCATGACCCGCTACGACATCGCCCAGCACTTCGGCATCGGCGGCAAGGAGGCCAAGGCAGCCGTACGCCAGCTCATCGCCGAAGGACTCCTCGCCGGGCCGCGCGGCCAGTACGTCAACGCCTTCAGCCCCCAGCAGCAACGCCGGCGCGTCACGCAGCTGCGCGAACGCGCCAGCCAGCTGCGCCGCGAGGCCCTCGAACTCATGCGGGCCGCCCGGGAGATCGAGCAGGAGCTGCCGGACGGCGGCGACGCCCAGGCGACGTAGCCACATCCCGGCCGCGCCCCGGGGCCGGGATGTGGCGTGCCTGGTGTCACGTCAGCCCCAGCCTGTGAGGTCTATCAGGTTCACAGGCCGTTTCCCCAGGTGGACGAGGTGAGCTGTGAGGGTATGAGCCTGTGAGGTGGGCTGCCTCAGCCAGCTTGGCTGTGCCAGAGGACACTGGCGCGAGACAGGCTCTCGAGCACCTCGTGCCAGACCTCACCCTGACGCCGCCGATGGACTGCCTCCTCTATGGCGCGGGGTGGCAGCGCGGCGAACATGTCCGCGAGCGGCCCGCCCCGGCCTTCCTGCTCGCCCCACCACAGCTGCTCGGCCACCACCATGTTCCGGCTGATCCAGAATTCCGGGACGGTGTGCCGCCCCGGCGCCGGACCCGCCACCGGCCGGGATGCGCTCTCCGGGGGGAGTTCCCGGCCGTCCTCCGAGTTCGCCAGGAGGACGCGGGCCGCCGCGGTCGCGGCACGCGCGGGTGCCAGCACCTCCGCGAACTCCGGCCCGAGCCGGGCGAGCGCGTCGACCAAGGCGTCCACGGTGCCCAGAGTGTCCGACGCCGCCGACGGCGACCATCCGTCCTCAGTCACGGCCTCCCACACCTCGCACGCCGCGTCCGACAACACCTCGACCCGCTCCGGCAGCTCCATACCGGGCTCAACGACCCGCCCCGGTCTGCGTACCGCTGGGGAGCCGGTCCGTGCCCGCGCTCGTGCTCCTGCACGCCTTGGTGGTGCTCGCCGGCCCGGAGGACGATGGAGTCGTGGGCGAGCACACCGAGGACCAGGAGCACGGCGCCGAACCGGTGGGGCCCCCGCTCACCGTCGCCCGAGCCCGGGAAATGACGGCCGGGCTCCGCGAGGCGCTGGACGACGTCCAGCGCTCCGTCGCGCTCCTCGCCGCCCGGGTCCGCGCGGCCCACGCCGCACGCGTCTGGGCACCCCTCGGCTACAGCAGCTGGGAGTCGTACTGCGACGCGGAGTTCGGCATCAGTCGCGCCCAGACGTACCGGCTCCTCAACGTCGCCCGCGCCCTGGCCGCGATCCACGACGCCGTCGCCGCCGGCCCCGGGGCGTCTCGCACGCGAGACACCGGCCCGGCCGCCGCGGCCGCGCTCGACTACGGCCTGTCCCAGCGCGCCCTGATCGCCGTCTCCGGCCGTACGGACGTCGTCGCGGAAGTGATCACCCGCCGACTCGCCGCACTCGCCCACAGCGGCCTCCAGGCCCTCGACACCGCCACGGTGCGCGCCGTGGTCCGCCAAGCCGTCCGCGACGTCCGCACCGCCCCGCCGCCGCCCGCCGATCCGCCGGCGGACCCGACCGTCGCCGCGCTGCGCGCCGTCGTCGATGACCTCGCCGCCAACACCCACGCGATCGGTGAGCTGATGCTCGAAGTCGCCCCGGCCTACCTCTCCGACACCGACGCCACCAACGTCCTGGCTCCGCTGTGCGAGGCGATCGGCGAGAACCTCGAGAACGGCCTCGCAGCCCGCCGCTACGCCCTCTCCGGAGACCGCCGCGCCCTGCACGGCACCGTCCTGTAGCTCACAGATCCCAGCTGCTCCTATGTGGCACACACCCTGTTTTCCCAGGTGAGCGAGGTGCGCTGTAAGGGTGTGAGGTGTGAGGCGAGGGCCTGCGACAAGGGGCTGCCGCTGCTCCTGGTCGTGCTGCTCGCCGTGATGAGCAACGAGTGCTGCTCGGTGGGCAGCAGGGTGGTGGCCGTGGTCCTGGTGATGGTCGTCGGAGTGCACGCAGGGTGGTGTCGTGGGTGCAGCGCAGCATTTGCCTGGGCCGGGCGGGACAAGGGTGCTGCTCGTGCAGCAGGTCAAAAGATCTATGCAGCGGCTGCATACAGCACGACGCAGTGCAGCGCGTTGCCGGGACCGCGAGCGGGGCCAGCCACCGTGTTGCACCGCGGCGGCCGGGAACGACGACGGCGCCCTCCCGGTGGGGTGGGCGCCGTGGCGGTGGTCAGGCTGGAGTCGCGGTTCATCCGGCCAGTCGTAGGGAGGGCGGTGCGTCGGGCAGCGGGGCGTCCTCGCCCCCGTCTGGGTTCGGATCGAAGCTTGTCCCGATGCGGGCGTCACGGGCGCGCGGCGGGCGGATGTCGCCGGTCGGGAAGTTCAGCGGCCACACGAACGTATCGGGGGCCTTGAGGTGGTTGACCATGTGACTCAGCGACTCGTAGCCAGCCAGCAGCGGGTGGATGAGGACTTCACCGCGGCGCTGCCGCTCGCTGATGATGCCCTTGTCGCGCAGCTGGCTGATGGCCCGGGAGACGACGGACTGGGTGAGCCCGAGGCGCTCGGCAAGCTCCTGCTGGCGAACCTTGACCAGGCCGCCCGGCTCCTGGCGCGAGGTCAGCACGTCGAAGACGTCGCGGGCAGTCGGCGACAAGCAGGCGTTCGGCAGCACCTCGAAGATCTCCGGATTGTGGAAACCAGGAATGGAAGCGGAGCTCATCGCGTGGCCTCGTTCCTCACCGTCGGAATGGTGATCTCGTGCTCGACCAGGGTCTTCTTGAGCGACTTCACCAGGCGCAACTGCTTCTCGCTACCCCACCGGTAAGCGTAGAGCGGGTTCAGCCGGTACACCCCACGCTGCTCCCGCCACGTGAAGTTGTGGTGGCTCAGCTGGCCCACGGCGCGCGAGACCTTCGACTGCGAGCAGCCGTACTTCTTCGCCAGAGCCCCCTGCGTCATCTTCACCAGGCCCTCCTTGTCGTGATGCGTCTTGAGGTAGTCCAGAACGTTCCGCGACATCGCGCTCAGGTCGAACCTCCACAGGTTGTCCTCGATCACCTGAGACATGCTCAGGTGCCCCTTGCCGTAGAAGACGTACGGCTTGACCGGGTCCTTCGTCGTGAAGGTCCCGCCACGTTTGGCCAGCCTCTCCAGGCTGCTGACCAGCTGCTGCGCCGTCTCCATGCTGTTGCCAGCATCGGCGGGCAGCGGAGCGGGGGCCAGCCGCGGCATGGTCGCCGGCGCCTCCGCGCTGCGCCTCAGGGGCTGGGCCACGGGCTCTCCTCCATGATCGTCGAGGCTGCATAACATAGCAGATCTGCAATGTTATGCAGGCGATGTATGCACGCAGCGGGCGTGTCCCTGGACAGGAACGATCTATTCACCTACGTGCATGCAACTCGCCCTCCTCGAACGTGATCCATTCACTCAGGCTGCATATATCTCTCGCGTTTTCGCAGGTCACAGGCTCGCGCCTATCTGATCTTTAGAGGCGTGCCCCCCTGCAGCCCGCGCCGCGCTCTCCCGCCGCTCCATGCAGCGGTGAGGCTGCGGCCGGGGAGGTGAGGCTGCGAATCCATCCGCCGGCGACCCGCCAGCTGCTGCGCGTCGGCCCTCGGACCGGGCTGAGGCGGCTTCGCGTGCGGCTCCGTGAGTCAGGCGCGGACCGTAGGCGGCACCAGCGGAGCTGCGTCTCGGGCTGTACCGGCCCTGACGATCAAAAACACGGAAGCGTGGCCAGCGCCGGTCGTCGGATCCGCCGCCCGGCCTGGCGGCCGATCGACTCAGGTACCTCCGCACGTTGAATTCAAGCTCTCGCATATCGGGCTTCCGTTCTGTGGCTGAGGCATTTAAGGCCGCGCAATTCTGAATTCTGCCGCCAGTTATCCAACCGGCTAGGGGTGGTGCAGCCAGGACCCAAACGTTACACAGTACGCACCTGTGATGCATCAACCCTGACGCGTGTTCGCTCCCTTGGGTGACGCATCGCCTGATTCCGTCCCACAGTTGCCAGTAGGCGTGTAAGCTGGCGGGGCATTCGTGAACCCGACCGGACGGCTTCGAGGGCGGGGGAGGGGTTAGGGTGGAGCGCAGCGGAACCCGTCACTGCAGCTAGGCCGGCACCACGGCAGGCCGATGACCCGTCAGCGTCACTAAGGGGGTGGTGGCTGGGATTCCCAAGCCCTACACAGTGCCGCGCGTGATGCACCTCCCCTCCTAGCCAGCCCCGGTGATCGCGCTTGCGCGGTCACCTCCAATTCGCGCAAGCGCGAATTGCATTCCGTTCGGAATTCCGTTTACGGAATTCCATTCCAGCGCTTGCGCTGGAATTCGAATTGCGCTTGCGCAATTCCATCACTATGCAGCGCGCCAGCGCTGCATAT
>NZ_JBIBHR010000027.1:0-63070 GCF_042957125.1 Streptomyces sp. NPDC008125
TCCGGCCCTGGCTGTGGTGCACCGTCCGCGCAAGGGGCATCCGATGCACAGATTCGTGAACTTGGCTGTGCGCTGCTGTCGTTGTCCCCCGGGCCTGGACAGGGGAACGGTGTGTCCGGCGGGGCAGGTCACCGTGCCGGTGGTGGTGTCGATGGTGAAGTCGTCGAGGGTGAAGCCGCCCGGGACAGCGGGCCGTAGTGGTGCGGGTTTGAGGAACAGCCGGTGTCCCGCCTGGTGCAGGGCCTGACGGGTCGGGCCGGTGGAATAGGCGGTGTCGCCGAAGGCGTCCAGCACCGTGGTTTCGTCGGCGAGGAGGTCCAGGGCGACGGCGGCCTCGTGGTGCTCGGGTCCGGCGCCGGGCCGCAGGGCGACGGCGGTGTATAAGCCGGTCTCGGGCTCGACGGCCAGGTGGGCTTTGAAGCCGTCCTGCTGGTGGGTGCGGGTCTTGTGGACGTGCCGGGATTCCGGATCGACAGTGGAGACCATCCGGCCCGGGGCGGTGCCTCGGGTGATGCGCCAGCGGCCGTCACGGCCGTCCGATTCATCGGCCGGCTCGACGTCCTGGCCGGCGACCAAGGCGAGGATGCCGACCGCGTTCGCTGCTTTCTCGCCGAGTTGTTGGTCGGGCAGGTGGCCCAGCAGCCGCAGCGCGTCACCGACCAGCGCGTCGACGAGATCGGCGCGGGCCTGCCCGTCGTTCCAGGCGATCTTCGGTTTGCCGGGGTCGGTGTAGTCGTGGGCGGTGCAATGGATCGCGGCGACCGTGCCGGCGCCGGGGACCTCGCGGATCACCGCCCTGACGGCGGCGACGAGCTGGGTCACGGTGTCCTGGGTGGCGACCGCGTCGTCCAGCACGGTGGAGTCCAGTGCCCTGCGGTGCCTGCCTTTCAGGACACCCGTCGCTTTCACCACCTCGCGCACGGCCTCGAACACGCGGTTCGGCCGGGCGGAGCGGGCCAGTCTGCGGCGGAAGTAGGCCAGCAGCGACGGATCGAACGCCATGTCGTGCAGCCCCAGCCCGCACGCGGCCTTCCACCGCAGGTCGCACCGCAGTTCCTGCACCGTCTCGAAGTCCGACAGCCCGTGCAGGGCCTGCAACGTGATCGCCGCCGCCAGGATCTGCGGCGGCATGCTGGGCCGCCCGTTCGCCGACGGATACATGTCCACGAACAACTCGACCGGGAACAGCTCACCCCGATGCTCGGCCAGGAACGCGAACACACCCCCGGCCGGAATCAGATCCCGGCACGTCTCCCACACGTCCGGCCCGACGCTCTCCCCGACCCGCTCACCCATCGCCACACAACGAGTCTGGCCCTGCCGCTCACGCGGCAGGGCCAGAAGCCTAAGATCTTCATCAGTCTTCTAGAGCCTGTCTGACAAATGATCACCGAGCGGCTCGCGGAGCCAGAGCATCAGGGCTGCCAGGACGACTCCGGCTCGGTAGCGGTCGGCGAGTTTATCGAACCTGGTCGCGATCGCGCGGAACTGCTTGAGGCGGGCGAAGCATCGTTCGACAACCTTGCGGTCGCGGTAGATGGGCTTGTCGAATGCGGGTGGCCGACCGCCGAGGGTCCCGCGTCGTCGGCGGTTGGCCGCCTGGTCGCGGCGCTCGGGGATCGTGGCGACGATGCCTCGGCGCCGCAGCAGGTGGCGGATCGCCCTGCTGGAGTACGCCTTGTCGCCCAGCACGCGTTCGGGCGTTGTGCGCGGGCGGCCTCCTGTGGCGCGCGGGACGCGGATCCCGGCGAGGACCTGGCCGAAGACGGTGGCATCGTTGACGTTGCCGGGCGTGAGCACGATCGACAAGGGAAGGCCCCGGCCGTCGACGGCGAGGTGGACTTTGGTGGTCAGTCCACCTCGGGAGCGGCCGAGGGCCTGGCGCGTCTGCGAGCGGCCCGGATCTTCCAGTTCGTCCCGGTGTGTATCCCCTTTTTGCGGGCGCCGACGGCGTGCTGGTGAGCCCGGTTGATGGTGGAGTCGATCGAGACGGTCCATTCCACTCGGCCCACCGCGTCGTCGCGGACCTGGGCATGTTCCAGTAGCTTCACCCAGGTCCCATCGGCCTCCCAGCGGGCGAACCGCTCGTACACGGTCTGCCACGGCCCGTACCGGTCGGGGAGGTCACGCCACGGGGCCCCGGTTCGCAGCCGCCACAGCACCCCGTTGACCACCTGGCGGTGGTCACGCCACGGACGGCCACGCCCGTCCACCTGCGGCAACAGCGGTTCTATCCGCTCCCATGCCGCATCCGTCAGCTCGCCTCGACCCGCCACAAGATCAATTATCGACCGACCTCAGTCGCCCATGAACCACAGGTACAGTAAGTACTCCGAGAAGTGCTTCAACCGTAGCTGTCCGAGCCGCCCTGCTGCAGAGGACACTGGCGATCAGCCGGTCCTCGCCCGCCGACTGGCCGCTCGACCGCGGGAGTCTGGTGGCGCGTGTCGTCCGACAGTGAACCCTCCTTCACCGTCGCTCCGCCCCGAAGCCTAAGCGCCTGTTCCGCGTCTCCCCCATGGCGGACGAACGCTGACGCTCCGCTCTCGAACTTGCCCTGCTGCGCGCCGGGCGGGCTGTCACCGTGCGTGACGTTGCGCCAGGCCGAGGCGCCATCTTCGCGGGGACGACCTGCGCTGGGTTCGAAATAGCCCTCCCATCGTTTTGATTGAGCCTTTTCAGCGTGGCCACTGATCGAGTGATGAGGCGGGTGAGGGGGCGGGGTGCGCAACGGGCAGGGCTCCCGTGCCATCGAGGGAGGTGTTCGAAGTCTCAACTCAGCAGCATAGGAGCCCTGTTGGTTCCGTATCCTGCCGCACTCGACCTCCCGCACGCCCTGGTCGAAGGGGTCACGATGCTCATCGTCACCCGCGAGGGTGACCGGCGGTGCAAACTCCCGCCGCACCGCCGTGCGCTGGTCGCACTCGTGTACCTGCGCCACCACGACACCCTCGCCCGCATCGCCGCCGGCTTCGGCATATCCGTCGGCACCGCCCACTCCTACGTCACCACCGTCACCGGCTTGCTCACCGACCAGGCGCCCGGTCTACTCAAGGCGCTGCGCGCGCACGACCCGGACTTCGTCCTTCTGGACGGCACGCTCGCAGAGTGCGACCGCGTCGGCGACGGCAGGCCCGATTACTCGGCGAAGCACAAGCGGCACGGGGTGAACCTGCAGGTGGTCACCGACCTGGCCGGCGAGATTCTGTGGCTGTCGCCGGCCCTGCCGGGCCGGACCCACGACCTGACCGCCGCCCGCACCCACAAGATCCTCCGGATCTGTGAACGCCAGGGCGTTCCGATCCTCGCCGACATGGCCTACATCGGCGCGGGCGACTGGGTCACCACCGCCAAGCGCCGCCCGCCGGGCGGCGAACTCACCCTCACTGAGCGGACCAGGAACCGGGCCCTCTCCGCGGCCCGGGCGCCCGTCGAACGAGGCATGGCACGGCTGAAGTCCTGGCGGATCTTCCGCAGATCCCGCATCAGCCCCAACCGCATGACTGTCATCGCAAAAGCCGTCCTCACCCTGGAGAGGCAACGCTGAAATGGCTCACTGCCCACTCCGCGTCCGTCATGTCCGAGGGATACCGCCGAACACGTTCGGTGTGATCGGCCGCATTCCCGAACCTGTGAGCGACGCAATCACACGACGGAGCAGGAGAGTTGAAATTCACCGGGGCGAGCACGTAAAACTGCGGCAACAGAATCTCCTGGATCTCGGTTGACTTCGCAACCCTGAGCCACCAAGACGCCTTGCCTTCATGCTCGCAGCCGACGGCAACCACCCGATCAAGACTCCCGTACGAGACTCGCCTCGCTACTTACCCCCCAACCTCAGCAGCAAATCACCAAAATTTACCCCTGGAAGCAAACTAATTACACGAGTCGGGGATTCCGAATACGTCCAAGATTCATGGCTCGTGAGCATTTCATGGACCTCGCTCACTGGCACTAGGCGCCCCGCTTCATGGGCGGGCCAATCTTCACCTTCATAAATCTCAAGATATCCTTTTTTGACCCAGGATTCCATCACCGAGGCAAAAATCGACTCAAACTCAACCCATACTTCTTCATCTTCTGACCCAGTCCAGTCCGCCAGCACGGACCATAGCGAGGACATCTCTCGTGCATTAATTAGGATGCACTCTTCGATTTCACCGAGGCGTTCCACAATGACACCAATCAATAATCCGACATCGATGCGCCGCAGCAACCTGCGGCGCATCGACACGACAGCTAGGGAAGGGCAGGGTTGCCCTGCAAAGGAATTCTGGTTACCTTCTTACCGACTTGGTACTTGATGTACGGGCCCTGATGATCCAGTCTCCGCATTCCCGGAAGCCCATTCTCGTACAATATGGTCGGATTTCCCTTCGTGATAAAAAATCCTCCCCCCGTTACGTGGGGAGCGTCTTCCATTTTAGAACCCATCGCCGCTGCCATCTCTCTGACCTCTTCCGGCGACGCACCAGTCATGGAATGCGGGTTCATGAGATCTCGGCCAGGCGATCCACCCGACACTTGGGCTTCGGAATCGGCTTCTGTGAGTGCCTTGCCTTCTCTGAGTGCCTTGCCCAGTCCATCGCTGATGCGTCCGATGCCATCGCCCACGCCAACGGCACCGGTGCCGATAAGGGCCACGCCGCCCGCGACCACGAAACCGCCACCGAGGCAGCCGAAACCGGTGAGACAGAGTGCCCCACCGCCCACGACGCCATCTCCGCCTAAGGGCTGTCCCGCAATTCCTGGCGGGTGCGCGACGACAGCTACGGCACCTCGCCGCGTTGTCGGAACGTCCACACACATCCTGCGCTCCGGCCGGGCCCGTGGCGCGATCGCCACCTCCCCGATTTAGTGGAATATTCAACCACCGGGGTATGTTGTCGCGATCACACGGGCGGGAGGCTCGAACAGCCGCCCCGCCGGCGGCAGAGGAGGAAGCACATGGACGACACCTACTACGAGTTCGGCACGGCCGCCGACCGCTGGAACCGCGCACAGTTCTTCTTCGAGGCGAAGGAGTACCTCACCGCGGCGCGCATTCTCGGCGGGCTCGTGGACGAGGTCCCCGAGCAGGTAGCCCCGCGTCTGCTGCTCGCCCGTGCCTACTACCACTCGGCTCGGCTCGGGAAGGCGGAGGCGGAGCTGCGGATCGTCCTGGAGCGTGACCCGGTCGAGGACTACGCGCGCCTGCTGCTGGGCCGCACCCTGGAGCGCCAGGGCCGGCACGAGGAAGCCGGGCCGCATCTTCGGATGGCCGCCGCCCTGAACGGCGACTTCGGCACCGAGTGACCGTGGCGCCGTCAGCCGTCGCGGAGCCCTGAGCGGCGTCGGGTACCGGGGCACGACCTCCGCCTGTGCGGCCCCCCGCCTGTGCGGCCCCCCGCGTGTGCGGCCGGTGAGCTCTCCGGCCGCACACGGGGGGGGGTGACTCAGCCGCGCGTGGGTTCAGCCCACCGCCCCGGCGGTCCGGGGAACCCCGTCCCGGGAGGTCGCGTCCCGCCCCCGCGAGGAAAGCAGCAAGCGCTCGGTGAGGGCCCCGAAGATCAGCCCGAAGCTCACCCAGAGGGTCGCCTGGACCGCGAGGGTGGAGAGCCGGAACTCCCAGAGCAGAGTCGCCGGGAAGTCCGCGCCCACCTCGTCGAACGACGGCAGGAACACGTACGCGAGTCCGATCAGCAGGACGTATCCGGCTGACGCGGCGATGGTCGCGTTCCAGTTGCCGAGACGCGGCGCGAGCCTCCTCCCGGCGATGACGGCGGCGACGGCGAGCAGGACACTCAGCGCCACCATGAGGAAGAACAGCCCCGTACGTTGACCGATGGTGTCCGGATTGCCGACGGCCGGCGGGTTGGCGGGGTACTTCAGGAACGGTACGAGGTACACGGTCAGCAGCGCCGCCCCCGCGACCAGGGCCGCGGTGGCGCGGGGGCCGAAGCTCCCGATGCGGCCGAGGGCGTAGCAGAAGACGAGTGCCGCGATGCCGCCGACGGCGACGCCGAAGACGAGGACACCGGTGGCGAGGCCGCCGGTGGCCTGCATCGTCCGGCTGACCAGTTCCTCGCCGCCGTGGTGGTCGTGGTTGTGGGCTTCTTCCAGGGCGATGGACGCGTCCACCCGGGACTCACCGAGGAAGTAGGCGACGAGGAGTGCCGCGACGCCCGCGAGCAGGCCCGCGAGCATGCCGCGGACCAGGAGCGCTCGAACGGATACGGAGTTCATGAGAGTTCGGTTCCCCTGAGGTCTAGTGGCAGGGGAAGCCGAGAAGGTGACGGCCGTCGTGGACCCACTCGTGAACGGCCTCGCCGGAGAAGACCGAGGTGGCGCCCTGCTCCGCGCCGACGAAGTACAGCAGGACGAGCATGAGGATGCCGAAGAAGACCGCCCACGGGGCGATCGCCTTCAGCGATATGGGGGTGACGGCGGGTACGCCGGTCGAGGGTGCGGCAACGTGTGCCATGGCAGAACCTCCTGAGGGAACACGCGTCCCGATCGTGGTGCCTGAGACGACGGTGCTGGGTCTGACTTCCCGCAGGTACGGGTTCACAGTGGCGCGACCGTGCCGGATTCTCACCGGACTTCCGTTACACCGTCGTCATGCTGGTGAGACCATAGCGCCTGTGTTCGAGCGCCGCCATGGGGCGTTGTATCGCCGCCCCGTCAACGTGCAGGCCGGAAAAGGCCGTTGAGGAAGGCGACAAAATGACGCGATGCCCCTGCGGGTGATATTCGCCTCGCCGGCGTCGAACCCCGCACCGCACGACGCCGGTTCACCGGCGATGCCGTCGGCCGGCTCGGCTCCCCCGCCGTCGGCATCTCTCGCCGGGCACCGCAGTTCCGGCCCCGCCCATCCGTCCGGTCCGGACGGATGGGCGGGCAGACCGGTCACGGTCGGCCTGAGTACCCGGGCCCCACCTGACACAGCCGCACCCACCCGACCGCCCCCGGTCGTACACCCTCGCGGCCCGTGCCGCACCCCCATGCCCCTGTCGCACCCCCACGTGTCGCGCCCCATCGTGCATGGTCACGCACAGTTGTGCACCTGGCGGAACAGTTGCGGCGCCTCCGCACGCTCACCCGGCGCCCGGCATACCTCACCCCTGCCCCGCCATGGCTGAAACTCGCCCAAGAAATCCGCGCCCGATCGGCGATGCCCCAAGGCCTCCATCCGCCCCTCCCGGGCGGCCGGCACCGGACAGCCGCCCGACATCTTCCCAGCCAAAGAGGCATGCACACAGCCAACCCGCCCTCTCGCGGTCGACATCCCGACGCCCTCCAACTCTTGGCCGGAAGCCGCACCCGCAGCCGTCACACCTCCATGGTTTCGCGCCCGCCTGACTGAAAGCGGCCCATGCATGGCCCTTGACCTCGGCGCGCCACGGCGCCTACTTTCCGTGCAGCGATTCGCCATATTGACCAACGTTCATATATATGAACCTGAAGGGTGCTTCATGCTAGAGGGCGTTCTGTTCTTTCCCGTGACTCCGTTCGCTCCGGACGTCGCCCTGGGCCGCGCTCTGGTGACGGCCGGGGCCGTCAGCGGCGCCGGTGGGGTCGCCGGGGAGGTGCTGTGATGAGCGGCAGCCTGCGGATCACCCGCATCGGGATCACCCCCGTGGCGTTCAAGGACCCGGCTCTCCTCAACGCGGTCGGCGTCCACGAGCCGTACGCGCTCCGCGCCGTCGTCGAAGTCCACACCGATCAGGGTGTTTCCGGGCTCGGCGAGACCTACGCCGACGAGGGGCATCTGCGCCGGTTGCGTGCGGCTGCCGACGCGATCACCGGCATGGACGTCCACGCCACCGGTCCGATGCGCCGGCGGATCGCCGAGGTGATCGGCAGCGACTCCGGCAGCGACGGCCACGGCCTGACGGGCATGATCACCACGAGCAGCACGGTGGACCGGGTCTTCTCCCCCTTCGAGGTGGCCTGTTTGGACATCCGGGGCCAGGCCGTCGGCCGCCCGGTGAGCGATCTGCTCGGCGGTGCGGTACGCGACCACGTGCCTTTCAGCGCTTACCTGTTCTACAAGTGGGACGCGCATCCGGGGCACGAGCCCGACTGCTGGGGCGCTGCCCTGGACCCCGAAGGGATCGTGGCTCAGGCCCGGCGCATGGTGGACGAGTACGGGTTCACCGCCATCAAGCTCAAGGGTGGGGTCATGCCGCCGGAGCAGGAGGTCGAGGCGGTCCTGGCGCTGCGCGAGGCGTTCCCCACCACTCCGCTGCGGCTGGACCCCAACGCGGCCTGGACCGTAGAGACTTCGCTGAAGGTGGCGCGCGCCCTGGAAGGCGTGCTGGAGTACCTGGAGGACCCCACTCCGGGACAGGAGGGCATGGCCCGGGTCGCCCGCGAGGCCTCGATGCCGCTGGCCACCAACATGTGCGTGGTCGCCTTCGACGAGCTGCACTCCTCGGTGCGCCAGGACGCGGTGCAGGTGGTGCTCTCCGACCACCACTACTGGGGCGGCCTGGAACGTTCGAAGCTGTTGGCCGGGATCTGCGACACCTTCGGCATGGGCCTGTCCATGCACTCCAACTCCCATCTCGGCATCAGCCTGGCCGCGATGACCCACTTGGCTTCCGCCACGGAGAACCTCTCCTACGCCTGCGACACCCACTGGCCGTGGAAGGACCCGGCGGAGGACGTCATCGTCCCCGGGGCCATCGGTTTCCGCGCCGGTTCCGTCGCCGTGCCCCGTACCCCGGGCCTGGGGGTGGAGCTGGACCGGGACGCGCTGGCCAGGCTGCACGAGCAGTACCTGCGCTGCGGTCTGCGCAACCGGGACGACACCGGCTACATGCGCCGGCTGGACCCGTCGTACGAGAACAAGTCACCGCGCTGGTGACCAGGGGCGCGTGCGGGCGCCGGCGCGGTGCCCGCACGCCCGGGGCGACAGCCTCCGGCTCCCCCACCCTCCTCCCGTGACAAGCCCGTCCATGTGACGAGCCCGTCCTGGTGACGGCGCCGCCCGTGACGGGCCCGTACCAGCAACAAGAAGGTAAGCCCATGCATTGGCTCGACTGGGTCGCCGTCGGCGGCTACTTCCTGGTGATGCTGCTCATCGGCGTGTGGTCGCACCGGCGCGTCAGCGACGTCTCCGACTACTTCACCGGCGGCGGCAAGATGCCCTGGTGGCTGACCGGCATCTCGCACCACATGTCCGGCTACAGCGCGGCCGTGTTCGTCGCCTACGCGGCGGTCGCCTACGACTACGGCATCACCGTGTACGTCTGGGCGTTCCTGCCGCTGGCCGTGGGCACCGGCATGGGCGCCTGGCTCTTCGCCCCCCGGTGGAACCGGCTGCGGCGGCGCTACAAGGTGGCCTCCCCGCTGGAGTACCTCGCGCGCCGCTACAACGTCCCCACCCAGCAGGCGCTGGCCTGGAGCGGCACGCTGCTGAAGGTCTTCGACGTGGCCGCCAAGTGGGCGTCGGTGGCGATTCTCCTGGAGGTCTTCACCGGGATGTCGATGACCCAGGGCATCCTGCTGACCGGCGTCATCACCCTTCTGTACTGCACGGTCGGCGGTCTGTGGGCGGACGCCCTGACGGAGTTCGGACAGTTCGTCATCCAGGGGGTGGCCGCGCTGTCGATGATGTGGGTGGTGCTCGACCACCTGGGCGGCATCTCGGGTCTGGGCACCCTGTGGCACCGGCTCCCGGAGGGCCACACGGACCCGCTGGTCGGGCCGTACACCGCCGGCTTCCTCACCGCGTACGTCGTGGTGAAGCTCTTCGAGTACAACGGCGGCATGTGGAACCTGGCGCAGCGGTACATGGCCACCGACTCGCCCGAGTCGGCCCGGCGTTCGGCCGGACTTTCGGCCGTCCTGTACCTCGTCTGGCCCGCGGTGCTGCTGCTGCCCGCCGTCGCCGCGCCGGTGCTCATGCCCCACATCGGCGATCCCCAGCAGACCTACGCGCTGATGGCGCAGTCCTATCTGCCGGCGGGGCTGGTCGGTCTGACGCTCGCCGGGATGTTCTCCCACACGATGGCCATGGCCTCTTCCGACGCCAACGCCATCTCGTCCGTGGTCACCCGCGACATCCTGCCCGCCCTCGTGCCCGGTTTCCGGAACGCGGTGGACGAGCGGAAACTGCTGACGGCGCGGGTGGTCACGGTCGTCTTCATCGCGGTCTCCATGATCGTGGCCATCGAGGCCGACCACTTCGGCGGAGTCCTCGGGATCGTCGTCGGCATGGTCGCGGCCGTGATGGGACCGATCTCCATCCCGATGCTGCTGGGGCTGCTGCCGGCGTTCCGCCGTTGCGGCTCGCGGGCGGCTCTGGCGTCCTGGGCGCTCGGTCTCGCCGGCTACTTCGTCGTCAAGTACGGGTTGGCCGGGGCTTCCCAGACGACGGTGATCGTCACCCCGCTGGTCACCTCGCTCGTCGTCTACGCCGCGCTCGGCCTCCTCCTGCCGGAGCCGAACGCGGAGGCCGACGCGGTGGTGGCGGCCCTCTCCGGTCCGGAGGCCGGTGCCGCGGAGGCCGCCCCGCAGCCGGTGGCGGAACAGGTCTGACCCGCCCCGCGAGCGCCGGTCACGTCGGTGCCGACGGGGCGGCGCAGGTACGTCAGCGCCGGTCGCCCGCCAGGTCCGCGGGACGCCCTTCGGCCGACTTCCTGGTGGCGGCGATGTGCGGTGCGGTGGTGCGGGCGGGCGTCCCCGGCTTCGGCTCGGGGGCGCCCTGCTGCGTGGGGCCGGGCACGGTGGGCCTGTGTCGCGTCGAGGAGGGCGCCGGGGCCTGCTGGGAGAGGCCGGCACCGGTGGGTTTGCGGCGGATGTCGGTACGTGGCGCGGGCGGGGTGTAGACCGGTACGCGCAGCAGGGCCACGACCGCCACGGCCACGGCCGCGGGCAGCGCGAGGCCGGCCGCCGGGTGGAACACGCCGGTGTGGATCAGCGTGGCGGTGGCGGTGGAGGCCGCCGTCGCCAGGATCAAAGTGACGGCGGCTCCCCGTGGCGTCAGACGGAGTCGGCGCAGCCGGTGCACGGCGTGGTCCTGTCCCGGCGCCAGGAGGGACCGGCCCGCCTTCCGCCGGGACAGCAGGACGAGGGCCAGGTCGGCGAGGGCCACCGCCATCAGCGAGGGTACGGAGACCCAGGCCGCGCTCCCCGACGGCGCTCCGGCGAGCAGCAGCAGGACGGAGCCCGCCAGCAGGAAGCCCGTGTAGCGCGATCCGCAGGAGCCGTAGAAGACGCGCGCGGGCGGCCAGTTGTAGGGGAGTACGCCGGAGACGGAGGCGGCCACCACGGCGAGCAGCAGCACCGTGCCGGGGTGGTGGTCGACCGCCGCGCAGGTGAGCAGTCCGGCGGCGAGGACGACTGTCACTCCGGCCGCCGTGCCGTCGGATCCGTCCAGCAGCTGGAGCGCGTGGGTGAGGACCACCACGAGCAGGGCCCCGAACACCGCTGCCACCGGGGAGAGTCCCGAGAACGCCGCGACGAGTGCCGCCAGGGCGGCATGGAGGACGAGTTCCGTCCGGGCGCCGACCGGGCGCAACTCCTTCACCAGTCCGAGCACCGCGACCGCCGAGGACGCGGTGAGGAGGAGTCGCACCCCGAAACCGGGTTCCGGGAGGCCCAGTCGGGGTGCGGCGAGCATGACGCCGGTGGTCGCCAGGACCACCGCGACGCCCGTCCCGACGGTTCGCCGAGGCCCCCGGCGCCCGCCCCTGGCCGCGATGACCGGGGCAAGTCCGCGGACGACCGCGGTGAGTGCCACGGTGATCACCAGCGCGACAGCCCCGGAGATGATGACGCCGACCACGTTCACCTGCTCTGCCTTTCCTCGTTCCTGGCCCCGCGGCGTCCCGCGCCGGACGGGACGGCCCCGCACGGCGCCCTCGGAACGCGTAAACCGGGGCGGCGCACCGCGCCACCCGAGTGGAGTCGTTCCACAACCTAAGGTGCACATGTCGCGATATGCCCTAAATAACACGCAGAGGGGCGCTTTGATTGGAGTTCGAGGAAAAACCGAACAGGTGGTCACCTGACAAGATGACCGCGCGAAACCGCCCGGGAGACGGTCCCGCGCCGGCCTCGCCGACCCGGGAGGCCGACCCGCGTACGCCTCACTGCCCCGGCAGGGCACGCACCGGGTGTTTGCTCATGATCGAGACCCGGTTGAAGGCGTTGATCGTGACGGCCACCCAGATCACGGCCGCGATCTCGTCGTCGGAAAGGGTCTCCCGCGCAAGCGCGTAGGAGGCCTCCTGGAGCGCGGCGTCGGCGGGGTGCGTCGTCGCCTCCGCCAGAGCGAGGGCGGCTCGTTCCTGTGCGGTGAACACCTCGGTGTCGCGCCAGGCCGCCAGCACTCCCAGCCGCCGGCTCGTGTCGCCCGCGCGGAGCGCGGCACGGGTGTGCACGTCCAGGCAGTAGGCGCATCCGTTGATCTGGGAGACCCGCAGGTTGACCAGCTCCACCAGGGTGCGGCTCAGCCCCGCCTCCTCCGCGGCGGTACGCACGGCGTCGGAGGTCGCCACCAGTGCGTGGTACGGCTTCGGGCTCTGCTTGTCGACGTAGATCCGCCGTGCGCCGCGTGCCGCCTCGGTGCCGTTCACCCGTGTCTCCTCACCGGGGCGCCTCGCCCCTCCACCACCCCGCGCGCCCGGACGGGCGGCGGCTTACCATCGAGCATGATCGTTGAACATGAAAGCACCTTTGACGGGAGCGGGACGCCGGGGACCGGAGGCACCGGTCCGGACCGGATCGCGCGACCCCCGGAGACCGGAGCGCACGGAGACCCGGCGGACGCGGCCCGGGTGGAGGTGCTCACCGCCCGGGACGTGCCTCTGGGCGGCCCCCGGGCGATGACGGTACGGCGCACCCTGCCGCAGCGGGCCCGCACGCTCATCGGCGCCTGGTGCTTCATCGACCACTACGGCCCCGACGACGTCGCCGAGACGGGCGGGATGGACGTGGCGCCCCATCCGCACACCGGCCTGCAGACGGTCAGCTGGCTGTTCAGCGGGGAGATCGAGCACCGGGACAGCCTGGGCAGCCACGCCTACGTGCGCCCGGGTGAACTCAACCTCATGACCGGCGGCCTGGGGATCAGCCACACCGAGGTCTCGACTCCCGGCACCACGGTCCTGCACGGCGTCCAACTGTGGGTGGCGCTTCCGGAGGAGCACCGGCTCACCGGCCGTGACTTCCGCCACCACGCCCCCGGGGCGGTGCACGTACCCGGCGCCGCCATCAGGGTGTTCCTCGGTTCGCTCGCCGGGGACACCTCTCCCGTACCGACGTTCACCCCGCTGCTCGGAGCCGAACTGGTCGTCGAACCCCGCGCGACCGTCACACTGGACACGGACGCCGCGTTCGAGCACGGCCTGCTCGTGGACCAGGGGAGCATCCGCATGGGCGAAACCCTGCTCAGCCCGGCGGAGTTGGGCTATGTCGGCCCGGGGAACACCACACTGACCCTGACCAACGCATCCGACGCGCCCGCCCGGGCCGTGCTCGTGGGCGGCACGCCGTTCGACGAGAAGATCGTCATGTGGTGGAACTTCGTGGGCCGCAGCCACGAGGACATCGTCGAGGCGCGTGAAGCGTGGGAAGCGGCGTCGAGCCGCTTCGGTCACGTGGACGGCTACCCCGGCGACCGCATCCCCGCCCCCTCGCTCCCGAACGCCGCCCTCTCGCCCCGAGGCAACCCGACCCGCACCGAAAGGAACACCATGAACCAGCCCGCCCCCACCCCGAGCGTCCAGCGCGTCGACGCCAGGCATCGCTACGAGATCCACGTCGACGGGGTCCGCGCGGGACTGACCGCCTACCGCGACCGCGACGAACAGCGCGTCTTCTTCCACACCGAGATCGACGACGCGTTCGCCGGCCAGGGCCTGGCGTCCGTCCTCGTGGCGCAGGCCCTCAGCGACGTACGAGCCTCGGGCAAGCGGATCGTGCCGGTCTGCCCCTATGTGGCCAAGTTCCTCACGAAGCACACGGAGTTCGCCGACATCACCGACCCGGTCACCCCGGAGGTCCTGGAGTGGCTGGAGGCGGCTCGCTCGCGTTAGGTCGTGCCCGGCGGATCATGGCCGGGCACCACCAGGTCTTCCGTCCGGATCAAACTGGACCGGCGAGCGGGCCAGACGCCGCGTGTGCCGCGTGACGGCGGCACACCGGCGGCCCCGCTCCACCGGTCCCGTCCACTCGTGTCTCACCGGTGGGAGAGGGCGAATGACAGGAGGAAGCCGCTGGTGGTGACCAGCCCGCTCGCCAGATGCGTGTCCTCGAACGCCTCCGGGATCATCGTGTCCGCGATCATCGCCAGGATGGCTCCGGCGGCCACGGCTGTGACGTACGCGGTGACCAGGGGAGACATGTCGCCGACCACCGCGTAGCCCAGGACCGCCGACACGGTGCAGGCCCCGGCGATCGCGCTCCAGACCCCGAAGACATAGCCCCTGCCACGCCCGGCCTCACGCATGCCCGCCGAACTCGACAGGCCTTCGGGAATGTTGCTGATGAAGACGGCGGCCACGGTCACCAGGCTCACCGATCCTCCCCCGTCGAGTCCGACGCCGATGACCGCGGACTCCGGTACGCCGTCCAACAGCGCTCCCAGCGCAAGCGCCATGCCGGAGCCTGCCTGCTGGGACTCGCTGGGCTGCCGGCGCGGTCCCGACCTCTTGCGGTGGCGGGCGCCCTGCCGGGCGAGCGCGATGTTCCCCGCCGTGTAGAGCGCGGCTCCGGCAGCTGTCCCGAGCACGGCGGGAGTCAGTCCCGACTGCTCGTACGCCTCGCCCACCAGCTCGAACGAGACGGCCGACAGGAGCACGCCGGCCCCGAAGGCCATCACCGACGCGACCAGCCAGTGCGGCAACCGCCACGCGTACCCGGCCCCGGCCCCGAGGAGCAGCGCCGAACCTGCCAGGAGACCCCAGCCACCTGCTTCCACCACTTCGATCATGCCCCGCGCCTACCCGCCCCCCGGCGCCGTACGACAACGGGTGTACACAGCGTGCTTTCAGGACGGCCGGGCCAGCTCGTGAAGCAACTGTCGCGCCTCGACCAGGAGTTCTCCGCCCACGGCCGCCGCCGCTCCCTCCTGGAGACTGAAGGCGTCGGACAGTGCGCGCAGCGAGGCCCACGCCTCCTCGACCACGGGGTCCTCACGCTCGGGGGCCGAACCGTCGAAGGGCGGCGGCATGCCCTTCCGCGCACACACACGCGCCGCCTGGTCGAGCACGTCCGCCAGATCGGCCAGGAAACGGGGGGATGGCCCCGGAAGGTCCGCGTCACCGCCGCCGATCCCGCTCAACGTCCGCGTGACGGCGAGAACGCGCGAGGACACCCGCCCCCACCGCATGTCCTCCGAGACGGGCGGAGGCGGCGGGCCCGTACGCCGCAGGCGCATGGCCGGATTCAGCCGGGCTCCTTCCAACGCCCAGGCGCGGGCGTCGGCCACTCCTTGAAGAGACAGCGCGAGACGCGTGGCCTCCGCGTCCCAGCTCCTCGCCCCGTCGAGCCCGTCCTCCTCGCGCAGACCACGCGCCATCGCGCCGAGCAGGTCCGAGGTGCCCCGGGCGAAACGGCCCAGCCGGTCGCGGACACTGCGCAGGTGGACCGGGGGCAGGACCAGCGCGTTGACCGTGATGCCCACGGCCGCTCCGATCAGAGTCTCCAGTAGCCGGTGCCCCACCGTGAAGGCACTCGACGAGCCGGCGGTGATCACGAAGAGTGCCGTGGTGGCTCCCACGAGGCCCTGGTTCCCGAACCTGCGGTAGTTCCCGAGCAGGGTCATGAACGGCACGGTGAGCAGCATCGCGGCCATGGTCTGGTCCCGGGTGACCGCCATGGCCGCAGAGGCCCACACCGTGCCTACGGCGATGACCGCGCACTGCTGGAGGCCCATGCGCAGGGACTGGTACACGGTGCCGCCGACCAGGGCGACGGCCGTCCAGGGGGCCAGCAGCGCCATCGGCGCCTGGAGCCACCATCCTGTCAGCGCCCACGCGGCGATGGCCGCCATCGCGGCCTTGAGCGACTGGACAAGCGTGTCCCGCTCGGGACCGGCCTGCTCGAAGGCACAGTGCACCGATCGGCGTACCGTTTCCCACTCCCGCTCCAGCCACCGCACCGCGGCCGACCACCGCATCTTCTCATCCAACCCGCACACTCCCTTCCGGGCACCCGCCCGTGCTTCCCGACGCTCGTTCTCATGTGCCCTCGGAGCGGAGGGGAAACCGGCACCGCACCAGGCAGGACGTCGTTCCCGCGGGTGGGTACGGCGTCAGGCGGAGCTCAGCTCGAACCAGTCGAAGGCGGCGCTGCCCCTGGTCGCGTACATCCCGACGACCCGGCCGGTGAATCCGCCGGCGACCTCGGTGGTGAGATAGCGGCCGTCCAGCTCGGCCAGGACCTCGAACTCCCCGTCCTCCGTCTCGTAGCCGAGCCGCAGGGTGTCGGGTGCTCCGACACGGAGACCGGCTCCTGCCTGCGGGCCGGCGCCTCGGACGGTGATGGTGGGCGGCAGCGCGTCGGTGGTGGTCACGTCGACGCGCAGGGTCAACGGACCTGCGGGTACGACGCGTTCGGCGACCGCTTGGCGGACCGGACCGATCCGGGCGATCGCACGCACCGTGTCGCCCTCCCGCTCCACCTGGTAGTGGTGCGCCTCGTCGAGCCGTACGGCGAGGCCGCCCCGCCCACCCTCGGCGACGTCGGTCCGGGTACGGGCGACGCACTCCGGATCGCGCTGGCGCCGTCCCACGAACACGGCGCCGGGCCGGTCCAGCGCCTCGGCGCGGGCGTTCAGTACGAGGTGGCCGGGCTTCGCGCCGAGGTCGACGGCCTCCGGGTCGCGGCGACGCAGGGTCACCCAGCGAGGAGCGAGCGCGGGGGCGTCGAAGTCGTCGCGGTGCGGCTCCTCCGGCCACGGATGCGGAAGCAACTCGGGAGCCCGGGAACGGAGTTCCACGGGTCCCGGCACGGGCCACCC
Source organism: Streptomyces sp. NPDC008125 (assembly GCF_042957125.1). Taxonomy (NCBI): domain Bacteria; kingdom Bacillati; phylum Actinomycetota; class Actinomycetes; order Kitasatosporales; family Streptomycetaceae; genus Streptomyces; species Streptomyces sp. NPDC008125. Next base: position 16,958 of record NZ_JBIBHR010000027.1, read on the forward strand.
GTCCTCCCAGCGCACCGGAGCGAGGAAGGTCTCCCGTCCCATGCCGTGGAAACCAGGGGTGTCGCCCCGGGGGCGGGTGCCGAGCAGCACCATCCACCAACTGCCGTCGTGGGCCCGCACGAGGTCGCCGTGGCCGGTGTTCTGCACCGGGTGGTCCGTACTGCGGTGGGAGAGCACGGGGTTGTCCGGGTGCGGCTCGAAGGGGCCGGGCAGCGTACGGGCGCGGGCCACCGAGAGGGCGTGCCCGCGTTCCGTACCGCCCTCGGAGAGCAGCAGGTACCACCAGTCGCCGACGCAGTAGAGGTGCGGTCCTTCGGGGTACTGCAGTCCGGTCCCCGACCACATGTCCACCGGCTCGCCCAGCAGTGCGCCCGACTTCGGGTCGATACGCACGCCCTTGATCCCGTCGTGCGAGAAGAGGCACCAGCAGGTGCCGTCCTCGTCCCAGGCCAGGTCCGGGTCGATGCCGGGAATCCTGACGGGTACGGGGTCCGACCAGGGGCCGGCCGGGTCGGCGGCGGTCACCAGCACGGTGCCGACGCCGCCGACCACGGTCGTGATCATCCAGAAGCGCCCGTCGTGGTGGCGCAGGGTGGGCGCGTACACCCCGGACGAGGAGGCGACGGTGTCGGAGAGGTCCAACTGCGCGGGGCGGTCGAGGGCGTGGCCGATCAGCCGCCAGTGCGTGAGGTCACGGCTGTGCCAGAGCGGCACCCCTGGCACGTACTCGAAGCTGGATGTCGCCAGGTAGTAGTCCTCGCCCGCGCGGCAGATGCTCGGGTCCGGGCTGAAGCCGGGTATCACGGGGTTGTCGAAGTACGCCATGTCCATCCTCGGGTCGGGCCGTCGTGCGCGTCCTGCCAGGTCGTGGGGGTGGGTGGGGACGTGCGGGTGTCGCTCCCGCATGGTGCCCCAGACCGTCGGCCGGCCCGCACCCGGCCCCCTCCCCCGCCGGCCCCGGTGAACGGTGCCGACGGGGGCGTCCCGGAGACGGGGACGGGGTCAGCCGCCGATGTTGCTCTGCGGGCCTGCGTACTCCTTCAGCAGGGCGGGCACGTCCTTCGCCGCGTCCAGGGTGTAGGCGTAGTAGCTGCCCGGGGTGAAGGTCGTCCCGTTCGTCACCTGCTTTCCGGTGCAGTCGACCATGACGCTGCCCGACTGGGTCAGGGACGCCGCCGTGGTGTCGATGTTGAAGGGGTTGGCGACGTTCTCGAAGTAGCCGTTCTCGATGACCGTCTTCGAGGCGCCCCGGGACAGGTTGCCGTAGGACGTGACGTTCTGCAGGTAGTTGTTGTAGAGGTGGGCGAGAGCCACGTTGTCGATGCTGGGGTTGCGCTGGTTGGTGTCGTGGATCCAGTTGTGGTGGATGGTCATCCGGGCGGTGACGTTGTCGGTCCAGCCGATGCCGAGGGCCTTGTTCTCGGTGCCCATGACGTTCCAGGAGATGGTGAGGTAGGTGGTGTCCTTGCGGCTGTCGATGAGGCCGTCGTTCATCCGCTCGATGCGGTTGTGGTCGATCCAGATGTGGTCGGCCGTGTCCATCTGGATGCCGTCGTAGTCGTAGACCTTGTCGTCCGGATCGTCGTCGGTCATCTGGGTGTCGCGGATGGTGAGGTTGCGGATGATGACGTTGTGGACGCCGGTGCCCAGGAAGAACCCGCCGTGCACGATCTCGCCCTTGGTGCCGACGCCGATGATCGTCTTGTCGGAGGTCACCGGGATCTCGCGGCCGTACGGGTCCACGGTGATCGCGGCGGCGACCTTGATGACGTACGGGCTGGTGGAGGTGGCGTACTTGACCAGGTCGGCGTAGGTGGTCACGGTCACCGTGCTGCCTGCCGCGCCGCCCGTGGTGCCGCCGCCGGTGGAGGCGAAGCCGTCCGCCTTGTCCGACCAGGACCGTCCGGTCGTGACCGGCCTGAAGGCCCACTGTTTGTTGGTGTTGGCGGTGCAGGTCTCCTGGATGATCGCGGTGCCGTTCGTCGTCGACGCACCCTCGTCACTGACGCACAGACCACTGTTCACGTTGACGATCTGGAACGTCCCCGAACCACTCGCCACCAGCGTCCACGCCTGGTTCGTCCGGCCCGCGCAGCTGTACTGCTGCAACCGCGTCCCCGACACCGTCGAGAAGTCCGGCACGTCCACGCACTTGCCGCTGTGCACGTTCACCAGCCGGTACGTCCCCGAACCCGCCGACTCCAGCCTGAACTGCTGCCAGTCCGAATCAGCGGTGCACCCCCACTGCTGCAACAGCGCGCCGTTCGCCGTCGAAGCCGCCGGCACATCGATGCACTTACCGCTCTTCGTCACCGCCAACTGGTACACCCCACCCGTCGCCGGCAACGTCGCGGCCACGGCCGGCGACACCGCGCCACCCACCACCACCGCACACACCGCGAGCACGAACGCCGCGATCAGCGCACCGAACCTGGTGCCGTTCCTGTTGAACATGGGTTCCCTCTTCTCTCGTATCGGGAAAGGAAGTTGTGGACCGGATCAGCGGACGGGGTTCCATCCGTCGGTGCCCGCGAGGTACTTCTGCGGGGTGTAGGTGGCCGCCTGGGCGTCGGTGAGCTGCGGCCGGTTGGCGTTCACCGTGGCTCCGGCACCGGTGTTGCGGTACTCACGGAACCGGGCGTTCTGCCAGGTGCTCGTGGACATGTTCGTCCACGGCTGAGCGGTGGCGACGGCCGCCGAGAGCGTGCACTCGCGGTAGAGGACCTGGGCGTCCTGGCGCCATGGGCGGCCGAGTTGGGTGGTGTTGTTCACCGTGCTCGTGACGGTGGACCGGTAGAAGAGGAACCCGTAGGCGCGCTCGGCGGGGGTGCTGGCCGCGGTGATGGGTCCGCCGGTGGTCCGCTTCTCGTGGATCCGGCTGGTGTCGAAGACGGCGACGCCACCGCCGTAGATGAAGTCCACCGTGCCTTCGACGTACGAATTCCACACATACACCCGGGCGTTGTTGTTGACCAGGAAGGTGTCCTGGTCACCGAGGAGACGCACGTTGTCCAGCAGGGCCCGGTCGGCGTCGAGATACAGCGCCAACGCCTGGTCACCGGTGTCGGAGCTGTTCTCGTCGAAGTCGTTCGACATCGTCAGGTTGGTCGCGGTGAAATCGTGGCCGAGGGCGACCACGGTGGCGCTGCCCGAGGTGCCGTAGTCACCCGCGTTGCGGTTGCCGACGATCACCACGTCGTCGGGGGAGTCGCCGGTGCCCTGAAGCGTGATGTAGGGCTTGTTCGCCGGGATGGTCACGGCCTGCCGGTAGGTGCCCGGCTTGATCGTGACGACGACCCGGCTCGCGTTGCCCGTCCCGACCGCGTCGATGGCCGCCTGCACGGAGGTGTACGTCCCGGTTCCGTCGGCCGCGACGGTGTTGCGGGTGGTGGAGACGGGCTTGAAGGCCCACTGCTTGTTGGTGTTGGCGGTGCAGGTCTCCTGGATGACCGCGGTGCCGTTCGTCGTCGACGCACCCTCGTCACTGACGCACAGACCACTGTTCACGTTGACGATCTGGAACGTCCCCGAACCACTCGCCACCAGCGTCCACGCCTGGTTCGTCCGGCCCGCGCAGCTGTACTGCTGCAACCGCGTCCCCGACACCGTCGAGAAGTCCGGCACGTCCACGCACTTGCCGCTGTGCACGTTCACCAGCCGGTACGTCCCCGAACCCGCCGACTCCAGCCTGAACTGCTGCCAGTCCGAATCAGCGGTGCACCCCCACTGCTGCAACAGCGCGCCGTTCGCCGTCGAAGCCGCCGGCACATCGATGCACTTACCGCTCTTCGTCACCGCCAACTGGTACACCCCACCCGTCGCCGGCAACGTCGCGGCCACGGCCGGCGACACCGCGCCACCCACCACCACCGCACACACCGCGAGCACGAACGCCGCGATCAGCGCACCGAACCTCGACGCGTTTCGGTGGTGCCGGTGTCCGTCGGCCGGGCCGGGTCGTGCTGTGGGATCTCGCCTCATGCGCGTGCTCCTTCGTGCGGCTCGTACGGCAGCGGGTCCGTCGCCCGGGTGCCGGCCGCGGCTGGAGGAGCCGCAGCGACCTGGTAGATGCGTGGGGCGGAGGGGGATAACAGAAATCTCGCGGAAATTTTTCGGGAAAGAGCGGAGCTTCTCGCACCGTGCCCGGACGGATCGCCTTCCCGGCACGAAGTGCCGACCGGCGGCCGTTGTCCGTACGGGCCACGCATGGTCGGTCAACGCACCTTTCCCACAAGCCTGTTCATGCACCGGCCAGGTCCCCGGACCGTCCGCACAACGTCTCGTAATGGATCTTTACAGCGCACCGGCGCTGTGCCACGATGCGGGCTCTTGGCGTGATCGATCGGATGAATGACCGGTGGGGCAGAGACCATGACGGAGCGCGGGACCTACCCCGAAGAAGACGTCACAGCCCTCGCGTACGCCGCACGGGACGGCGACCGACGGGCGACGGAACGTCTGGTCGCCCTGCATCTGCCGCTGGTCTACGGGATCGTCGGGCGGGCCCTGAACGGGCATGCCGATGCCGACGACCTCGTCCAGGAGACCATGCTGCGGGTCGTCCGCGGTCTGCCGAAGCTGCGCGAGCCCGACCGGTTCCGCTCCTGGGCGGTGGCCATCGCGTACCGCGAGATCCAGCAGCACCAGCGGCGGGCGGCGGGCGGGAACTCCGCCCACCGTGACGTCGAAAGCGTGCCCGACCCCCTGCCGGACTTCGCCGAGCGCACGGTCGCCGAACTCGCGTTGACCGGCCAGCGCCGCCATCTCGCCCGCGCGACCCGTTGGCTCGAACCCGCCGACCGGCAGGTGCTCGCCCTCTACTGGGAGGAGGCGTCGGGCCGCCTCACCCGGTCCGAAGTCGCCGCCTCCCTCGGCCTCGACCGCCGGCACACGGCCGTGCGGGTCCAGCGGATGAAGGACCGGCTGGAAGCGGCGCGCACCCTGGTGCACGCCCTGGCAGCCACACCACGCTGTCCCGGCCTCCTCTCCGAGGCGAGGGGGTGGGACGGGACGGGCAGCGCCCTGTGGCGCAAGCGCCTCACCCGTCATGTGCGGGACTGCCCGCAGTGCCGGGCGCACGGAAGCGGCCTGGTCCCTCCGGAGAACCTGCTGCCCGGCATCGGGCTCGTCGCCGTGCCGGCGGCTCTGCTGGTGTGGCTGCGGGAGACTGCCGCCGCGACCACCGCCCCCACCGTGCTGGCCCGGGTGGGCGGGCCGTTCTCCCTGGCGGGCTCCCAGGCGAAGGCGGCCGCCGTGGTGGCCGCGACGGGGATCGCCGCCGGGACCCTGGGCCTCCTGCTCTGGCAGTCACCGGCCTCCCCGCCTCCAGCCTCCTCCGCGCCCCCGGCACCCGTCCGGACCCGTGCCGTGGCCTCCCCGTCCTCGGGGAACGACGTCGCCGCGCTGAGCCTGTACGTCGCCCCGGACGGCTCGGACGGCGGCGACGGGAGCCTCGCGCACCCGTTCGCCACGCTCGGAAAGGCGGTGGCTCTGGTGAGGCCGGGCGGGACCGTCCTCATGCGGGGCGGCACCTACCGCCCCACCGAAGCGGTGGACATCACCACCGACGCCGACGCCGAGCACCGCATCACCCTCGCCAACTACCCGGGCGAACGACCCGTGGTGGACGCGTCCGGCGTCCACGGGGGTGCCTGGGCCATCACCCAGACCGCCGACTACTGGACCGTACGGGGGCTGGAGATCAAGGGCTCACCCAGCCACGCGTACGTCTGCCGCGGCTGTGCCCACACGGTTTTCCAGTCGCTCTCCCTCCACGACAACGCCGAGTCCGGCCTGACCCTGCGTGACGACGGAACCGAGTCCAACTCCGTGCTCGACAGCGACTTCTACGCCAACCGCGACGCCGACGGCCGCGGTGGCGTCGGTCTCGCGATCAAGTTCGGCTCCGGGGCGGGCAACCTCGTGAAGGGCTGCCGTACGTACGACAACGCCGACGAGGGCGTGGACCTGGGCGGGTTCACCAGCCCGGTGACCGTGGAGAGCAACTGGTCCTTCGGCAACGGCAACGGCTTCACGCTCGGCGGCGGCAACACCCGGGCCGCCGTCGCCCACGTCGTACGGAACAACGCGGCCTGGGAGAACACCGGCCTGGGATTCACCGACGAGGGGAACCCCGGCCGGATCTCGCTGACCCGCAACACCGCCTACCGCAACGGCGTGGACGGCTTCCACCTCACCACCGCGGCGGCCCTCGCCGAAGCCAACGTGGCGGCGGCGAACGGCCGGGACGTCGCGCTGGGCGCCGGCGTCCGCTCCGCCGGCAACAGCTGGGACGACGGCCGAGGGACCGCGCGGTTCACCTCGACCGACCCCGACTCGGCACGCGCTCCCCGCGCCGCGGACGGGGCGCTCCCCCGAACCGCGTTCCTCGCCCCGCGCGCCGGGACCGGCACGGCGGCCGGAGCGACGATGACCGTCTCGTGACCGGCGGCCCTGCGCCGTGGAAGGGGGCCACGGGTGGATCAGCCTTCCGCCTCCGCGTCTCCGGCCGCCTCCCGCCGGGCGAGGTGCTCGCGCTGCGGCAGCACCGTGTACCTGGGGTCCTCGGCGGAGGCGACGCCGGCCGCGAAAACGCCGAAGCGGGTGCAGGCGGACCCGGCCAGCAGGGCGCAGCCACCCAGGACCGCCAGAGGCTTCGCGGCTCGCCCGGGTCGTGCGGACACGGTCGCGGCCGCCGCGCCCGCGACCGTGAGCGCGCGGGCGGTACGCAGGAGGGCGCCGGCCCGGCCCTCGCGCCAGGTCTCCGCCACCAGGCCGAGGCGGCGTTCGGCGGCGGTGCTCGCGGCCAGGTCCGCCGCGGCGGCGAGGACGGCGGCGGCGCGGGCGGGGCCGGTCTCCCGGGCCGGTCCGAGGACGAGGGCCATGCCGGAGGCGGCTGCCGTGGCGGACGCGGCGAACAGGTACGGCAGTTCGCGGTGCGCGCCGTGCCAGGCCGGTACGGCGGTGTCGGCGGCGAGGACCGCGGTGTACGTGGCGACCGCCGGTCCGGTGAGCGCGGCGGTGGCCGTCGCGGCGGCTCCGGCGCGCGGGAACCTGCCGCCGACCGCGGTGAGGGCAGCGAGGCCGGCGGCGGGACCGTACAGGCCGAGCAGCCAGGAGCCGACGCTCATCGGGGAGGTCGGCTTGAAGACGCGGAGCATGTTCGTGAACCGCTCGGGGCGGCCGAGGTCGTTGACGAGGGCGGCGACGGAGAGGCCGATGGCGCCGAGCGAGGAGAGCTTGAGGGCGGTCGCGGTGGTGTTCCGGCCGGTCAGCTGGGCGCCGGCGGCGAGCACGGAACCGGCCCCGGCGAGTCCGCCGAGGAAGAAGTATCCGGCGATGTCACGGGCGGCCCAGGAGGGTGCCTTGATGATGGGACGGCCGTAGTAGGAGCGGAACTCGGCCCGGGGCACCATGAGTTCCTCACCCCTGCGTTTCCGGCCTCCCTTGCGGCGCGGTCCCTGGGTGTCGGCGGAGGCGGTCATCGGGGTCCTTTCCCGAAACGTGCGGTCGGACGGCTTGTGGGCAGGTGCCCCAGGAACGCGGACCAGGCGTGCGCAGTGCCCGCGGCGGCCAGCAGGGCCAGGGCGGCGGCCCCGGCGTGCTTCCACATCGTGGGCAGGTCGCGCGTGGTGACGACGGGCGCCGGGGGCAGCCCGTAGACCTCCGGTTCGTCCAGCAACAGGAAGAAGGCCCCGTCGCCGCCCACTCCGTCGTCGGGTTCGTGGCCGTAGAGGCGGGCCTGCGGGACGTCGGCCGCGTGGAGCTGTTCCACGCGCAGCGCGGCGCGTTCACGCAGTTCGTCCAGGGGACCGAACTGGATGGACTCGGTGGGGCACGCCTTCGCGCAGGCGGGTTCCTGTCCGGCGCCGATCCGGTCGTAGCACATGGTGCACTTGAAGGCGCGCCCGTCGCCCGGGCGTTGCTCGATCACCCCGTACGGGCAGGCGGGGACGCAGTAGCCGCAGCCGTTGCAGATGTCCTCCTGGACGACGACGGTGCCGAACTCGGTCCGGAAGAGCGAGCCGGTGGGGCAGACGTCGAGGCAGGCCGCGTGGGTGCAGTGCTTGCAGACGTCGGAGGACATGAGCCAGCGGGTGGTCCCGGGGTCCTGGGCGCCGTCCGCCGGGGCGACCGCGAGCGGCAGCAAAGCGCGCCCCTCGGGGTCCGGCGGACCGGTCGGGGCGGCCACCTGCTGTTCGATGAAGGCGACGTGACGCCAGGTGGACGCGCCGAGGCTCTGGGTGTTGTCGTACGACATGCCGGTCAGGGTGAGGCCGTCCTCGGGCACGGCGTTCCACTCCTTGCAGGCCACCTCGCACGCCTTGCAGCCGATGCACACCGAGGTGTCGGTGAAGAATCCGACCCGGTCCGGTGCGTCCCTGTAGCCGGCGTCGGTGGCCGGGTCGCTCTCGGGTCCGGAGAGGAGGCGCCGGAGGCGGGAGGGGCTCTGCGCCCCTTCGCGGGCCGGGGAGTTCTGGTCGCTGGTCATGCTCGCGGGTCCCTTCCGGTGCTGTCGGTGATGCCTGCCCGGCGGCGGTACTCGGCGACCAGTTCCGGCAGGGCGGGCCCCCGCGGCCTGCGGCCGGGGCGGATGTCGGCGGTGAGCGCCTTGTCCTCCTGGATGTGGGCGTTGGGATCCATCGAGATCGCCATGAGTTCGTTGGCCGCGTCACCGGTCACGACGCCGTTGGGGCCCCAGTGGAAGGGCATGCCGATCTGGTGGACGGTCCGGCCGTGCACCTTCAGGGGCCTGATCCGGGTGGTGACGAGAACCCGGGCCTCGACGGCGTTGCGGGCGGTGATGACGGTGGCCCAGCCGCCGTGCTCCAGCCCGCGTTCGGCAGCGAGCTGCGGGGAGAGTTCGCAGAAGAACTCCGGTTGCAGTTCGCTCAGGTAGGGCGACCAGCGGCTCATTCCGCCGGCGGTGAAGTGCTCGGTGAGCCGGTGGGTCGTCACGATGTACGGGTAGACGTCGGCGCCCGGCTCGTCGCCGCTCGGGTGGTAGCGGTTGCCCTCGCGGGCCAGGACCGTACGCGCCGGGGAGCGGGAGACTCCGGGGTACAGCAGGTTGGTGAAGGGTGAGTCCTGCGGTTCGTAGTGCGTGGGCAGCGGACCGTCCTCCAGACCGGCGGGGACGTAGAGCCAGCCCTTGCCGTCGGCCTGCATGATGAACGGGTCGTCGCCGCGCAGGGCCTCGGGCCCGGTGGCGTCCTCGGCCGGTACGTGCGCGGGGTCGAGATCGGGGATGAAGTCGGGGACGTCGTGGCCGGTCCAGTGGCCGGCGTCGGCGTCCCACCAGACGTACGCCTTGCGCTCGCTCCAGGGACGGCCCTCGGGGTCGGCGGAGGCGCGGTTGTAGAGGATGCGCCGGTTGGCGGGCCAGGCCCAGGCCCATTCGAGGGCGGTCCAGCTCTGCTCGGTGTGCGGCTTGCGCCGGTTCGCCTGGTTGACGCCGTCCGCGTACACCCCGCAGTAGATCCAGCAGCCGCACGCGGTGGAACCGTCGTCCTTCAGCTCGGTGTACGCGGAGAGCGGCGCGCCGCCCGGGCCGTGTCCGTTGATCTCGGCCAGGACGGCTGCCGCGGAGGGTTCTCGCAGGGGGCCGTCCACGGGGTAGTCCCAGGCCAGGTCCTGGACGGGCCGGTCCATGGGGTCGGTGGAGTCCTTGAGGCGTTCCTTGATCCGGCGGCCGAGGTGGTACATGAACCACAGGTCGCTGCGGGCGTCACCGGCCGGTTCGACGGCTGCCCGGTGCCACTGGACCCACCGGTTGGTGTTGGTGAACGAGCCGGACTTCTCGGTGTGGGCGGCGGCGGGGAAGAAGAACACCTCGGTGGCGATGTCCTCGGTGCGCATCTCACCGGTGGCGATCTCCGGGCCGTCCTGCCACCAGGTGGCCGATTCGATGAGGGAGAAGTCGCGGACCACGAGCCAGTCGAGTCGGGCCATGCCGAGGCGCTGGAGTCTGGTGTTGGCGGAGCCGACGGCGGGGTTCTCCCCCATGAGGAAGTAGCCCTTGCACTCCCCGTCCAGCTGGGCCATGACGGTTTCGTACGTGCTGTGCGATCCGGTGAGGCGGGGCAGGTGGTCGAAGCAGAAGTCGTTCTCGGGGGTGGCCGCTTCTCCGTAGTAGGCCTTGAGGAGGCTGACGAAGTAGGCCCGCATGTCGCCCCAGAACCCCTTGTCGGTGCGGCTCGCCGCGATGAAGGACTCCAGGTCCTCGTGGATGTGGGCGTGGGGCATCGGGAGGTAGCCGGGCAGCAGGTTGAAGAGGGTGGGGATGTCGCTGGAGCCCTGGATGGAGGCGTGCCCGCGCAGCGCCTGGATGCCGCCTCCGGGGCGGCCGATGTTGCCGAGGAGGAGCTGGAGGACGCAGGCGGCCCGGATGTACTGGGATCCGACGGTGTGCTGCGTCCAGCCGACGGCATAGCAGAACGCGCTGGTACGTTCGCGGCCCGAGTTGGAGGTGAGCGCCTCGCACACCTCCAGGAAGGTCGCCCGGTCCACCCCGCAGGTCTCCTGGACGAGTTCGGGGGTGTAGCGGGCGTAATGGCGCCTGAGGACCTGGTAGACGCAGCGCGGGTGGGTCAGGGTCTCGTCCCGGGGCGGCACGCTCTCGGTCTGGGCGCCGCCGGAGCCGTGGGTCTCGGATCCTCCGGCCTCCTCGACCCGCTCCTCGTAGCGCTGGTCGGGGTCGCCGGCGGGAGCCTGCACGTCGGAGCCCTCGTACTGCCAGCTCGCCGGGTCGTAGGTACCGGTCTCCGGATCGAACCCGGAGAAGACGCCGTCGAGGTCCTCGGTGTCCCGGAAGTCCTCGGAGACCAGGGTGGCGGCGTTGGTGTAGCGCAGCACGTACTCGCGGAAGTCCTTGCCCTCCGTCAGCACGTGGTTGATGATCGCGCCGAGGAAGACGATGTCACTGCCGGCCCGGATGGGAACGTGCAGGTCGGCGAGGGCGCTGGTGCGGGTGAACCGGGGGTCGACATGGATGATCTTCGCGCCGCGGGTCTTGGCCTCCATCACCCACTGGAATCCGACGGGGTGGGCCTCGGCGTAGTTGGAGCCCTGGATCACGATGCAGTCGGAGTGCTGGAGGTCCTGCATGAAGGTGGTGGCGCCACCGCGTCCGAACGAGGTGCCGAGCCCCGCGACGGTGGAACTGTGGCAGACCCGCGCCTGGTTCTCGACCTGGACGACTCCCAGGCCCGTCAGCAGCTTCTTGATGAGGTAGTTCTCCTCGTTGTCCAGCGTCGCTCCGCCGAGGCTGGCGATCCCCATCGTGCGGGCGGTGCGTACGCCGTCGCGCTCCCACTCCCAGCTGTCCGCGCGCGTCTTCACCACGCGCTCGGCCACCATGTCCATGGCGGTCTCCAGGTCGAGCGTCTCCCACTCCGTGCTGTACGGGCGGCGGTGGAGCACCTGGTGGCGCCGGCCGGAGCCGGTGGTGAGCTGGAGCGTCGCGGAGCCCTTGGGACAGAGTCGGCCGCGGCTGACGGGCGAGTCGGGATCGCCCTCGATCTGGACGACCCGATCGTCCTTGACGTAGATCTGCTGGCCGCAGCCCACCGCGCAGTACGGGCACACCGAGCGTACGACCCGGTCGGCGGTGTCCGTGCGGGGCCGCAGCGCGTCGGTGTGGGGGGAGCGGGCGGCGTGGCCACGCCCGAGTGGGTCGTCGCCGGTGAGCTGCCGGTAGACGGGCCATTCGGTGATCCAGGTGCGCAGGCCCATGTGGGAAACCTCCGGCGGGGACTCTGGGCCGGGGCCGCGCCGCCGGGCCGGGAGCCGGGCATCGGCTCCTCCCCCAGATTGACCCGGAGCGGCCGGGGCGGCGACCCGGGCGCGGACGCCTCCCGGTTACCCGGGAGGGTGGCGCGTACACGTGGCTTCCGCCCCCTGCCGCTCCGGTGGGATCAGAAGGGTGCAGAGCCCCGGCCACTGAGCGTGGCGCTTCCGCTTTCCGCGTCCATGTCGATCTGGGCCGTCCCCCTTCGGCCGTCCGGCATCAGGATCACGACTCCGCCGCTCTGCACGGCGGGCCAGAACGAGAGGTCCAGGCCGTCGGCCCGGACCGTGCCGGACCAGGGGCCGGGCGTGGTGCCGCTGCCGGATCGCAGCGCGGCCGTCACAGGGGTTTCCTCGTCGCCGATGACGAGCGTGGCAGGGCCTTCGTAGATGTCGGTCATGGTTCCAGCGTGCCCGGCGGAGCGGAAAGGACGCAGCCTCGGCGCGATGCGCGTGCCCGGCGCGGGGACGCTGGTGCGGTGCGGGGACGCTGGTGCGGTGCGAGGACCCCGCCGGTGCGTGGAGTGGGGCGCGCGAGCCGTCCTCCACGCACCGGCGTCCTCAGCAGCATCCCCCGGCCCGATTACTCCATGCCTCTCATGGATCGCGGAGCGAAGCGACCGGTGGCAGAGCAGCGCACGATTGGGTCAGGCAGCGCGCGAAGTGCCACCCCCGGGCTCTCCTCACTCCCCCGCGCGCCACCCGTGGAACTGGAGCGAGAGCCCTTTCGGGGTCATCGTTGTTTAGTGGTAGCTGTTCCAGGAAACGCGGGGTGATGTCCCCCGTGTCCCCCGTGTCCCCCGAGGAGACGGTGGCGGGTGAGGAACCCCGTGGGACACCCCGCGCCGGAACGCGTGCGACGTCGGCCGGGCCCGACGCGGAGCACGACCCGCGGGAGGGACGAATCGGAAAGGATAGAGCCATGCCTGCTGGATCCAACGCGAAACGCGAACGTCAGTACGAACACATCAAGGAGAGCCAGCAAGAGCGGGGTACTTCCGAGTCACGGGCCGAGGAGATCGCCGCCAGGACCGTGAACAAGGAGCGGGCCAGGTCCGGCGAGTCCAGGACGGCCAGCAAGACGTCCACCCAGGACAAGAAGTCGGCCTACCAGCGCGGCGGCGAGCATTCGCACGAGGGCGCGCAGGGGCCGACGAAGGACCAGCTCTACGCGGAAGCCAGGAAGAAGAACATCGACGGTCGCTCCTCCATGAACAAGGAGCAGTTGCGGAAGGCGCTGGGCCGCTGACGCGACCGCCCCCGTCGCGCACGAGCGTGACACGCCGTGCACCCGTGGCCCTTCCCACGCGCGAAGGGCGCGCGGACGCACGAATGGCCACCCCACCCGGACGTGAAGGAGCAAGTGATGCCGGAGCAAGCGCGCGGAGACGACGTCTACCAGCCGCAGGACGACGGCCAGGACCCGCCCAACGACGAGCTCGACATGGAGGACGCGCTCGGGGAACGCACCCTGGACGACCAGATGGAGGAGGGCTACTCGCCTCCGGAGCGTCCGCTGGCGGTGGACAAGTACGGCACCACGGGGGCCGAGGAACGCCGTGGCGAGTCCCTGGACCAGCGGCTCGCCCAAGAGGTTGCCGAGGTCGAACCCCCCGACGGTGACGGCATCGGCGACCTCCGGGACGGCGAGGGCGAGCCGGAGGACCGGATCGAGGGCGGGCCGAGGGCCGGGCGCCTCAGCGCGGCCGACGACCCGACCGGCCGGCATACGGACGTCATCGCCGAGGACGTCGGCATCGACGGCGGTGCGGCCTCGGCCGAGGAGGCCGCCGTGCACGTGGTCGACGACGACGAGGACCGCCGGGGCCGCTAGGCGGTGCCGCGGGCCGGGCACGCGACTCGGAGTGGACCACGTCGTGCTCTGCGGGCAAGTGACCGAACAGTGCGTCGTGTACTCGGCGTCGGACTCCCGTGTCCGTCCACTGCGGGTCACTGTGCCCGGGGGCGCCTGGCGGACAGCCGTGCCGAGGTCGCCGATGCCGTTCTGCGCATGAGGGGGCGCGACATGAGAACGCCGTTCTCCGACGGTCCTCCCCGGCGCCCGGTGTCACCGGTGTCCGCGGCCCGGTGACGCGGACGTGGCCGACCTGCGCGATCGCCGCGAACGCGGTTCAATCGGGGTGGGGAGGCGGTCCCGCCCGGTGAGCGGCGGGGTTCAGCCGCCGGACGAGGTGCGAGGTGCCGACGGCTCGGAGTCCGAGGGCGGCGCCTTCCGGTTTCCCCACGACACCCCGAGGAGAATCATGGCTGTCCGTCACCACCTCATCGACCGGCCGCCGGCCGCGGTGTGGGGCGTGCTGGAAGACCCGACCCTCTACGGCGAGTGGGTGGTCGGGACCGAGCGGTCCCGGCCGGAGTCGGGGGTCTGGCCGGAAGTGGGGTCCTCGATCACGTACGTCCTGCGCGTGGGTCCGAAGGAGGTCACCGGACGCACGGTGGTCCGACGCGTGGAGCGGCCAGGCGCGCTGGAGCTGGAGGCGAGTGGCGGCCCACTGGGGTCGGCGCGCATCGCCTTCGACATCCGCCCCTGGGGCGACAAGACCCTCGTCATCGTCGACGAGCACCCTCTGAGGGGGCTGGGAGCCGCCCTGCACAACGCGCTGCTGGACACGGTGCTCCAGATCCGCCACCGCAGCATGCTGACGCGGCTCGCCCGGCTGGTCGAGGAGAGGTCCCGCCCACAGGCCTGACGGCTCCGACGGCCCGGCGCGGGACAAACGGCACCGCACGGACCGGGCACCGCTTCACGGCACGGCACTCCACAACCCGGCACAGCACAGCGGCATCGCGCCGAAGGGTGGCACCATGGTCGACGCGGTAGTGATCGGAAGCGGGCCCAACGGCCTGGTCGCGGCCAACGTCCTGGCCGACGCGGGGTGGAGCGTCGAGGTCCTGGAGGAGCAGCCCGAACCGGGTGGCGCCGTCCGCAGCGACCGGCAGGTCCATCCCGACTACGTCAGTGACGTGTTCAGCTCGTTCTACCCTCTCGCGGCGGCCTCCCCCGTGCTGTCCGCCCTTGACCTGGGCCGGGAGGGTCTGCGTTGGAGCCACGCGCCGCACGTGCTCGCCCATCCGCTGCTCGACGGCCGCTGCGCGGTTCTGGACCGCGACCGGACGGTGACGGCGGATGCCCTGGACGGCTTCGCGCCGGGAGACGGCGAGAGCTGGCTCCGCCTCTGCCACATCTGGGACCGGCTCGGGGACGACATCGTCAAGGCCCTCTTCTCCCCCTTCCCGCCCGTCCTCGCCGGAAGCGTGCTGGCGGCGAGGCTCCGGGCGGCGGGCGGGCTCCGGCTCGCCCGCAGTCTCGTTCTGCCGGTACGGAGGCTGGGTGACGAGGAGTTCCTCGGCGAGGGGGGCAAACTGCTGCTGGCCGGCAGCGCGTTGCACGCGGATCTGGCGCCCGAGGCGGCCGGCAGTGGCGGTTTCGGCTGGCTGATGGCGATGCTCGGGCAGGCCTACGGCTTTCCCGTACCGGTCGGAGGCGCCGGGGCCCTGACCGAGGCGCTGGTGCGACGGCTGCGATCGCGCGGCGGCGCCGTGCGGTGCGGGCAGCGGGTCACCGAGGTGGTGGTGCGGCAGGGCCGCGCCGTGGGCGTCCGTACGGCCTCCGGGGAGGGCGTTCCCGCCCGGCGGGCGGTGCTCGCGGACGTGTCGGCGCCCAGCCTGTACACGTCCCTGGTCCGGGCGGAACACCTGCCGCCGCGGATCTTCGACGACATGCGCCGGTTCGAGTGGGACTTCGCCACGTTCAAGGTGGACTGGGCGCTGGACGGTCCGATCCCGTGGAGTGCACCGGCCGCCGCCACGGCCGGCACGGTGCACCTGTCGGAGGGTGTTGACGAGCTGACCCGGTGGGCGGCACAGATCGCCCGGGGCCTGATTCCCGACCGCCCCTTCCTCCTCTGCGGGCAGATGACCACCGCGGACGCCACGCGTTCGCCGCTGGGCACCGAATCGGCCTGGGCCTACACGCATGTGCCGCACCGGGTGAAGGCGGACGCCGGGGCGGACGGGCTCACGGACACGTGGGACGCCGGGGAGGCGGAGCGGATGGCGGACCGGGTGGAGCAGCAGGTGGAGCGGTACGCCCCCGGGTTCCGCGACCGCGTCCGCGCCCGGCGGATTCTCTCGCCGGGTGCGCTCGAAGCGGCGGACGGCAATCTCCGCAACGGCGCCATCAACGGTGGAACGGCCTCGATGCACCAGCAGTTGGTGTTCCGGCCGGTGCCGGGAACAGGCCGCCCCGAGACGCCTGTGAAGCGGCTGTACCTGGCCTCCGCGTCCGCCCATCCGGGTGGCGGGGTGCACGGAGCACCCGGGGCCAACGCAGCCCGCGCCGCGCTCCGGTCGGGGCGCGCGGGTGGTGCCGCACTGTCCGCCGCACAGCGTCTGCTGGCCCACCGCGGCCGGACGGGCGAAGTCTCCCGCCGGACACCGTAGCGCGCGCCTGCCGCCGTTCGGCCGAGCTCGCCCCGTCCCCGTGGTCAGCTTTGCCGTGAACCGGCTCAAAAGAGGGTGCGCCGAAGGTGGTTCCTTGCGCGCACCATGGACAACACTCCGGCCCGGCACTACCTTCACCGACGGCGTGACAACGATGTCACGAGATGTGACAACGATGTCATCTCCCCGTCGTCCCCTCCCCAAGGAGCAGTGATCGCCGATGGTGTCCCGAAGAACTCTTCTGCAGGCGGGCGGAGCGGCTCTCGCGGCCGGCGGTCCCGGGATCTTCTTCTCCCCCGGGGCCGGCGCGGCGGAAAACCGCGCCGCGGCGCGCCTGTTGCCGTCGTTCGGCCGCCCCGCCCGGCTCGACGTCGCCGACGTCGGCTCCCTCGACGGAAACGACCAGCTGCTCCTGACGACCCTTCAGGGAGTGATCAACCGCCGTAGTCCGCGCCTCTATTTCAACTTCGACAGCAGTGGAGTCGACTCCGGCTGGCTCCCGGGCACCGGCGCCCGGGTCACCCGCCACGACCGCGCGCTGGACCTGGTCGCCCACTACCGGGGTGAGATACGCGGCGCGGTCCTGCACGACCCGGGCGTGCCGGACTCCGTGAATGTGGCGACCACCCTGGCCGGCCTGGAGAACGCCGTCGCCGCCACCGCGGAACAGGCCCGTGCGTACGGCCTGAAAACCGTGGCCGATCTGCGCGGGCGCTTCGACGCGGACGACGTACTCGCCACCTACCGGTGGCAGTTGGACCATCTCTTCCCGCGCTGCACCCACACGCTGCTGACCGGGCTGCCGCCGACCCGGACGGTGCAGACCGCCCAGGTGAGCTGGCGCGAGATCGCGCGGGAGCGCGAGCGGGTCCGTGATTCGTCGAACCGGCAGGTCCGCACCTTCGACGTGAGTGCGGAACTGACCGGCGGGAACGGCGTCTACCTGCGCTTCCAGGACTCGTTCGGCGACGACGGATGGGGCGCTTCGGTCGGTTCGGTCACGGTGAAGGCGGACGGCCAGGTGATCGCCTCCTTCGCGCCGGGTACGGAGGCCGAGGCGCCGTTTCTCTTCGACGGCTCCAACTCCTCCATCGGCGGGGACGCCAACCGGTTCTCCGACGGCGGCGGTTACTTCATCTACCACTTCGCCCCGCCGCCAGGCACGCGGCAGCTCCTGGTCGAGGCCGATCTGTGGAACCAGTACCTGGTGTCCGCGACCGCCACCTCGCCCACCCGGGTCGAACCGTTCCCGTACTTCCGGGACTACGCCGTCGCGAGCCGGGCCATGGTCGTCTGGCTGCCTCCGTCGGGCGAGACGGGCGCGCTCCTCGACGAGGTCTTCAGCCGGGTCCAGCCCACCACCCCGTACGCCGGCTGGTTCTCCAACGACGTGGCGGGCGAGTGGGGCGGAGTCGACCGGGCTTCCCAGCACGGCATCGAGGTGGTGCCCGCGGACTTCTTCATGAACGGCACCGTGCACGCCGGAGTGTCCGCGAAGATCTCGGACAAGGTCCGTACGAGGCCGAAGGCCAAGCTCGCCAACCGCGTCTACCTCACCCTCACCTTCGGCGAGGGCGACAACGTCCAGTACTGCCAGCGCCACATGCGCACGATCTGGGAGGACCCCGGACGGGGCAGCGTGCCGCTCAACTGGACGGTCAGCCCGCTGCTCGCGGACATCGGCCCCGCCCTGCTGGCGTACTACCAGAACACCGCCACCGCCAACGACCTGCTCATCTCCGGTCCCTCCGGCGCCGGCTACACCTACCCGGGTTCCTGGCCCGCCGACGCCCTGGACGCCTACACCCGACTCACCGGGCGGTTCCTGCGCCGGACCGGCATGGACCTGGTGTACGCGTACAACCAGCGCAGCACGACGGGCGATGGCTGGATGCCGTTCGACGAGCGGGTCGTCGACTCCTACCGACGGAACACCCCGCTGCGCGGCGTCGTCCAGTCCTGGGAGACCGGGGACCTGCAGACCAGGCAGGCCGGCATACCGGTGATCGGCAACTTCTTCCCGCAGGGGAAGGCCGCGGAGTACCGGGACGCGCTGCTGGAGCACGTCGAGGGCTGGGACGGTGCGGCTCCCCTGTTCGTCGCGGGTGCGATAAACGCCTGGAGCTGGACGCCGAGCGATGCCGCCGAACTCGTCGGGCTGCTCGGCTCGCCGTTCGAAGTGGTGCGTGGCGACACCTTCTTCGACCTGATGAACCGGGCGGGCCGATGAAGCGGGCGGAGCGTGTCTCCCGGCACTGACGTGGGGCGGCGCACCCAGGTCGGGTGGTGAAAGTCCCGCCCGTCCGGCGCCCTCCGGACGGACGGCGCCAGGTTCACCACACGACGCAGCGGTACGAGGGCCCGGTCGGCACCGCGCGGCGGCGGCCAGGCCCCCGGTGGCAACCCTGGTGGTTCAGCCGATGCGGGTCGCCGTGCGTGCGGTGACCCGCAGGAACAACAGGGCGGCGATCGCCTGCACCGTCCCCAGGCCGTACACGAGCGTCGCCCCGTGCGGGAGCGTGATTCCGCCGAGTACGGTGCCGAGGCCGATGCCGAGGTAGATCCCCGAGGAGTTGAGGGAGACCACCAACGGCGCTTCCTGCGGGGCGACTTCGATGAGCCGGTGCTGCTGGGCGGGCGTCTGGCACCAACTGCTCGCCCCCCAGAGCAGGACGAGTACTCCGACCAGGAGGACCAGCCGGACGTGCGTGGCGGCGACCCAGGTGAGCAGGCCGAGGGCGAGTACCATGCCGAGGTATCCAGTGGTCAGGACCCGGACGGCACCCCAGCGGTCGGTGGCGTACCCGGACGCCAGGTTGCCGAGGACGGCGCCCAGTCCGTACAGGAAGAGCATCCACAGGTCCGTGCCGTCGGGCACCCGCACCGCCCGCAGGACCGGAACGCTGTAGGCGTAGGCGGTGTAGGCGGCGCCCTCGGAAAACGTTTCGAATGCGGTGCGCCGGGGGCAGGTTCACCGACTCACCGGCAAGCTCGGCCGGCCCGGCGTGCGCGCCTGAAGCGCCCACGCCGGGCCCGTCACCGGCTCCGGGCCCGGGATGGTGTCAGCCCAGGCTCCATTTCTGGTTGGCGCCAGCGTTGCAGTTCCACAGCTCCAGCGCGGTCCCGTTGACGTTCCCCGCCGGCTTGTCACCGCCCGTGACGTCGAGGCAGAGGCCCGACTGGGTACCGGTGACGGTCCCGTCGGGGTTGAGCTTCCATTGCTGGTTGGCTCCGCCGTTGCAGTTCCAGAGCTGCACCGCGGTGCCGGGTGCGGTCTGGTTGTCGTCGGCGTCGAGGCACGCCGTTCCGCCGTAGAGGCGCAACTCACCGGCCGCGGTGAGCGTCACGGCCTGGTTGCCTCCCCCGTGGCAGTCCCAGATCTCGACCCTGGTTCCGGGCTCCGTCCCCCCGGCTTCCACGTCGAGGCAGCGCTGGGAGGAGGCGCTGATCAGCGGATGAGTCGTACCGGCGCTGCCGCCGGAGCCGACGGAGACCCGGTACATCACCGTGCCGTGGGCGGGCACCGTCGCGCTGATCGTGCCGCTCGTCGAGGAGACCGCCTTGGACCACAGGTTGGCGAGCCGGTAGGAGGACCCGGCAGGCATCCCCGCGGCGGCCGCGGTGGTGCTGACGGTGGCGGCGGAACCGTTCTCGTTGGTGAGGGTGACCGCACGGTCGCCGTTGGCCAACTGCTTGGACATCACGACGAGTCCGCCGGAGGAGGAGAGGACGGTGCCCTGCTTGCCCAGGGAATCCTGGTCGACGGCGATGACGTCGGTGTTCTTCAGGATGGTCAGCGACGCCGGGTTCGCGGTGCGGACGTCGGTGCCGATGAGCAGGGGTGCGGCCATCTGCGCCCAGAGACTGAAGTGGGTGCGGTACTCGGTGTCGGTCATACCGCCGTTGCCGACCTCCAGCATGTCCGGGTCGTTCCAGGCGCCGGGCTTGGCGTACTGCGCCAGTGGCTGGTTCCCGTGGGCGATGCCGATCATGGAGGACCACGAGTCGTTGATGTCGCCGGTGGTGCGCCAGGAGTTGCCGAGGGACGGCGCCCAGTTCCAGGGCTGGTTGGAGCCCCATTCGCAGATGCTGTAGAGGATCGGACGGCCGGTGGCCTTCAGCGCGTCACCCATCGTCTTGTACCGGGTCCGGGCGTCGACGCCGGTGTTGTTGCAGTTGTCGTACTTGAGGTAGTCCACACCCCAGGAGGCCCACAGGTCGGCGTCCTGCTGCTCATGGCCGAGGCCGCCGGGGAATCCGTTGCTCGCACAGGTCTTGGTGCCCGCGCTCGAATAGAGGCCGAATTTCAGCCCCTTGGAGTGCACGTAGTCCGCGACGGCCTTGATGCCGTTCGGGAAACGCACCGGGTCGGCGACCAGGTTGCCGGACGCGTCCCGCGAGGGCAGCGCCCAGCAGTCGTCGAGGTTGACGTAGGTGTAGCCGGCCGCCTTGAGGCCGGTGGAGACGAAGGCGTCGGCGACGCCCTTGACCATCGCCTCGTCGAACTGCGCACCGCAGCCCGTGGTGTTCCAGTTGTTGAAGCCCATCTGCGGAGTCCGGGCCAGGCCGTTCTCCAGCGCGGCGGCTTCCGGAGCGGCGGCCACGGCGGTGAGTTGCGCGCCGGCCGTGACTCCCGTGGTCACCGCGGCGGCCCCGGTCAGTCCTCCGAGGGCGAGCGTGAAGGAGGCGACCGAGGCGGCTAAACGGTGTCTGAAACTGTGCTGTTCACCGGACATGTGCGGCTCCTGAGGGGGTAATTGACGCACAACCCAACAAGGACAGACGGAATCGACCACATCACATCGCCATTACATGCACATGTCAATAGTGTGGGCGTCGCGCGATCTTCGCTCACCGAGGTGGCTCTGCCCCTCTCCTCCCCCGCGTCGATGGAGTGGCCGTCTCCACCGCATCCGGCGAGGGGCACCCACTTCGTTGAAGAGGGGGACGTCGCGGAGGCACGCTCCCGCGTCACTCCCCCGGCGGGAGGTCCGTGGAGGCCGCCGGGTCGCGCTGCGTCTCGAAGTCCTCGGTCCGCTCGCGGAGCGCGGCGACGGCGGGAGTCCGGGGCCACAAGGGCAGCAGGTCGGGGGACGGGGTGTACGCGGGCGCGGGCCCGCGCGCCGACGCGGGCGCATGTGGGCGCGCCCGTGCACGCGTCGATGCCGAGAATGCCGTCCCGGCAGAGGTGCGTCAGGAGCGGTGCCGCAGCCGCAGCGGGGCGTAGAGCGCCAGGGCCGCGAGGAACGCCACACCGTAGGCGAGGTCCGCTCCGTGCAGGGCCTCCGCCACCGGGCCCACGTACAGGCCGGTGCTCATGAACGGCACGGCCGCGGCGAAGGCGACCGCGAAGGCGGCGAGTGCCGGCCACCACGGCCGGTCGCGGGCGCTCTCGGCCGCGAGGTCGAACGGGGCGCCGCCGCGGTCCTTCTTCCTCACCACCCAGTCGACGGCCACGATCGCGACGAAGCCGGGGATCCAGTAGCCGACCAGGAGCAGCACGTTCTGGAAGCGTGCGGTGGTGTCGGCCGCGTGCATCCACAGCACGAGCGGGAATCCGAGCGCCGCGGCGAGCGCAGCGGCGACGGGGCGTGGCAGGCGCACCCCGATCGTCTGCAGCGCCAGGGAACCGCTGTAGTCGTTCATGGCGTTGCTGCACAGTGCGGCGAGTGCCACCGCGAGGAGCCCGAACGCCCCGAGCGCGCCCCCGCCCAGAAGGGTGTCGATCCCCCGTGCCGTCTGATCGGTGAAGACGGACGCGCCCCACAGGCCGAGCGTCTGGACCGCCACGAAGGAGAAGCTGACGCCCAGCAGGGTGAACCAGAACATGCGGGGCCGGGAGGTACCGGTCGGCAGATAGCGGCTGAAGTCGCTCGCGTACGGGGCCCACGACAGGGACAGGCTCAGCGCGATCGTGAACGTCAGGACGAAGGCCCCCGCCCGGTCGCCGCCGTGCGCGGAACCGGAGGCTGCGGGGTGGACACCGTCCAGCAGTTTGACGGCCAGCACGGCGAAGGCGGCGGCCAGGAGGAACGTCATGACGGTCTGGAGCCGGTGGATCGCCTCGTACCCCAGCACGCCGAGCCCGCCCTGGGCGGCCATCATGACCAGGACGCCCAGCCAGAACGGCCAGCCGCACAGCTGGGCCAGCGCGTCCCCGCCGAACAGGCCGATCAGAGCGTCCCAGGCGATCGAGGAGAGCCACTGCAAGGCCCCGGGCAGTACGACTGCACGGCCGAACGCCAGTCGCGCAAGAGGAAGTTGACCGATTCCGGTCCGGCTTCCCCAGGTGCCGAGGTAGGCGGTGGGCGCCGCCCCGACGAACGTGCCGAGGACGACCGCGACAAGCGCCGTGGTGAAGTCCAGGCCCAGCGCGACGCCGACGGTGCCGGTGAAGACACCGGTCACGGTCAGGTTGGGGGCGAACCAGACGGTGAACAGCCGGCCCGGTCCGCCGTACCGGCGCTCTTCGGGCACGGGGGCTATCCCGTGAGTCTCGATCCGCAGATCACCGGGGGCGGTGGGCATGCGGCCGCCGAAGGCGGTCCGCGAGTACGGAGCTTCCCGCTCCGGGTTCGCACGGTCGTTCTGCGCATACGGCAACGCCATGGAAGACATCCCTCCGCCAGTACTAGCTGGTTCAGGTTCGACGGGTGTGTTCTCAGCCCCGCGCGGGGCACCCCGTGTCCGGTTTCGGCGGCCAGGATAGCCGGACGGCGGCTCGGGGCAGGTCGGCGGGGGTGACCGGAGCGGCCCCGAGGCGCGATCCCGGCACGGGAGTCCGGGGGACGACGGGAGGCGTGGGACGGAACCGATCTCCGTCCGCCTGTTTCCGTCCTGGCCGTTGACGTCCCCGGACCCCGGTGACAACGTTGTCGAGCACTGTCGGACACCCCGCACCCTGCGTCGCCCCCCCGAACAGGAGAGTTCCGTATGCGCTGGTCCCCCTCACGCCGTCAGGTCCTCGGCGCCTCTCTGGCCGCCCTGACCGCCGTACCGGCGACCGCTGCCGCCGCGTCCGCGACACCGGTCCCGGCCGCTGTCCGATTCCCCTCCCGCTCCGCCTTCCTCTCCCGTGCGCGCGTCACCTACGGCGCTCTGGAGAAGTACTTCGACACGGCGGACGGCACCGGGCTCGTGCGCGAGCAGTACCCGGTCGCCGTCGACGACCGCCCGTACTCCTACGAATGGCCTCTGTCCCAGGTCCATGTCGCCGCCCTGGACCTGGCTTTGGTGGACCCTCGCCACGCCCCGGCTCTGGCCACCCGCGCCAGGGCGCAGGAGCTGTACTGGAATGCGGCGGGCGGCACCACCGGCCTCGCCGGCTACGACTCCTACCCGGTCGCGCCGCACGGCGACGGCGGGGACATGTTCTACGACGACAACGAGTGGGTGGGACTGGCCAAGTCCCAGCTGCATCTGCAGACCGGGGACCGCGCCGCGCTCCGCCGCGCGGAGGAGATCTTCGCGCTCGTCGAGTCGGGCTGGGACTCCGACGCCGAACACCCCGCCCCCGGCGGGGTGTTCTGGACCCAGGCCGACTGGAACCACTGCCGCAACACGGTCTCGAACATGCCCGGCGCCCAACTCGGCCTGCGCCTGCACCAGATCACCGGCACGTCCCGCTATCTCGCGTCGTCCAGGCGCTTCTACGACTGGACGAACACCCACCTGCGGACCCCGGAAGGCCTCTACTGGGACAACCTGGACCTCACCGGCTCGGTCGACCGGACCGTCTGGTCCTACAATCAGGGCGTCCCCGTCGGCGTCGGTGTCCTGCTGTACGAGGCGACCCGCGACCGCACGTACCTGGACCGGGCCACGCGTACGGCCGAGGCCGCGTACGAGCACTTCGTGACCGGGGGCAGGCTCTCGACCCAGCCCGTCTTCTTCAACTCGATCTTCTTCAAGAACCTGCTGCTGCTGGAGTCGGTGACGGGTGGATCCGTCTACCGGCGGGCGATGGCCGACTACGCGGATCACATCTGGTCCGAACGGCGGGACAGCTCCACCGGCTTGATGCGCTTCGACGACAGCGGGACCACCCAGGCCATCGAACAGGCCGCCGCGGTACAGATCTTCGCGGTACTCGCCTGGCCGCGCGGCGCCTGGCGGACGCTGTACTGAGCTTCGCCGCGTCCGGCGACCCGGACGCGGCGACACACCCGGACGCGGCGGCGAGCGTGCGGCCACCGGTCGTCCGTCCGACCCGGGAAGCCGCAGGAAGCGCGTGCGGGCCGCACCGGTTCGGCCCCGAGCGCGGCAGCGAAGGGGTACTCAGCCCTCCACCGGGTGACCGCCGTCGCCCTCGACCACGACACGGTCCTGGCCGACCGTCTCCGTGCGCTCCACCATGGTGACGTCGACCTCGCCGTCCCCCGTGGTGTCGAACTGATACAGATCCGCGGCCCCGTCCCCCGTGGTGTCCGTCATCCACACATCGGGCTTGCCGTCACCGTTCGTGTCCGCCGCCAGCACCACACGGTGCAGGTCGCCCTGTGTCTCCACGACTTCTTCGATTCTGTCCATGCCGAACGCCTGCCCCTGGGGCCCCACCGGAAACTCGCTTGTGCGCACCCCTGTTCGTCCGGCGGGATTCACACGGTCACGGCCCGGGGACCGCCTCGTACGAAAGGGAAGCGGCCGCCAGTGCGCACGCACTATGTACATCGATGTATACGTCGTCCTACCGTGGCGCTGTCAGCAGGTGCGCACCCCCGCTCGCGCACCGCTGCCCGCATCGACATTCCCCGTGCGCGAACCCGAAGAGACGACAGCCGCGACCCGCACCCGCAGGCCGCCCTGTCGCGCCACCGCGCCTTCAGGAAGGACCCCCGTGCTCTTCTCCTTACGTCGACCGCCCGGCTCCGCCCCCTCCTCCCTCTCCGCCCGGTCTTCCCGCCCGGTCCCCCCGGCCGGCCACCGTGCCGGACGGCCGGTACGCGCCGTCGTGGCGGTGGTGGTCGCCGTGCTGACCGTGGCCCTCACGGCGGCGGGTGCGTCGGCCCTACCCCCTCCCCTACGGCCCGTCACCTCCGCATCCCCCGCATCCGTGACCCGGGCCGACTCACTCGCGGCCACCGGCACGCCCCTGGGCGGCGGTACCGGCCTCTACCCCCGTGCCGTCCGGCTGGAGCACAGCGGCGCCGCCAACGGCCGGGTCCTCGCGAGCGTCGTGACCTTCGACGGCGGCAACGGCATCGGTGCCATCCACGAAAGCACCGATGCGGGAGCCACCTTCCGGCAGGTGGGCAGGATCGCCGACCCCGAGTCGGCGAACGGGCAAGGCCTCTGCTGCTCCACCCTCTTCGAACTTCCGCGGCAGGTCGGATCCCTGCCCGCGGGCACGCTGCTGTGGGCCGCGTCGGTCGGGCAGGACGAGCCGGACCGGCGGATGGCTCTCCGCGTCTGGCGCAGCGGTGACGTGGGTCGCACCTGGTCGTACCTCTCCTCCTGCGCCACCGCGCCCGGGACCGGGGGGCTGTGGGAGCCGGAGTTCTCCGTGGCCGCCGACGGCGCGCTCGTCTGCCACTACGCCGACGAGACCGATCCGGCCCACGACCAGAAGCTCTCCGCCGCGCGCAGCTACGACGGGATCCACTGGCAGGACCGCCGCGACACGGTGGCAAGCGCCTGGGAACCGGACCGGCCCGGTATGCCCGTGGTGCGCGGGCTGCCGAACGGCACGTACCTGATGAGCTACGAGATCTGCAATCCGGGTGGGCAGTACCAGTGCGTGGTGCACTACCGCACCTCCCCGGACGGCTGGGACTGGGGCTCGCCCACCTTCCTTGGTTACCGCCCGGAGACGGTGGACGGCAAGTACTTCCGTGCCGCGCCCACCATCGCCTGGGCCCCCGCGCCCGGCGGCGGGCCGAACGGCCGGATCCTGCTCATCGGTCAGCAGCTGCTCAACCGTGACGGCACGCCCGCGGCGGACAGCGGGCGCACCGTCCTGGCCAACACGGAGAACGGAACGGGCCCGTGGTACGAGATCGAGGCCCCGGTGCGGGTCGCGTCCCCGACGGCGACCTACTGCCCGAACTACAGCTCCCCGCTGCTGCCTTCGGCCGACGGACGCACGGTGCTGCAGATCGCGACGGACTGGGACGGTTCGGTCTGCCGCCCGTACGTGGCGACCGGTCCGCTCACCGGCAGCGGCGACGCGGCCGGAATCGTGGACGGGGCTGTGTACCGGCTGGTGAACGCCAACAGCGGACACTGTCTGGACGTGGCCGGTGACTCCCGTGTCGCGGGCGGGAATGTCCAGCAGTGGACCTGCAACGGCCTGGGTCCGCAGGAGTGGACCCTGCGGGCGCGTGGCGGAGGCTGGTTCACGCTCACCGCTCGCAACAGCGGCTACTGCCTCGACGTGGAGAACGGCTCCGCCACCCCCGGCGCGAACGTCCGCCAGTGGTACTGCAACGCGCTGGCGGCGCAGGACTGGCGGCTGGAGAACGCCGGACGCGGCTCCTACCGCCTCGTGGTGAGGTCCGCCGGGCAGTGCCTGGACGTCGCCCAGGGCTCGCGTACGGCGGGGGCGAACGTCCAGCAGTGGACGTGCAACGGCCGGCAGCCGCAGCTCTGGCAGTTCCAGCGGGTCTGAGTCCGGGCCGTGTCCAGCGGGTGCCCGGCCCTCCGGGACCGGGCACCCGTCCGCACCCGTCAGCCCGCGTCGGCTCCTTCGACGGCGGCGGGCCGCAGCTGGGCCTCCCGGATGCGGGCGATGTCGAGCTTGGTGCCGCGGTCGAACCGGTAGACGCCGTTCTGCTCCTGGAACACGTCGGTCAACTGGGTGTAGCAGTAGCCGAACATGTCCGGGTCCTCCAGCAGTACTCCGGTGAGGCCGGCGAAGCGTTCGTGGAACTCGTCCTCGGTACGCACCCGGTCGCCGTAGCCCCAGGAGAGCGTGCGGTCGCTGCCGGACTGCTCGGCGGCGGCCTCGGGGTCCCACCAGATCCCGCCGAACTCGCTGACGAAGTAGGGCTGGCCCCGGTACGGCTGGGAGTAGGCGGCGCCGTTCTCGTACGCGTTGACGAAGGGTTCCCCCTGGGCGAGTCCGGAGACGAGCTGCCGGAAGGCGGCGGGGTTTTGCTCGTAGGTGTGGGAGTCGTAGATGTCGGTCTCCAGGACCCGGTGGGAGTAGCCGGAGGCGTCGACGACGGGGCGGGAGGTGTCCATGGCCTTGGTGGCGAGGAACATCGCGCGGGTCACGTCGTCGAGCTGGGTGATGCGGTCGTGGAGCTTCTGGTAGGTCTCGTTCAGCGGGCACCAGCCGACGATCGAGGGGTGGGAGTAGTCGCGTTCGACGGCTTCGAGCCACTGGGCGACGAAGGAGGCGTCGGGGCGCTGGTTGTCGCCGGAGGACCCGCCGACCTCGCAGCCCCAGTCGCCGAACTCGCCCCAGACGAGGTATCCGAGCCGGTCGGCGTGGTAGAGGAAGCGCTCCTCGAAGACCTTCTGGTGCAGCCGGGCGCCGTTGAAGCCTGCCTTCATCGCGAGCTCGATGTCGCGGACGAGCGCCTCGTCGGAGGGGGCGGTCATCAGGCCGTCCGGGTACCAGCCCTGGTCGAGGACGAGGCGCTGGAAGCGGGGGCGCCCGTTGAGGAGCACCGCCTTGCCCCGGACGGCGACGGCGCGCAGCCCGGCGTAGCTGTCGACCTTGTCGACCACCTCGCCCTGGTGGCCCAGGAGTTCGAGCCGCAGATCGTAGAGGAACGGGTCTTCCGGGCTCCACTCGCGGCGCCGGCCCTCCGGGAGCGCGAGGTGGATCCGGGGTGCGAGGTCGAGGTCGGCGCGCACCTCGGCGCGGCAGACCTCGCCCGTCGCGTCGCTGACGACGGCGCGTACGCGGTGGCCGGGCCGGACGGCCGACAGGGGCAGTTCGACGGCGAAGGCGGCACCGGCCAGGTCGGGGGTGATGCGGGGGCGGCGCAGGTGGGTCTCGGGGACCGGTTCGGCCCAGACGGTCTGCCATATGCCGGTGGTCCGGGTGTAGTTGCAGTCGTGGTTGGCGTACTGGATCGCCTGCTTGCCGCGGGCCTGCGGGCCGGACTTCGGGTCGCGGGCGCGGACGGTGATCTCCACCTCCCGTCCGGGCGTGACGAGTTCGCCGAGGTCCGCGGTGAAGGGGGTGAAGCCGCCCCGGTGGCGCACCACTTCGGTCCCGTCCACCCAGACGGTGGTGTCGTGGTCGACGGCACCGAAGTGCAGCAGCACACGGCGGCCCGCCCATGCGGCGGGCGGGGTGAACCGGCGCCGGTACCAGACGGCTTCCAGGAAGTCGGTGTCGCCGACGCCCGAGAGCTCGGACTCGGGCGCGAAGGGTACGAGGATCTCGCCGGCGAGGTCGCGGTCGAGGAGTCCTCGTTCGAGGCCGCTGTCCCCCTGGTCGGTCTCGAACTGCCAGGTCCCGTTGAGGTTGAGCCAGTCGCGGCGGACGAACTGCGGTCGCGGATACTCCGGACGGGGGACGGAGGGGGTGTGCACAGAAACTCCAGTCGGATGGTGGTCGGGGCCGGACACCGCCCAGGTGTCCTGCGGATACGGATGGTGCGGGGGTCAGCCGCCGCCGAGGGGTCAGCCGCCGCCGAGGCCGGTGGTGGCCACGGAGTTGACGATGCGCCGCTGGAAGAGGAGGAACATCACGATCAGCGGGGCCGCCGACAGCAGGGCGGACGCCATGGACCCGGCGTACTGGATGCCGTAGGCGTCCTTGACGGTGGCGAGACCGACGGGGAGCGTCATGAGGTCGGGGTCGTTGGTGACGACGAAGGGCCACATGAAGTTGTTCCACGCGCCGATGAAGACGAAGATCGATACGGCGGCGACGATCGGGCGGGACAGCGGAAGGACGATCGACCGGAACACCCGGAGTTCGGACGCGCCGTCGATGCGGGCGGCGTCCTCCAGTTCGCGGGGGATGCCGTCGAAGAAGCGCTTGAGGATGAAGACCATCATGGGGGCCACGACCTGCGGCAGGATTACCGCCGCGTAGGTATCCACCAGGTGGAACGTCGTCATCTGCTCGAAGAGCGGGACGATGAGCAGTTGCGGCGGGACCATGATCGCGGCGACGGTGACGGCGAGGAGCGTGCGCTTGCCGCGGAAGGTGCCGCGGGAGAACCCGTACGCGGCGAGGGTGGAGACGGCCACGGTGAGCACGGTGACCAGGACCGCGATCAGCACGCTGTTGAAAGCCCAGGTCAAAACGTTTCCGCGGTCGATGATCCGCCGGTAGGCGGAGAGCGTGAAGGCTCCCTTGAACGGCGACAGGCCCGACTTCATCACGTCCTGCTCGCTCTGCAGCGAGGTGGCGACCGCCCAGAGGAACGGCAGCAGCCAGACGACGGCGAGTACGGTCAGCGCGGTCCCGGCGAGGACGCGGGGCAGCCGTCCGTGGCCGAGCAGCAGGGGGGACCCGGACTCCTGGCGGCGCGGTCGGCGCGGACGGCGGACGGGGGTGGAGACGGCGGACACGGTCAGCCCTCCTGACGGAAGAAGCGGAGCTGCACGACGGAGACGACGACGACGAGCGCGAAGAAGACGTAACTGACCGCAGAGGCGTAGCCCAGCCGGTATCCGGTGAACCCGACGTCGTAGACGTACTCCAGGATCGGGCGGGTCGAGCCGTTGGGGCCGCCCTTGGTCAGGATGTAGATCTGGTCGAACACCTTGAGCGAGGCGAGCACCTGGAGCATGGCGACCAGGACGGTGGTGTGCCGCAGCTGGGGCAGGGTGACGGACCACAGGCGCCGCCAGGCGCCGGCCCCGTCGAGTGCGGCGGCCTCGTCGAAGGTGACGGGCAGGGACTGCAGGGCCGAGAGGTAGAGCAGGAAGTTGAAGCCCACCGTCCACCAGACGGTGAGGGCCGCCACGGACCACATCGCCACCGACTCGTCGGAGAGCCACCCGACGGGATCCAGGCCGAGGGACGTCAGCAGCTGGTTCCCGAGACCGATGTCGGGCTGGTAGAGCCACGTCCAGATGAGCGTGACCACCGTGACCGGCAGCAGGTACGGGGCGAAGTAGGCGAGGCGCCACACCCACTGGCCGACGAGCCCGCTGTGCACGAGCAGGGCCATGACCAGGGCCATCAGGACGAGCGGCACGCAGGATATGAGGGTGAAGAAGACGGTGTTGCCGAGGCTGCTCCAGACGTCCGGGTCACCGAGCGCCTCGGCGTAGTTGGCGAGTCCGACGAACTCGGGTCCGTGCAGGGTGAGGGAGGCGTCGGTGAGGCTCATCCAGAGGCCCTGGACGACGGGCCAGACCAGGAAGAGCCCGAAGAACACCAGGAACGGGAGGACGAACAGGCCTCCGCCGCCGGTGAGGGAGCGTCGGCGCCCGGGCGCGGGCGGGGCTTCGGGGGCGGACGGTGGCGCCGTGGATCCGGCGGGTGCGGTGGTGGTCACGATGCGGCTCCTTCGGCTGTCGTCAGGCGACCGGGTTGGGCCGGCGCAGCAGGGTGTCCGCTTCCCGGACCATCTGCCGTACCGCCTTCTCGGCGGAGGTGTTGCCCAGCAGCGCCGACTGGAGCGGCTGGCACATGCGGTTCTGGAAGTTGCCGCCCGCTCCGGCGAACCAGTTCGGCGGGTCGAGTACGGCGATCTCGGCCGCGGCCGCGTAGGAGGACTGGGGGTCGAGCTTCGCGTACTCGGGGCGGGCCTGGACCGGCAGGTAGGCGGGGATGTGTCCGGCGCTCGCCCAGGTCAGGCTCTGCTTGATGATCTCGGCCACGTACCGGTGGGCCTCGCGGCGGCGAGCGGGGTCGGGGTCGTCCTGGTGCGGCAGGACGAAGCTGTGCGAGTCGGCGTAGACGGCCGGCCGGTCGAAGATCTGTGGGAAGGGGGCGGCCCCGAGGTTCTTGATGCCGGACTTCCGGAAGGTGGGCAGCTCCCACTCGCCGGCCATGATCATGCCGCCGCGGCCGTCCATGAAGGCGGCCATCGCGCCGTTGTAGTCGAGGCTGTTCGGGTTCGTCCGGCCGTCGAAGAGCTGCTTCATGAAGGTCACGACCTTCACCGCCGCATCGACGTCGATCTTCGGGGGCCCGCCGTCGGGCAGTGTGAAGGAGGCGCCGGTCTGGGCGTACAGCGCCAGGAACTGCCGCCAGCTCTGGGCGGTGTCGGTGACGTGTCCGAAGAGGATGCCGGAGCGCCCCGTGGCCTTCGCCAGCCGCTTCCCGGCGTCCAGTAGCGCCTCGGGCGAACCCATCGGCGCCAGTCTGCCGGAGGGGTCGAGCAGACCGGCCTTCCCGGCGACGTCCTTGTCGTAGAAGACGATGAACGGGTGGACGTCCAGCGGGATCGCGTAGACCGTGCCGGCGTGCTGCACCCGCTTCCACACGGCGGGAGCGAAGTCCTTCTCCGTCACGCCGTACTCGGCCAGCAGGTCCAGGTCGAAGGGGTCGAGCAGGCCGCCGGGTGCGTATCCGGCCAGGCGCGACACGTGCATGACCGCCACGTCCGAAGCCCGGCCGCCTGCCGCCGACATGGCCAGTTTCGTGTAGTACGACGGGCCCCAGTCCAGGATCGTCCGGTCCACGTGGAACCCGTCGGCGCCCCGGGAGACCGCCGCGATCATCTCGTCCATCAGCATGCCGTCGCCACCCTGGAACAGGTCCCACACCTTCAGCGAGGAGGACTCTCGGGAGCCGGCCGGCGACGCGCAGCCGGCCAGCGGGCCCGCTGCCAGGAGCGCCGTCGCCCCGGCCGCCCCGTATCGGAGAAGCCGGCGGCGGCCGATGCCGGACGACTCGTCGGGGCTGGGGCCACAGGCGCCAACTGGCCTGCGGGCAGGGGGTGCAGAGCTCATCACTGACCTTTCGACGGCCGGACGACGTGCCCGGCCGACGGCAGGCGCCATCGGCACGGCAGCCATCGGCCGCCCGCGCACATCGGGGTGATCCGCACGGGGTCCACCAGTGCGGTGCCCTAGTTTTTACATCGATGTACATTGGCTGTAAAGGGTTGCGTCACCGACTCTGTTCCGGACCCACCCGTCACCCGGCACTCCGGAACCCGCCCCGGGACGCCCGGAGGGCACCCATAGACTCAGGACGTACCAAGGGCTGGGAGGTGGCTGGTGGCACGGCCGAGGATCAAGGACGTCGCACGGCACGCGGGGGTGTCGGAGAAGACGGTGTCCAACGTGCTCAACGACTACGTGCACGTGTCCGAGCAGACCCGGCGGGTGGTGCAGGAGGCGATCGACCACCTCGGGTACCGCATCAATCTCGCAGGACGACATCTGCGCAGCGGACGGACGGGGATCATCGCCCTCGTCGTGCCGGAGCTCGACGTCCCGTACTTCGCCGAACTGGCCCGGCACGTGGTCCGGGAGGCCGAGGCGCGCTCCCTGACCGTCCTGATCCACCAGTCCGGCGGGGACCGGGAGCGGGAGCGGGCGGCGCTGGCCGGCTTCGGTTCGGAGTTCGTGGACGGTGTCATCCTCAGCCCGCTGGCCCTGGCTCCGGAGGACCTGAGCGCCCGCGCCGGAAGTCCGCCGACCGTCCTCCTGGGCGAGTTGCTGACCGCCGGTGCCGACCACGTGGCGATCGACAACGAACGCGCGGCCCACGAGGCCACCGCTCACCTGCTCGCGCAGGGGCGTCGGCACATCCTCACGGTCGGCGGCCTGGACGACGGGGCGGTCGGCACCGCGCAGGCACGTACCCGGGGGTTCCTCGCCGCGCTCGCCGGGGCGGGCATCGCGCACGACCCCGCCTCCCTGCTGCCGGTGGACGCGTTCCACATGAGCGACGGGGCCACCGCGGTGCACCGGGTACTGGCCGGGGGCGGCCGCCCGGACGCGCTCCTGTGCCTCAACGACCAGCTGGCACTGGGCGCGTTGCGGGCGCTGCACTCCTTCGGGGCCCGGGTGCCCGAGGACGTGGCCGTCATCGGCTTCGACGACGTGGAGGGCGGCCGGTACAGCGTGCCGTCACTGAGCACGGTCGCCCCGGACAAGGAGGCGGTGGCCCGGGTGGCCGTGGACCTGCTGCTGCGCCGTATCGACGAGGCGACGCGTCCGGGTTCCGGGCCGGACGACGAGGGCCGCCCCGGATCGGCGCACCCGCAGGACCGTGTCGTGGCCCACCGCCTCGTCCTGCGCGAGAGCACCGAGGGAGCGGCGGTACGCGACGGGGCCTGGTGACGACACGCGGAAGATCAGCCTGCCGCGGGCAAAGTCGCACGCGGCGAGTGCCTCACGCCCGCCCGCGGCACCCCGCCGGTGGCCGCGCCGCGCATGCCCCGCAGGAGTACCCCTGGAACAACCGGGGCACTCCTGCGGGGCACGTCCACGTCAGGACCGGACGAGTCGCCCGTCGTCGACCTCGCGGACCGGCTGGTTTCCCTCGGCGATCTTCGTCGGCATCTCCGCCACGGAGTCGGAAGAGTGCGCCAGTGACGCGTACTCGCCCGTGATCCGTACTCACCCACCAGCCATCTGCCGATCCGCCCGTCCCGCGTGTCGATGAACTTTCCCGTCACTCCGTCCAGCCGTCCTGGTCCGGACGGAACCACGGCAACCCCCGAAAACGTGACTACGGTCCCCACCCGCCCGCCGCGATACGGTCGGGCCCGGCGGACCGGTCCGCACGCGCTCACACCTTCCGGCGGGCATGGGCCACAACGTACACACGTGTCCTGAAGTGTGTCGGTCGAGCGTCTGACGCAGCGAAACATGTGCGCGCGGAGAATCCGGAAGCCCAACTCGTCCGTAAACCCGGCCCGCCCCTCGTCCCAGCGCGGCCCGCCCGGTCTCACCGACCACCCCGCCGCACAGGAGCGAGCAGAGCGACCCGCCCCCTGTGACGCAGGCCACACGACAGGGGTGCATAGCGAGGCGGGCGTCAGTGTCTTTGTCAGTGGTGGAGGGCGTGTCCGCGGTCGTGCGGTGGTGTACGGGTCATCGACGTGTGCCGCCCGCCGTCGGCGGGAGTCGTGGCGGAGCCGGTGAGCCGGCGGGGAGGTGAGGGGGCGGGACCCATGGGTCGATCGAGGGCCGAGGAGTTCGACCGGTTCGTCACGGCTCGGTGGCCTGCCCTGCTCCATCTGGCGCGGCTGCTCACCGGCGGAGACCGGCACCGGGCGGAGGACCTGCTCCAGGAGGCGCTGGTCAAGCTCTGGTTCGCGTGGCCGAAGGTGGCCGATGAGGCGCCCGAAGCGTACGTGCGCCGGATTCTCGTCCGTGCCGCAGCCCGCTCGGCACGGCGGCGTTGGTGGGGTGAGCAGCCCGTGGGCACGCTGCCCGATCCGCCCGCGGCGGCGGACGAGACGGCCGCCGTGGACGAACGGACCCGGTTGGAGGCCATGTTGGCGTTGCTCCCCACGCGGCAGCGGGCCGCCGTGGTGCTGCGCTACTACCAGGACCTGCCCGAGAGTTCCGTCGCCGGTGCCCTGGGATGTCCGGTGGGAACGGCCCGTTCGCTGACAGCACGCGGAGTCGCACGGCTGCGGCGGCTCATGGCCGAACCGGCCGGAGCAGGCGGACCGGCGGAGACGGTCGGACCATCCGGACCGGTCGGACCATCCGGACCGGTCGGACCATCCGGACCGGTCGGCTCACTCGGACCGGTCGAGTGAAGGAGGAGGAACAATGGACCACTTCGAGCAGGAACTGGCGCGGATGATGCGTGACGGCCGGGAGGACGCGCCCTTCGAGGACCGTCATCGCCACCGGCTCCGGGTTGCCGTGCGCGCCCGGCAGCGGACCCGTACGGCCTGGTTGGCCACGGGGTCCGCGCTGACCGTCGCCGGACTGGGAATCGCACTGACGGTCCTGTCGAACTCACTCGCGGACGGTGGCCCGACCGGTCCCCCGCCCCGTCCGGTCGTGTCCGCCGAGTCGGTCCCGGCACCCTCGACGGCCCGCCTCCCTCCCACGGCGCCCGCGGAGACCTCGACGCCCCCGACTCCCTCGACCGCCCGGGCCGCGCCCCTCGGGCTCCGGGCTCCGAGCAGCGGCGGCGTGCAGTGAGCGCCGGGCCCGCGGGCGGGCACCCGGCCGGAGCGCGAGCGGTGGAATCCGTCTCCTGGGAGCAACGGCTGCGGCGGTTCGGGTATGTCGCGCGCCCGACGCCGTCCGTTCGCGACCGCCTGGTCGTGCCGTTTCCCGACCCGGCGTCGTGGCCGTGGCGCGCGCTCGGACTGTCCGGGGCGGCGTCGCGCCGTCCCGGCTGGAGCGGGCCGCTGCTGGTGGCGCTCCTCGCCGGGCTGGCACGTTTCTGGCATCTGGGCAGCCCGCGGGCGGTCGTGTTCGACGAGACGTACTACGCCAAGGACGCCTGGTCCCTGCTGCGGCACGGCTACGAGAGCGGCTGGCCGGACCGTACGGTCTCCGACCTCCAGATCCTGGGCCATCCCCAGGTGATCCCCCTCTCCGACACCGGGGTCTTCGTCGCGCATCCGCCGGCGGGAAAGTGGGTGATCGCCCTCGGCGAGTGGATGTTCGGGCTGAACCCGTTCGGCTGGCGCTTCATGATGGCGGTCCTCGGCACTCTGTCGGTGCTGATGCTCTGCCGGATCGGGCGCCGCCTGCTCCGTTCGACGTGGCTGGGCTGCCTGGCCGGAGCGCTGTTGGCCGTGGACGGGCTGCACTTCGTGATGAGCCGCAACGCCCTGCTGGACCTCGTCGTCATGTTCTTCGTGCTGGCGGCGTTCGGGTGCCTGCTCGTCGACCGGGACCGTGCGCGGGCGCGGCTCGCGGCAGCCCTGCCGGTCGACGCGGAGGGCCGGACGCGCCCGGACGGGCCGACCGGCGAACGTGCCGGAACGGGCGTGCGGCCCTGGCGGATCGCGGCCGGCGTCTTCCTGGGGCTCGCGGCGTCGGCCAAGTGGAACGGCCTGTACTTCCTCGCCTTCTTCGTGGCCCTCACCCTGCTGTGGGACGTCGGCGCCCGCCGTGTCGCAGGTGCGTACCGCCCCTGGCGCGCGGTGCTGCGCATGGATCTCGGCCGGTCGGTGCTCTCCCTCGTACCGGTCGCCGTCGCGACGTATCTGGTGACCTGGACGGGCTGGTTCGTGTCCGACGACGGTTACGGACGCCACTGGGCGGACGGCCGCGGCGGCGCCTGGTCGTGGATTCCGGCCCCGCTCCGCGGCCTGTGGCACTACGAGTACGGGGTGTACCGGTTCAACGTGGCGCTGCACGCCCCCCACGCGTACGAGTCGAATCCGTGGAGCTGGCTGGTTCTCGGCCGTCCCGTGCTGTTCTCCTACGTGTCACCCGAGGCCGGGACGGCCGGTTGTTCCCCGGCGGGGAGTTGCTCGCAGGTGGTCCTCGCCCTCGGGACGCCGCTCCTGTGGTGGTCGGCGTGCTGCGCGCTCGGTTACCTGCTGTACCGGTGGGCACTGCGGCGGGACTGGCGCTGCGGGGCCGT
The DNA here is from genome assembly GCF_042957125.1 of Streptomyces sp. NPDC008125. Lineage (NCBI taxonomy): Bacteria > Bacillati > Actinomycetota > Actinomycetes > Kitasatosporales > Streptomycetaceae > Streptomyces > Streptomyces sp. NPDC008125. Next base: position 53,595 of record NZ_JBIBHR010000027.1, read on the forward strand.
GCTGTGTGCCGTGGGCGCCGGGTACCTGCCCTGGTTCCTGTACCAGGACCGGACGGTCTTCTCCTTCTACGCGGTCGTCTTCGTGCCGTACCTGTGCCTGGCCGTGACGATGATGCTGGCGGCTCTGGCGGGGCCGCCGGGAGCGGCCCACGGGCGGCGGCTGCGGGGAACGGTGGCCGCCGGCCTGGTGGTCCTGCTCGTCGTCTGGAACTTCGTCTACTTCTTCCCGGTCTACACGGGGCAGACGATCCCGTACGCCGGCTGGCGGGCCAGGATGTGGCTCGACACCTGGATCTGACCGGACGGCCGCCGGGCTCGCCGCCGAACCGGCTCGCACCGGCGGTGACGGGCCGGCGGACGCGGGGTGACCGTCGCTTCTGCTCCGGAGAACCCGGACGGCTCCGGCTGCGACAGGCACTCGTGCCGGCCGCAGGGCGCGGTCGTGGATGAAGTGGGGGGTCCGGAAGGCACCCTGACGCACCGGCAGGCGTACGTCCGTGCTCGCCGCGCGGCGGGGGCCGGTTCGTTGTGAGCACCCCCCGCGTCTCCCCACTCCGTCCTCGGCACTGAGTTCCCCGGCGCCGGAGGGGGCATGCACGATACGCATGCCCCCTCCGGCATGTCCGGGGTGCGGCCGGCCCGGACCTCCGCGCGCGAGCGGGCTCGTTCCCGGAACGGCGGCCCGGCCGTACCGTCCGCCACTGTCCAGGAGTTGCCCGGACCCCGTACGACGACTCCGCACCATCACCAGGAGAGACACATGAGTTCGCGCGAGCAGTGCCCGTACCACGACGGCCGGGTGGTCATCGGTCCCGCGTTCAAGGCGGACGCCCCGGCCCGGTACGCCCGGCTGCGGGCCCTCGGCCCCATCCACCCGGCCGAGTTCCACAGCGGGCTCAAGGGCTGGGTCGTCGTCGGGCACGACCTGGCCCGGCAGGCGCTGAACCACCCGGCCCTGCTGAAGGACGCCACGCCGGCCGCCGATGCCCTGGCCGCCGCCGGTTACGTACTCCATCAGCCCTCGGTCGGACTCGGCGCGCAGATGATGGAGGCCGATCCGCCCGAGCACAGCCGCCTGCGCCGGCTGGCATCGGCCGCGTTCACTCCCCGGCGTACGGCCGAACTGGCGCCGCGCATCGAGCGGATCGCCCACGACCTGATCGACGCGATGCCGCCGTCGGGCGAGTTCGACCTCGTGGAGGCGTTCAACAACCCGCTGCCCGCCGCGGTCATCGCCGAACTCCTCGGTATTCCGGCGGAGCACCACACGGATTTCCGCCGCTGGTCGGGGCTGGCCCTCCAGGTGGCCTCGCCCGGGCACCGGCCGGCGCTCGCCGGACTGCACGGGCTGCTGGCCGAGTTGGTCGCGGAGAAGCGACGCACCCCCGGGGACGACCTGCTGTCCGCGCTGGTCGCCGTCCGCGACGAGGAGGACGGCCGGCTGTCGGAGGAGGAACTCGTGGGCACGGCCATGATGCTGGTCGTCGCGGGCCACGAGAGCACCGTGAACCTGCTGGGCAACGCCGTCCTGGCGCTGCTTCGGCATCCGGAACAGCTCGGGTTGTTGTACGAGCGCCCTGGACTCATCCCCGGGGCGGTGGAGGAGTTCCTGCGGTACGACACCTCCGTCGAGCGCTCCACCAGCCGCTACGCCTCCGAGGATCTTGAGCTGGGCGGGGTCTCAATCCCCCGGGGCGGCATGATCACCGTCGCGCTCGGGTCTGCCGGCCACGACCTCCCGCAGGCGGTGGGCGGCGATCCCACCGTTCTCGACGTGACCCGGCCGGCCGCCCGCCATCTGGCCTTCGGCCACGGCATCCACTACTGCCTGGGCGCCCCCCTCGCCCGGCTGGAGGCGAGCGTGGCCCTGCGCGTCCTGCTCTCCCGCGTCCCCGGCCTGGAACTCGCGGCCCCGGTGGAATCGCTCGACTGGATCGGCTCCGGCATCATCCGCGGCGTGCTGTCCCTGCCGGTACGCCGTCGCGCCCGCTGACTGCCGCATGCCCGCCGCGGTGGCGCGCCGAGGTCGAGCCGGTGGGACGGCAGCGGACGGCCGGGGGCGACCGCCCGACACTCTCCGGACGCGGGCCTACGGCGAACGTACGCCCGCCACCCCGCGGCGGAGCCTGTCTCCGTCCCACCGCGCGGGTGACGGCTGATGTCGCCGACCGGATGGATCCGGACCCGGCGTTCGGTGAAGGGCCGGCGCCCGTTCCTGCGCTGGAAGCGGTCGCCGCAGACCTCCGCGCCGGAGGCGTTGATCAGCGTGGCGGGCAGCGTCCGGGGGGACGTGCCGTGCTCGACGCGGGCCGTCGGCGCACCGACGGCGTCGGTCGTACCGTCGCCCTGGTCGAGACCGCAGTGGGCGGTGCCGGGGGGCGCGGAAGAGGCGGTGGAGGCCGCCGACCCGTCGGAAGCCGCCCATCTGCTGCTCGACCTGCTTGCGGCAGTCCACGGTTCCCCCGGCGGGGATGAACTGCTCGGCCTGTCCGTGCCAGGTCAGGAGCTTGCCGCCGGAATCGCGGAAGGCGGACAGGTCCGGGTCGTCGGTGCCGATGATCTTGTCGTACGCAGCCTGGGACTGCCGGAAGAGCTGGGTGGACCGGCGGTGGGTGAGGGTCGGGACGTCGAAGGACGGCTGCTTCTTCGGCCGGACCTTGACCCATGCCTCGGGCACCGGGAACGGCGCTCCCGCGACGTTGCCGTCGGCGTCGGGCTCGGTGGTGCCCGCCGGACAGGAGAGGTCGGCCCCGACAGGGACGCCGGACCGGAGAGCTTCTTGTCCCCGCGCGGGCGACCAAGTGCCCCTCGCGGGGCCGGAGTAGGCCCTGAGAGGCGCCGCGGACCACGGCATCCGTCGATGCTCGCCGATCCGGTCGCCGCGATCCGGTCGCCGCGATCCGGTTCGACGAACGGCCGACGGGCCTCTCCGCCGCGGCCGGGCTGCCGCGTCGTCGAGGCAGCCGTCGATCGCGTAGCCGTGCTCCTCCCGATGCCCAGACGTGGCGCGTGACCACGACGCCCTTGGGGAGAGCCCCGGCCGCGACCGGCCACCGGACGGCAGCCGGAAGCACCGATCCTTGCACCTCCCAGTCGTCACCTGTCAAAATGGTGATGTGAATCTTGACCATGTCTTCGTATGCGAGCACCCCGCCCTCGACTTCGCGGCCACCCTCCGCGTCCGGCGCTCGACCCGTTTCGAGATGTTCGTGACGCCGGAGCGGCTCGACGCCTGGTTCGTGGAGTCCGGGCTCGTGGACACGGTCACTCCCGCCGGGGAGGACGACGTCCGGGCGGCGGTCACCCTGCGCGAGGCCATCTACCAGCTTGTCACCAACCGGCGTCTCGGTGAGGAATTCGAACGCGAGGCGCTCGACGTGGTCAACGCCGCCGCGCTGAGGACTCCGGTGACGCCCCAGCTCACCATGGCCGGCCGACGCGTCGAAGCGACCGCTCCGCAGGCCCTGGCGACCCTCGCCCGGCAGGCCGTCGAGCTGCTGAGCGGTCCGGACGTCCCGCTGATGAAGGAGTGCGGCAATCCCGAGTGCACCCGGGTCTACATCGACCGCTCCCGGGGCATGCGCCGCCAGTGGTGCGGCATGGAGTCCTGCGGCAACAAGATCAAGGCCGCCGCCTACCGGGCACGCAAGAAGACCGCACCCGCAGCGCACTGAGCCGTCCCGGAGCCCTGCGTGAAGCACGGCGACTGCGGGGCACTCCGTGGCACACCGGAACAATCCGGTGAGGCCGACCCTCCCTTTCCGGCGCCTCGGCATACCCCTGACACACACCTGTCCCCACACGGCGCGCGAGGCCGGACCGGCCGCCGTGACCCGTGCCGCCGTGACACGTCCTGCGAATGGCTGGGCGAAGGCACCCGCTGAGCCATACGTTCCGGGGAAGTGCTGCGCGGGTGACATCTCCGCGTACCGGACCGTCCGAGAGAATCGGGCACCTCCCACGTGCGCGGGCATGTCGGCGTTCGTCGTGAGGCGTGGACATGCCTGGCAGGGCACTCGGCGTCGACGACACACCTCCGCGCGAGGCCCTCGGCATGGGTACCATGCGCAGCGTCATCCACAACGAGGGAGGGAACGGTTGTGACCAGCCAGTCAGCCGCCACGCTCCGGTCGCGGTATGCAGAACAAGCCGCGTCGGACCTGGAGCAGAATCGTCGGCGGCAACAGGAACTGACGGAGAGGATCGCGGTGTTGAAGCAGGAGGAATCCCTCCTGGTGGACATCCTGAACCTCGCCGAACGGTACGAGGGCTTCGTCGACGCGTCCCGCCTGCCCGAGCAGGCGCAGGGCGAGCCCGCCGCCGGGACGAAGCGGACGTCCACCGCCTCTCGGCGCTCGGCTTCGGGCAGCACCGCTCCGGCAGGCGCCAGGGCGAAGGCCGATGCGAAGGGGAAGTCGCGTCAGCCTCTGCTCGGTGGACTCCTGACGGAGCTGCTCGGCAACTACGAGGAGCCGCGGCCGGCGAAGGAGCTGCGGGACGAGCTCCTGGAGAAGCACCCGGACCGGAACCCCACGCCCCAGGTCGTGCGGAACACCCTGGAGTCTTTGGTCGCCAAGGGACACATCCAGCGACACAAGGAAGAGCGCTCCGTCATGTACACCCTGGTGAAGCCGGATGGGGCGAGCTGACACGCGAATGTGTCAGCGGGGTGTGTCAGTAGGGTGTGTCAGTAGGGTGTGTCAGTGGGGCGTGTCAGTGGAGCCGTGGCTCCATGGCCGGACTCGGGTGTGCCCGTAGCGCGCCGGCTGCCCGCCCGGAACTCCGGGCGCCGACGGGTACGGCGCGGTCGTGCGTGCCACCTCGTCGAGGCCTCGACGGCCGAGTGAGGCCCCGCCCGCCATCGCTGTTCCTCCGAGGCCTCCGACGCTCGGCCGTACGTCACCGATTCCCCCGGCCGACCGCGTCCGTGCCGCCTTCGCTCGGCCGGACGTCTCACCGACTCGGTTCCCCTCCGGCGATCTCCGGTCACACGCACGTCCACGCCCCGCCGAAGCGACGTCCGGTGCGGCTGTGACGTACAGACGTGTGACGACATCGGTGCGGCGGCTCTTCCGTCGTCCGTTGTGGCCGTAAGGTTTGCGCGCCCGGGTGGAGGTCCACACCGCCCGGCGTACGAAGTGTGTCTCCTACCCTGCGAAGTGTGTCGTCGCCTCCCGCGCGACGGCCCGGGAGAACAACGGCCGCCCCGTGCGGGGGCAGCGCTGTCGACTCCGAACGGGGCGACCGGCTAAGCGTGTTCGGAGCAGGCCGGGCCGTGGGTCCGACTTGCTGGGAACGAGCGCCCCCGGGCTCGTCAGGTGATCTCCTGGAGTCGTGACGAACTCCTCGACAGGCGCCGAGCGCGCCGCACTCGCCGATCCGACGAGCGGGCTCCTCGCTGCAGCCCGCGCCATCGCACCCGTACTGAGCCACGCCGCGGACGCGGCAGAATCCGACAGCCGGCTGACTCCCGGGGCAGTACAGGCCCTGCGCGAGACGGGGCAGTTCGCGCTCGGGGTGCCGCAACGCTTCGGTGGCACCGAACTCATGCCCGCCGACAGCCTGGAGGTGACCGCCGAGCTCGCGCTCGCCTGCCCGTCGAGCGCCTGGGTGGTGATGGTCTCGTACGTCGCACAGCAGATCGCGGCCTCCTTCGGGGAGAGGGCCTGTAGCGACCTGTGGAGCGACGGTCCAGACGTCGCCCTGTGCGGGGTGTTCAGCGACGTGGGAGCCGTCTCCCGGCCGGTCGGCGGCGGGGTGATCGTCACCGGCACGTGGTCCTGGGCCTCGGGCTGCCACCACGCCGGCTGGGCCCTGCTCGGCGTCCCACTGCCCGAAGAGCCCGATAACGCGCCGACGCGGGGCCTGGCCCTGATTCCGGCTTCCGACCTTGCCGTCAGCAGGACCTGGGACATGGCGGGGATGCGTGGGACAGGCAGTGACACCCTGGTCGCCGACGAGGTGTTCGTACCCCACCACCGGCTCCGGGAGTTCGCCGACGTCGTCCGGGGACACGGGCTTCCCCAGGAGCCGCTGTACCGGATTCCACCGGGGTCCATGACGCTGGTGTCGATGGGCCCCCTGCTGGGCGCCGCGCGGTCGGTTCTCCGGCTCACCCTGGACGCCGTCGAGAGCGGGAAACCGATGGCCATGTCCCTGTACGCCCGCCTCGCCGACTCACCGAGCGTGCAGACGGCACTCGCCGAGGCGGCCACCCTGATCGACTCCGCCCACCTGCATCTGAGGCGCTCGGCCGAGTCCGTGGGCGCGGCGGCGGTCTCGGGGACCTCTCCGTCGCCGATCGAGCGCGCGCGGGTCCGGATGGACGCGGGACACGCCTCCACCTGCCTGCTGCAGGCGGTGCAGGCACTGCTCACCATCGGCGGGGCGGGCAGCTTCGCGGCGTCGAAGACCGTACAGCGCCACTGGCGTGACCTGGAGACCGCCGCCCGGCATCCCACGCTCCACCCCGGCCTCGCCAAGGAGATGTACGGGCGGGCCCTGGTGGGGGACGTACGGCCGGTCAGTCCCATGGTCTGAGCTCCACCGTCCGCGTCTCCCCCGAGGCCGGGCCGCCTGGACGGCATCCCGCCGTCCCCGGCAGGCTCGCGAGGGGCCCTCACGCCCGTCAGCTGTTCACACATGTGAGGAACCATCGGAACATCCTGTCGACAGCCGTCGACGGCACCTGGGAGCGTGTGCGCACCGCCCTGGTAGCCCCTGCCGACACGGACGAGGGCCTGGCCTGGTCGTGTCGGTGGACTCCACTATTGTGCGGGCCCACCAACACGCGGCCGGGGCCCGTAAAAAGGGGCCCGGGCCGCCGAACCCGGCGACCACGCCATCGGCGGGTCCCGCGGCGGACTGGGCACGAGGATCCACCTCGCCGCCGCTGCTCGCTGCCGACCTCTGGCGTTCGTCCTCACCGCTGGCCAGGCCGGTGACGCACCCGCTTTCACCGATGTCATGGACCGCCCGCGTGTCCCGCGCCCGCGAGGACGGCCCCGCACCACGCCGGACCTGATCCTGGCCGACAAGGCGTACTCCTCGCGCGCGATCCGTGACCACCTGCGCAAGCGCGGCATCCGAGCAGTGATGCCCGTCCCCGCTGACCAGCGCGCACACCGGCTACGCCGGGGCAGCCGGGGCGCCGGGGCGGCAGGCCACCGGCCTTCGACCGGGAGGCGTACAAGAAGCCTCCGCCAACGTGAAGTCGCAGGTCCAAGGGCTGGTGTGATCGGTTCTCGGGGTGCTCACGCTGGTCGGGGGCGGGAGTCTGAGGAGTAGATCGTCTGTCAGCACGGGTGGGTCGAAGAGAAACGCGATGCAGCAGCGCCGGCGGATGTGCGAGCCTTCTTTCCCCGGACGCCGACCGAGAAGACTCCGATGACCCGCGATGACGCCCTCAAGCAGCTCAGCCACATCGCGCGCGAGCGGGCATTCGGTAGGCACGTCGGGTCCGACCGGCTCATCCAGGCAGGGCTCGACGCACTCATTGCTGGGGTGGAGAGTCCCTCCCTCGCCATGCTGGCCGGCCTCCTCCGGAGCGAGGAACCCGAAGCACCAGCGCTCTTCGACCAGATACTGGAGGAACTGGGACTGCTCTTCCAGCCGCCCGCTGACCCGCGCGACGCGAAGTGGGCGATGGCCTACTGGATCGCTGGTCAGATTGCTGACGGAACCCTGGATCCCGCCGCCGGCACTCACATCATCTGGGCAGACATCGCCTATGACCTTGGCTGTCCCGAAGAGCTGCAAACCCTCGTCTCGTGCGCTCTCAACCTGGACGAGTGGGACGAGAGCTGGGGAGTCTCCGTCGAGGAGCTCAACAGAGAAGCCGTCGAGGCGGCGAAGCAGTTCTTGAGCAAGTGGTCGGCAGCAGAAGTAGGTAGCTGAACTGTCCGGTTCTCGCTCCCCGCGGTTCGGCCGCCTTCTACGATCCGATGCATGCTGGATCCCGAGCTGCTGGAACGGATCACCGCGCGGCGCGCGGAACTGGACGAACTCGAAGAACAGCTGGCCAAACAGCTGGCGGAAGTACGGGCCGAGCGGGACGAACTCGCCGTCGCCGAAGCCGTCCTTGAACGGATGACCGGCCGGCTCGCCGAGCAACGCGCCTCGGCCGGGCCGATGCCAGGGCAGGTGACCGGACGACCAGTGATGCTGATTCCACACCGCGAACCGGGTGTGGAGGAGGACTCGCTCCCGTGGGACTACCAGCGCATCATCGCCGCCGTGCGGCAGGCCGCTGGACCGGTCATGGCCCGTGAGGTCGGCGTGGTGGTGGGGGTGGACGTCAGCGTGCGGGCCAAGCTGGAACCGCTGCGCAGCAAGCTGGTCAGACTCGTCGTTCGCGGCTGGCTGCGGAAACTGCCCGACGGCCGGTCCACCACCCGCCTGTGACCAGGAGCATCGCCACTCGGAGCGGCTCGGAACGGGCGTAACCAGGGTGCCCCCGGCGGCCGTTGAAATTGTGTGACGAATACCAAAGAGCTCGCCGAGAACACCTGCCCGCCTGTCTACCAGTGCCGTCTGCCGCCGTCCACGCGCACCGTCAGCCACCTCGCCGATCTGCTCAGGCGCCACCTGAAGGCGATCCGCTCCAGGTGGCGGATCCTGCCGCCGGGGAAGATCGCGGTGATCGTCCTGGCCGTACTGCGCCACGACCAGCGTCTGGCCGACATGGCCGGCGGCAACGACGTGTCCGAGTCCACGGTCCGCCGCTGGCGCGACGAGCTCATCGGACTGCTCGCAGCGCAGGCTCCGCGTCTGGACCGCGCCCTGATGAAGGTCGCCAAGCAGGGCGGGGAGGTGGTCCTGATCGGCGGCACCCTCATCCGCACCCAGCGCCGCACCGGCCCCGCCCGCGCCACCCAACTCCTGCGCACTCTGCTCGTCCTGACGAACCTCGAAGTCAACCGCTGACGGATGATCTTCTCCGCGGACTGCCGCCCACGACCAGCACGAGCACCCCGAGAACTGATCACACCAGCTCTTTGACCTGCGACTTCAAGTTGACGGAGGCTCAAGCCAGGCAACACCGCCGAGCGGTGCTTCCACCGCGTGAAGCAGTGGCGCGGCATCGCCACCCGCTACGAGAAGACCGCCATCATCTACCTGGCCGGCCTCCACATCGCGGGCATCTTCCTCCGGTCCGCCCGATAGCGCGGTCTCGGTCAGTGACCTGTGTGTTGTTCAGTGGCTGATGCTGTCCAATTCGGCCTCATCCTCGTCCGAGAGGGAAAGCCCGGCGCCTGCGATGTTCTCGCGCAGGTGGGCGGTGGACGAAGTACCGGGGATGAGCAGGATGTTCGGCGAGCGCTGGATCAGCCAGACCAGCGCGACCGACATGGGCGTCGCCCCCAGTCGGTTCGCGACCTGTGAGAGGGCGTTAAGTCCGATCTTCCTCGGTTCGTGATCGCTCGATCGTGGGACTGATCGCCGTACGAGCCAGCCGTTCGCCATGTGCATGCTGG
>NZ_JBIBHR010000028.1:0-60925 GCF_042957125.1 Streptomyces sp. NPDC008125
CCGGCACGTCTCCCACACGTCCGGCCCGACGCTCTCCCCGACCCGCTCACCCATCGCCACACAACGAGTCTGGCCCTGCCGCTCACGCGGCAGGGCCAGAAGCCTAAGATCTTCATCAGTCTTCTAGGCCGTGTCTGATAATTCGCGTCGGTTCGGCGGGCGGTGTCCGGTGCGGTGCATCGCAAGGCGGAGGATCGCCTGTGTACTGGATGTACTCGGGCGGTCCGACAACGCCGCGAGGTGCCGTGCCGGGCGCCGCCCGCCCGGCGGGAATTGTCAGACACGGCCTAGTCGTCGCGCGGCACGGGGACTGCCGGAGATCTGCGGGCCGGTGTCCCCTCGGCCCGACGAGCGCGTCGCTCGTGGGCCGGGGGGACCCGTGCGCCTGGTACCGCGGCAGACGACCGGGGGGCAGAAGCATCAGGTACCGGTCCGTGCTCTCCGGCCGGCGCGGACCGGGTCCGACGGCCGTCGCGCGGCACGTGGTCACGACGGCAGAGGGTTACGACGCCTTGCAGTTCACCTTGATCGGAGCGGCGGCGGCGTGCCGGTTGCCGGAGGTCTTTCCGCGGTTCTCCAGCACGATGGAGATCTTGCCCGTGCTCACCGGGAACGTTCCGGCGTTGACCCACTGACCCAGGTGCGAGGGCTGGTCGATCTCGAAGGTGCCGATCTGGGTGCTCGGCTTGGCCTCGAAGTAGCGGTGGACGGCGTAGTGGGCCGGGTTGCCGCCGACCCGGGTGATGTCCTTGACGTTCGGGACGTAGACAGAGACCTGGCAGGTGCCATTGGTCACCGACCCGGTGGGGAACTTCCACTGGGCGTAGCCGTTGGACGTCGAGGTGCTGTTGGACAGCGGAACGCTGTAGTAGAAGCCGCTGCACCCGTAGGACGTCTGGCTGCCGGTTCTGCCGACCCAGCCCTGGAGGCCGTCGCGCCACTGGTCGGACGTGGCGAAGCCGGGGGTGTCGCAACCGGGGCCGATGAGGTGGCTGTACGTGACCGCGGCCACCGGCTCCCGCTGGGGCGACACCGGTTTGGCGGCGCTGCTCTTCGTCGGGGCCGGGGCGTCGGCGGCTCCTGATTCGGCGTTCTTCCCGGATGCGGCCCTCTCAGCCCCAGGGCTCGGGGTCACTTCGGCCGTGCCCCGGGGGAGGTTCTCCGTGCCGGCCTCGTGGATCGCGTCCGTCGCCGTTCCGCCCGTACCGGAGCGGTCTGCCGCGGAGCCGGTGGTGGACGTGCCGTCGGACTGGCCGCCGGACTTCTGCGGGTTGCCACCGGGGGCGTTCTGCCGGCCCGGCACGAAGCCCGGGCCGGAGCCGTCGGGGCCCATCCGGCTGCCCGCGGGCGCGAGCGCGGCGGGTACGGAGGTGTCGTCGGATCCGGACAGGCCGGAGATCAGGAAGGGCACACCGACCAGGACCAGCCCGCCGGCCACGGCTGCGGCGATCAGCGGCTTGCCGGGACGGCCCAGGGGCAGCACACCGGTACGGCGGGCGCGGGCAGCACCGGCGGTCGCCGCCACGGTGGTGCTCCCGGCGGATTCGGCCGTACTCGCCCCGGCGGCAGCGGGGACGGTCGAGCCGGCGGCGGCAGTGACCGCTTCCGGCCCGGGCTCGGACCCGGGCTGCTCTGCGGTCTCCGCTCCGGGCTGCGCCTCGGCCGCTGTCCGGGGCGCTTCGGCTTCCTCGCCCTCGCCTCCGGCGGCCGGGGCTGCGGAACCGGACACCGTGGCGGGGGTACCGCTGCCGCCCGGCGCCGCGGCGACCCCGGCCGTAGGCCTCACCGGGAACAGCCCGGTGGACGGCTCCTCGGCCAGGACCGTGACTGCCGCTGCGCGGGGGACCGGTGAGCCGGGAGTGCCGGACTCCGCACCGGCTGGGGCGGACTCGGCTGCGGCTGACTCGCTGGGTGCCATGAGATGCCTCTCGGACGGTTCAGGATGGGGAGCGGGAAAACGGGCGGTGGCGTGCGACCGCCGGCTCAGGTACGGCACGGGAAGTGGCCGGTGCAGCGGGCGGGCCATCCCGAGGCCGGCCCGCCCGCGTCCTGGCGGGCCGCCTCGTCGAGCCGGGCGACCGCCTCGTCCGACGGAGGCCGGAACTGGGTCGCCCCGCCCGGGATTTCCGCCAGCAGCACGCGCGCCGGTGCCTCCTCGGACGCCTCGTGCCTGGCCAGTACGGAGAACTCGGTACCCGCCGCGAAGACCGCCGTCGCGCTGCCCGCACCCGGGGCCGCGAGCACCGAGGTACGACGCGCGGTCACCGGCCTTATGACGTAACGGACATGGCCGGGCGGCGGCGCGGGCGCACCCTTCTGCTCGCGGTGCACGACGTCGAGCGGCGCGTCGCAGCGCAGCACGGCACCAGGAACGGCGTCGTCCGTGATCCCGGGCCCCGGCACGGCCCGGATCAGCGTGCCCCGCAGCGCGGGCAGCCTCCGCAGTCCCGAGGCGAGGCAGGCGGCGTACGGCGCCAGCTCGCCGCCCCTCGCACCCGCGTCGGCCGCGAGCGCGAGCGCTCCGAACCGTCCGTCGGGTGCCGACATGAGATACAGGTGGACGGCGACGAGGTCGGCCTGTGCCTGCTCCTCCTTGGGGCCGCGCAGGGCGGGCAGTTGCACGAGAGCCCGGTTGACCGCGCCGGTGTGCTCCTCCCAGACCGACGCGGCCAGCTCGCGGAAGGCGGCTCGGTCCGCGCCACTGCTGAAGCCGGTCGGAGCCGAGGCAGGGGCGAGGAGCCGGCGGGACGCGACGGCGACGGGGGCCGGAGGCGGCGCAGGTGTCGGAGCAGGCGGGCGCGGAGCCGGCGTCGGTGTCGGATTCGGCGTCGGATCGTGGGGCGCGGGCGTGCTCGGAACTGAGGCGACCTGCGGGGCGGTGCGGCCGGGCTGCGGAGCATCCGGGGGCGCTCCGGCTCCCGTCGCGGGGGGCTTCGGCGGTCCGGCGTGGCGGCTGCTGGTGGCCGGGCGAGTGGCCGGGGCCGCAGCCTGGCCGTGTGCGGGAGCGAGGACCGGAGCCTGGGCCGGGGGTGTCGTCGTGGTGCGCGCCTCTGCGGGGACCGGCCGGGGCGCGTGCGCGGCGGGTACGGGAGTGGCGGGCGCGGGCGCGGGTGCGGCGGGTGCCGGCGCGACAGGTGCGGGCGACGGTGCGTTCGCCGCGACTGCGGGACGCGGGCTCGGCGCGGCGAACATCAGCGCGTTCCGTACCGCGAAGCGCCGCAACGCGTCCACCGTCTCGGACCCCGCACCGGCGGGCGGGGCGATCTCGGCGTACTCGCGTACCTGACCGTCCAGCTCCGGCAACAGGGCGGCGAGTGCCTTCAGGAGTGCGCTCCGGGTCGGTCCGTCATCGCCCGCGTCCCCCACCTCGATGCGCATCGCGCGCTCCTCGGCGGGCCGCTCCCGGACCTCGGCCGGAGGAACGGGGGAGCGGCCCACCCACAGGCCGGCCCGCACCGCCACCACGTACGATCCGCCGGGCAGACGGCCCACGGCGGGTTCCGGATCAGGGCCGGTCACCGCGTCGGGCAGCAGCCAGTGCACCGGACGCGGGGCCGGCCGTGGGGCGCCCGGTCCGGCTTCCCCGGCTTCCTCCTCCGCCGGGGCGCAGCTCACCGCGGTGAGCAGGGCGGGCCAGGTGTACTCGCCCTCGGCCGACACCAGCCGTATCCGCTCCTGACGCGCGTCCCCCGACGCGTCCGGCACGGACAACGGGAGTCCCGTGCAGACCGTCACCTCCGTGCCGAGCAGGTCCGCCACACGCTGGGCGACGGGCAGCAGATCGGGCCCGCCGCCCGGGGCCAGCCGCACCCGGTCACGCAGTTCCGCAGGCAGCCGGGCGAGCAGTGTGGCCAGGTCCTCCGCGAGGTCGTCCCGGCTCTGCGCGCCGTTCACCAGCACGGTCAGCCGGTCCGGGTGCACGGCGAGGGCGAACGCCAGATCGCCGGGGCGGGGCGCAGCCTCGCCGGTGGGGTGCAGCAGCAGCCCCGCGGGTATCTGCCGGACCGTGTGGTCGCCCAGTTCGCCCAGCGGTACCCGGGCGAGCGCGCGCTGCCAGTGCGGGGCGGGCAGGCGTGCGCCCAGAGCCACGGGTTCCGTGCCCGGTGCGAAGCGCCACCAGCCGCCCGCCGGGGTCGCCGGCTCGCTCACGTACAGCCCGCCGCCGGGCAGCAGGACCGCTGCGGCGTCGGGCGCCTCGATCTCGAAGTCCCAACCGTCGGCGAGCCGTTGCGCCAGGGGGAGCCGGCCGTCGGGCTTCCGTGCGGCGGCGCCGGACATCACCAGCCGGGCTGCGGAGCGATGGTCGTCCCGCAGCCGGGCGAGCAGCCCGCCCAGCTCCTCGCCGAGGTTCCCCGCCGCGTCCGCGGCCACGTCGACGACGATCACCGGGCGTTCCCGCTCGACACGCAGGCGGGTGGCCAGCTCCCGCACGGAGGTACGGCGGTCGGCGGAGGAACGCAGCAGGAATCCGGACGCGCCGCCGGGGCCGGATCCCGCGCCGAGCTCGTCGAGGACCGTATGGGGGCCCTCCGGGTCACGGGCGACGGGGCCGGACCCGGCACGGCCGGGGGAGGGTTCCGCCGCCGAGTGCCGTCCGCGCCAGCGAGGCAGCCGCGAGGCCAGTCCGCTCACCGGGAGCCCTCCCGACGGGTGAAGCTGCTGCGCTGCACTGACCCTCCATCAATGATTGTGCCTGGTTGCGACGCTGACCCTAGCTCCCGGGACTTCATGCGGGACCCGCAGGGCCCGTGGTGGACCCGCCGGTGAGGATGTGCAGGGCGAGGTCCGAGAGCGCGGAGTGCGTGGGTCCGTGTTCCGGATGCTCCGCGGTGGTCTTCTTCGAGGACTCCGGCCCGGGCTCCGGCTCCGTCGCCGTCTGAGCGGCCGGTGTGGTGTGCAGCGGTACGACGGCGTTGTCACTGACTCGTTCGATGGTGGCGAGGTAGTCGTACGGGAGGTGTTCCAGACTCTCCTGGCGGGTGTGCGCCATCAGGCCCTCACCGCGCACCCCGCCGGCGTCGTCGGTACGCCGGAAGAGATGCGGGTCCTTCTCGGAGGCTTCGGAGTACTCGTCGGCGAGACCGAGGTAGTGGAGCAGTTCATGGACGATGACGGCTTCGTCGTCGTTGATGTCCCAGTGCGACTGGTCGGCGCGCCCAGGCACCGAATCGTTCGAGAGAGCCACTGCCTCGTCGTGCGTGGGCGCGTGCGAGAACTCGACGGTCACGCGCAACTGGTCGCCCGACTCGGGCAGCCGGTAGCCACGGTTGACGTGCGTGTCGAGGGTCTCCTGCACAAGCGCCTGGTGGAGGGAGAGATCGGCCGGGGTGAGCCCTTCCGCGAGCCGGAAGGGCAGGGCGACGACGAAGTGGCGCACGATGCGTCCGTCGGCGGTCTGCTCCCGGCGGACGCGGTAGCGGATGAGCGTGTCGGAACCGTCGAGGATTCCCGGCCGCCGGTCCAGCTGGAGCAGCTTCGGGTCGAACCGCTCGGTACGCACGGCGGCGGTGGCCGCGCCCTGGAACGCGGTCCGGTCTCCTGGTGGTACGGGGTTCTCCACGAGCTCGGCGCGCCTGCGGGGGCTGGTTGCGGGCGGGGCGGTGTTCCCGGCGGGGGCCCACGGCGGGCGCGGACCCCGCTCGACCTTCTTGCCCTTGTCCCCGGGGGTCCCGCTGTCGCCCGGGCCGGACGCCCCGGAGCCCCCGCTGTCCTCCGTGTCGGCCGACCAGCCCTCGCCCGCCCGCCAGCTGACGCGGAGCGGAGCGAGGTCCGTGGCGGGCCCGAGGGTGTGGATCCTCCCGTCGGGCCCCGTGACCTGGAGGCCGCGTCCGAGGGAGCTCGCGTAGAGGCCCAGCAGGAAGCGCGCGGAGTCGTCGATGGTGAACGTGACCGCGGTGGGCGTCGACAGGCCGGCCCCGGATTCAGCCCGTCCGCCGATGTACTCGTCGAGGACGTGGCCCATGGGGTGGACGCGGCCGGTGAACAGCCGGGTGGTCAGGTCCTCGACCGTCAGTCCCTGCCGTGCGGCGTCCGCGAGCAGTCGCTGGGCGCTGGGGGTGGTGGCGTACTCCTGCTGGAGGCTGACGAGCATCTGCCGCACGGTGTCGTCGAGGGGGACGGGGAAGGCGGAGGAGAGGGGATCCTGCCGCGCGGCCGTCCGAGCGCCGGGGTCCAGCGCCTGGGCGAGGGCGGCGAAGAACGATCCGGGCCGCGTGGTCAGGGTGAGGTCACCGGTCGGGGCGAGGTAGGTGGACGCGATTTCGTGGAAGCTCCTCTGAAGCACTCCCGCGTCGGTTCCGTACAGCAGGTTCATCGCGTACGTGTACGCGTTCAGCGCGCCCGGCTGGAGTCCGGCCCACAGGCCGCCCGGGGACGGCAGCGGTGTCGACAGCCTTTCCAGCAGATTCCGTCGCGCGAGGTCATCAAGGATCGTCGGTGTCCGGTTGACGTCCTCGGAGGAGGACGGCCGGGGCGGATTCGTCAGCGGCACCCCGGATTCGCGCAGGTCGGCCAGCGCCTGGTAAGTGGCGCTTTTCGACAGGGGCTTCTCGGCCGAAGGCTCCGGCTCCTGGAAGAGTTTCCCGTACGGGACCGGGTTGAGGTGGCTCTGCGGAACGCGCAGCCGGTGCCGGCTGATCTGCGACTCGGTGAGATGAGGCGACGGCTGGGGCGCCGACGTGCGCCGGGACTGGAGCATGCCGAAATACAGCCGGGACAGGTCGGTCTGTGTCGCGGCGTTCTCGAAGTCGATCACGAAGGCGGTGCCGCGCACGGCGGGACGCAGCATTTCGGCAGCCGTCCTCAGCGATCCGTCGGGATCCGTCCCGTGGTCCTGGACGATCTCCCAGGCCGCGAGGTGCATCAGAGACAGGGCCAGGCCGTTGAACTCGGCGCTGCCCGTGCTGAAGCGGACCGGCGGCGGCGTCGGTCCCGCACCTTCCAGCAGCGTGGCCAGCCCGTCGACGAAGAGGTTCGGCTCCGGTGAGTAGGCCTGGAACGGTGCCTGACCGGACATGCGGGCCCTGGCCCGCATGTCCTCCCTGATCTCCCGGTCGAACTCCTCGACCATCTCCGCCAGGTCTGCCGGAGGTTCCCCGAGACTCCTGTTCGGATTCTCCGCGTTGTACCGCTGCCACCGCTCGCGTGTCTCCCTGACGAGCTGGGCGCGCCCCGCGGCGTCGGTCCTGACGGGAATCCGGTAGCCGCCCGACATCAGCAACGGCCGCAACGGCGGTATCGACCCGGTGGAGCCGGTCGTCGCGTGCGGGGGGAAGGCGAGCTCGCGCGCGAAGTGGTCGAAGATGTGCGGGCCGGAGGGCACGGTGTGCGGGTACTCGTCGAAGTCCATGAAGGACAGGTAGGGGTGGCTGTTCCGTGCGACGAGGCCGTGCAGGGCCTGCCGGGTGGCGTCGCTCGTCAGGGTCGTGTTGCGCGCCTCCCCGAAGGGGAACGCCCTGGAGTTCCACCGCATGGGCACGGCGACGACGGCCAGCGGGACCGGTGAGTCGATGTTCTGGCTTCCGGCGGCGATGGCGTCGTGGAGCCGCGACAGTTCGTGCGGGGAAGTGACCCGCCCGTTGACCCCGATGACGATGACCGTGCGCCGACGCATCTCGGGTGACAGCCCGCGCAGCACCGAGTCGACGAAGCTCTGGAGCCGGCCTTCCTGCGCGAACGTCTGTCCGTCCACGATCGCGTTCACCACGTACGAGGCCGGGCGTCCCTGCCCGACGCTGGCGGCCACGTGGGCGCGGTAGCTCCCCGGTGTGAGGGTGCCGCGTCCGGCGGTGCCCCTGGTGAGGGCGGTGAAGGAGGCGTTGCGGTAGCGGACCTCCGGCACCAGTGGGGGCCGGGGCGTGGGAACCGGGTGAGGGGTCGCGTTGTTGGCGCCGCCCCTCCCGCGTCCTCCTCTCCCTCCACGTGAGCCGTTGGCGGCGCCTCGCGGCCTGTCGGGGGGCGACTGGCTGCTGGGCCGGCCGACGGTGCTCTCCGGGGCCAGCCGGGACTCGGGTCCCCGCGCCGCACCCTGCCGACCGGTGCCGGTGGTCGACGGCAGGGACTCCGTGAGCAGATGCGCGACCGATTGCGTCTCCGCGTTACGGGCACGCAGGATGTCGTGGCGCTCGTGTCCCGTTTCCGGGCCGAAGAGCGCGGAGAACTCCGCGAGGACCGTGTCCAGCTCTTCCTGCGCCGTGCGCAGCCGCTCCTCCAGTGCGGCTTTGCGCTGTTGGCCCTGCGGACTCTGCGCGCCCTTCGCGCGCGCGGCCTTCGCGATGTCCTGCTTCAGGCCCTCGACCGCGATGTGCTCCGTGTGGGCACGCTGCCCGATGTCCCGCACCTGCTCCCGCAGGCCGGTGGGGATGCCGTCACCGGGGTCGCCCGTCTTCAGGAAGGCGTCGAAGTTGGCGAGGTCCTCGTCGGTGAACCCCTTCGGCCGGGACGTGGTCAGGTGCTTGGCGAGTTTGTCCTCGACATGCCACCGCGCGTGCTTCTCCTGCTTCGCGCGCACGGACAGGTCCAGAGTCTTCTGGTGCTGCCCGGAGCGGGTGGGGGGCCTGCTCACCATGAGGCGTTCGTAGTTCGGGGCGAGGCCTCCCAGTACGGTGCGCCCAGAACCGTCCGGCCCGGTCCCGGCGGTGTGCCAGACGGTCATCCGATCGCCGCCCATCTCGCTGTTGGGCTCCTCCAGATAGCGGACGGGGAAGCCCATGAGCGCCATGGCTTCGAGGTTGCCGCTGCGGAAGCCGAGGTGCCGGGCCGTCGAGTGACGGTCGAGATAGTCGAACAGCCGGAACTGTCCGGTGCGGGTGGTGCCTCCCCAGGCGGCGGCCCCGGGGTCGTTCCAGAACTCGGTGAGGTCGACCACGCGCGCATTGAACGCGTCGTGGCGCACCCGCTCGTCGCTGCCGGGGAGTTCTCCCTCGTTGAAGTACGCCGCCATGGAACGGAACTTCTCCTTGCCGGGAGACAGCTTCTCCCCCCGGCCCGGCTCGGCGCCGGAGTCCCCCACGATCAGCACGGCCTTGACGTCACCGAGGCCCGCGATGATCTCTGCGATGCCGATGTAACCGGTGTCGTGCTCGATGTGCACTTCACCCTTCTTGCCGCTGAACCGCGACCACAGCACCGCGACCCGGTCGGTCCCGTCGAGGGTGACGCCCTTCGTCGCCAACCAGGACTCCACGGCCGTGTCTTGCTCCTGATCCAGGTTCCAGGACTGCTTGACGGTCTCGCGCAGCTCCGTACTGAACTGCTTCCCCACGATCCGGGTGGCGTCTCCGACCCCCAGGACCCGGTTTCCCCTCTCCTTGCTGCTCAGCTTCAGGTCATCGACGAACGCCTTGAAGAAGGCCTTGGAGTCGGCGGCGGGCATCACCTGGATCCGGTCGGCGGGGATTCCGGATTCCAGGTAGAACTTCCGGATCGTCTCCGCCTTCCGCCGGCTGCTGCCGGAGGTGCCGGTGTCCGTCGAAGCGGACTGCTCCTCTTCGAAGGTGATGACGACCGACAGCTTTTCGTCTGCCATGAGCGCCGCGGCGATGGCGAACTGGTCGCCCGAGGCGTAGTGCGGCTGCTTGAGGTAGGTCCGGCCGTCGTCCTGCTGCGGACTGTGGCTGACACTCTGCTGCGACGCGTCGCCGGGGTTGTCGTCCGGGTGACGGCCGCTCTCGTGGAACGCGGGCTCGTCGTCGTCACCGGAGAGTACGAGGCTCAGCGGGACGACCGCGTTCTCACTGACCCGCTCGATGGTGGCGAGGTAGTCGCTCGGAAGGTTCTCCAGGCTCTCCTGGAGGGTGTTCACCATCAGACCCTCGCGGCGCACCCCGCTCGCCCGGTCGTCGCGCCGGAACAGGTGGCGGTCCTCGCGCTGCTCCCGGGCATCGGAGTACTCGTCGGCCAGGCCCAGGTAGTGCAGGATCTCGTGCGTGAGCACCGCGTCGCCGTGCCCGACGTCCCACCTGCGCTGGTCGGCGCGGACCGGCGGACCGTCCGACTGCGAGAGCGTCACCGCCTCGCCGTGCTCGGGCGCCTGCACGAGCTCCACCGTGACGTGCAGTTGGTCGCCGGATTCCGGGAGGACGTATCCGGTGTTGACGTGGGCGTCCAGGGTCGACTGAAGGCGGGTCTGCAACGCGGCCAGGTCCTGCGCGCTCAATCCGTCGGTGAGCCGCACGGGCAGGGCCACGTAGAACTGCCGGACGGTCCGTCCGTCCCGCATGCGAATCCGCCGCACGTGGTTGCGGATCAGGGTCAGCGAACCGTCGAGGAGTCCCTCCCGGCTACGGGTCTGCTCCAGCTTCGGATCAAAGCGCTCGGTGTTCACGGCGGCCGTCTTCGTCTCCGGGAGCGCGGCCACCTCGTGCGGAAGCACCGGGTTCTCCGTCCGCCGGCCCACCTCGCGGGAACCGCCGGTTCCGGTCGGGGCCGGCGCCGCACTGTCGTCCGGGGTCCGGGGGGACGGCCACCGAGGGGTGAGCGAGGCGAGCGACTGGGTGGCCGGGTCCGAGAGCGGTGGCACCGGGAGGCCGGGCACCTCGGTACCACCGGCCCGGTGCGCCCGCGCGATGGCGGCGGCGAGCGTGAGCTGCTCCACCCCGATCTCGACGAGCCGTGCGTTCGCCCGCTCGACGCTCCGCGTCAGCCCGTGCCACTGGAGCTCCAGCTGGGCGGCTCGCTCTGTCAGCAGTGTCTCGTCCAGCAGGGTTTCGGCCGTGTGCCTGGACTCGCCGGTCACCCCGAGATCGTCGTACGCCGCGACGGTCCGCTCCAGCCGGGCCACCGCTTCGAGCAGTGTGGTCCGATGCGTGGTCAGCGTCCCGACCCGGTCGGGGGCCGCCGCGGCGAGCCGCTTGCTGGTGGACTCCAGCAGACGGGTGGCCTTCCGCAGGGCATCGCGCGCCTCGGTCTCCGTGCGGTCGAAGCCCGCCACGAGAGCCACCTGTTCCGCGTGGGCCCGCCGCGCCCGCTGGACGGCGAGATCGGCGGCGGTACGGAGCTCGGTGGCCTGCCGCAGTGCTTCCCACGGATTCTGGACCGGGGCGGGCGGCCGGCCGTGCTCCTGCTCGAATATCTCCAACTGCTCGCGTGCGTAACGCAGTTGTTCTCGCGCGCCGTCCCGGTCGGGAAACACGTCGCTGTCCGGGGCCAGGGTCCAGACGCGGGTGCCGTCGCCGTCGCGCAGCGCCAGCTCCAGGGTCTGCCCGCTCTCCTTGGCGATGGACTGCGCCCGGTGGAGCGCCACGAAGCGCTCGTCCGGGGTGGGGTTCGTCCCCAGATCGAGCCACAGCTGCACCACGGCTCCCTGAGGCAGCACGTCGTCGGAGGCGGTGATCAGCTGCGCGACCTGTGAGGCGGTCCGGCCCCGCACGTCCGGTGCGGACAGGTCCCACACCCCCTCGCCGCGGTGTGCTTCGGGGAGCACGCCGAGGCCCAGCAGATCGCGTTCGGGTACCCGCAGCAACGCGGTGCCCGTCGCGTACCGCACCTTCCCGTCCGGGCCGGTCAGCGTGGTGACGGTGTCGACCTCGACCTCGTGCGTGACCAGCCCCTGGTCGGCGCCGGGCATGCCTGCGGTACCGCTCTTCTCCCAGTGCCGGGCGAGTGCCGACACCCCGCCGCCCTGACCGCCCGGGACGGACTGGTACGAGAGCAGGGGCACCGATCCGCCGGCCTCGAAGCCGCCATCCGCGGTCAGGGTTCCGGACACACCCAGCGTGAAGGCGCTGCTGCGGGAGGTCGAGGAGCCGGCGCTCGCGCTGAATCCGGTCACCCGCACCCGGTCGACCGTCACGTTCCTGGTGGTGTCGATCACGCGCGGCCGGAACACCTGCGTCGACAGGGTGACCCGGGGGTGCTTCGCGGTCCCGGTGACGGTCCCTCCCGCTCCGGCCGCCTCCCGCACCGGGTCCATGGTGATGCTGCCGCCGTGCAGCAGCTCGGTCAGCCGCACCGCGGCCGCCTCCGACGAGCTTCCGGAGCCGGTACCCTTGCCGGCCAGCTCGGGCGCCAGCTCCTGCACCGCGTTCAGGAGGTCCTGCTGGTTGCTGAGCGCGTACGCGACCTCGTGCCCGGTGGGGCGGAGCGGTTTCGCCGTGGCCAGCGGACCGGAGAGCCTCGGGTCCTTGGTGCCGACCTCCTGGGGAACTTTCCCCGTCGGCTTCTTCGGGGCCTGCTCGCGGGAGGTGTCCCCGGAGAACCGCAGGGTGACCCGTCCGTCGACTTCCTCGGACGGACGCTTGGCGGGGTCGTTGCCTTCGACGTGCAGATCGGCGGTGAAGGTGTACGCGAGGGTGAACTCGTTGCCGCCCTCGACGCGTTGCCACAGTCGATCCTCGGCGGTGAGTGTCCTGCTCACGGTGTCCGAACGGGTCGTCGAGCCGCCGGCGGAAGGGCTCAGGATCGCCTTGCGGGATGTCTCGACGGACGTCGGCAGCACGATGCTGCCCGGCACGGTGAAGCCCACGCGGGTGGTACGAACCCGGCTCTCGGTGACGTTCGCGGGGGCGTGGGCGGAGAAGTTCTCCACCCCCGCACCCGCGTCGCCGCTGCGGCCGGTCACCAGGCGGAGCTGTTCCTTCGTCCACGCGGGCCTGCCATGCACCCGCACGGTGACGGTACGGGTGATCGGGCCGCCCGTGTACGGGAAGCTGAAGCTCAGCGCTCCGTCGGCGCCGCGCCCGGGCAGCGCGCCGAGAGCGGCGGGGGAGGTGTAGTCCGCGATGCGCTGGGCCAGCCCGGGGACGTAGTTCCGGTGGCCTGGGGTGAGGCTGCCCGGCGCGTGCTTCCGGACCAGGTCGGTGAGCTTCTCGCGCAGCAGATGGGGTTGACGCGGGTCACCGTCAAAGGGTTCCGGCTCCTCGGCCGTCTGCTCGGCGGAGCTCTGCTCCTGGGATGTGTTCTCGTCGGCCTGGGCCGGATGCGGATGCGGCTTCGACAGGAGCGTCGCCTCCAGCACCGCCGCCAGTCCGAGCGCGCCGTGCTCGACGAAGCGGTACGGCAGCCGGGCGGTGTCGGGGCGGGGCGCCCCCGTCTCCTCGCCGGCGATCGGCGCCAGCTTCGGTCCGCCGCGCCGGAGCTGATCGGCCGTGGCGAGGAACGTGATGCCGCCCGGCACGTGGACCGTGCGCGTCACCGAGTCCGCGGTCCGGTTCAGCGGGGAGACCCGCCGGTGTCCCCGGTGGACGGTCACCTCGTAGGTGATGTCCGCGCTGATCCGGTGGTGGGTACCGCTCTCGGTGGGGACCCGCGTCATGCTGGTCGACGCCGACGTCGTCACCGAGCTGCTGTTCCCCCGCCCGTAGACGCCCTTTACGCCGGCGCCGCCCGTGACCGGCTTCGATGCGCCGGGCGCGGACGGATCGGTGGCGGCAGGCTTGGCAGCGGCCTGTTCGGCCTCCTCCAGGCTCTGGCCGTACTTCGCCGTGAAGCCGGGGCCGCCCTGGTGCGAGGAGGTCTCCGTGACCTGGTGGGAGGCGCTGTCGGTGGCTCCGATGTCGGTCTCGCCGTACTGCTGGACCGTACCCAGATCCTGCGGATTGGTGAGTACGGCCTTCACCTCGACGACCAGGTCGGTGCCGCCCCACACCCCCGGCGCGAACAGGTCGTCGATGACGAAGACCCCCTTCACCATCTGGTGCGCGCGCGACATCAGCGCGGCGGGCGTCAGCTGCGCGTGCAGAGCCTCGTGCAGCAGCATGCCCTGGTCGGTGCGGTCCCCGGTGGACATGGTCTGCCGGACCACCGTGGCCATGGACAGCACCGAGTCGACGACGGACATCGCGGCCCCGGTCGCCGCCCCCCACCAGGTCGACGCCGGAGAGGTGTCGGCCCGGGCCCCGCCCACCGGAACGTCCGTGCGGAAAAAGGGCAGGGCCGGGCCGTGGCCGGGACCGCCGGAGTTGCCCAACTCGTTCAGCTCGACGTCGTCGGTGCGCTCCTGCTCCGCCTGGGGGGTCGAGAGGTCGCCCAGCATCGCGTCGACCGCCTCGTACAACTGCTTGCTGCCGCGCACGACGTCGACGAGAGAGCTGTCGGGGAGCAGGAACGTCTGCGCCTTTGGAGGCAGCTTGGTGCCCTGCGGCTGGAGCACCGCCTCCCCGTACGTCTGCGAGAAATTTTCGGTCCGCTTCTCCGGCACCGCCAGGTCGATGGTGACGGGTTCGGGCCGGGGCCCGCTCTGGGGCTCGGTGGCGGACGTGTACGTGGTGGCGGGCAGCGGACCGGACCCATCGGTGATCTCGACCGCGAACACGGCCGGGACCCGGAAGACCTCCGTCGTCTGCTGGGTGGTGATGATCATCTGGGAGTGCGAGACTCCCGCGGCGGTCGTCGAGGTGTCCGTCGTCTGCCAGGTGCCCTTGTAGTCGGCGGTGAACGCGCCCCTGCCGTGGCCTGCTGCGAAACCGGTCATCTGGGCGGCCACCTGGAAGGTGCCGGCACGGCCCGACGACTCCTGGCTGGTTCCGGGCACGGTCAGGCTGCTGGTGCTCGGCAGATGGACATGGTCCAGCGAGGTGCGATGGGTGGGGACGGTGGTGTCCCCGGGAGCGCGGTCCAGGGTGAAGCGGAGCCGGACGCGGTCCACACCGCCGCCGAACTTGGGCTTGTTGAAGTGCAGCACGAGGCCGCCGTCGACCAGCTCGTCCATGGCGCCGAGCAGGCCGTGCTGGGAACCCAGCAGGGAGAGTTTGCGCAGGTTCTCCAGACGGGCCTTGACCAGGCCCTCGCCCGTCAAGATGCTGCCCTGCAGGCCCTCACGCGGGAGGTAGCCGTTGTCCAGAAGCCAGGTCCGGGCCTGTTCGAGTACGTCGGTGACGCCCTTGCCGTGCACCGCCAGGGGGGTGGTGGTCAGGCCGATCGCGTCGAGCCGCGCCACCTCCGGGGGGGCCTGCTTCTGCGTGGCCGTCGTGGGTACGGTGCCGCTCACGGTCTGCGGGGTGAGCATCCTGAGCCGGACCCGGGTGGGTGACATCGACAGCGGACCTGTCCCCTTCCCGTCCGCCGCGATGAACTCCACACGGTAGACCACGTTCGCCGGGGTGAGTACGTGGCCGCTGTTGGTGCGGATGTTGTGTGTCACGCCGTGTGTGGCGCCCGCGCCGAGACTCTGGTCCTTCTGTCGGCCGTGACCGCCCTTGGGCAGCACGGAGCCGCCGAGATGGAAGTCCCGGAACGCTTTGTCGGCCTCCTCCGGCATCGCGTTGAACACGCCGCCGAATCCGCCCTCGATGTCGAACCCCCGGGACACCTTCGACAGCGAGTCGGTCTTCAGCTGACGTTCCAGGAAGCGCTCCAGGCTGTACTTCGGACCGACCAGGATCTCCCTGCCCCTGCGGTGGGTCACCTCCGCCGTGACCTTGAACAGGCCGATGGCGTTGCCGCTCTTGTCCAGCAGGACCGGCGACCACGTGCCCGTACTGCCGCCGGGGCGGCCTGTCGCCCGCTGCAGAGGCAGCGCCCCGAGGAGGTGTTCGGCGCCGAGGAACTTCTCCACGGTGGCGAGCGAGCCGGCGTCGAGGGAGCCGAACTGCTCGCCGAAACGGGTCCGGACCTCGCGCAGCAGGCTGCCGGGGTCGGCCATCGAGTCCATCACCCACAGCGGCGAATCGTCGAGTTGTTCCTGGAAACCGGCCGCCTCCATGTGGTTGAAGCCCTTGCGGGCCGCCGCGTCGTAGCCGGGTACGGCCAGATGTTCGGGGAACCACGCGGACACCGTGCCGAGTTCCCGCACGTCCGCCCGGTTCTGCGAGATCTCCTGGAACGGGAGCGGGGAAGCCTCCCGGACCCGGCCCAGCGCGGTGTAGTCGAAGGGGCTGGCCGGCTCGGAACTACGGAGCAGGCTGGTGGAGTTGACCGCACTGCTCACCGTCGTCGACAGAGTCTTCTGCTGATGGGTGATGTTGAAGTTCAGCGAGGCGGGCACGCCGGTGAGGAAGCCCTTGAGCACGCTGAAGGTGTTCGAGAACGGAGTCGGGGAGATCGTACGAACGGCGGTGGTGGATGCGGTGGATGTGCTGTCGAACGCGGCCGCGTGCCGCTGCTCGTTGTTGTGCGGCGGCATACGGTTGCCGACGCCGAACAGCGTGGAGGGCTTGGGGTTCTCCAGTCGCAGCTGTACGGCCAGCGAGCGCGGCTTGCCGCCGACGGTCAGGGTGATCGGGTGGCCGTCCTTGCTGAGCAGCATCAGACGGTTGTCCTGGAGCGCCTGCGGGGAGAGCAGCCCGGCCAGCTGCTCGCGCGCTTCCGCACGCTGTGCGTCGGTGAGGCGGCCGTTGGCCGGCTCCAGCGTGTCGAGCGCCTGCTGCTGGAGAGCCGTGGCGACCTGGTCCGAGATCGGCGCGAGGTGGACGCCGCTGACGCCTTCGGAGGCATCCGTACCGAAGCGTCGCACCTCGTCGGACAGCCACACATTCGACGGAGGCGGCGGCGGAGGAGGCGGAGGCGGTGGTGTGGAGTTGCTCGCGCCTTCGTGGGCGTGGCTGACGATGTTGGTGTTGGTGCTGGTGCTGGTGCTGGTGCTGGTGTCCGTGCTCGTGTTGTTGTCGGGTTCGATGGTGATGGCCGTGTGGGGCGGTCCCCCCGGTGCGTTACTGCTCGGATGGGCGGGGGCGCCCGTGTTGTCGGCGAGACGGGATTCGGCGGAATCGGGGACACCGGGCTGCGAGAGCGTCCGCGGCGTGGAGTTCTGCGTCGTGGGCGGGGAGGGCTTCTCCTGCTCCTCGTGCCGTTCCTGGTCCTGGTCCTGCTTCGGGTCCTTCTCCGGCTGTGCATGCTCCTGCGCGGCAACGGCCTCCGTAGAGGTCGTGTTCGGGCCGGTCGTCGGACCGCTGGTGCCCGAAGTGGTGTTCTGCTGGGTCGAACTCGTCGTCTTGGGGCCGCTGTTGGCCTGAACGGGCGCCGGTGGCGCCGCAGGAGTCTTCGGTGGTGCCGTGGCCTGGGCGTTGGTGCCCTGGGGCGTCGTCGGCGATGCGGTCACGACGGGCTGCTTCGCGCCCTTGCCGGTGGTGTCGCTCTCGTTGTCCTGCGACTGCCGACTCGCAGAGCCGGAGTTGTCCGTCAGGGCGCTGTCGTCGATCGCGGACGACAGGGGCAAGGTGGTGCTCCGATCAGGGATCGGAGCGGTGTCTTCCTCGCTCGTGCCTGCCGGGGCGTCCGTACCGCCGGCCATGGCGGTACCCGTGCCGCCGCCGGACTCCGGCCCCGTGTGTCCGCCCGAGGACTCCGGACCGGCGCCGGGCAGCCTGAACCCGGCCTCCAGCGTCTGGTTGCGCAGACTGGCCCCGAGCTTGTCGCCCGCGCCTTCGAGTATGTGTCCGACGCGGCCCTCCACCATGCCCGATCCGAAGGTCAGGCCCGAGGTGCTGAAGGTGTGGTCGTCGCTGAAGAACAGGTTGTAGAAGCCCTCGGAGACCGCCGCGTGCGCCCCCTCGGACACGCCCTCCGTGATGCCGTGGACGCCGGACTGGGCCATCGCCCGGATGGCGCTCCTGCCCAGCTGGTCGGCCGCGCCCTGGCCGAGGATCTTGCCCAAGGCGCCGTCGCCCTCCTTGGCGAGCGGCTTGAGCGCGTCTTCGAGCAGTTTGGGGAGGTCCTTCTTGCCGGTGTTCTCCAGCAGCGTCCTCGCCCAGTCGCGGCCGACGGCTCCCGCCTCGGGGCCGCCCAGGTGGTCGCTGAAGGTCTTGCCGATGTTGCGGACGAACTTGTCCCCGGCCGCCTTGCCACCGGGCCCGACGGTGGGGGGCAGGTCGTTCGCGAAGTTCTTGGCGAAGTCCTCACCGAACGTCTTCGGGGCCTTCGGCCCGGCGCCCTTCGGCCCCTTGGGGCCCTGCACGGGCGGCTGCGGGAACGCGTTGTCGAGCTCCTTGCCCAGCTGCTTCCCGCCCCCCTTGCCGAAGATGTCGGCGAGCCTC
The DNA here is from genome assembly GCF_042957125.1 of Streptomyces sp. NPDC008125. Lineage (NCBI taxonomy): Bacteria > Bacillati > Actinomycetota > Actinomycetes > Kitasatosporales > Streptomycetaceae > Streptomyces > Streptomyces sp. NPDC008125. The sequence continues at coordinate 17,910 of NZ_JBIBHR010000028.1, forward strand.
TTGCCCAGCTTGCTGCCCAGGAACTGGAACGGACCGGCCAGGAGCCCCTGGATCATGCCGGACAGTGCCGCACCCTTGGTCAGGTCGCCCTCGTACTCGTCGCGCGTGCCCTTGTTGAGCTGCGTCCACTGGACCAGCAGGTCCATCGCGACGCCCATGCCCACGTTGATCAGCTGGTGCATCAACAACGTCATCAGCGCCCGGCCGAGCCACGAACGGATCAGGAACCGGACGATCGCGCACTTCGCCAGGTAGGCCTGGATCGACGCCCCGAAGAAGAACGCCAGCGCCGCCGCGACGATCGCCTCGAACAGCAGCTCCACCAGCTGGGCGATGATCATGTACTTGGTGTACTGGAGCTGGGTGGCGGCCTTGCGGGTGAACGTCGCGAGCAGCTGCGCCTGGTCGGCGACCGCGTCGAAGTAGTTGAGCCCCTCCTCGCCGATGAAGCTCTTCATCGCCGCCTGGTACATCGCGGCGGCGTCACCGTCGAAGCTCTCGCTGGTGTAGCCGAGGGCAGCGGCGATCTGCTGCTTCATGTCGTTGTTCAGCTTGCCGTGCAGGTCCTTGTGGACCTCGGCCAAGGCGAACAGCTTGTCCTCGTCACCGTTCGGCGGTACTTCACCGGTCAGCGCGGCGAACAGCCAGGCGCAGTCGGGAGGGAACTCCAGGGACAAGGGTCAGCTCTTCCCGGTCTTGTGCTGGCCGAGCGAGTCGGTGATGTCGGTCTGGAGGTTGCCGAAGTCCGTCGAGGCGTCGCGCAGGCTCTGCCCGCTGCCGACCAGCGCGTCGCTCAGCGCGGTGATGCCCGTCTTGGCGTCCTCGACCGCGGGCAGGTACTTCTCCGCGAAGGTCATGCCGAACTTGTCCGTGCCCCAACACCCGTGGTACGAGGTGATCTTGTCCAGGTAGTCGTCGCGGATCAGCTTGATGTGGTCGGCCACCTGGTCCAGGTTCTCGCCGCTCTGGTCGAGTCCGTCCGTGTCGACGTCGAGCCCGCTCATCGCTGGGCTCCCCTGTCCGGGCCGGCCGCGTCGTCCTCTTCGACGATCTCGTCGAGCAGCGCGCCACCGGACGACGAGGCCGGCGCCTTCGACGGGGGTACCGGCAGCCCTTCCTCGCGGAGCGGGGCGAACAGGGCGTCCCAGTCCAGCTCCTGGAAGCCACCCTCGCCGGTCGGTGACAGGCCGGGTATGGGGCCGAACGGCCGGTACACGTCCGCGAGTTGCTCGGCCGCCTGGGCGCGGGCCGATCCGATGGTGGCCATCAGCACGCCGGCGAGCTGGGCCGGAGGCATGGTCCGGTACCTCGCGGTGGGGAAACGCAGGTTCGTCAACTCGCCCTGCGGCCCGACCGTGGCCTCCACGGAGCGGTCCTTCGCCATGACGGTCGCGGAGATCCGGGCGGCGGCGGCCCCGGCCTCGGTCAGCTTGGTCCTGGCCACCTCGAACTCGGCCAGCGCCTCGGCCAGGTGCTCTTCCATCGGGTTGCTCATCCGCGTTCCGCGCCCTTCATCCCGCTCATGACACTCGGTCCCTTCCTCCGGCTGGTAGCGGCTGTCACCGCCCGATCACCGCCGCCACGCCGCCCTCGTCCGTGCCCCAGGTTTCCTCGTCCTCACTCACCCAGGTGGACCGCTCGCGTTCGTCGCTCTGGGTGTTGCCGCCCGCACCGCCGCCCATGCCACCGCCCATCGGCGGCATCATCGGGGTGCTGCCGGACGAGGTGGTGCTGGGCCGCCGGCTCGCCGCCGCGGCCTCCTCCGCCGCGAGCTGGGCGGACTTGGCGTTCCGCGCCGCGGATGCCTCTCCGGTGGCTATCGCCCGGCCACGTTCCGCGGCCGGTCCGGTTCCGGCGGCGCCCGCCGAGGCGCCCGTGCCGCCTCCGGGCATGAGTCCCTGATTGCCGAGCGGGTTCAGCGGGAGGCTGCCGGACCCGCCGGCGCCGGTGTCACCGTAACCGCCCCCGCCCAGGGGGGAGTCGTCGCTTCCGTCGTCCGGGTAGTCGTAGTAGTCGAAGTCGCTGAGACCGCCACCGGTCTTGTTCGTTCCGAGCCCGGAGGTACCGCCCGTCGTGCCGGTCGTCCGTCCGTACGCGTCGGTGGTGACCGTGCGCCCGTCCGGGTAACTGATCTGGTGGCCGCCGTCCTTGAGCGTCTTGTCGACGGTGCCGTCCGGGTAGGTCGTCGTGGACGAGCCGTCCGCGTTGTGCGTCGTCCGCGTCTGCGAACCACTGCTGCCGGTGGTGTCGAGGTGCTCGGTCTGCTTGTGGCCGTCGGCGTCGGTGGTGGTGTACGTACCGTCGGGGCCCAGCTTGGTGGTGCTGCCGTCCTTGTACGTGGTGGACACCGTGCCGTCCTTGCCCACCTGGGACACCGAGCCGTCGGCGTACTGGACGGTGGAGGTGCCCTTGCCCAGGTGCGAGACGGTCTTGGTGCCGTCGGGGTCGATCGTGGTCACGGTGCCGTTCGCCGAGACGGAGGTCTTCGTGCCGTCCTCGTGCGTGGTGGTGGTCGTGCCGTCCTCGCCGTACGCCGTGGACGAACCGTCCGCGTTGTGCACGGTCGAACCGGGCAGCGGATGGCTGGTGGTGCTGTGGCCCTGGGCGTCGGTGCTGGTGAGCGTGCCGTTCGGGGCGAGCTTCGTCGAGGTGCCGTCCGGATACTGCGTGACCGTCGTACCGTCCGGGCCGATCGTGGCCTTCGTGCCGTCCTGGTAGGTGATGGTCTCGCTGCCGTCCTTGTTCAGGACCGTCTTCGAGCCGTCGGGATTGTTCGTGACGGAGGTGCCGTCGGGGTTGACGGTGGTGGTCGTGCCGTCCTTGTGCGTGGTGGTGCGTGAACCGTCGGCGTTGTACGAAGTGGTGCTGCCGTCGGGGCCCTTGACCGTCTTGACGGGATAGCTGCCGCTGTTGCCGCCCGTGATGTTGGGGGACAGGACAGGCGGGACGACGCCCGCGGGCGTGATCTCCTTGTGGCCGTCGGGGTAGGTGGTGGTGGTCGAACCGTCCGGGTTCACGAGGCTGGTGGAGCCGTCGGGGTTGGTGATCGGGAGGGTCGTGCCGCCCAGGCCGCTGCCATCGCCCGTACCGTTCAGGCCGATCGTGGGCGGGGGGACGATGCCGCTGCCGGTGTTCTGGCCGTCCAGGCCGAGGTCGCTGCCCGCCCCACCGCCGCCGAACTCACCACCGGTGTCGTTCTCCCCGATCTGCGGGGGGAGGTCGACGTCGCCGGCTCCGCCGTTGCCGTCCGCGTCCTGGTTGAGCTTGTCCATCTCGTTCTGGGCGTCCTCCTTCTGCTGCTCCGCCTCCTTCTCCGCCGCTTCCTTCTCCTTCTCCGCCTCCTCCTTGGCGAGCGCCGCCTCGTCGCCCGCGTTCGCCTGCGTGAGGCTGCCCGTACCGGCCTTGAACGGGAAGGACGAATCCGAGTTCATCCCGACCATGGCCTGGTTGAGTTCCAGCATGGCCTTGTTCGCTGCCAGATCGAGAGGAGCGAGGGTGGCGAGCCAGTTCGTGCAGGCCCGCGTGGCGAGGTTCTTCCAGTCGCTCTCGACGGTGAGGTTGCCGTAGACCGGGTGGATGTGCAGGAATCCGTCACCTGGGCGGTTGTAGCCGAAGTTCTGGCGCATCTTCATGATGTTGTTCTCGTTCAGCCACAACGCCAGATCGTCGAGCAGCGCGTCCAGGTGGGACGTGCCGAGCCACACGTTCGCCGGTCGGGCCCTGAGACCGGTGTACGCCTGGTCGACCGCGGTCTGCACGCCCGGGTCCGAGTTGTTCTGCCAGCCGTTCCAGGCCGTGGCGAGCTGGTCGGCCGCCGTCCAGATGGCCAGTTCGGCGTCGACGAGCTTGTCACCGACCACGGAGCGGGAGGTGTAGTCCTTGTTGCTCTTGAACTCCCTGCCGCCGCCCGGCTGGACCGCGCCGGTCTTCGGGGCGATCAGGGTGAGGAAGTCCTTGTAGCCGATGCCCACCGCGTCGATCAGATCGCGGAACACGTCGGCGCCGCTGCCCTGATAGGACGAGAACTCGCCGTCGAGCTCCTTCACCCATCTTTCGAGGTCGACGGATTTGGCGGAGAAGTAGTCGACGACCCTGTTGAACGCCTCGGCGATGGGGCTGAATTCCTTGAGATTGACCGCGTCGGCCGTGACGACCGCCGGGGTGTGCTCGTAACCACCGCCGAAACCGTCCGTGGTGAAGGTGTCCCGCAGCGCCTCCAGCGCCTTTCCGTAGCCCCAGTCGTAGGCCCCGGCGTTCCCGGTGTTGCTCCAGTCGGCGCCGCTCGACGAACTCCAGGGCAGTGAGATGGTCGCCTTGTAGACGTCGAGGTAGGTGCTGGACTGCCCGTCGGAGGGGCCGTAGAACTGGATGACCCGTTCGGGCGTCTCGCCCGCCTGCACCTCGTCCGTGGTGTTGCGGTCGTCGGACACGCCCGCCTTGGTGACCTTCTCGACCGTGACCCGCATCCACTCGCTGCCGGTTCCCGTCTTCGCGTCGGCACCGCCCACGGCCGCGACGTTGGCCCTGGTGCCGCCGTCGAAACCGGTGAGCTGCTTGACGACGGATTCCCAGCGTGAATCAACTGCCACGGGCAGGACTCTCCTTGTGCGACGAGCGGAGACGAGTGGAGACGAAAGGTGAGGGTCAGGTCTTCTGGGTCGGGGCGAGGTCCCCGTCGACATCGCCCAGGTCGTTCAGGAACTCCTGGCTCTTGATGTCCTCCAGGCTGCCCGCCTGGTTCTTCTTCATCGTCTCCAGCACCGTCCTCATGTTCTTCTGGATGTCGTTGAAGAGCTTGAGCTGGGCGCTGATGACGTCCGCCTGGGACCCTGCCGCGCCCGTGAGGTACTCCACCAGCGGATTCGCGCTCAGCGGGGTCGCGTCCTTCCCGACCAGCTTGCCGAGCTTGAGCACATGGCTGCTGAGGCCCACTTCGGGAGAGGCCATCTGGGCGCTGAGGAACTTCAACGAGGAGATCCCACCCTTCTCGGCATCCTTCTCCAGCGCGGTCAGCAGGTCGATGAACTCCTGCACGTCGGTGTCGATGAATTTCTGGAGGGAGTCCGTGTCCAGGTGCGACAGATTGGCCGGGTCGGCCGCCATGGCTGCTCACAATCGTCGGGGGTGGCGGGTCGTCTGGCGGAAGGCAGCGGTCCGGGCAGGCGGTGGTTCACCCGCCGACGCGGATGTTCCCCCACTCCGAGGCGCTGCGGTTCTCGTGCCTGCGGTACTGGTCCGAGATGTCGCTCAGTGTGGCGCTGTGCTTCGTCAGGACCTGACCCAGCTGTGTGGTGGCCTGGTTCCACTGGTTCTGCAGAGCGGCATACGTCGCCGCGTCCGCACCCTGCCAGGCGCCGTGCAGCCCGGCCAGCTCCTCGTTGAGGGTCTGCACCAGGGACTGGATGCGGTTGGTCTGCAGGCGCATGTCCTCGACGGCCTTGTCCACCCCGCCGTACTCGACGTGGATGATGCCGGAGGGATCGTTCGGGGTGGTCATGGCGAACTCCTGGAGAGGGGGAAGGGGCTGGGACGTGAAGCGGAGGGCGTCGGACGGGTGATCAGGTCAGCTGGCCGAAGACGTCGTTCGACCGGTTGCTGGTCAGGATGGTCTCCGTGGTCTGCCCCTGAAGTTGCTGCTGGAGCACGCCGGTCTCCTGGAGCTGTTCCATCATCTGGTTGATGTTTCTGGTGATGACGTCGACCTGGCCGCTCCAGTCCGCGAGCAGCCGCTGGTACGCCCCGCCGTCCTGGCCCCCGTACGCGGACGTGAGGGCGCTCATGGTCGTGCGCACCTCCTCCTGGGCCTGCTTGATACCGCTCTGCCCCTTGCTGAGGGCGTTGTAGCCCTTCTGGTTCTCGGACTGGGACGACGTCTGGAGGTTGCCGGGAGGGGCGGGGGGGTTCGACATGTCAGGTGTCCTTTCCAGAACGTGAGCGTCTGTCGATGCTAGGGATGGCGGTGTGGCGCAAGCAATGGTCTGAGGCGAGATCTGAGCTGAAATTGATCATTGCCCAACCGGGAAGGCTCTTGACGGCCCCGAGGGTGACTGGATCTGACGGCCTGGCCCGAAGTGGACGCCGCCCATCGACCGGCTTTCACCCGCAGGACTTCTCCGACGGGACGGCGGAAGCCGCTCGCTCACCGTCGGCCACCGCCGCGTCGAGCACCGGCCCCGTCGGCAGCATGTCCAGCAGCCGGGACGGCACCGCCTGCGCGTGCCCGCCCTTGAGGCCCAGCCGCTCCACCGACTCCGCGTCCGGCAGCCGGTACTTGATGCCCACATCGGTGACCAGATACGTCGTCGTGCCGATGACGGAGCCCCCCGCGCCCAGCGCCTGCACGAGCGCACCGCCCCCGGGCCGTACCTCCAGACCGTCCACGGCCAGGCACGCCCGCCGGATCTCGGGGCCGGAGGCGACCGGAGCCGCCCGTGCCGCCGTCGGCACGAGCGCCAGGGCCACCCGGGGCGCGGACCCCTCCGGCTGGATCCGGGCGCAGACCGACGTGCCGGGACCCGGGTCCCGTACGACGGGCGTACGGGACGGCCAGCCCGCCGGGTCTCCGGTCGCCTCGCCGGCCGGCGCCCGGTGCTGGGCCAGCTGGTCCGCGGTGAGCGGGAGCGCGACCGGGACCGACCCCTTGTAGGCCAGCTTCGCCGTCCGGTCGTCCCCCAGTACGAGGGCTGCCCCGGGAGTGCTCAGCGGGCGCAGGCCGCCCTTCTCCAGAAGGAAGTGCTGGGTGGTGGCGCCCGGCGACGCCAGTGCGTACACCTGGCCCGTCCGCCCGACGAGGCCGTCGATCCGGGGGCCGGCCGCGCCCCGGCCGTCCACCTCCGGCGCGGTCAGATCGGGTCCGGCCGGCACGCTGTCGAGGAAGGCCGCGGAGACGGGCACCGGCGTCACCCCGGAGTAGCCCAGCGCCTCGGCCGCACCGTGCTTGCCGAGCCGCAGCCGGTGATCGCCCCACAGGAGGTGCGTGGCTCCGTCCGGGCCCTGGACGAGGACGGCGCGGTCGTCTCCGGGGGAGACCCCGTCGGCGGGGATGCCCACGCGGAGCGACGTGACGGAGCGCCGTCCGGTGCGGTCGGCGCCCGTGCGGTCCGGTTCCTCCGCGCAGACCTGCCACGCCCCCTGCTCCAGGTCTCCGGGGCCGGGCAGCGCGTCGGGGGCGCCGGGGATGCCGACCGGGGTGCCGTGCCGCTCGCCCGCCAGGGACGCCCCGGACACGGAGACCACCTTGAGGTCGTCGGCCGCGATCAGCTTCGCCGAAGCCCAGTTGCGCACCGGGCGCAGCGTCTTGTCGAGATACAGGAAGCGGGTACCGGTGTCCTTCTGCACGATCAGGTTCGAGTCCTGCTGCCAGGTCTTGGAACCCGCGGGCGAGATCATGCCGAAGAGCAGGAACCCGACGGTGAGGACGACTCCGAGGCCGATTCCCCAGGCCATGCCCCGGTTCGTGCGGCCCACCGGGGACTCCGGGGAGTCCGGGTCGCTCCGCAGCATGCCGCTGGTCAGCCGCCCCATGACGAAGAGGTGGGCCTGGACCTGGTCCTTCCTGGACTGCATGTCGTCCCCCTCAGCCGTTGGCGGTGCGCAGGGCCGTGTACACGCCCAACACCCACAGGGACAGCGGGATCAGGGCGACGGCGAGCAGGGTGTGCAGGACGTCGGCCGCCCGGCCCCAGTAGGGCAGCATCCGGCGGCCGGGCACCGACCACGAGGCGATGGCCGCCGACACGGCGACCGCGACGAGCGCCGCGATCAGGAACGGGCGCTGCCCGGCGTCCAGCGAACCGGCGGCCCGCACCGCCATCAGGACCAGGCCGTACAGTCCCGGAAGCATGACCGCGGGCCGCTGCCACACGTTGCCGATGCCGCGCGCGTGCAGGAGCAGGAGCAGGCACAGGACTGCGGCGGTGACCACGGCGGCGGTGTCCGGGCGGATCATGACGAGGGCGGTCAGGACCACCGCGCAGACCAGGCCGGTCCCCGCGTACAGGGCGGTCATCCATTCCTCGGCGAGCGCGGTGCGGCTCACCACGATCTGGCTGGGGTGCGGTTCGATCCCTTCCTGGAGCTGCTCCGCGTTGGTCGGCAGGGCGGGCAGCCGCAGCCCGGACAGCCGGAACGCGATGCCCGGGACGAGGCCGCCGAAGACGACCGCCAGGACCGCGAGGACGCTCGCCGCGTGCGCGGCCGGCCAGTCGGTGACCAGTATCAGCGCACCCCACAGGGCACCCGCGAGCGCGACCGCCGCCGCGCTCAGCAGCAGTGGCACGAAGGCCGCGACGGCGGCCACCGCCAGCACCGCCCCGCCCGCTGCCGCCGCCGAACCGGCGAGCAGCCGCGCCCCCGTCAGGTGCGCGTCCGCGTCACCACTGGGCAGCAGCGCACCGGCCAGCCCCAGATACGGCGCGACCAGGACGCCGAGTGCGGCGCCCGCCGCGGAGTCGCCCACCGCCCGGCTCGCCGTGGCGGCGCCGAAAAGCACCAGCAGTCCGGTGCCGGCCGCGACCGCGGCCCGCAGCGGTGCGGAGCCGCCCGGCAGCGCCAGCACCAGCAGCCCCGCCGCGAGGAGCACCACCGCTGTGCCGCGCAGCAGCCACCGGCTGGTCCGGGCCTCCCAGCCGTGCGGGCGGTCGCGCATCGTCTCGGCGACCCCGTCCACCAGGTCGTCGAAGTGGACTGGCGGCAGCGCCTCGGCGCGAGGGCGGAGGAACAGCGTCTCGCCGTCCCGCAGCGCCAGGCTCTCCGGGGTGCGCTCGACGTCCAGGGGCTCCTCGCCCAGGCGTTGCAGCACCCAGCCGCCGTGTTCGATCCCCTTCTCCGCGAGGTCGTGGCCCGCGTGGTCGAGGAGGATGGGCAGCAGGTCGGACACGGGCACGTCGGCGGGAACCGCCAGATCGATGACCCGTTCCCGGGTTCTCACCGTGATCCGGCACAGGCCGGGGGCGGATATGTCTGTCATGCGGCGGGGCCACACCTCTCCGAGGGGCGGGGATACCAAAGTTGATGACCGCACACTACCTTTGATCTTGGGTCAGGCCGTCTGCCACTGGTGAGACCGTCCCGAGCGGCGCATTCGCGCCCTTTGTGCCGAACCGTCTGGACCCCCGCCTCCCCACCGCCTCAGAGGCGACGAGCCCGAGGAGTAATTCCGCGTGAGCACCGTTCTGTTCCGTCGTCCCGCCCGCAGGCGGGGCCCCGACATGCCGGACGGCGAGATCAGCCTCCAGGAACCGCCCGCCCTCCCGGAGGCGGAGCCGAACACCTCGGCCATGTGGATGTACCTCCCCATGGGCCTGACGTCGATCGCCATGATGATGATGTTCATCAGACCCGGCCAGGCCACCACCTTCAGCTACCTGGCCATCGGGCTGATGCTGCTCTCGTCCGTCGCGATGATCGTCGGACAGCTGATGCGCAGCGCGGGCGAACGCAAGCGCAAGCTCAAAGGAGAGCGACGGGACTACCTGCGGTACCTGGCCCAGACCCGGCGCAGGATCCGCCGCGCGGTGGCGGATCAGCAAAAGGCCCTGGCCTGGCGTCACCCGGACCCGGCCGGACTGTGGGCGCTGACCGGCACCAGCCGGCAGTGGGAACGCCGCCCCGCCGACGAGGACTTCGCAGAGGTACGTGTCGCCGTCGGCGAGCAGAAGCTCGGCACCCGGCTCGCCCCGCTGGCCACCAAGCCCGTCGAAGACCTGGAACCGCTCACCGCCCACGCCCTGCGCAGCTTCATCCGCGCGTACGGAACCGTGCCGGGCCAGCCCATCGCCCTCTACCTGCGCGCCTGGTCGCGGATTCTCGTGCACGGCGACGACGAGCGGGCCCGTTCCCTCGCCCGCGCCCTGATCGCCCAGCTCGCGGCCTTCCACGCCCCCGAGGAACTCACCGTCGCGCTCTGCGTCTCCGACGCGCGGCGCGCCGACTGGGAGTGGGTGAAATGGCTGCCGCACGCCCAGCACGCCTACCAGCGCGACGGCGCGGGCCAGGCCCGTACCGTCGCGGCGGGGCTCGTGGAGCTGGACGAGCTGCTCGGTGCGGACTTCACCGAACGCCCGCCCTTCGACCCGGAGACCGCGCCCGGCCGCGACGAGCCCTTCACCGTCGTCGTCGTGGACGGCGGCACCGTGCCGGGCGGCCACCGCCTCGAAGGAGCCGGGTACCGCAACGCCGTCGTCGTCGACCTGTCGCAGACGCTGGCCTGGAAGCCCGCCCGCGGCACCCTGCGGCTGCGCATCGACGACGACGGACTCCATCTGGTGCGCACCGACCGCGAACGCAAGGAGCAGTCCACCCTGCTGGGTGAACCCGACACGCTCGGTCCGCTCGCCGCCCGTACGCTGGCCGCCCGGCTCGCCCCGTACCGCCTCGGCGGTGGTGCGGTCTCGGCCGAGCCGTTCGTCTCCGACACCGAACTCACCTCTCTGCTCGGCATCGCGGACCTGCGCCGCCACGACCCCGCCAAGCTGTGGGACAGCCGTCCGCTGGAGAGCCGTGGCCGGCTGCGGGTACCGATAGCCGTCGGCGAGGACGGACTGCCCGTCGAACTCGACATCAAGGAGTCCGCCCAGGGCGGCATGGGCCCGCACGGCATGCTCATCGGCGCCACCGGCTCCGGCAAGAGCGAACTGCTGCGCACCCTGGTGCTGGGCCTGGCGCTCACCCACTCGTCCGAGACCCTCAACTTCGTGCTCGTCGACTTCAAGGGCGGCGCCACCTTCCTCGGAATGGACGAACTGCCGCACACCTCGGCCGTCATCACGAACCTGGCGGAGGAACTCCCCCTCGTCGGGCGCATGCAGGACGCCCTGCACGGCGAACTGATGAGGCGCCAGGAACTCCTCCGCCGGGCGGGGAACTACTCCTCCGTGCTGGAGTACGAGAAGGCCCGCGCCTCCGGTACTCCGCTGGCACCGCTGCCCTCCCTCTTCATTGTCGTCGACGAGTTCTCCGAGCTCCTCTCCGCACACCGTGACTTCATGGAACTCTTCGTGATGATCGGCCGCCTCGGGCGCTCGCTCGGCGTCCACCTCCTGCTGGCCTCGCAACGGCTGGAGGAGGGCCGCATGCACCAGTTGGAGTCCCACCTCTCCTACCGCATCGGGCTGCGTACCTTCTCGGCGATCGAGAGCCGCGGCGTGCTCGGTGTCCCCGACGCCTACCACCTGCCGCCCACCCCCGGCAGCGGCTACCTGAAGAGCGGCGTGGAAGCGCTGACCCGGTTCCGGGCCGCGTACGTCTCCGGGGCGTACACGAGCAGGCGCGGTGCCGCCCAACAGGCGCAGATAGCCCGCCAGGTCGTGCCGTGGGGCACCGACTGGGTGGTGCCGCGCACCCTGCCCGCCGCCCCCGAACCGGTGACCGAGGAGCCCGGCCCGGGCGAGTCCCTCCTCGCGCTCGCCCTCGGCCGGCTGCGCGACAGCGGGCCGCCCGCCCGCCAGGTGTGGCTGCCTCCGCTGGGCGCCCCGCCCGCCCTCGACGCACTGCTGCCACCCCTGGTCCCGGACCCCGACTTCGGCCTCACCACGACGGGTTGGGCCGACCGGGGCAAGCTGCGCGTTCCCGTCGGCATCGTCGACAAGCCCTTCGACCAGGTGCGCGACCTGCTCATCGCCGACTTCTCCGGCGCGGGCGGACACCTCGCCGTCGCAGGAGGCCCGCAGAGCGGCAAGTCCACCGTGCTGCGGACCCTCATCGCCGCGCTCGCCCTCACCCACACCCCCCGCGAAGTGCAGTTCTACTGCCTGGACTTCGGGGGCGGCGCGCTGCTCGGCCTGTCCGGACTGCCGCACGTCGGCGGGGTCGCCGGCCGTCTCGACCGGGAACGGATCTCCCGCACCCTCGCCGAGGTCACCTCGCTGCTCAACCGGCGGGAGCTGTTCTTCCAGGAGCAGGGCATCGACTCCATGGCCACCTACCGCAGGCGGCGGGCCGAAGGACAGTACCCCGACGAGCCGCTGGGCGACGTCTTCCTCGTCGTGGACGGCTGGTCCACGGTCCGCAGCGACATGTTCGACGACATCGCGGTCTTCAACGGCATCGCCACCCGGGGCCTCAACTACGGCGTCCACCTCATGGTCAGCACCTCCCGCTGGGTGGAGCTCTCCGCCGCCCTCCGCGACCAGGTCGGCACCCGCCTGGAGCTGCGGATGGGCGACCCGATGGACTCCGCCGTCGACATCCGCAAGGCCGGCACCGTGCCCGCCGTGCCCGGACGCGGTCTGAGCAACGAGAAGCTCCACTTCCTCGCCGCACTCCCGCGCATCGACGGCGGCGAGGACGCGGAGGACCTCACGGACGCCCTCGCGGACCTCGTCGAGGCCGTCGCGGAGAACTGGGACGCCCCGCCTGCCCCGCCCGTCCGCATGCTGCCGGCCCACCTCACCACCGCCGACCTGCCGCCGGCGGACCCGGAGCGGCCGCTGCGCGTCCCGTTCGGCCGGGACGAAGCCGAACTGGCCCCCGTCTGGCACGACTTCGCCCAGAACCCGCACCTGATGCTGGTCGGTGACACGGAGAGCGGCAAGACCAGTGCGCTGAGGCTGCTCGTCCAGCAGATCGTCGCGAACCACACCCCCGAGCAGGCGCGCATCCTGGTGGTCGACTACCGCCGCGAGCTCGTCGAGGCGGTCCCCGAGGAGTACCGGCTCGGTCACGCGGTGGCGGCGGACCCATTGCGCGAACTCGTCGACGGTGTCACCCGGGCGATGGTCGTCCGCGCCCCGGGCGAGGACATCTCCCCGGCCCGGATGCGGCGGGCCGACTGGTGGACCGGGCCGCGCGTGTTCGTGCTCGTCGACGACTACGAGATGGTCGGCACCGGCTTCAGCGGCCCCTTCGAACCGCTGCTGCCGCACATTCCGCTCGGCTACGAGGTCGGCCTCCACCTGGTCGTGGCCCGCGCGTCGACCGGCGCGTCACGCATGGACCCCCTGATGCGCAAGCTCCAGGAGGTCAACTCCCCGGCCCTCCAGCTGTCCTGCCCGCCCTCGGAGGGCTACGTCTTCGACAGCGTCAATCCGCGGATTCTGCCGCCGGGGCGTGCGCTGCGGATCGCCCGCCGCAAGGCCGCGCTGGTCCAGATCGCGCTTCCCCGTGAGGTGGCGCCGCCGAAGGAGGAACGGGAGGAGTAGCCGTCAGGCGCTGCCGCCGCTCCCGCGTGCGTCCCCGGTGCCCAGCCGGCCCGGCCGCCAGCCCCTGGCCCGCCCCCGCGGCATCACCACCGCGAGGAACGCCACGAGCAGCGCCACCCCCGCGGCGCCCGCCGTGACCAGCAGCGCGGTGTTCGTGGCGCCCGCGGTGTCCGGCGGCGGTACGGGCCGCACCGGGTCCGGGCGGCCGGCCGCCGCTCGCGCGGCCGGGGCCTGGGCGCCCGCCACCGCGCCGTAGGGGTCCAGCGCGGGCAGGTCCGCCGGGTACGCCGTGCGCACCAGCCTCTCCCGCACCTGGGCCGCGTCCAGCTCCGGGTGGTAGGAGCGCACCAGCGCCGCCGCGCCCGCCGTCACCGCCGCCGCCAGTGACGCGCCGGAGCCCGTCCACATGCCGCCGCCCACCGGGCCGGGGCCGACGAGCGCGTCACCGGGCGCGGTGAGGTCGGCGCGCGTGTAGGGCGGGGCATCGTCCGGACGGGTGCCCTGCGGGCCGGTGTCCAGTACGGCGAGGACGTTCTCCGGAGGGGCGGGAGCGGGTTTGGCCGGCGCGTCGGTGCCGGTGGACAGCGGCACACTGTCCGCCGCCGCCGGGGCCACCACCAGCGAGTCCTTTGCCGCGGCCACAGCCAGAGCCGCCCGTACCGCCTTGTCCGCGCCGTTCAGCGGCGCTGACACGACGATCACACCGGCCCCGCGCTCCGCCGCCGCCCGCACCCCGGCCGCCAGCCGGGCCGGATCGGGTTCGCCACGGACGCCCGTGCCCCGTACGGCCAGGATCCTCGCCTGTGGGGCGACCCCGGCAAAGCCCTGGCCGGGAGTGGCCGCCCCCGCGACGAGACCCGCCTGGAAGGTCCCCCGTCCCACGCAGTCCTCGTCCGCGTCGTCCACCGCGTCGACCCGGCCGGCCAGCACGGCGGGCCCGTCGCTCACCCCGGTGCCGACGATCGCGACCGTCACGCCCCGCCCCTGCGACAAGGTCCACACCTGGTCCAGGCCGAGCGCCTGGCGCGTCCAGGGGGCGTCGGAGGTGGCACGGCCCTCGGCGGTCGTGCACGCCTGCTGGGAGGACAGGCGCTCGGGTACCCCCGGCAGCACCACCTGTCCGTCGCCGTCGTCCGCGAAGGCGAGCCGGACCGGCAGGGCGGTGAGAGCGGTGCAGAGCAGCAGAACGGTCGTACGGCGGAGCATGCGGGGCGTTCCTCGGTTCCGTGAGGTCCAGGATGTACGGGGATCCGGAAGGTCCGGGGAGGACTGCGCGGCGGGGCGGCCGGGCGGCCTCAGGAGGGCTGCGGCAGACCGGTCAGGTCCTCCGGCAGCAGGAGCTGCAGATCCTCCAGGCTCGGCGCCGCGATTGCGCTCAGCCGCCCGGCCTGACGCGTCATCATCTCCTCCAGGGTCTGCCGCGCGAGACGTGCGTTGCCGAACGTGCGCCCCCTGGGCAGCCCGTCGAAGTGCGCGCGCAGCGCGGTGGCGGCACCGGGCGCGCACTCGTAGCCGTTGTCGACGGCGTGCTGGCGCACGATCGTGACCAGCTCGTCGGAGGAGTAGTCGGGGAACTCGACGTGCCGGGGGAAACGGGACGCGAGACCCGGGTTGGAGCCCAGGAAGCGCGCCATCTCCTCGGTGTAGCCCGCCGCGATCACCACCACCTCGTCGCGGTGGTCCTCCATCAGCTTCAGGAGGGTGTCCACGGCCTCCTGGCCGAAGTCGGACGAACCGCCGCTCCCCGCGGGAGTGAGGGTGTACGCCTCGTCGATGAACAGCACACCGCCGAGCGCCCGCGTGAACACCTCCTTCGTGAGCTGCGCGGTGTGCCCGACCCACCGGCCCACCAGATCGGCCCGCGACACCTCGACCAGCTGGCCGCGCGGCAGCACACCGAGTGAGGCCAGCAGTTCCCCGTACAGCCGGGCCACCGTCGTCTTGCCGGTTCCGGGCGGGCCCGCGAAGACCAGGTGGTTGCTGATGCGAGGTGCGGGCAGCCCGGCCTCGGCGCGGCGGCGTGCGGTGGCCAGCAGATTGACCAGGTCGCCCACCTCCCGCTTGACCGCGGCGAGCCCCACCAGTGCGTCCAGCCGCAGCAGCGGGTCGTCGTCGGCCTTGGGGTCCACGGCCGCGCTCACGCCGACGTCCTTCGCCGTCAGTACCGCCAGATCGCGTTCGTTGACCTCCGCCATGCCCGCCAGCCGGGACGCCTGACGGTCCACCATCTCCTCGAACACCTTGCGCGCGGTGCGCCCGTTGCCGAACGACGCGTCGCGCGGAAGGGCGTCGAAGTGGCCGTGCAAGGCGGTCCTGGCCGCCGGTTCGAGCTCGTAGCGGTGCCCCGAGCACATCCGCTCGACGATGGTGACCAACTCGTCCGAGGTGTAGTCGGTGAACTCCACGGTGCGGGTGAACCGGGATGCCAGACCGGGGTTGGAGGTGAGGAAACCGGTCATCTCCTCCGGGTAGCCGGCCGCCACGACCACCACGTCCTCCCGGTGGTCCTCCATCAGCTTCACCAGTGTGTCGATGGCCTCCCGGCCGAAGTCCGCGCCCGAACCACCGCCGTCGGACACCAGGGTGTACGCCTCGTCGACGAACAGCACCCCGCCCAGCGCCTTGTTGAACGTCTCGGTGGTCTTGATCGCGGTGCCGCCGACGATCTGGGCCACCAGGTCGGCCCGCGAGACCTCCACCAAGTGCCCGCTGCGCAGCACTCCGAGCGACGCGAGGATCGACCCGTACAGCCGGGCCACCGTCGTCTTGCCGGTTCCGGGCGGGCCCGCGAACACCAGATGGCGGCTCATCGGCGGGGCGGGCATGCCGAGGCTGGCGCGCCGCTGGGCCAGCCGGTTCAGGTTGATCAGCGTCAGGACCTGTTGCTTCACGTCGGCGAGACCGATCAGGGACTCCAGCTCGGCCACCGGGCCGGTGTCGTTGTCCGGTTCCGACTTCATCGGGACCGCGCCTCCCGGGAGGCGTCCGTCGCCCGCCGCCTCGGCACCCGCGGCGCTGCCCCAGGCATCCGGAGCGCCGTTGTCCGCACTGGTCAGGCCGTCGACGGCGAGCCGGTCGCCGGGCACCGCCTGGCGCAGTCCGCTGCCCCGGTTGTCCCGTACCGTGCAGCCGGTCAGCGAGGCCGGGTCGGTCCCCTCGACCCGTACGCCGTCGGCGGCGGAGCCGGACACCTCACAGGATTTCAGGGCCGCCCGCGCGCCCGCAGCGACCAGCACCCCGTGTTCACCCGCGCCGGTGACCCGCACCCGCGCGGCGGACAGCTCGCCCTCCGGATCGATGCGGACGCCCGCACCGGACGCGCCCTCGACGACGGTGTCGCGCAGGGTGACCGTGCCGAGCGCCCCGACGTGCACGCCCGACTCGGCCGCCGCCCGCAGCGTGCTGCCGCCGACGTACAGGCTGCCGTGTCCCGAGACGTGCACGGCCGAGCCGGCCGACGCCTCGACGACGCACTCCTCGAGCCGGCCTCGCCCGTCCTTGGCGACCTCCACCCCGTGCGACCCCGGCCGGGTGACGGTGGCGCGGCGCAGCAGCGGGTTGGCACCGGTACGGACGACGATGCCGGACCCGCCCGCGTCCCGTACCTCCAGGCGGTCGAACTCACCCGCCGAGTCCTCGTCGAGCAGCACTCCGACGGCCTCCGCGTCCGCCACGACGGTCCCGGTCAGTACCGGCGAGGAGAACCCGTTGACGCGGATCCCCGCGTCCCGCGCGGAGGTGAACACGCAGTCCTTGAAAGTGCCCCGGCTGCGTTCGGTCACGAACAGCCCGTGGCCCGCCGTCCGTTCCGTACGGCAGGCGGTGAGAGCGGGGGAGCTGCCGGCGCCCAGCACGAATCCGTGCCCGGTCGTGTCGGTGACCGTCACCTCCTCCAGCACGGTCTGCCCGGTCGAGCTGACGTACACCCCGACCACCGCCTGCCGGACCGAACCGCGCACCATGCGCACCGTGCTGTCCTCCTCGACGGCGACCCCGGGCTTGTCCGCCGCGGATATCTCGCAGTCCTCCAGGTGCAGGTACGCCTGGCCGTTCGTCAGCACCCCGTTGCCGCGGGTGTCGCGCAGCCTGCCGCCGCGTACGGTGATCCGCCCGTGTTCGCCGGCCACCACCGCGGAGGTGCCCAGATGCTCGACGACACAGTCCTCGACGAAGCTCTCGTTCCCGGACGTCGAGACCACACCTGCGCCCGCCGGATTGCTGACCCGGCACTCGCGCAGGACGAGGGACCCGCTGCCCCGCGCGAACAGCGCCGCCCACGCCGAGCCGTGCACCTCGCACCGGTCCATCGCGATCTGCCCGCGCGGTGAGTCGATGACCGGCAGTTCGTCGTCGTGGCCGCGCAGCACCAGATCGCTCACCATCACGGCGTCGCCGGTGAGGGTCAGCGCGGTCCCGCGCCGGGGCGCCAGTTCCACCGTTCCGGCACCCTCGGACGCGGTCAGCGTGATCGCGGTGGCAACGGTGAGGGACTCCTGGTAGCGGCCGGGGCCGATGCTGACGACGGCTCCGTTCCGGGCCCGTGCGACGGCCTCCGCGACGGTACGGAAATCGCCCGAACCGTCCACTGCGACGGTGAGCATCTGGCGTGACACGTATCTGACCTCCCGGCCCCCGGGGCCGGTGGGGCGACGGGGACACGCGGCATGTAAGGGGGTGTGCGGAACTTGAGTCCCCATCATGCCTGTTGCCGCAGGTCGACCGCCATGGTGGTCCAGGTCCGGCCAACCGTGCGGGCCCCGCTCCCGGGTGGCGGACGCGGAGAGCCGCGCGAGGACCTCACTGCCGGCCGCAGAGGAGACGACGGCCACGCCTGGCCCGCCGGAAGCAGCACGAGGGTCGTCAGCACGGCCGGTCCTGGGCCCGCCGCGGGGGCGCCCCGGCCGTGTTGCCGTACGCCTCGGAGAAGCTCCCCGTCCGAGCCCCGCGGCAGCGGCTGCCACGTCGCGGCGAGGCCGACGGCCGGATCACCGGCGCGGCGCCCTCGGCAGGAGCCGGTTCGCCCGGTGCTCCGCAGTGACCAGCACACTGTGTTCCTGAAGGCGCGGAACGGGTGGGCGCCCGGCGCCCGGGCAGCATGCGGCCCCGATGCTCAGGGCTCGTCGCGGACCAGGCCGGCGTCCCGCAGCTCGCTGACCCATATGTCCATGTCGGTCCGGGTGTTCTCGGGGTCGGTGTACCAGAGCGCGGCCAGCATCTCGGCGGCCGGGCCGAGTTCGCCGTTGTGCTGGCGCAGCGCGATCCACATGGCAGCGGCGACGGGGCTGCACCGGTAGATGGCGCCGTCCGCCGTGGTGAGGAATTCGAGGCACCCGTCCTCGGTGACGCGTGAGGTGACGCCGTGCTCTGGTCGTACCGGCATTCTGGCCTCCGTAGTCGATAGCCGGTCAGTGACGGCCAACCGGGGAGGAGGCGTGACCGTGTACACGGGGCGAAGATCGGTGTCTGTCCGGGCGGCGTAAGTCGCCGGCATTTCCCGGGACTGTCTCGCGCATCGGCTTGTTGAGGGCTGTCCCGCAGTTCCTGGCGGGCGCGTCACGACAGCCGCGGCACCTCGCCGCCCTGCCGGAACACCCGAGTACGTCCGATAGGTGAGCAACCCTCCGTCTTGCGATGTGCCGCATCCGATGCCGAGCGCTGGTTCGTCGGGAGTCGAGGGACAGCCCTTGGGGCGGGCTGTCCGACGCCGCGATAGACGCTAGTCTAGTACGTCCGTCTAGATTCTGGAGAGGGAAGCGGAACTCCGCCGCAACTCTGTCCGGAATACACTGCCCACTACATGAAGTCGGCCTGCCCCGGAAGCGATTCCGAGGCAGGCGGGAGTGGGTCCAGGAAGCGGACGCCGGTCACCGGCGCCCCGTGTGGAGCTCACCGGCGAGTGACCGGGACCGGCGGGCGGACGGCCCGCCGGTCCCGGTCACTCACGATCCGACCGCCGACGCGCTCATGCGGGCGCGGATCAGTTCGAGGACCGTGGCCACGTGGGAGTCGAGGAAGAAGTGGCCGCCGGGGAACACCTTCAGCTCGAACGAGGCCGTGGTGTGCTCGCGCCACGCTTCCGCCTCGTCGACCGTCACCTGCTGGTCCGCGTCACCGACGAGTGCGACGACGTCCAGCCCGAGCGGCGGTCCCGGTCGGTAGCGATAGGTCTCCGCGGCCTTGTAGTCGCTACGGATGGCCGGAAGGATCATGCGCAGGATCTCGGGATCGCCGAGCACCGCGGAATCCGTGCCGCTCAGCTGGGTGATGTCGGCGATGAGACGGTCGTCTCCCGCCTGGTGCACGCGCTCGTCGCGTACCCGGGAGGGTGCCCGGCGGCCGGAGGCGAAAAGCGTGACCGGCGGTGTCCCCCCGGCCTCCAGTCTGCGGGCCACCTCGAACGCGAGCGTGGCCCCCATGCTGTGGCCGAACAGAGTCAGCGGCAGGTCCCGCCAGGAGTCCAGCTCCCCGACGACGAGATCGGCCAGCTTCTCGATGTCCTCGACGCAGGGCTCGTGCCTCCGGTCCTGACGGCCGGGGTACTGGATGGCGAGAACATCGATCGCCGGGGACAGCGCACGCGACACCGGGAAGTAATAGGTGGCCGATCCGCCCGCGTGGGGGAAGCAGACCAGGCGGTTGCGGGCCGCGGGAGCCGGATGGAAGCGCCGGATCCAGGGGCCGGTCTCCCGTGATTCATCCGTCATCAGTGCTCTACGTCCTTCTGCTGTGGCTGTTGGTCGGAGCGGCCGAGGGGGCAGGGGTGGGGCAGCGCCGCGTCCTGCCTCACCGTGCCGCCCAGCTTCCGGGCGGCCGGTAGTGAAGTGGTGCGCTCCACCGGGGCGTCACGTCCCGGCGGATGCCGGGGACGGCTGTCGGAGCACGGTGCAGGCTCAGCAGCGCGGCCGTCACCGCGGCGATCTCCTCGACGGACGGCGCACCGCGGAGGAAGCGCAGCGCCGCTCCGGTGCGGTCCGGGGCCGCGGCGCCCGGTGCGGGGGAGTGGGGGGCAGTGGTCATGGTCGGTCCTCACGGGCTCAGGTCGGGGGGTTGCCGTGCTTGCGGGCCGGTACGGGTGCGTCCTTGGTCCGCAGCATCGCCAGGGAACGCACCAGCACCGCACGGGTCTCGGCCGGATCGATCACGTCGTCGACCAGGCCGCGCTCAGCCGCGTAGTACGGGTGCATCAGCTCCTGCCGGTACTCCTTGATCCGCAGCTCGCGGGCCGCCGCGGGGTCCGGCGCTGCGGCGATCTCCCGGCGGAAGACGATGTTCGCGGCGCCCTCCGCGCCCATCACCGCGATCTCGTTCGTCGGCCATGCGAAGGACAGGTCGGCTCCGATGGAACGCGAGTCCATCACGATGTACGCCCCGCCGTACGCCTTGCGAAGGATGACCTGGACACGGGGGACGGTCGCGTCGCAGTAGGCGTAGAGCAGCTTCGCGCCGTGCCGGATGATGCCCTGGTGTTCCTGGTCGGTGCCCGGCAGGAAGCCCGGCACGTCCACCAGAGTGATCAGGGGAATGCTGAACGCGTCGCAGGTCTGGACGAACCGTGCCGCCTTCTCCGACGCGTGGATGTCCAGCACCCCGGCCTGCGAAGCGGGCTGGTTCGCCACGATGCCGACCGTGTGGCCGTCCAGCCGGGCCAGCGCGCAGATGATGTTGGTGGCCCACAGCGCGTGGACCTCGAAGAAGTCCTCGTCGTCGACGATTTCCCGGATCACCGCACGCATGTCGTACGACTGGTTGGCGTGTTGCGGCACCAGGCTCAGCAGTGCCTCGCACCGCCGGTCCGCGGGGTCCTCGGTCGGCGCCTCGGGCGGGAGCTCGCGGTTGTTCGCGGGCAGCAGCGAGAGCAGGTGCCTGACCTCGTCCAGGCACTCCGCCTCGTCGTCGTACATGAAACCGGCCGCGCCGGAGACCGTCGCGTGGACCTGTGCCCCGCCGAGTTCCTCGTGCGTCACGCGTTCGTTGGTGACGGCCTGGACCACGTCGGGCCCGGTGATGTACATCTGCGAGATGTCCCGCACCATGAAGACGAAATCGGTGAGCGCGGGGGAGTAGGTGGCACCGCCCGCGCAGGGCCCGAGGATCACGCTGATCTGAGGGATCACCCCGGACGCCCGGACATTGCGGCGGAAGATCCCGCCGTATCCGGCGAGCGCCGTCACACCCTCCTGGATGCGTGCGCCGGCGCCGTCGCTCAGCCCCACCAGTGGCGCGCCGGCCGAGATCGCCAGGTCCATCACCTTGTGGATCTTCTGCGCGTGAGCCTCGCCCAGCGAGCCGCCGAAGACCCGGAAGTCATGCGCGTACGCGAACACCGTACGGCCGTGCACCTGGCCCCATCCGGTGATCACCCCGTCCCCGCTCGGCCGCCGGTGCTCCAGGCCGAACCCTGAGGACCGGTGCCGCCGCAGTGACTCCACCTCCTGGAACGTACCCGGGTCGAAGAGCAGCTCCAGACGCTCGGGCGCGGTCAACTTGCCCCGGGCATGCTGCTGTTCCGTCGAGCGCGGCCCCATACCCTCACGCGCCGCGTTCTTCAGCTCCGTCGCGTGAGCCACCAGAGAGCGCAGGTCCGGCCGGTGCTCCGCGGGGGTATCACCACCGCTGTCCGACGGGGCGTCCTGAATGACTGTCATGGTCCCACCCATCCACATGTCGACGGTGCGCGGTGGCTGCTCGCACCGGCGCAGGATGCGGTCAACCGTCCCTCATCGAAGGCCCGGTGCGATCCCCGCGTCCGCCCCTAAGTTGTCCGGAACCCCCCTAACCTCGCCGTTCCGGGGCCGAGCACGTCCGGGGCCACGCGAGTCGTCATCGCCTCGCCGCTCCGGCGCGGACCGAAACCCTTAGGGGCTCTACGGGGTGTCGCACGGTGGAAGCGAAGTGCCTTTGCGCCGCCTCGACGGCGGTGTGCCGGAGGCCGGAAGCGAGCGGGCGTCAACGGAATTCGGACCCGCGAACTTAGGGGTTTTGGCGGCAGCGGGCAGACCCCAGCCTGGGTCCCGACCGGTTCGGACACGAAGCGGCCCCACGGGCTGATCGCTCCTGAACGACGTGCTGAAGGGCAGGACACCATGAGACACGACCTCCGCACCGGTGGTGCGCTGGTCTTCCCCGGCATGAGCCCCACGCGCTTTCAGGACTCCGCCAAGTTCATGCTGATCAACCCGGTGGCCCGGCGGCTCGTCGCCGAGGCCGACGACGTGCTCGGCTACTCGCTCGTCGACCGCTACCGCGACACGGAGGGCGACTACAGCGAGTACGCGCAGGTCGCGTTCCTCGTCAACTGCCTTGCCCTCGCCACCTGGGCGCGGGACCGGTTCGACCCGGAACCCGCTCTCTGCGTCGGCCCCAGCTTCGGCGGAAAGACCGCGGCGGCCCACACCGGCGTCCTGGACTTCGCCGACGCGGTGCGCCTGACCGCCGGCTGGGCCAGGCTCCTGGAATCCTGGTTCGCGGAGAACCACCAGGACGTCGTCACCCACTCCTTCACCCGCGTCCCGCGCACCGAACTCGACCGGGTGCTCGCCGAACTCGACGAGCGCGGTGAGTGGTACGAGATCGCCTGCCACGTCGACGAAGACTTCTACATGGTGTCGCTGCGCGAGACCGTGCTGGAGTGGCTCGGCAAGCGGCTGCGTTCGGTCGGCGGCCTGCCGCTGTACACGATGCGCCCGCCCATGCACGCGAGCGTCTTCGAGCCCCTGCGCCGGCGGGCCGAGGAGGAACTCTTCGCCCCGCTGACCTTCCACGATCCCCGGATACCGGTCGTCGCCGACCAGGACGGCGCCCTGCTGACCACCGGCGACCAGGTCCGCACCATGCTCCTGGACGGCTTCGTCCGTCCCGTCCGCTGGCCCGCCGTCGTCGAAGCCCTGCTCGGACACGGTGTCCGCAGGCTGTACGTCGCCGGGCCGGACAGCCTCTTCGGCCGGGTTCCCGTCACCACCGGGAACTTCGATGTCGTCGCGGTGGACCCGAGGACAGCCCTTCAGCCCGTCCGCCGGAACCTCGCCGCCTGAGCGAGCCCCGGTCGACCCGGCCCCGACGCACACACACCCGGCGGGACGCGCCCAGGCCGGCGCCGCGCCCCTGCCGTCTCCACCAGGACCGGCCGCGGACTCACGAGCGAGAGGTACACCATGACCCTTCTGACCAGGACCGACCTGGGCTTCGCCTATCTGCAGCTGACCGGGTCGGCCTGGCAGGAGCCCGTCCGGTACACACTGGAAGAGCGCCTGGCGGCGCTGGCCGAGAACAACTGCGTCTCGATGGGCATGGGTGTCGAGGAGCTGGAGGCGTTCCTGGCCGAACACTCCGCGGACAAGCTGCGCGGCCTGCTCACCGAGTACGGGGTCCGGCTGCACGAGCTGGAGGTCCTGTTCGGCTGGAACGCCGGGCCGGAGGAGAGCGGCCCCGCCCTGGAGTCGGAGAACCGCCTGTTCGAACTGGCTGTCCTGGCCGGCATTCCGGCGGTCAAGTCCTGCGCCGTCTACCCGACGGGCGTGGAGATGCCCCCCACCGAGGTCCTCGCCGAGCGCTTCGGCGCGATGTGCGACCGTGCCGCCGCACGCGGGCTGAACATCTCCCTGGAAGCCATGGCCGTGATGCCCGGCTTCACCTACCAGGTCGCCTCCGACATCATCGTCGCCGCCGACCGTCCCAACGCCGGTCTCCTCATCGACATGTGGCACCTTTTCCGCGACCCGACGGGCGTCGGCGCGGTCGACCAGCTCACCGGCGCGCAGATCGCGGCCGTGGAGTTCGCGGACGCCCCGCGCACCCCGTCGCCCGACGTCATGAACGAGGTCCTCAGCGGCCGCCTGCTGCCCGGCGACGGCGACTGCGACATCACCGGGCTGCTGCACACGCTGGACGCGAAGGGTGTCGACGTCACCCCGTCCGTGGAAGTCCTCTCCGCCGAGCTGCGGGCGCTGCCGCTCAGCGAGAACATCGCCCGCACCGTCGCCGCCGTACGCGCCTCCCTCGAGAAGGCCCGCGGCTGAGAGAGCCGCCCCCTACCCACCGAGCGCAGAGACCTCTGGAGAAGGAACCATGTCCGATCTCGTCGACGCATGTCCGCACGCCCAGCCCCGCCCGTTCCCCCTGGAGCGCACCGGCTGTCCCCTGGACCCGGCACCGGAGTACGCGGTGCTGCGGGAGACCGAGCCGGTCTCCCGGGTCAAGCTCAAGTTCAACGGCCGTGAGGCATGGCTGCTCACCCGCTACGAGGACGTCCGGCAGATGCTGGTCGACCCGCGGTTCAGCTCCAACATGGCCGACCCCGGCTACCCACTCCAGTTCCACTTCCCCATGGAGCTCCTCGGCAAGGTCAAGCCGGCCCTGCTCCACATGGACCCGCCGGAGCACACCGCGCACCGCATGATGCTCATGCCGGAACTCAGCGTGAAGCGCGTCGAGGCGATGCGGCCGCGTACCCAGGAGATCGTCGACGAGTGCATCGACGCGATGCTGGAGCAGGGCGGACCGGTGGACCTCGTGTCCATGCTGTCGATGCCCGTGCCGTCCATCGGCATGTGCGAACTGACCGGTGTACCGCACGAGTCGCGCGACCTGTTCCACCGCTGGGTCACCCTCCTCGTCACCCAGGGCAGCGCCGAGGAGCACGCCTCGGCCAACGCCGAGGTCGAGGTGCTGCTCTACGAGCTGATCGCCGAGCGCCAGAAGAACCCGGGCGACGACCTGATCAGCAGCCTGCTCCAGCGCAACGACCGGAAGAAGGAACTGGAGCCGTCCGACATCAGCGCCCTGGTACGGGCCATGATCGCCGCCGGCCACGAGAGCACCGTCAACGGCATCACCATCGGTACCCTGGTCCTCCTCCAGCACCCCGAGCAGGCCGACTGGCTGCGCGCGCACCCCGAACTGTCGGGCCAGGCCGTCGACGAGCTGTCGCGCTACTCCAGCATCTCCGACCACGGCACCGTCCGTGTCGCGCTGGAGGACGCCGAGATCGGCGGCCAGCTGATCCGCAAGGGCGAGGGTGTCATCTGCTCGCTCTCCGCCTCCAACCACGACCCGGCGGTCTTCAAGGACCCCAACACCCTCGACCTGACCCGCCGCGAGGCACGCCACAACGTGGCCTTCGGCTTCGGACGCCACCAGTGCGCGGGCCAGATGCTCGTCCGTATGCAGCTGGAGGTCGTCTTCACGACCCTGCTGCGTCGCATTCCCGGGCTGCGCCTCGACGCGGCCCTGGACGAACTGCCCTTCAAGGCCAACGCCCTCATCGACGGCGTGCACGAGCTGCCGGTGACCTGGTAAAGGAGTTTTCCCATGCGTGTGATCGTTGACAAAGAGCGCTGCGTCGCGGCCGGTTCCTGTGTGATCACGTCACCCGCCGTCTTCGACCAGAACGACGAAGACGGCAAGGTGGTCCTGCTGATCGAAACGCCGGACGACAGGCTGCGCGAGGAAGTCACGGAGTCCGTCAACGTCTGCCCGGTCGGGGCACTGAGCATCGCCGACTAGGGCGTGTGTCGAAAGTGGCGCCGTTCGCCCGGAGGGCGGGTCCGGCGACGTCCGGTGCGTGCGATCGCAAGGCGGAGGGTCGCCCCGATACTGGATGTATCGGGGTGATCCCGACAACGCGGCGAGCGTGCGTGCCGGGCGCCGTCGGACAGGCGGGACTTTCGATACACGCCCCAGGGCGTGTCTGACAACGCCGCGAGGTGCCGTGCCGGGCGCCGACCGCCCGGCGGGAATTGTCAGACACGTCCTGGGGAACCGACCACCCCCGGACCCCGGGGCACGGACCCCCCCCAGGTCCGTGCCCCGGCCGCACCGGGACCTCCCCACGCCCCACGAGCCGACCCCTCGCGCGACGACGCGGTCGGCTCGCCACCCACTCCCGAAAGCGACGTTGGAACCGTGGAGAATCCGAACACCACTTGCGCGCCGACGGCGCACGGGAACGGCGGGACGGTCCATTCCCTGCTCGACGAGGCGGTCGCGGACACCCCGGACGGGGAGTGCCTGCACGACGCCGCCGGCCAGGTGACGTACCGCCGGATGGCCGAACTCAGCCATGGCTTCGCCGCCTGGCTCACCGAACAGGGCGCGGTACGCGGTGACCGCCTGCTCGTGCAGCTCCCCAGCCGGCGCGAACTGGTGGCCATGGTCTACGGGGCCTCGCGCGCCGGTGTGATGCTGGTGCCGCTCAACCCCGCGATGAAGGAGTACCACCTCCGGTCCGTCATCGAGGACGCCGAACCGTCCCTGATCATCGGCGAGGGCGCCACCACCGAGGTGCTCGGCCGGGCCGCGAACCTCCCCGTGCACGACCTCGCGGCGATCTGGCCCCAGGTGGAGGAGGCCGCGGGGCGCCCGGCAGCCGCCCCCCTCGACATCGGCACCGACGACATCGCGTTCCTCGTCTACACCTCGGGCAGCACCGCCGCGCCCAAGGCCGTGGTGTGCCCGCACGCCCAGGTCACCTTCGCCTCCC
The DNA here is from genome assembly GCF_042957125.1 of Streptomyces sp. NPDC008125. NCBI lineage: Bacteria > Bacillati > Actinomycetota > Actinomycetes > Kitasatosporales > Streptomycetaceae > Streptomyces > Streptomyces sp. NPDC008125. The sequence continues at coordinate 44,526 of NZ_JBIBHR010000028.1, forward strand.
GCGCCATCCAGCAGGTACTCGGGTACCGGCCGGACGACGTCGTCTTCTGCCGCTTCCCGATCTCCTGGGACTACGGCCTGTACAAGGTGCTGCTCACCTGTCTGGGACGCTCCCAGCTGGTCCTGGACGGCGGCGAGTCCGATCTCGTACTGCTGCGACGGATGCGCGAGACCGGCGCCACCGTGGTCCCCATCGTGCCGTCGCTGGCCACGATGATCGGCACCCTCGCCGCCCGCGACCCCCAGGACCCGCCGCCGGTACGGATGTTCACCAATACCGGTGCCGCGCTTCCCGACCACGCGGTCGACGCCCTGCGCGAGGCGTTCCCCGGCGTGCGGGTGGTCCGCCAGTTCGGACAGACCGAGTGCAAACGCGTCAGCATCATGCCGCCGGACCAGGAGAACGAGCGTCCGCGCTCGGTGGGCCTGCCGCTGCCCGGCACCACCGTCCTGATCCTGGACGCGCAGGGCAGGACCCTGCCGGCCGGGGAGACCGGCGAGATCGTCGCCGTGGGACCGCACGTCATGCCCGGCTACTGGCGCCGGCCCGAACTCTCGGCGCGCACCTTCCGCACCGACCCGGAGACCGGGGCGCTGCGGCTGCACACCGGCGACTACGGCCGGCTCGACGAGGACGGTTACCTCTATTTCGAGGGCCGTCGCGACGACATGTTCAAGCGCAAGGGCATCCGGATGAGCACGGTGGAGATCGAGGCCGCCGCCATGGACATCCCCGGCGTCCGCACCGCCACGGCGCTGCCGCCCACCGACACCCGCGACCTGGTCATCTTCGCCGAGACCGAACTGCCGCCCCACACCGTGCTGAAGGAACTGGCCCAGCGGCTGGAGTCGGCCAAGGTGCCCGCCCTGTGCCGGGTCCTGGACGAACTGCCGTTGAGCCTGCACGGGAAGAACGCCCGGCAGATACTGACCGAGATGATCGACGGGGAAGGACGATGAGCCGCTACCAGGCACTGGCCGAACGCTACGGCACACCTCTGTACGTGTACGACCTCGACGAGGTCGACGCGGCACGGCAGCAGCTGTTCGAGGCCCTGCCCGAGGAGTTCACCCTCTTCTACGCACTCAAGGCCAACCCCCACCCGGACCTGGTCCGGGCCCTGCGGGAGGGCGAAGGCCGTCACTGCCGGCCCGAGATCAGCTCCACCGGCGAGCTGGAGTCCGCCCTCGCGGCCGGATTCCGCGGCGAGGACTGCCTCTACACCGGCCCCGGCAAAACACCGGGCGAGCTGGACGAGGCGATCCGTCTGGGAGTCCGCGTCTTCTCCACCGACTCGGTCTCCGACGTCCGCCACGTGGCCGACGCCGCCCGGGCGCACGGCGCCACCGCCGACTGCCTGCTGCGCGTCAACAGCGCGACCGCCAGCGCCACCAGCAGCATCCGGATGACCGGCACCCCCTCCCAGTTCGGCTTCGACAGCGAGACGCTGGCCGGTGTCCTCCCCGAGCTGCGCACCATCGAGGGCGTCCGCATCACCGGGATGCACTTCTTCCCGCTGAGCAACGCCAAGGACGAGGAGAGCCTCCTCGGCGAGTTCCGGCACACCATCGAACTGGCCGCCCGCCTCCAGGACGAACTCGGACTTCCCCTGCGCTTCCTCGACATCGGCGGCGGATTCACCGTGCCGTACGCCGTTCCCGGCGTCCGGGGCGCGTACCCCAAGCTGCGCGGCGAGCTCGCCGCCGCACTGGACACCCACCTCCCGCGGTGGCGGACCGAGGGCCCCGAGATCGCCTGCGAATCGGGCCGCTACCTCGTCGGGGCGAGCGGCACCCTGGTCGCCTCCGTCAGCAACGTCAAGATCAGCCGGGGCCGCAAGTTCGTCATCCTCGACGCGGGCATCAACACCTTCGGCGGAATGTCGGGCCTCGGCCGGCTGCTGCCCGTCGCCGTCGGGACCGATGCGGGGGAGTGTGTCGAATCCGCCAGTCTGGTGGGCCCGTTGTGCACCCCCGGTGACATCCTCGGCCGGGAGATCGACCTCCCGGCACTGGCCCCGGGCGACCTGGTGACCATCCCCAACGCGGGCGCCTACGGGCCGACCGCCAGCCTCTTGATGTTCCTGGGCCGCCCGGCCCCCACCGAGGTGGTGGTGCGGGGCGACACGGTGCTGTCCGTCTCGCGGATCGAGCACAGCCGCAGCTACGCGGCCGTGGACCGGGCGACCGCGCACACCGCTGCGGGAGGGACCGCATGAGCTCCGGCCTGATGCACGGCGTCACGGACACCGTGAGCTCCGCGGGCGCCCGGCGCGGCACCGTGGTCGTCACGACCGTGGCCTCCGACTCGCACACCTGGAACCTCGTCTTCCTCCAGCTGCTCATCGAGGAGCTGGGCTACGAGGTGATCAACCTGGGCCCGTGCACCCCGGACCACGTCCTCGTGGACGCCTGCCGGGAGACGGCCCCCGACCTGGTGGTGATCAGCAGCGTCAACGGGCACGGCCACCAGGACGGTCTGCGCGTCATCGAGGCGTTGCGCGCCTGCGGTGAGCTGGCCTCGACCCCGGTGGTCATCGGCGGCAAGCTCGGCGTCGCCGGGCAGCAGAGCGAGGCGGCGATCGGCGCGCTGCTGTCCGCCGGGTTCGACGCCGTCTTCGACGACGCCTCCACCACCATGGCGGAGTTCACCCGCTTCGCCGGTGCGCTGCCCGTGGCCGACCGCGCCGTGGAGCGTACCGAGGTCGTGGCGTGAGACCGGGCGCGCACCCGCTCCGGCGGACGGCCGGGGGCGCGCGCCCGGTGGACTTCGGAGCCTTCGTCCGGGCGCGAAGCCGCACCGGCGACCTCGTGGTGCAGCCCCGCATGGGATTCAGCGACCCCGTCACCATGCGCGCGGGGCTGGCCGCCACCAGGGCCGCCGATGCGGCGACGGTCGGCACGATCACTCTCGACAGCTATACGAGGGTCGGAGAACTGGCGTCCGTGGAGAACGCGCTGCGAGCCGGCGCCGGTCTCAACGGCTACCCCATCGTCACCCACGACCGGTCCGTGACCGAGCAGGTCCTCGCGGGCATCAGGGACGAGACGTTCCCGGTCCAGGTCCGGCACGGATCGGCCGTTCCCGGGGACATCTTCGCCGCGCTGCGCACCACGCTGATCAACGCCACCGAGGGAGGCCCCGTCTCCTACTGTCTCCCCTACGGACGTACTCCGCTGGACGAGTCGGTACGCAACTGGGTCCGCTGCACCGAGGATTTCGCGCAGTTGCGGGAATCGGGAGTGGAACCGCATCTGGAGACGTTCGGCGGCTGCATGCTCGGGCAATTGTGCCCACCGAGCCAACTGGTGGCGATGAGCGTGCTCGAAGCGCTCTTCTTCTGCCAGCACGGCATACGCAGTGTGTCGCTCAGCTATGCCCAGCAGACCCACCCGGGACAGGACCGGGAGGCGGTGGCGGCTCTGCGGCGGCTCTGCGGCGAACTGCTTCCGACGACCAATTGGCACGTGGTCATCTACGCCTACATGGGCGTGTACCCGACCACGGACGAGGGCGCCTATCTACTGCTCGACGAGGCGACGCGGCTCGCCGTCGCCTCCGGCTCGGAGCGGCTCATCGTGAAGACGGTGGCGGAGTCACGCCGGATCCCCACCGTCGCCGAGAACGTCGCCGCCCTGGAGGCGGCGGCCCGGACCGCGCGGACAACGGCGCCCGGCGGCCCGCCCTCCACCGAGTCCGACTCACAGACGTACCTGGAGGCCAGAGCCCTGATCGAGGGCGTGCTCGAACTGTCCCAGGACGTCGGGCACGCCTTCGAACTCGCCTTCCGGCAGGGGGCCCTGGACATCCCCTACTGCCTGCACCCGGACAACCACGGCCGGGCCCGCAGCTACATCGACGGGGACGGCAGGCTGCGGTGGGCGGGCATCGGAAGGCTGCCGCTGGCCGGGCTCGTCGGCCCGGCCCGCTCCCGCGACGTGACCTCGTCGGGGCTGATCGCCGACCTCTCCTACGTACAACGGGCGTTCGACAGAAGAGCGGTGGAATCCCCTGGCATCCGGGGCCGCGGCCGCGCGGATGTCGCGCTGCCGGATTCCAGTTTCTCTTAGGGGGGCTCTAGGGGCTGTGCGCGGCCCCGCGCCTTCATAGCGTGATCCGCATTGGTGCGGTTCCTTGGTGAATTCCGTCCGGCGACGGGCGACAATTGTGTGGAGTGCAGATGACTGAGTCGGGAAACTTCGTCTCTGGCACCGACGGTGTGCCGGACGGGGGCACAGAGCGGCAGGCCGCACTCGTGCGTGAGCTGGAATCCCTCCCCACCTCGGAGCAGACCCGGGTGCTGCTGGACCTGGTGCGCGAGAACACCGCGGCCGTCCTGCGGCAGACCCGGCCGGACACCACGCAGACCGTGGACCGGGAGCGCGCCTTCCGCGAGCTGGGGCTCGACTCCGTGGCCCTGGTGGCCCTGCACGCGCGGCTGATCGCGGCCACCGGGCTCGCACTGCCCCCTACCGTCGTCTTCGACCACCCCTCACCGGCCGCCCTCGCCGCCCATCTGCGCACCGAGGCCCTGGGGTTGCCCGACCTGCCCGACCCGGTCCTCGCGCCGGGCCACGCCACCGATGATCCGATCGCCGTCGTCGGCATCGGCTGCCGCTACCCCGGTGACGTGTCGTCGCCCGAGGACCTGTGGCGCCTGGTCGCCGAAGGCACCCACATCCGCGACGACTTCCCCGCCGACCGGGGCTGGGACCTCGACCGTCTCTTCGACGACGACCCCACGACCCCCGGCACCACCTACGCCCGGCACGGCGGATTCCTCTCCGGAGCCGCCGAGTTCGACGCCGAGTTCTTCTCCATCAGCCCCCGCGAAGCCCTCGCCATGGACCCGCAGCAGCGTCTCGTGCTGGAGACCGTGTGGGAGGCCGTGGAACGGGCCGGGATCGACGCGCGGACCCTGCGCTCCAGCCGGACCGGCGTCTTCGTCGCGGCGGAGCCCCAGGAGTACGCGATGCGCCTGCACGAGGCGCCGGACGGTCTGGACGGATATCTGCTCAGCGGCAACGCACCCAGCGTGGTGTCCGGCCGGGTCGCCTACACGCTCGGTCTGGAAGGGCCCGCGGTGACCGTCGACACCGCCTGCTCCGGTTCGCTGGTCGGCCTCCACCTCGCCGTCCAGTCGCTGCGGCGCGGCGAGTGCTCCCTCGCCCTGGCCGGCGGGGTCGCCGTCATGGGGAGCCCCGGCGTGTTCACCGCGTTCAGCAGGCAGCGCGGTCTCGCGGCCGACGGCACGGTCAAGGCGTTCGCCGCCGCGGCGGACGGCACCGCGTTCGCCGAAGGCGCCGGTGTGTTCGTCCTGGAACGCCTCTCCGACGCACGGGCCAACAACCACCCGGTCTTCGCCGTCGTACGCGGTACGGCCATCAACCAGGACGGCGCGTCCAACGGCCTGACCGCACCGAGCGGCCGGGCCCAGCGCCAGGTCATCCGCCAGGCGCTCGCGGACGCCGGACTCACCGCCGGTGAGGTCGACGCCGTCGAGGCGCACGGCACCGGCACGACGCTCGGCGACCCCATCGAGGCCCAGGCGCTGCTCGCCACCTACGGGCAGGGACGCACCGCGGGGCCGGCCTGGCTCGGTTCGGTGAAGTCCAACATCGGGCACACCCAGGCGGCGGCGGGCTCGGCCGGGCTGATCAAGATGATCATGGCTATGCGCCATCGTCTGCTGCCCGCGACGCTGCACGTGGACGCGCCCTCACCCAACGTCGACTGGTCGGCGGGAGAGGTCCGGCTGCTGACCGAACCCGTGCCATGGGAACCGGGCGAGCGCCCCCGCCGGGCCGCCGTCTCCTCCTTCGGCGTCAGCGGCACCAACGCACACATCGTCGTGGAGGAACCGCCGGCCCAGGACGCAGGGAGCGAAGGCGAAGGCTCCGGCGTCCCGGACGAGGACGGCAGGCCGCTGCCGTCGGTGCTCTCGGCGAAGAGCGAGGCCGCTCTGCGCGACCAGGCGAGACGCCTGCTGACGCACATCGACAACACCCCGGGCGCCCGGCCGCTCGACCTCGCCCACTCCCTCGCGACCACCCGTTCCGCACTGCCCCACCGTGCCGTGGTGCTCGCCGGGGACCGCGCGGGGCTCCTCGACGGACTGCGCGCCGTGGCGGACGGCCGCGACACCCCCGACGTGTTCACCTCGGTCTCCGCGAGCGGCGGCACCGCGTTCCTCTTCACGGGTCAGGGCAGCCAGCGCCTGGCCATGGGACGTCGTCTGTACGACGCCTACCCCGTCTACGCCAAGGCCCTCGACAACGCCATCGGCTATCTCGACCTCCAGCTCGACCAGTCCCTGTGGGACGTCCTGTTCGCCGACGAGGACACCCCCGAGGCGGCCCTGCTGGACCACACCGCGTACGCCCAGGCCGCGCTCTTCGCCGTCGAGGTCGCTCTGTTCAGGCTCCTGGAGTCCTGGGGCGTCCGGCCCGACTACGTGGCCGGGCACTCCGTCGGTGAGCTGACCGCCGCCCATGTCGCCGGAGTGCTCTCGCTCGACGACGCCGCCACTCTCGTCGCCGCACGCGGCCGGCTGATGCAGGCACTGCCCGAGGGCGGCGCCATGATCGCCGTGGAGGCCGCCGAAGAGACGGTGGAGCCGCTTCTCACGGACTGCCGCGACACCGTCAGCATCGCCGCGGTCAACGGACCCCGCTCGGTCGTCCTGTCCGGTGACGAGGACACCGTCACCGCCCTCGCCGCCCGGCTGGAGGCCGACGGCCACCGCACCAAGCGGCTCCGGGTCAGCCACGCGTTCCACTCCCCGCTCATGGCACCGATGCTCGAAGAGTTCCGGCAGGTCGCCCGGATCCTCACCTACCGCGCGCCGAAGCTCCCCGTCGTCTCCGCCCTCACCGGCCGGCTCGCCACCGCCGGTGAACTCACCGACCCCGAGCACTGGGTGCGGCACATCTGCGCGCCCGTACGCTTCCACGACGCCGTCGCCTCGCTCACCGAACGGGACGTCGCCACCTTCCTCGAACTCGGGCCCGACCCGGTGCTCTGCGCCATGGGCCGTGCCGGCGCCGACCCGTCCGCCGTCTTCGCCCCTCTGCTGCGACGCGGACACGACGAACCTCGCCAGGTGCTCGGCGCCCTGGCCGTCGCCCACACGCGTGGCACCCGCGTCGACTGGCACGCCTTCTTCTCCGGGACCGGCGCCCACCGCGTCGACCTGCCCACCTACGCCTTCCAGCGCGAGCGGTACTGGCTGAGCGCCCCCGGCGCCGCCCAGGACGCGACCGCCCTCGGCCAGATGGCCGCCGACCACCCCCTTCTGGGCGCGGTGGTGGGGCTCGCGGACACCGGCGGCGCCGTCCTCACCGGACGGGTCTCCCTGCGCTCGCATCCGTGGCTCGCCGACCACGTGATCGACGGCCACGTCCTGCTGCCCGGCACCGCGTTCGTCGATCTCGCGGTCCGGGCCGGTGAACGGACCGGCTGCGAACACCTCGACGAGCTCGTCATGGCGGCCCCCCTGACCCTGCCCGCCACGGGCGGCGTCGCCCTCCAGATCGTCGTCGACGCCCCCGACCCCGCCGGCCTTCGCGCCATCACCTTCTACTCCCGCGACGAGGACGCCCCCGCCGACGCCCCGTGGATCCGTCACGCCACCGGCCGACTCGCCCCTCACGGCCCCGCCGGGCAGCGGGCCGAGAACTTCGCGGCGGGCACCTGGCCGCCCCCCGGCGCCGAGCCCATCGACATCACCGGCCTCTACGGAGACCTGGCCGCGCAGGGGTACGGGTACGGTCCCGCCTTCCACGGACTGAGAGCCGTCTGGAGGACCGGAGAGGGCGAGGTGTGCGCGGAGGTCCGGCTGCCCGACACGGCCGGGGACCCCGCCTCCGCCTACGGACTCCACCCCGCGCTCCTCGACGCGGTCCTGCACGCCACCGACTTCGCCACGGCGGCAGCCACCGACACCCCGGACAACCGCGTCCTGCTGCCCTTCGCCTGGACCGGAGTCACCCTGCACGCCGCCGGTGCCACCGCGTTGCGGGCCCGCGTCACCGCCACCGGCACCGACGAGGTCGCCATCGAACTGGCCGATGCCACCGGCGCCCCGGTGGCCTCCGTCGACTCCTTCCTCGTCAGGCCCGTCGCCGCCGGCCAACTGGCCGCCACCGCCCACCCCGACGCGCTCCACCACATCCGGTGGACCCCGCTGCCGGCCCCCGCCGCCACCGGGCCGGACCCCGACGCCCGCCTCCATGTCTGCCCGGAACCCACGGGGCCCGACATCGCGGCCGACGTCCGTACCGTCCTCGGCGCCACACTGACGGCCGTACGGGGCTGGCTTGCCGACGAGACATCAGCCACCGCCCGGCTGACCGTCCTCACCAGGGGCGCGGTCGCCGCCGCCGAGGGGGAGCCGGCCGCACTCGCCCAGGCGCCCGTCTGGGGCCTGGTGCGCTCGGCCCAGGCCGAACACCCCGGCCGCTTCCTCCTGCTCGACACCGACGGCTCCCTCGGCACGGACGAACTGCTGCGCCTCACGGCCGGCACCGACGAGCCAGAAATCGCTCTGCGCGAGGGTCAGTTGTATGTCCCGCGGCTGACCCGCACCACACAGGCACCGGACCCCGCCGCCCCCTGGCGCACCGACGGCACCGTCCTGATCACCGGCGGCACCGGCGGTGTCGGTGCCACGGTCGCCCGGCACCTGGTCGCCGCGCACGGCGTACGCGGACTGCTGCTCACCGGCCGCCGGGGCGCGGACGCGCCGGGCGCCGAGGAGCTCCGGGCCGAGCTGACCGCGCTGGGCGCCGAGGTCGTGATCGCCGCCTGTGACGCCGCCGACCGTGACGCGATGGCCGGCGCCCTGGCCGCCGTACCGGAAGGGCTGCCGCTGAGTGCCGTGGTGCATGCGGCGGGGGTGCTGGACGACGCCCTGGTCGACTCCCTCGACGACGCCCGCCTGGACACCGTCCTGCGGCCCAAGGCCGACGGTGCCTGGAACCTGCACGAACTCACCCGCGACAGCGACCTGTCGGCGTTCGTCCTGTTCTCCTCCACCGCCACGGTCCTGGACGGCGCAGGCCAGGGCAACTACGCCGCCGCCAATGTCTTTCTCGACGCGCTCGCCACCCACCGCGCCGCCCTCGGTCTTCCCGCGACCTCGCTCGCCTGGGGGCTGTGGACCGGCACCGGCGGCATGGGCGGAAGCCTCGACGAAGCCGCGCTGCGGCGCATCGAACGCCTCGGCCTCCAGCCGCTGTCCGTCGCGGAGAACCTCGCGCTGCTCGACCGTGCGACCACCACCGCGGACCACCCGGCCGTCCTGCCCGTACGGCTGAACCTGCGCACGCTCAACGCCCGCGGCGGTGACGTCCCGGCCCTTCTTCGCGCCCTGGTCCGTGCGCCGCGCCGCGTCGTCGGAGGCGGCGGGGTCAGCGTCGAGCAGTCCCTCGCGCGCGGCCTGGCCGGTCTGACCCGCGCGCAGCGCGGCGAGGCCCTCCTCGACCTGGTCCGCACCCAGGTGGCCGCGGTCCTCGGACACGACGGACCCGATCGTGTCGTCACCACGCGGGCCTTCAACGAGATGGGCTTCGACTCCCTGGCGGCCGTCGAACTCCGCAACCGCCTCGGCTCCGCCACGGGTCTGCCCCTGACGGCCACTCTCGTCTTCGACTACCCCTCGCCCGGTTCTCTCGCCGACCACCTGGCCTCCCGGCTCGGCGGCGACGCGGAACGGCAGGCCGGCCTGCCCGCCCGGGCCGCCGCCACCGTCTCCGACGACGACCCGATCGCCATCGTCTCCATGGCCTGCCGCTACCCCGGCGGAGTGACCTCGCCCGAGGAGCTGTGGCAGCTCGTGGCGGAGGGGCGCGACGTCGTCTCGGCGTTCCCCGCCGACCGCGGCTGGGCCACCGACATCCACGACAGCGTGCCCGGCACACCCGGCAAGAGCCTCACCGACCAGGGCGGATTCCTCTACGGGGCGGCGGACTTCGACGCCGAGTTCTTCGGCATCAGCCCTCGCGAGGCGCAGGCCATGGACCCCCAGCAGCGACTGCTGCTGGAGATCGCCTGGGAGACCGTCGAACGCGCGGGCATCGACCCGCACGCCCTGCGCGGCAGCGACACCGGCGTCTTCGCCGGCGTGATGTACCACGACTGGGGACTCCGGCTCGGTCCGCTGCCGGAGCAGGTGGCCGGCTACCACGGCAACGGAAGCCTCGCCAGCGTGGTGTCCGGACGGGTCGCCTACACGCTGGGCATCGAAGGCCCGGCGGTCACCGTCGACACCGCCTGCTCGTCCTCCCTCGTCGCCCTCCACTGGGCCGCCCAGGCCCTGCGCCGCGGCGACTGCAGCCTCGCCCTCGCGGGCGGTGTCACCGTCATGTCCACCCCCGACACCTTCGTCGACATGAGCCGGCAGCGCGGCCTGGCCGCGGACGGGCGGTGCAAGTCGTTCGGCAGCGGCGCCGACGGCACCGGCTGGGGCGAGGGCGTCGGCATGCTCCTGCTGGAGCGGCTCTCCGACGCCGAGCGCAACGGTCACCAGGTCCTCGGTATCGTCCGCGGCTCGGCCGTGAACTCCGACGGAGCCTCCAACGGCCTCACCGCACCCAATGGTCCGGCCCAACAGCGCGTCATACGGCGTGCGTTGAGCGTCGCCGGGCTGACCCCGGCCGACGTCGACGCCGTCGAGGGCCATGGCACCGGCACCGTCCTCGGCGACCCGATCGAGGCCCAGGCGCTGCTGGAGACCTACGGCCAGGAGCGCCCGTCCGACGGCAGCCCCCTGCTGCTCGGCTCCATCAAGTCCAACATGGGCCACACCCAGGCGGCGGCCGGTGTGGCGGGCATCATCAAGATGGTGCAGGCCATGCGCCACGGCACCCTGCCCGCGACCCTCCACGCCGACGAGCCGTCACCTCAGGTGGACTGGGATTCCGGCGCCGTCGCCCTGCTGACCGGGGCCACCGCCTGGCCCGCGCACGACCGTCCGCGTCGCGCCGGGGTGTCGTCCTTCGGCATCAGCGGCACCAACGCCCACGTGATCATCGAGGAGCCGCCCGCCGCCACCGCCACGCCGGACGAGTCCGAGCCGGCCGCGCCCACCCCCGGACTGATCACCTGGCCGCTCTCGGCAAGGACCCCGGACGCGCTGAACGCCCAGGCGACGCGCCTGCTCGACCACCTCGCGTCCGTCCCCGACGACGCCCTCGCCGCGACGGGCCACGCCCTCGCGACGACCCGCGCCGCCCTGGACCACCGGGCCGTGGCGCTCGGCGCCGACCGCGGCGAACTCGCCGCCTCGCTCCAGGCGCTGGCCTCCGGAACCGGACCGGTGCGGGACACGGTCAGCGAGGGCAAGGTGGCGTTCCTGTTCACGGGTCAGGGTGCGCAGCGCCTGGGGATGGGCCGGGAGCTGTACGAGTCCTACCCGGTGTTCGCGGCGGCGTTCGACGCCGTCGTGGCGGAACTGGACGCCCGGCTGGGGCGTCCGCTCCGCGAGGTGGTGTGGGGTGAGGATGCGGGTCTGCTGAACGGGACGATGTTCGCGCAGGCCGCTCTGTTCGCGGTCGAGACCTCGCTGTTCCGGCTGCTGGAGTCCTGGGGCGTCCGTCCGGACTTCCTGGTGGGCCATTCGGTCGGTGAGATCGCTGCCGCGCATGTGGCGGGGGTGTTGTCTCTCGGGGATGCGGCGGAACTCGTCGTCGCGCGTGGTCGGTTGATGCAGGCGTTGCCGGCTGGTGGGTCGATGGTGGCGGTGGAGGCTTCGGAGGCGGAGGTCCTTCCGCTGCTGAACGCCCAAGTGGGCGTCGCGGCGGTGAACGGGCCGCGTTCCGTCGTCGTCTCGGGCACCGAGGCGGCGGTTCGCGAGCTCGTGGCGACGTTCACGGAACAGGGCCGCAGGGCGACCACGCTGCGGGTCTCGCACGCCTTCCACTCGCCGCTGATGGAGCCGATGCTGGCCGAGTTCGGCGCCGTGGTGGCCGGGCTGTCGACCGGGGCCGCGTCGATTCCCGTGGTGTCGGCCGTGTCCGGGGACCTGACGCAGGAATGGGGCGCGGCGGACTACTGGGTGCGGCACGTCCGTGAAGCGGTGCGCTTCGCGGACGCGATCCGGTTCCTGGAGGACCGCGGCGTCACCTCGTACATCGAGATCGGCCCGGACGCCGTGCTCAGCGGGATGGCTCAGGACTGCGTCCAGGACACGGACGGGACGGCCTTCATCCCCTCGCTGCGACGAAACCGGCCCGAGGCCCGCGAAGTCCTGACCGCCGCCGGCAGAGCCCACACGCGCGGGCTCACCGTCGACCGGAACACCTTCTTCGGCCCCCGCGGCACCGGTCCGAGCCCGGACCTGCCCACGTACGCCTTCCAGCACCAGCGCTACTGGCTCGACCTGACCGCCGCCCCGGGCGACCTCGACGCGGCCGGTCTGGAAGCGGTCACCCACCCCCTGCTGAGCGCCGCGGTGGCGACGCCGGACGACGGAGGCGTCGTCCTCACCGGGCGGCTCGCCACCGGCACCCAACCGTGGCTCGCGGACCACGGCGTGCTGGGCAGCGTGCTGCTGCCGGGCACCGGTTTCGTCGAACTGGCGATCCGGGCGGGCGACCACGTCGGCTGCGGGCGTATCGAGGAACTGCTCCTCGAAGCCCCGCTGACACTGCCGGCCCGGGGCGGCGTCGCCCTGCGTGTCGTCGTCGGCGCCCCGGACCCCTCCGGGGCCCGCACGGTCGGCATCCACTCGCGCGCTTCCTCGGACCCCGACGCCCCATGGACCCGGCATGCCCACGGCACCCTGACCCGCGAAGCGCCCGAAGCCGCCTTCGACCTCACCCAGTGGCCGCCGGCCGGCGCCACCCCGGTCGACGTCGACTCCGCCTACGAGCGGCTGAGCGAGCGCGGCTACGCCTACGGCCCCGCCTTCCAGGGCCTGCGCGCGGCGTGGCGGCGCGGCGACGACGTGTTCGGCGAGGTCGCCCTCGACGGCCCCGCCCGCGACGAGGCGGTGGACTTCGGCCTGCACCCTGCCCTCCTCGACGCGGCCATGCACGCCGACCTGCTGACGGACCCGTCCGACGACGCGGCCACCCTGCTGCCCTTCTCCTGGAACGGTGTCACCCTGCACGCCGCCGGGACCTCCTCGCTGCGCGTCCACATCCGGCGGATACGCGGCGACGAGGTGTCCGCCATCATGGTCGCCGACGAGAGCGGCGCACCGGTGGCCACGGTCGAGTCGCTCGTCTCCCGCCCCGTCTCGGCGGAGCAACTGGCGGCAGCCTCCGGGGCGCCGTCCGCGGCACTCCACCGGATCGTCTGGCAGCAGGCGGAGCCGGTCACCGAGGAACCCGGCCGCACCGCCGCGTACACCGTCCTGCACTGCCCGGCAGCGCCCGACGGCCAGGACGTCCCGGACGCCGTGCGCACCCACACCCGCCATGTGCTCGGTGAGATACGCGACCGGCTCGCCGACCCCGAAGCGGGCACCGCACCCCTCGTCGTCGTCACCCGGCGCGCCGTGCCCGTGCGCCCCGGCGAGGACGTGGACCCGGCCCAGGCCCCGGTATGGGGACTGGTCCGCGCCGCGCAGGCCGAGAACCCCGGCCGGTTCCACCTCCTCGACGTCGAGGACGAGTCCGGCGCGACGGAGGCCGTCCTCGCCGCCGTGATCGCGTCCGGCGAGCCCGAATCCGCCCTGCGCGGCGGCGAGTCGTGGATACCGCGGCTGCAACGCGCCACGGGTCCGGAGACCGCACGGCCCGCCCCGTGGGACACCGGGGGCACGGTGCTGATCACCGGAGGCACCAGCGGCCTCGGCGCACTCGTCGCGCGCCATCTCGTCACCGAGCACGGCGTGCGCCACCTCCTCCTGGCCGGCCGGCGGGGCACGGACACACCCGGTGCCGAGGCACTGGCCACCGAACTGACGGACCTCGGCGCCCAGGTCCGGATCGCCGCCTGCGACGTGGCCGACCGCGAGGCCCTGGCCGCCCTGCTCGCCGGGATCGACGCCGGACACCCGCTGCGTGGTGTCGTCCACGCTGCGGCGGTCGCCGACGGCGGCCTGATCGGCAGCCTCACCCCGGAACGGTTGGAGGCCGTCCTCCGCCCCAAGGCCGAGGGAGCCTGGCACCTCCACGAACTGACCAGGGACACCGACCTCACCGCGTTCGTCATGTTCTCCTCGGCCGGCGGCCTCGTCCTCGCCGCCGGACAGGCCGACTACGCGGCGGCCAACGTCTTCCTGGACGCGGTCGCCACCCACCGCCGGGCGGCCGGGCTCCCCGCGACGTCGATCGCCTTCGGTATGTGGGACGTCAGCACCGGGCTCGGCGGCGACCTCACCGAAGCCGACCTGGACCGGATGCGCCGCCTCGGCCTGCCGGCCCTCGACGCCGGCCGGGGCCTGGAGCTCTTCGACGCCGCCCTCGTCACCGAGGACCCCGTCGTCGTCCCCCTCACCATCGACGCGTCCGCGCTCGCCGCCCGCAGCGACGAGGTGCCCGCACTGCTGCGGGGCCGCCGCCGCGCTCCCGCCCGCCGCACCGTACGGGCGGCGGCCACCGCGGCCTCCTCCTTGGACCGCCGCCTGGCCGGTGCGACGACCCCGGACGACCGGGCCCGCATCCTGCTCGACACGGTCCGCACCCAGGTGGCCTCCGTCCTCGGCCAGCCCTCCGCCGAGGCGGTCGGACCCGACACCGCCTTCCGCGACCAGGGGTTCGACTCCCTCGCCGCAGTGGAGCTGCGCAACCTGCTGGCCGGTTCCACCGGGCTGCGACTGCCGGCGACGCTCGTCTTCGACTACCCCAACTCCCGTGCGGTGGCCGGGTACCTCGACACCCTGATCACCGGCACGGCCACCACGACGGCTCCCGCCGCCGCCCCACGCACGGCGCTGGACGACGACCCGATCGCGGTGGTGGCGATCAGCTGCCGCTTCCCCGGAGGCGTACGCTCCCCGGAGGGCCTGTGGGACCTCGTCGCCGACGGCGTCGACGCCATCGGCGACTTCCCCGCCGACCGAGGCTGGGACGCCGACGCCCTCTACGACCCCGAGCCCGGTCTGCCCGGCCGCACCTATGTGCGCGAAGGCGGATTCCTCTACGACGCAGCGGAGTTCGACCCCGAGTTCTTCGGCATCATGCCCCGCGAGGCCCTCGCGATGGACCCGCAGCAGCGGCTGCTGCTCCAGTCGGCCTGGGAGACCTTCGAGCGCGCCGGCATCGATCCGGAGACGCTGCGCGGCAGCCAGACCGGCGTGTACGCCGGCGTGATGTACCACGAGTACGGCAGCCGGGTCACCGACGTCCCCGACGACCTGGCCGGATACCTCGGCAACGGCAGCGCGGGCAGTATCGCCTCCGGTCGCGTCGCCTACGCACTGGGCCTCGAAGGGCCCGCCGTCACGGTCGACACCGCATGCTCCTCCTCCCTGGTCAGCCTCCACATGGCCTGCCAGGCGCTGCGGACCGGCGAGATCGACCTCGCTCTGGCGGGTGGTGTCACCGTCATGCCGACCCCGGAGATCTTCGTCGACTTCAGCCGCCAGCGCGGCCTCGCCCCCGACGGACGCTCCAAGGCGTTCGCGGGCGCGGCGGACGGCACGAGCTGGGCCGAAGGCGTCGGCCTCCTGCTGGTGGAGCGCCTCTCGGACGCTCGGCGCAACGGGCACCCGGTGCTCGCCCTGGTCCGAGGCAGCGCCATCAACCAGGACGGCGCCTCCAACGGACTGACCGCACCCAACGGCCCCTCCCAGCAACGGGTCATCCGCAAGGCCTTGTCGGCGGCGGGCCTCGCCCCCTCCGACGTGGACGCCGTGGAGGGACACGGGACCGGCACCCGGCTGGGCGACCCGATCGAGGCACAGGCCCTGCTGGCCACGTACGGCCAGGACCGCCCTGCCGACCGCCCGCTCTGGCTCGGCTCCGTCAAGTCGAACATCGGACACGCCCAGGCCGCCGCCGGTGTCAGTGGAGTCATCAAGATGGTGATGGCCCTGCGCAACGGGCTGCTTCCTCGCACCCTGCACGTCGACGAGCCGTCACCGCAGGTGGACTGGGAGGCCGGCAGCGTACGGCTGCTGACCGAGCCGGTCGCCTGGGAGGCGAACGACCGGCCCCGACGCGCAGGAATCTCCTCCTTCGGGCTGAGCGGTACCAATGCGCACGTGATCATCGAGGAGGCGCCGGCGGTCGGGGAGGGTGATGCGGACGGTGTTGTGGGTGTCCCGTTGCCTGTTGTGCCGTTGGTGTTGTCCGCGCGCAGTGGTGTGGCGTTGAGGGAGCAGGCGGGTCGTCTGCTGGGCCATGTGGAGGCGCATGGGGACGAGTCGTTGGTGGATGTGGGTTTCTCGTTGGCGGCGACGCGTGGGGTGTTGGAGCACCGTGGGGTGGTGCTGGCCGGGGATCGTGGGG
>NZ_JBIBHR010000029.1:0-58351 GCF_042957125.1 Streptomyces sp. NPDC008125
GCGAAGGCCCTCAGCGGGGACGACGAGAAGGCCTGCATGCACGTGAACCCGGACTTCACCTGGTAGGCCCCGGGGCACGCGTACGAGGGAGGGGCGGCGGCCGGCGATGACGCGCCGGGCCAGCGAGCGGGGGCTGGTGAGGAAGCCGTACCCCCAGGACATGTGCATGGTGGCGAGGGCGACCGGGATCTGCGCGCGGGCCTTCAGCGACAGCCCCTTGCCGGCGGGCAGCGATCCGGCGGTGATGGCGGCCGCGTAGGCGGCGGGGACCAGGAAGGCCCAGGGGGTGACCGCGGCGCCGACGACGATGCCCGCGGCGATGGCGCAGACGGCGGTCGGCGGGGCGAGGTAGCGCAGGTTGATCGAGCCGGCGTGGTAGCGGGCGACGACGTGCCGCCAGCGGCCGTAGTCCTTGTACTGCTTGGCGAGCGCCCGCACCGAGGGGCGGGGCCGGTACTGGACCTTCAGCTCGGGCGAGAACCAGATCAGGCCGCCGGCCTCGCGGATGCGGAAGTTCAGCTCCCAGTCCTGGGCCCGGATGAACTCGACGTTGTACCCGTCGGCCTTCTCCAGCGCCTCGCGGCGGAAGACGCCGAGGTACACCGTCTCGGCGGGGCCCGCCTGGCCGCCGGTGTGGAAGGCGGCGTTGCCGACGCCGATCTTCGAGGTCATCGCCGCGGCGACGGCGTCCTCCCAGGCGTTCTCGCCCTCGGCGTGCATGATGCCGCCGACGTTCTGCGCGCCGGTCTCCTCCAGGAGGCGGACGGCGGTGGCGATGTAGTCGGGCGAGAGCATGCCGTGCCCGTCGACCCGCACCACGATCGGGTGGCGGGAGGCGGCGATGGCGGCGTTGAGGGCGGCGGGGGTGCGGCCCGTGGGGTTGGGGACGGTGTGGACGCGGGAATCCTCGCGCACCAGTTCGGCGGCGATCTCGTCGGTGCGGTCCTTGGACGGGCCGAGCGCGATCACCACCTCCATCTCACCGGCGTACTCCTGTTCCAGGATGTGCCGGACCGAGTTCCTCAGGTGCCGCTCCTCGTCGAGCACCGGCATGATCACTGAGACGGCGGGGTACTGCGCGGCAGACATGTGGTCCTCGGGGGGTCCTCGGGGGCGCCGGGCTCCGGGTCGCACCACGGGAGACGGCGGTTGATCGACAGGTGGTGCGCGCGGCCACGTTACCGCTTACGGGGGACAACGGCGCGTCCCGCCGGGTCGCAGCCCGGAGCGGAGATCGTATGGACTTACCGTACGGACGGTCTGCCCACGCCCAGGAGGTTTCCCCCTCGTGATCACGCCGCCCGGACCGCCCCGTCCACCGCACCCCCGGCGCACCCCGCCGCGGCGCGGTCCGGCGCCGTCCGCGAGGCCGCCGAGATCGCGGCGGCAGGACGAGCGGCCCCGCTGGGGGATGCGGCTGGCGACGGGGCTGTCGGTGCTGGTGCTCGGTGCGGGCGGCATCGGCCACGCTCTGGTCACCGGCCTGGAGACCGGGATCGACCGGGTGGACCCCTTCCGGGACATGAAGAACCGGCCGTCCGGGAGCCGCGGGACGAACCTGCTGGTCGTCGGCACCGACGGCCGCGACAGCATCACCGCGGCGGAGAAGAAGAAGTACCGGCTCGGCGGCGCCCCCTGCCACTGCACCGACACCCTCATGCTGGTGCACCTCTCCCGGGACCGGCGGCGGGCGAGCGTGGTGAGCCTGCCGCGCGACAGCTACGCCGTGATCCCCGCGCACACGGACAGGACGACCGGCAAGCAGCACGCCGCGCACCCCGTGAAGCTGAACGCCGCCTACGCCGAGGGCGGGCCGAACCTGACCGTGCGCACCGTGGAGCAGCTGACCGGGGTCAAGATCGACCACTACCTGGAGGCGGACTTCACCAGCTTCATGAAGACGGTGGACGCCCTGGACGGCGTGGACATCTGCACGGTGAGGCCGCTGAAGGACGCGTACACCGGCCTGGATCTCCCGGCGGGCACCCACGAGCTCGACGGCGGCCAGGCCCTCCAGTACGTCCGCTCGCGGCACATCGACGGGGCGGCCGATCTGGGGCGGATGGAACGGCAGCAGAAGTTCGTCGCGGCGGTGATCGAGCGGGCGACCAGCAAGGGGGTGCTGCTGAACCCCGTGAAGTTCCAGCAGGTCGTCTCGGCGATGCTGGGGTCGGTACGGGCGGACGAGGGGTTCGGCACCGAGGAGTTGCTGGAGCTTGGCTCGGCGATGCGCGGGTTCACCGCCGCCTCGTCGGAGTTCGCCTCCGTCCCGGTGGGTGACCCGAGCTTCCCGGTCAAGGGGATCGGGTCGACCGTGAAGTGGGACACCGCGCGGGCGGACGCGCTGTTCCGGACCCTGCGCGAGGACGAGCCGCTCACCGCGGCGAAGCCGTCCGCCGCTCCCGAGGAGTCGAAGGCGACGGTGGTGGACGTGGCGCCCCAGCAGATCCGGGTCCAGGTCTACAACGGAACGCCGCGGGCCGGTCTCGGCAAGGAGCTGGACGCCGCCCTGCGCGCCACCGGCTTCAACACCACCATGGCGCCCCTCAACGGCGCGGTCCGCGACCTCGCGCGCACCCTGATCACCTACGACCCGCGCTGGGACCGCTCGGCGAAGTCGCTGGCCACGGCGTTGCCCGGCAGCGAGCTGCGGGCGGCGCCCGGCCAGGGCGCCACGCTGCGGGTGACGGTCGGAGCGGACTGGACGGCGGTGGTGCCGGTGCGGGCGGAGACCGTACCCCGGGGTACGTTCCACGCCGTCACCGGCGACGAGGTCGTCTGCCCGTGACTCCGGCCGCGGAGAGCTCGTCCCCGGCCGGGGTCAGCTCTCGTCGATGCCGTCCGCGGCGCGCTGCTCGCGCAGCTCCTTGATCGCGCGGCGCCGGGCGAGGCGGTGCGTACGCCGGATCTGGGCCTCCTGGTGGCGCCGCTTGTCGCGCTCGGTGCTGGGGATCACCGGCGGCACGGGCCGGGGGCGGCCGTCCGCGTCGACGGCGGCGAAGACGAGGTAGGCGCTGCCGACCTGCTGGGCGGGGGTCGACTCGTTCCACCGCTCGGCCATCACCCGTACCCCGACCTCCATGGAGGAGCGGCCCGTCCAGTTCACCTGGGCGCGTACGTGCACGAGGTCGCCGACCCGGACCGGCTCCAGGAAGACCATCTCGTCCATCGAGGCGGTCACGGCGGGCCCGCCCGAGTGCCGGCCGGCCACGGCCCCGGCCGCGTCGTCCACCAGCTTCATGATCACGCCGCCGTGCACCGTGCCCAGGAGGTTGGTGTCGGTGCCGGTCATGATGTGGCTGAGGGTGGTGCGGGACGCCTCGGTGGGCTTGCCGGGGAGGTCACCGGCACCGTCGCGGCCGTCCTCGCCGTCCGTACCGGTCGGGGAACGGCTTCCGTCCTCGGGGCTGCTTTCGTCCTGGAGGCGATTGGCCAGTTTTGTCATACCGTCCACTGTATGCGGCCGATGCGTGACCGAATTTGCATCAGCTTCGCAACAGCCCTGAACCGTTTCTTCTCACACCCTGTGATCCGCGTGCCCGGGGACGGCAGACTGGTCCGCATGAGTGACAGGCCCGGATGGACCGACGACAGCGACCGTTACGGCCGGGGCAGCGCCTCCCCCGAGCCCGAGGGTGCGCGCTCCATGCCCCGTGTCCAGCGACGCACCCCGCCGCGCGCCCCTCAGGTGCCGCCGCAGGGGCAGGGTTACCAGGGACGCCAGGGGTACGGCGCCCCCGAGGCGCCCCGGAACGACCCGTACGGCCAGGGCGACCCGTACGGCCGGGGCGACCAGGCCGCCGGGCCCGGGTACGACAGCGGCTACAACACCGGCCAGGTCTACGGATCGCCCCAGGGCCCCGGACACGGCCAGGGCCACGGGCCGGGGCCGGGCGGCGGCCGTGGCGGGCGCGGCGGTGACGGCGGCTACGTCCAGGGCCGGCCCGCGCCGGACTGGCGGCGCCGGATCAAGCTCGGCGCGCTGGCCCTGGTGGTCGTCGTGCTGGCGGTCTCCGTCTCCACGTACTTCTGGGCGGACTCCAAGCTCAAGCGCGAGGTCGACCTCTCCAAGGTCATCGACCGCCCGGACGCGGGCGACGGCACCAACTACCTGATCGTCGGTTCCGACAGCCGCCAGGGCATGTCGGCCGCGGACAAGAAGAAGCTGCACACCGGCTCCGCCGAGGGCAAGCGCACCGACTCGATGATGATCCTGCACAACGGGTCGAACGGGCCGACGCTGGTCTCGCTGCCCCGTGACTCGAACGTGGAGATCCCCTCGTTCGTGGGCTCCGAGTCGGGCAAGAGGTACGAGGGCACCGGCCGGACGGTGAAGCTGAACGCCGCGTACGCGGAGGACGGCCCGGAGCTGCTGGTGCGGACCGTCGAGTACAACACCGGGCTGCACATCGACCACTACGTC
The DNA here is from genome assembly GCF_042957125.1 of Streptomyces sp. NPDC008125. Lineage (NCBI taxonomy): Bacteria > Bacillati > Actinomycetota > Actinomycetes > Kitasatosporales > Streptomycetaceae > Streptomyces > Streptomyces sp. NPDC008125. The sequence goes on from NZ_JBIBHR010000029.1 coordinate 4,424, forward strand.
GAGATCGGCTTCGGCGGCTTCGCCAACATCGTGGACGCGATCGGCGGGGTCGAGCTCGACATCCCGAAGGCCTTCAAGGACAAGAACTCCGGCGCCGACTTCCAGGCGGGCAAGCAGACGCTCAACGGCGAGCAGTCCCTCGCCTTCGTCCGTACCCGCTACGCCTTCGCGGGCAGCGACCTGGACCGTACGAAGAACCAGCAGAAGTTCCTCGCGGCCCTCGCGAGCCAGACGGCGACCCCGTCGACACTGATCAACCCGTTCACGCTGTACCCGGTGCTGGGCGCGGGTCTCGACACCCTCGTCGTGGACAAGGACATGTCGCTCTGGTCGCTGGCCCGGATGTTCTTCGCCATGAAGGGCGTCACCGGCGGCGACGGTACGTCGATGAACATCCCGCTCTCCGGGCAGAGCACCAGCGGGGGCAACCTCATCTGGGACAAGGCGAAGGTCAAGCAGCTCGTGGAGCAGCTGAAGAACGACGAGAAGGTCACGGTGCAGGGCAACTGACCCTTCCGGTCACGGCGGAGCCGGGCCCCCGATCGGGGGCCCGGCTCCGCCGTGCGGGGGGTCCGCCGGGCCCGCGCGACGGCCGGAGCGGGGTCAGTCGAAGCCGAAGCCCCTGGGCAGCGGCTCCTGGTGGAAGAGCCCGGCCGGCACGGCGGCGGCGAGCGCCCCGTAGCCCGTCGGGTTCAGGTGCAGGTGGTCGGGGTCGCCGTACGCGGACAGGATCTGGCGCGGGCTCTTCGGGTCGCGGACCGCGCGGTCGAAGTCGACCACGCTGTCGAACCGGCCGCTGGTGCGGATCCAGGCGTTGACCTTCTGCCGGGCCTGCTCGCGGTACCCGTTCGGGTCGTCGTAGGCGGCGTTGCCGCCGAAGGGCGTCAGCGTCGCCCCGTAGACCCGGATGCCCCGGGTGTGGGCCCGGACGATGATCTGGTCGTAGGCGGCGATGAGGTCGTCCGCCGTCTTCTGCTGGGCGGCCCCGGTGGCGTCGGCCGTACCGATGTCGTTGACGCCCTCGAAGACGAGGGCCCATGCGACGCCGCTCTGCGCCAGGACGTCGCGGTCCACCCGGGAGAGGGCGTTGGGCCCGAGGCCGTCGTTGAGCACGCGGTTGCCGCCTGCCGCCTGGTTGAGGATGGCGGTACCGGCCGTGTCCGGGCGCGACCGCAGCCGGTCGAGGAGCTGGTCCGGCCAGCGGTTGTTGGCGTCGGTGGTGGAGCCCCGGCCGTCGGTGAGCGAGTCGCCGACGATGACGGCGGCGGCGGTGGTGTCCGGGGACCAGACCTCGACGCCGCTGAGGAAGTACCAGTGGGCCGCAGAGGCGGCACCGGCCAGGTCCTCGTCCCGCACGTGGTCGCCGGCGAGCAGGTACGAGGTGGTCCGCGAGCCGGGGTGCGAGGTGATGCTGTTCGACGCCTGCCCGTCCGCCAGGTACACGGTCACCGTGAGGTTCGTCCCGGGCGCCACGGCGAAGTCCAGCGGGTCCGAGACGACCTGCGAGCCCACCGGGACGACCGCCGAGGCGCTCCCGCTGAACGTCACCGTCCGGGAGGTCGCGGGCTGGACCGCACGGGCTCCGGCCCGGCCCCCGGCGGGCAGCGCCACCGACACCGAGGTGAGCGGCAGCGCGGCGCCGCCGAACGCGTTGGAGAACCGCAGCCGCACCTGCTTCCCGCCGACCGACACGTGGACGGTCTGCCGCAGGGTGGCGTCGTCGAGGACCTTGCCGTCCTGGCTGAACGGGGCGGGCGGCATGTTGCTCGGCTCGGTCAGCTGCGGCATGGAGGTCCAGGTGTTCACCCAGTGCGTCCCCGCCTTCCGCGCGTGCGCGGTGGCGCTCCGCCCGCTCCCGCCGTTCGCCGCCGGGTGCCCCGTGTCCGAGGCCCCGGCGGCTCCCACGGCGACACCGGTGGCCAGGGTCGCCGCGAGCGCCACCGTCACGGCCAGACCGGCCTTCGAAACTTTTCGAGCCATGGACTGTTTCCCCTCGAACGGAGTGATCCCCTTGCGCCCTTCGGCGGTGACGGTAAACGGGGCGTTTCCTGGGTGTCAATGGCTCTCGCACGATCCGATACACCGCATGAACTCGGCGAAAGTTTCGGCGAGTTGGGCATATGGGGACGGGTCGCGGCAGAGGCGGACCGCAGCAGCCCGTCGAGCGCCGGGGCCGGGGCGGAATCCTCCGGACCCGGCGCGAGCGGCGGACACGCGTACGGCCCCGGCGCGCGGGTGCGCGTCGGGGCCGTACGGGTACTGCCGGCGGTTACGGCAGGTTGCGCGCCATCACGATCCGCTGGACCTGGTTCGTGCCCTCGTAGATCTGGGTGATCTTGGCGTCGCGCATCATGCGCTCGACCGGGTAGTCGCGGGTGTAGCCGTAGCCGCCGAGGAGCTGGACGGCGTCGGTGGTGACCTCCATGGCGACGTCGGAGGCGAAGCACTTGGCGGCGGCACCGAAGAAGGTGAGGTCGCCGTCGACGCGCTGGGACTTGGCGGCGGCGCTGTAGGTGAGCTGGCGGGCGGCTTCCAGCTTCATCGCCATGTCGGCGAGCATGAACTGCACACCCTGGAAGTCGGCGATCGGCTTGCCGAACTGCTTGCGCTCCTGGACGTACCCCTTGGCGTAGTCGAGGGCGCCCTGGGCGATGCCGAGCGCCTGGGCCGCGATGGTGATGCGGGTGTGGTCCAGGGTCTTCATCGCGGTGGCGAAGCCGGTGCCCTCCTCGCCGATCATGCGGTCGGCGGGGATGCGGACGTTGTCGAAGTAGATCTCGCGGGTCGGGGAGCCCTTGATGCCGAGCTTCTTCTCCGGGGCGCCGAAGGAGACGCCCTCGTCGGACTTCTCGACGACGAACGCGGAGATGCCCTTGGAGCGCTTGGTCGGGTCGGTGACGGCCATCACCGTGTAGTACTCGGAGACGCCCGCGTTGGTGATCCAGCGCTTCACGCCGTTGAGGACCCAGAAGTCGCCGTCCCGCACGGCCTTGGTCTTCATGCCCGCCGCGTCGGAGCCCGCGTCCGGCTCGGAGAGGGCGTACGAGAACATCGCGTCGCCCTTGGCGAGCGGGCCCAGGTACTTCTTCTTCAGCGCCTCGGAGCCGGAGAGGATCACCGGGAGGGAGCCGAGCTTGTTGACGGCGGGGATCAGGGAGGAGGACGCGCAGGCGCGGGCCACCTCCTCGATCACGATGACGGTGGCGAGCGCGTCGGCGCCGGCGCCGCCGTACTCCTCGGGCACGTGGACCGCGTGCAGGTCGGCGGCGACGAGGGCGTCCAGCGCCTCCTGGGGGAAGCGGCCCTCCTCGTCCACCGCCGCCGCGAACGGGGCGATCTTCGCCTCGGCGAGCGACCGGATCGTCTCGCGGAGCATGTCGTGCTCCTCGGCCGGACGGTAAAGGTCGAAATCGGTCGAACCCGCCAAGACGCTCACTCCCCAAAGATGCTAACTACCGTTCAGTAACCCAATTTTAGTCCCGCCCCCGCGCGATGGCCTACGCGTCGGACGCGTGAGCTTGACGACAGCGAGTGGCGGAGTGGTCGCAATCACTCCAGGACGCGAAAGAAACGGCACGCCAGGGGCACAAGGGGCGGAAATGGCGGCCGGGCGGCCCCGACTATGCTCGGCGAGGCACGTCCGTCCGTTTCATCCAGGAGCACCCATGGCCCTCAGGATCACTGTGATCGGCACCGGCTACCTCGGCGCCACCCATGCCGCGGCCATGGCGGAGCTGGGCTTCGAAGTGCTCGGGCTCGACGTGGTGCCGGAGAAGATCGAGCTGCTCCAGGCGGGCCGGGTCCCGATGTACGAGCCGGGTCTGGAGGAGATCCTCCAGAAGCACGTGGCGGGGATCGAGGGCTCCACCGGGCGACTGCGGTTCACCACCTCCTGGGAGGAGGTGGGCGCCTTCGGCGACATCCACTTCGTCTGTGTGAACACCCCGCAGAAGCACGGCGAGTACGCCTGCGACATGAGTTACGTGGACAGCGCCTTCGCCTCGCTGGCCCCGCACCTGACCCGCCCGGCGCTGGTGGTCGGCAAGTCCACGGTCCCGGTCGGTTCGGCGGCCCGGCTGGCGAAGCTGCTGGCCGGACTGGCCCCGGTGGGCGCGGACGCGGAGCTGGCCTGGAACCCGGAGTTCCTGCGCGAGGGCTTCGCCGTGAAGGACACCCTGCACCCGGACCGGATCGTCGTCGGGGTGGAGAGCGAGCGGGCCGAGAAGCTGCTCCGCGAGGTGTACGCCGTTCCGGTCGCGGAGGGTTCTCCCTTCGTCGTCACCGACTTCCCCACCGCCGAACTCGTGAAGACCTCGGCGAACTCCTTCCTCGCCACCAAGATCTCCTTCATCAACGCGATGGCCGAGGTCTGCGAGGCGGCGGACGGGGACGTGGTGAAGCTGGCGGAGGCGATCGGGTACGACGAGCGGATCGGCTCGAAGTTCCTGCGGGCCGGCATCGGCTTCGGCGGCGGATGCCTGCCCAAGGACATCCGGGCGTTCATGGCGCGCGCCGGTGAGCTGGGGGCCGACCAGGCGCTGACCTTCCTGCGCGAGGTCGACTCGATCAACATGCGCCGCCGGGGCCACATGGTGGAGCTGGCCCGGGAGGCCGTGGGCGGCAGCTCGTTCCTGGGCACCCGGGTGGCGGTGCTGGGTGCGACCTTCAAGCCCGACTCCGACGACGTGCGCGACTCCCCCGCGCTCAACGTGGCCGGGCAGATCCACCTCCAGGGCGGGCAGGTCACCGTGTTCGACCCGAAGGGCATGGAGAACGCCCGCCGTCTCTTCCCGACCCTCGGCTACGCGGACACCGCGCTGGACGCCGTGCGCGGCGCGGACGTGGTGCTGCACCTGACGGAGTGGCGGGAGTTCCGCGAGCTGGACCCGGAGGCACTGGGCGAGGTGGCCGCGCACCGCATACTGCTGGACGGCCGCAACGCCCTGGACAGCACGGTGTGGCGGGCGGCCGGGTGGACGTACCGGGCGATGGGCCGCCCGACCGCCTGACCTGCCGGCGCGCCCGCCCGAGCCGTACGTACGCCGAGAGGCCGCACCCGATGGACCGGGTGCGGCCTCTCGGCGTACGTACGGCCGGGCCGTCAGGCCTGGGCCTTGGCGTCCAGCTGCTCGATGGTGGCGTGGGACGGGCTCCGGCGGAACTGGAGGTCGCGGGCGACCGCCTCCGCGTCGCGCAGCACGCGCACCGCGTTGCCCCAGGTGAGCTTGGCGAGGTCGGCCTCGGACCAGTTGCGGCGCAGCAGCTCCGCGACGAGGTTCGGGTAGCCGGAGACGTCCTCCAGCCCCTCGGGGAGGAACGCCGTGCCGTCGTAGTCGCCGCCGATGCCGATGTGGTCGACGCCGGCCACCTCACGCATGTGGTCGAGGTGGTCCGCGACGGTGGCGACGGTGGCGACCGGGCGCGGGTTGGCTTCCTCGAAGTCCTCGTGGATGCGCATGGCCTGCGGGGACGTGTCGAGGTGGTGCAGCCCGTGCTCGCGCATGTTCCGGTCGGCGGCGAGCGTCCACTCGACGGCGGCCGGCAGGACGAACTTGGGTACGAAGGTGGCCATCGCGACCCCGCCGTTGTCGCGCAGCGAGAGCAGCACGTCGTCGGGGACGTTGCGCGGGTGGTCGCAGACGGCGCGGGCCGAGGAGTGCGAGAAGACGACGGGCGCCTCGCTGGTGGCGAGGGCGTCGCGCATGGTGCCGGGTGACACGTGCGAGAGGTCGACGAGCATGCCGCAACGGTTCATCTCGCGGACGACCTCGCGGCCGAACTCGGAGAGTCCGCCGAGGCGGGCGACGTCGGTCGCGGAGTCGGCCCAGTCGAGGTTGTCGTTGTGCGTCAGCGTCATGTAGCGGACGCCGAGGGTGTGCAGGGCGCGGAGGGTGGCCAGCGAGTTGTTGATGGAGTGGCCGCCCTCGGCCCCCATCAGGGAGGCGATACGGCCCTCGGTGCGGGCCGCCTCCATGTCGTCGGCGGTCAGCGCCCGGCGCAGGTGCGCGGGGTAGCGCGTCTGCATCTCGCCGACGACGTCGATCTGTTCGAGGGTGGCGCTGACGGCTTCGTCGCCGGCGAGGTCGGAGCGTACGTACACCGACCAGAACTGCGCGCCGACGCCTCCGGCGCGGAGCCGGGGCAGGTCGGTGTGGAGGAAGCCGGTCTGGTCCTGGGCGATGTCACGGGCGTTCAGGTCGTAGCCGGTCTGTTCGCGCAGGGCCCACGGGAGGTCGTTGTGACCGTCGACGACGGGGTGGACGGCTAGCAGATCCCGGGCCCGTCGCAGGAGGTCCGCGTGGTTCGTGTGGTTCGCGTGGTCCATGGGACTGCCTGCCTACTTCCCGAAGCCGAAGGAGCCGGAGCCCTCGACCTTGGCCCGCAGCCGCCGGCCCTTCTCGGTGGCCTGTTCGTTCAGTTCGCCGAGGAAGGTGGTCATCCGCTCGCGGAGCTCCTCGTCGGCGGTGGCGAGGATACGGGCGGCGAGGAGCCCGGCGTTGCGGGCACCGCCGACCGAGACGGTGGCGACGGGGATGCCGGCGGGCATCTGGACGATGGAGAGCAGGCTGTCCATGCCGTCCAGGTACTTCAGCGGTACGGGGACGCCGATGACCGGCAGCGGGGTGACGGAGGCCAGCATGCCGGGCAGGTGGGCGGCCCCGCCCGCGCCCGCGACGATCGCCTTCAGACCGCGGCCGGCCGCCTGCTCGCCGTAGGCGATCATCTCGCGGGGCATCCGGTGGGCGGAGACGACGTCCACCTCGTACGCGATGCCGAACTCGTCCAGGGCCTGGGCGGCGGCCTCCATGACGGGCCAGTCGGAGTCCGACCCCATGACGATGCCGACTACGGGTGCGGTGCGCGGGTCTGTCATTCGGTGATCGTCCCTCGGAGGTAGTCGGCCGCGTGCCGGGCGCGCTCCCGCACGTCCGCCAGATCGTCGCCGTAGGTGTTCACGTGTCCGACCTTGCGGCCGGGCTTCACGTCCTTGCCGTACATGTGGATCTTGAGCTGCGGGTCCCGGGCCATGCAGTGCAGGTAGCCCTGGTACATGTCGGGGTAGTCGCCGCCCAGGACGTTGCACATGACCGTCCAGGGGGCGCGCGGGCGAGGGTCGCCGAGTGGCAGGTCGAGCACGGCGCGGACGTGGTTGGCGAACTGCGAGGTGATCGCGCCGTCCTGGGTCCAGTGGCCGGAGTTGTGCGGGCGCATGGCCAGTTCGTTGACGAGGATGCCGGGTGTCCCGTCGGCGCCACGCGTCTCGAAGAGCTCGACCGCGAGGTGGCCGACGACCCCGAGCTCGGCGCCGATCCGCAGGGCGAGCTGCTGAGCCTCGCCGGCCAGCTTCTCGTCGAGGCCGGGGGCCGGCGCGATGACGGTGTCGCAGACCCCGTCGACCTGGACGGACTCCACGACGGGGTAGGCGACGGCCTGGCCGTGCGGGGAGCGGACGATGTTCGCCGCGAGCTCGCGGGTGAAGGCGACCTTCTCCTCGGCGAGGACCGGGACTCCGGCGCGGAAGGGCTCGGCGGCGTCCGCCTCGGAGCGCACCACCCAGACGCCCTTGCCGTCGTAGCCGCCGCGGACCGTCTTGAGGATCACCGGGTAGCCGTCCCCCTCGCCCGCGAAGGCGGTGACGTCGGCGGGGTCCGTGACGATGCGGTGGCGGGGGCAGGGCACGCCGAGCTCGGTGAGCCGGGCCCGCATCACGCCCTTGTCCTGGGCGTGCCGCAGAGCGTCGGGTCCGGGGCGCACGGCGATGCCGTCGGCCTCCAGGGCCCGCAGGTGCTCGGTGGGCACGTGCTCGTGGTCGAAGGTGATCACGTCGCAGCCGCGCGCGAAGGCGCGGAGGGTCTCCAGGTCGCGATAGTCGCCGACGACGACCTCGCTCACCACCTGGGCGGCCGAGTCCTGCGGAGTGTCACTGAGCAGCTTGAATGTCAGGCCGAGGGGGATGCCCGCCTCGTGGGTCATGCGGGCGAGCTGACCGCCGCCGACCATGCCGACTACCGGGAACGTCACGCCCCCAGGGTATCCGCCGTCCAGGTGCCCCTTGACTCTGGCCCGAACGGGTCCCCGGGGGGTGTGGCGCCGTCGTCGCTGGACAGGTGGCCCGAGGCCCCGGGCATCACACGGCCGGGCTGGTTAGCATGAGCACGTTGACGAAACCGACCGGACGGGGCTGAACGATCATCATGAGCGAACGGGGCGCACTGCGGACCCGGCTTGATCGGCTGGCCCGGGAGGTCGCCAAGTTCGGCGTGGTCGGCGCGCTCGGCCTGGTGGTCAACATCGCGGTGTCCAACGTGATCTGGCGCACCACGGACATTCCGACCGTGCGGGCCGGGCTGATGGCCACCGGCGTGGCCATCCTCTTCAACTACGTGGGGTTCCGGTACTGGACGTACCGGGACCGCGACAAGAGCGGCCGGACCCGCGAGCTCGCGCTGTTCCTGCTGTTCAGCGCGGTGGGCGCGGTGATCGAGACGGGCGTGCTGTACGCGGCGACCTACGGCTTCGGCTGGGACACCCCGGTGCAGAGCAACGTCGCCAAGGTCGTGGGCATCGGGATCGCCACGCTCTTCCGCTTCTGGTCGTACCGCACCTGGGTGTTCAAGGCGCTCCCCGAGAAGGAGGCCGTGGCCGTCGCGGAGCAGTTTCCCGGGCGGCGGCAGCCCTCGGAGCCGGTAGCGCCGGACACCGTACGGAACTGACGTCCCCGGTCGTCGAAGAGGCCCCGCCCGGTCCCGCGCTCAGCGGACCGGGCGTTCCTGTTCCTCGGGGGTGCGCGCGACGCTGCCGAGGAAGAGGGCGAAGACGGGCGGCTGCTGCTGGAGGAGTTCCAGCCTGCCGCCGTCGGCCTCCGCGAGGTCGCGGGCGACCGCGAGTCCGATGCCGGTGGAGTTGCGCCCGCTGATGGAGCGTTCGAAGATCCGGGCGCCGAGGTCGGCGGGGACGCCCGGGCCCTCGTCGGTGACCTCCACGACGACCTGGTTGCCGGTGACGCGGGTGCGCAGGGCGACCGTGCCGCCGCCGTGCATCAGCGCGTTCTCGATCAGGGCGGCGAGCACCTGGGCGACGGCGCCGGGGGTGCCGACCGCCCGCAGGCCGTGCCGGCCGGAGCGGACGACGGCGCGGCCCTCGCCGCGGTAGGCGGGGCGCCACTCCTCGATCTGCTGCTTGATGACCTCGTCGAGGTCGAAGACGACGGCGGAGCCGGTGCGCGGGTCCCGGGCGTTGGTCAGCAGCCGCTGCACGACGTCGGTGAGGCGCTCGACCTGGGTGAGGGCGATGTTCGCCTCCTCCTTCACCGTGTCCGGGTCGTCGGTGACGGAGATTTCCTCGATGCGCATGGAGAGCGCGGTGAGCGGGGTGCGCAGCTGGTGGGAGGCGTCGGCCGCGAGCCGCCGCTCGGCCGTCAGCATCCGGGCGATCCGTTCGGCGGAGGCGTCGAGGACGTCGGCGACCCGGTCCAGCTCGGCCACCCCGTACCGCTTGTGGCGGGGGCGCGGGTCGCCGGAGCCGAGGCGTTCCGCGGTCTCGGCGAGGTCGGTGAGCGGGGAGGTGAGCCGGTTGGCCTGGCGTACGGCGAGGAGGACGGCCGAGATGATCGCGAGGAGGGCCACCGCGCCGATGATCAGCAGGGTGCGGCCGACCTCGCGGGTGACGGCGGAGCGGGACTCCTCGACGATGACCCGTTCGCCCTCCTCGCCCTTCACGACGGCGGTGATGGCGTTGCCGCCGGGCCGCGTGCCGACCTCGATCGGGGCGCGACCGGGGAGCTCGACACGGGCGTACCGGTCGCCGACGACCTGTTCGTCGAGCACGCCGGCGGTGATCCGCTCCTCGCCGAGCAGCCGGCTCTCCACGACGCTGATCAGGCGCAGCGCCTCGGAGTCCACGCTCTCCTGGGCGCTGTTGCTGATGGTGCGGGTCTCCACGAGGACCAGGGAGATGCCGAAGACGGCGATCACCACGAGCACCACGGAGAGCGTGGAGTTGATCAGTCGGCGGCGCATGAGGTGCTTCTGCCCGTCAGCTTTCTGTGCTCGTCGGCCGCCGGTTCTCGCCGGCCGTCAGCTCTCTACGTCCGTCAGCTCTCTTCGGCCGTCAGCTCTCTTCGGGCGTCAGCTCTTCTCGAAGCGGAAGCCGACGCCGCGGACGGTGGCGATGTAGCGGGGGTTCGCCGCGTCGTCGCCGAGCTTCTTGCGGAGCCAGGAGATGTGCATGTCCAGGGTCTTCGTCGACGACCACCAGGTGGTGTCCCAGACCTCGCGCATCAGCTGGTCGCGGGTGACGACCCGGCCGGCGTCCCGGACCAGCACCCGCAGGAGGTCGAACTCCTTCGCGGTGAGCTGGAGCTCCTCGTCGCCCATCCAGGCGCGGTGCGACTCGACGTCGATCCGTACGCCGTGGGTGGCGGGCTGCGGGGCGGGCTCGGCGGCGCCGCGGCGCAGCAGGGCGCGGACGCGGGCGAGGAGCTCCGCGAGGCGGAAGGGCTTGGTGACGTAGTCGTCGGCGCCGGCGTCCAGGCCGACCACCGTGTCGACCTCGTCGGCGCGGGCGGTCAGCACCAGGATCGGCACGGCGTGGCCGTCGGCGCGCAGCCGTCGGGCCACTTCGAGGCCGTCCATGCCGGGCAGCCCCAGGTCGAGGACGACCAGGTCGACGCCGCCCTGGAGTCCGGCGTCGAGCGCGGTGGGGCCGTCCTGACGGACCTCGACCTCGTAGCCCTCCCGACGCAGTGCGCGGGCCAGTGGCTCCGAGATGGATGCGTCGTCCTCGGCGAGCAGTACACGGGTCATGGGGTGATGGTAGTCCGCGAGGGAGGCCCGGAGTGAGGCACACGGAAACGCCTTCGAGTCAGGGCCCCATCCCCCTCAGGACCTTCGAATGATCGACTACGGTTCCACTCTCACCTGTGATCGATGTCTCATACTCTTCCATATGGTGCAAGGTCGTGTCGTATGGTGTTGCGACGCCTGTTGCACTAATGGGGACCTTTGGGCAGCGTTTCGCGCCGAAGGTCCCTTTCATGTGCGGGCTGGTTCCCGCCAGTCTTGTAACGAGTGAATGACCTGTGGGCCGGGCCCGGAGCGCGAAGACGCGCGCCGGGTGTGGATCCCGATGCGGTCGGTCCCCCGTCTCCGTACCTCTTCTCCAGGGGCCGGAAGGCGGAGCTGATCCCCTTTCAGGCGAGGGGGCAGGGCCCGGAACGCGTCGGTGCCGGCCACCCCCCACCGGACGTACCCCGCTTCCACGGCGGTACGTCCCCATTCAGCAAGGATCGACCATGGCGTCCAGCCTGACGAAGGAAACCGCCGGCCAGACCGGTGGGGCGACCTTCTTCGGCCACCCCCGCGGCCTGGCCACGCTCTTCATGACCGAGATGTGGGAGCGTTTCTCCTACTACGGCATGAGGGCCCTGCTCCCCCTGTACCTGATCGCTCCCAACGGGCTCCACATGAACCCGGCCACGGCGACGGCCATCTACTCGGTCTACCTGTCGCTCGTCTACCTGCTCGCCATGCCCGGCGGCTGGTTCGGCGACCGGGTCTGGGGTCCGCGCAAGACCGTGGCCATCTCCGGCGCGGTGATCATGGTCGGTCACCTCGTACTGGCCCTCCCCTCCGAGGGCACGTTCTTCGCCGGCCTCGGTCTCGTGGCCATCGGGTCGGGTCTGCTGAAGTCCAACATCTCGACGATGGTCGGCCACCTCTACGACGGCCCGGACGACCCGCGCCGCGACGGTGGCTTCACGATCTTCTACATGGGCATCAACCTCGGCGGCTTCATCGCCCCGCTGGTGATCGGCACCGTCGGCGAGAACGTCAACTGGCACCTCGGCTTCGCCCTGGCCGCCGTCGGCATGGGGCTGGGTGTCCTCCAGTTCATGCTCGGCAGCCGCCACCTGGACGCCCGCAGCTTCGAGACCCCGAAGCCGCTCTCGGCCGCCGAGCGCGCCTCCACGCTGCGCAAGTCGATGATCTGGCTGGGCATCGCCGCGGTCTTCTACATCGTCACGGTCGCCACCGGCGTCTACACGCTCAACTGGCTGCTGGTCCCGATCACGGTGGCCGGTCTGGTCATCCCGGTGATGGTCCTGGCGCGCATCAAGCGCGACAAGGAACTGAACAGCACCGAGCAGCGGAAGGTCTCCGGCTACATCTGGTTCTTCGTCGCCGCCGCGCTCTTCTGGATGATCTACGACCAGGGCGGCTCGACGATGGCCATCTTCGCCGAGGACTCGGCGAAGAATTCGGTGTTCGGCTGGGAGTTCCCGGTCTCCTGGTACCAGTCGGTCAACCCCGTCCTGATCATGGCCCTGGCCCCGGTCTTCGCCGCCTTCTGGATGGCGCTGAACCGCCGCGGCAAGGAGCCGAGCACGATCGTGAAGTTCAGCTCCGGCCTGGTGCTGGTCGGTGCGTCGTTCTTCCTCTTCCTGGCGCCCCTGACCATCGCCACCGACGGCCACCAGGCCGCCGCGATGTGGCTGGTCGCGATCTACTTCGTGCAGACCGTCGGTGAGCTGACGCTCTCCCCGGTCGGCCTCTCGGTCACCACGAAGATGGCTCCGGCCAAGTACGCCAGCCAGATGATGGGTGTCTGGTTCCTCGCGGTCACCGCGGGCGACTGCACCACGAGCCTGCTCTCCATCGCGGGAGTGGACCTCAACGGCACCGGGATCGTCACGCTGCAGGCCGCTCTCGCGGTGCTCGCGGGTGTCGCGATCTTCATGTACCGCGGCAAGGTGAAGTCCCTCATGGGCGACGTGCGCTGACGCGCCTACCCCTGACGACGGCGGAGGGCCGCCGCACCGAGTGATCGGTGCGGCGGCCCTCAGCCGTTGTCGTCGCCTTGTCGGTGCGCGCTCGTCGCCCTGCGTCCGTACGGACTCGCCGACGCCCTACTCGGGTGCGGCCAGCTCCGCCCAGACGGTCTTGCCGGGGACCTCGGGGACGCGTACCACGCCCCAGTCCAGGCAGAGCCGCTGCACGATGAACATGCCGTGGCCGCCGGGCCGTCCGGCCCGGTGCGGGGTGCGCGGGGCGGGCTGGCCGTCGCCGTTGTCGGCGACCTCGATCCGCAGCACCTTGGAGGTGGCTCCGATCCGGAGCTCCTCCGGGCCGCCCGCGTGCAGGCAGGCGTTGGTGACCAGCTCGGAGACGACCAGCAGGACGTCCTCGGCGGCGGCGCGGCGGTCGGCGCCCTCGGCGGGCAGCCAGCCCCACTCGTGCAGGGCCTCGCGTGCGAAGTCGCGGGCCATCGGCACGATGCCGGTGGCCTCCCGCAGAGAGAGGGTGCGCCACTGCCGGTCGGCCGGGGCGGACGCGGACGTGTCCGCTCCGTCCGGCTCGCGGCCGAGGCCGCCCGGCGGATGCTGCCGGGTGGTGCTCATCAGCGCTTCACCTCACCGATTCACCGAGTCGCCATCGAACAGATACAGGTCAGATTCTTGGATGCGGGCCGTCGTGGGTCCGCCGGGTTTTCTCCTGCCCGGCGAGGCCGCGACGACACCCGCTCCGGCCGGACGATCGCGTGACACGTGGGACACGCGGTGCGGCCGGAAATGGTGCGAGAGAGGCACCTCAGGAGCCCAGGGCGTCTTGGACCGTGTCGTGGACGGTGAAAACCGCCTCCGCGCCAGTGATCTCGAAGACCCTGGCCACCACGGGCCGCATTCCGGCCAGGTGGACCTCCCCGCCGGCCTCCTCCGCCTGGAGTCGTGCGCCGAGCAGGACGTTCAGCCCCGTGGAGTCGCAGAACTCGAGGCCGGAGCAGTCGACGACCAGACGCACACGTCCTTGCTCGACCGCCCTCTCCAGAGGTTCGCGCAGCAGATCGGCGGTGTGGTGATCGAGCTCACCCACCGGCGTCACGATCTCGCTGCCGCCCTCCGTCCGGGTCTCGACCAGAAGTCTTCCCCGGTTCGTACTGCCGACCGTCCCGCGGTCCATGCCGTCCCTCTTCACCGTTGGTCAGTGGGGCCTTGAGCGGCGCGTGAGCCGCCCGTATTCCTGTGTCCGCGCGCATGCCGCGACGTACGCGAAACATTACGCGGTCCGTCTCTCCCGCGGTAGCGGGAGATCTCAACAAACCGGACATAACGGTTAATTGGAGCTTGTCACTCCCACCGCTGAGCAGGTAAGGGTAGAGGGACACCTGCTTCATCCACCCCTTACCGGCTTCGGAGGCGCCGCTTCACCGCAGCAGCACGAACGGCTTCGGCAGCCCTATGCCGAGACACTGGAGGAGAACCATGTCACCCCGGCTCGACGGTTCGCGTACCCACGACGCGGCGTCGGCATGTCCTCAGGGACCGACCAATTCCGACTCCCCTGCCATCGGCGCCGTACCCGGCCCGCGCAGAAGCTCCGACGGCGTCGCCGCCGGAGGCACCGTCTCCCTCGCCGCCCCCACCGGCGAGGACGCCGTCCACGGTCACGAGGCCGCACGCGGCGAAGAGGACCCCGGCGACGGAGAGGTCCCCACCGGCGACGGCGTCGGAGGATTCGAGGGTCTCGAAGGACTTCCCGAGATCCCCTCCCCCTCGACCGTCGGAGCGCTGGACGCCCGCGCGCTGTCGAAGACGCTCTTCGAGCGGCTCGACACCCTGGAGGAGGGCACCCACGCCCACGCGTACGTACGGAACACCCTGGTCGAGCTGAACCTCGCCCTCGTGCGGTTCGCCGCCACCCGGTTCCGCACCCGCAGCGAGCCGATGGAGGACATCGTCCAGGTCGGCACCATCGGCCTGATCAAGGCGATCGACCGGTTCGAGCTGAGCCGGGGCGTCGAGTTCCCGACCTTCGCCATGCCGACGATCATCGGCGAGATCAAGCGTTTCTTCCGCGACACCAGCTGGGCCGTGCGCGTACCGCGCCGCCTGCAGGAGCTGCGGATCGACCTGGCGAAGGCGGGCGACGAACTGTCGCAGCGGCTGGACCGCGCGCCCACCACCGGCGAACTCGCCGAGCACCTCGGGCTGACCCGCGAGGAGGTCGTGGAGGGGCTGACCGCGAGCAACGGCTACAGCGCCGGCTCGCTGGACGCCCAGCACGACGACCACGAGAGCGAAGGCTCCCTGGCGGACCGCATCGGCTACGAGGACCACGGGCTGGAGGGGATCGAGTACATCGAGTCCCTCAAACCCCTCATCGCCTCACTGTCGGACCGCGACCGCCTGATCCTGTCGCTGCGCTTCGTCACCAACCTCACCCAGTCCGAGATCGGCGAGGAGCTCGGCATCTCCCAGATGCACGTCTCCCGCCTGCTCTCGCGGACGCTGGGACGGCTCCGCGAGGGGCTGACCGTCCAGGAGTGACCCGGACCTGAGGGCCCGTAGGTGGCCGCCCGGAGTCTCCGGGCGGCCACACGCAGGTCCGGGCGGCGCCTCCGGGCGCCGCTCACACCACCCGGACGCCGCGCCGCTCACACCACCCGGACGCCGCGCCGCTCACACCACCCGGACGCCGCGCCGCTCACACCACCCGGACGCCGCGCCGCTCACACCGCCCGGACGCCGCGCCGCTCACACCACCCGGACGCCGCGCCGCTCACACCACCCGGACGCCGCGCCGCCAGACCCCGGCGGCCAGCGGGACGCCCGGCCGGTAGGCGAGGTGGACGTGGCTGGGCGCGTCCAGCAGCAGGAGGTCGGCGCGGGCGCCCGGGACGATCCGGCCGACGTCGGTGCGGCGCAGGGCCGCGGCCCCGCCCGCGGTGGCGGCCCGGACCGCTTCGTCGGGGGTCATGCCCATGTCCCGTACCGCGAGGGCGACGCAGAACGCCATCGAGGAGGTGTAGGACGAGCCCGGGTTGCAGTCGGTGGAGAGGGCGACGGTGACCCCCGCGTCGAGCAGCCGCCGGGCGTCCGGCCAGGCGGCGCGGGTGGAGAACTCCGCCCCGGGCAGCAGCGTGGCGACGGTGTTCCCGGCGGCGAGGGCGTCCACGTCCGCGGCGTCGAGGTGGGTGCAGTGGTCGGCGGAGGCCGCGTCCAGCTCCACCGCGAGCCGCACGCCCGGACCGTGGCCGAGCTGGTTGGCGTGCACCCGCGGCAGCAGGCCCTTCGCCTTCCCGGCGGTGAGGACCGCGCGGGCCTGGTCGCCGTCGAAGGCGCCCCGCTCGCAGAAGACGTCGATCCACCGGGCGTACGGGGCGCAGGCGTCCAGCATCGGGCCGGTGACCAGCGCGACGTAGCCGGCCGGGTCGTCCTCGAACTCGGGCGGCACCACGTGGGCGCCGAGGAAGGTGAGCTCGTCGGTGAGCCCGGCGGCCAGGGCCAGCGCGCGGGCCTCGTCCGCGACGGTGAGGCCGTAACCGGACTTGGTCTCGAGGGTGGTGGTGCCCTGCCGGAGCGCCTCGTCCAGATGGCGTACGAGCCCGGCCGCGAGCTCCTCATCCGTGGCGGCGCGGGTGGCGGCGACGGTGGTCCGGATGCCCCCGGCGGTGTACGGGCGCCCGGACATCCGGGCGTGGAACTCCTCGGTGCGGTCGCCGGCGAAGAGCAGGTGGGAGTGGGAGTCCACGAACCCCGGGAGCACGGCCCGGCCGCCCGCGTCCACGGCGCGGTCGGCGGCGGGTGCCCGTGCCGACTCGCCGGTCCAGGCGATGCGGTCGCCGTCGATGACGACGGCCGCGTCCCGGACCAGGCCCAGCGGGGATCCGTCGCCCTGGGCGGGGTCGTTGGTGACCAGGCCGGAGATGTGGGTGAGGACGGTGCTCGTCATCGGGGGGTTGCTCCAGTCGCTCGGGCTGTGCGGGGATCGCTGGTCGCGCGTCAGTCGCGCAGGGCCGCGACGGCGTCGGCGAGCGCGGCGGGCACGTCGTCGACCTGCGTGTGGCGGCCGTCGCGTACGAGGTGGCTCCCCGCCACCACCGTGTGGCGTACGTCCGCGGCGGTCGCCGCGAAGACGGCGGCCTCGGCGGCCAGCCGGTCCACCGGTCCGGCGGTCCTGACGGAGTCCATGGCCACGGTCGTCAGGTCGGCGGGGGCTCCGGCGACGAGGCTGCCGCCCTCCGGCCTGCCGAGGGCCGCGTGGCCGGTCGCCGAGGCGGCGCGGAGCAGGGCGGCGGCCGTCCAGTGGCCCCGGATGTTCGTCCGCAGCCGCTCGTTCAGCTCCATCGCGCGCGCCTCCTCGAAGAGGTCGATCACGGCGTGGCTGTCGCTGCCGAGGGAGACCGGGGAGCCCGCGTGGTGCAGGGCGACGGCGGGGCCGATGCCGTCGGCGAGGTCCCGTTCGGTGGTGGGGCACATGCAGGTGCCGGTGCCGGAGGCGCCGATCAGCTCGATGTCCTCCCCGGTGAGGTGGGTGTGGTGGATGCCGGTGGTGCGGGGGCCGAGGACGCCGTGGTCCGCGAGGAGCCGGGCGGGGGTCCGGCCGTGGGCGGCGAGGCAGGCCTCGTTCTCGGCGGTCTGCTCGGAGAGGTGGACGTGGAGCGGGGCGGCGCGGTCGGCGGCCCACTGGGCGACGGTCTCCAGCTGATCGGCCGGGACGGCCCGCACGGAGTGGATGGCGGCACCGATCAGGGCGTGGCCGCCGCCCCGGAGCGCGGCGGCGCGTTCGGCCCAGGCGTCCGCGGTGGTGTCGGAGAAGCGGAGCTGGTGGTGGTCGGGTTCCTGGCCGAATCCGGCGGCGAGGTAGGCGGTGTCGAGCAGGGTGATGCGGATGCCGGCCTCGGCGGCGGCGGCGATCAGCGCCTCGCCCATCGCGTTCGGGTTGGCGTAGGGGGTGCCGCCGGGGGCGTGGTGGAGGTAGTGGAACTCCCCGACGGCGGTGATGCCCGCGAGGGCCATCTCGGCGTAGGTGGCGCGGGCGAGCGCGAAGTAGGTGTCGGGGGTGAGCTTGGCGGAGACCCGGTACATCCGCTCACGCCAGGTCCAGAACGTCCCGGATCCGACCTGCACGGTGGAGCGCAGGGCCCGGTGGAAGGCGTGCGAGTGGGTGTTCGCCAGCCCCGGCAGGGTGAGACCCCGCAGTACGGTCGCGCCGGGCGGCGGGGTCCCGACGCCGGTGCGGACGGCGGTGATCAGCCCGTCCGCGACGTCGAGGGCGACCCCGGGTTCGACGTGGGTGCCGAGCCAGGCCTGGGAGAGCCAGTACGTCGTCACCTGCATGCGAGACCCTCCAGTACGTCGGCGAGTGCGGCGACCCCGGCCACGCAGTCCTGCTCGGTGGCGTGCTCGGCGGGCGAGTGGGAGACACCGGTGGGGTTCCGTACGAACAGCATGGCGGTCGGCACGGAGGCGGACAAAATACCCGCGTCGTGTCCCGCCCCCGTGGCGAGGACGGGTACGGGTACGGGGTGCCGCCGATCGCCGGTGCGGTCGCCGGGTACGCCGTCTCCGGGTACGCCGTCTCCGGGAACGCGGTCTCCCAGGATGCGGGCGAGTTCGTCGCGCAGGGTGTGCCGGAACTCGACGACGGGCGTGAAGGAATCCCGTACGACGTCGAGGGCGACGCCCGCCCGTTCGGCGTGGTCCCGGGCGGCGCGTTCGACGGCGGCGGTGAGGGCGTCGAGGGTGGCGGCGTCGGCGGCGCGGGAGTCGAGCCAGCCCCGGACGAGGGACGGCACCGCGTTGACGCCGTTGGGCTCGACGGCGACCTTGCCGAAGGTGGCGAGCGCTCCGGCGAGTTCGGCCTCCCGGCGGGCGGCGAGGACGGTCTCGGCGTACGGCAGCATCGGGTCGCGGCGGTCGGCGAGGAGGGTGGTCCCGGCGTGGTTGGCCTCGCCCCGGAAGTCGTACCGCCAGCGGCCGTGCGGCCAGATGGCGGAGGCGATCCCGAGGGGGTCGCCGGTGCGGTCGAGGGACCGTCCCTGCTCGACGTGGAGCTCGACGAACGCGCCGATCCGGCCGAGGCGTCCGGGGTCCGGGCCGATGGCGTCGGGGTCGTACCCGGCGGCCTCCATCGCGCGGGGCAGCGTGACGCCCGCGGCGTCGGTGAGGAGGTGGGCCTGCTCGCGGGTGAGCCGGCCCGCCGCCAGCCGGGAGCCGGTGCAGGCGAGTCCGAAGCGGGCGCCCTCCTCGTCGCCGAAGTTGACGATTCCCAGCGGCCTGGTGAACTCCGCCCCCCGCCGGCGGAGTTCGTCGAGCGCGGCGAAGGCGGAGACCACCCCGAGGGGGCCGTCGAAGGCGCCGCCGTCGGGTACGGAGTCCAGGTGGGAGCCGGTGACGACGGCGTCCCCCGCCAGGGGGTCGCCGAGCCAGGCCCACTGGTTGCCGTTGCGGTCGGTCTCGTGGACGAGCCCGCGCGCCTCGGCCTGACCGCGGAACCACGCCCGGCAGTCGGCGTCCGCGCGGGTCCAGGCGTAGCGGCGGTATCCGCCGGAGGCGGGGTGGCGGCCGAGGGGGGCGAGCTCGCGCCACATCTCCCGGAAGGCCGCCTCGGCGTCCCGGGCGGTCATCGGCGGCCGGCCCGGGTCGTGGCCGCCTCGTCCGCCCCGTCGGTACCGGTCGCGGACGCGTGCCGCTCCGGGCCGTCCGTCCCGTCGCCCTCCCGCATGGGGACGCGGACGCCCCGGTCCTCCGCGACCCGTTCGGCGCCCTCGTACCCCGCGTCGACATGGCGGACGACGCCCATGCCCGGGTCGTTGGTGAGCACCCGGCGGATCTTCTCCCCGGCCAGCGGGGTGCCGTCCGCGACGGTGACCTGCCCGGCGTGGAGGGAGCGGCCCATGCCGACCCCGCCGCCGTGGTGGATGGAGACCCAGGACGCCCCGGAGGCGACGTTGACCATGGCGTTCAGCAGGGGCCAGTCGGCGATGGCGTCCGAGCCGTCGAGCATCGCCTCGGTCTCCCGGTACGGGGAGGCCACCGAGCCGCAGTCCAGGTGGTCGCGGCCGATCACGAGGGGGGCGGCGAGTTCACCGCTCGCGACCATGTCGTTGAAGCGTGCCCCCGCCCGGTCGCGTTCGCCGTAGCCGAGCCAGCAGATCCGGGCGGGCAGGCCCTGGAAGTGGACACGTTCACCGGCGAGTCCGATCCAGCGGCGGAGCGACTCGTTCTCCGGGAAGAGGTCGAGCATCGCCCGGTCGGTGCGGTGGATGTCGGCGGCCTCGCCGGAGAGCGCCGCCCAGCGGAACGGCCCCTTGCCCTCGCAGAAGAGCGGCCGGATGTAGGCGGGGACGAAGCCGGGAAAGTCGAAGGCCCGGTCGTAGCCGGCGAGTCGCGCTTCGCCGCGGATGGAGTTGCCGTAGTCGAAGACCTCGGCCCCGGCGTCCATGAAGCCGACCATCGCCTCCACGTGCCGGGCCATCGACTCCCGGGCCCGGCGGGTGAAGTCGGCGGGCTTCTCGGCGGCGTACGCGGCCATCGCGTCGAACTCGACCCCGACCGGCAGGTACGCCAGCGGATCGTGGGCGCTCGTCTGGTCCGTGACGATGTCGATCGGCGCCCCGGCCGCGAGCAGCTCGGGCAGGATCTCGGCCGCGTTGCCCAGGAGTCCGATCGAAAGCGGCCTGCGGGCGTCGCGGGCCTCGGTGGCGAGCGCGAGGGCGTGGGCGACGCCGTCGGCCCGTACGTCGAGGTAGCGGTGTTCGATCCGGCGCTCGATGGCGCGCGGGTCGCAGTCCACGCAGATCGCGACCCCGTCGTTCATGGTGACGGCGAGCGGCTGGGCGCCACCCATGCCGCCGAGTCCGGCGGTGAGGGTGATGGTCCCGGCGAGGGAGCCGCCGAACCGCTTGGCGGCGACGGCGGCGAAGGTCTCGTAGGTGCCCTGGAGGATGCCCTGGGTGCCGATGTAGATCCAGGAACCCGCGGTCATCTGGCCGTACATGGTGAGGCCGAGCGCCTCCAGGCGCCGGAACTCCTCCCAGTTCGCCCAGTCGCCCACCAGGTTGGAGTTGGCGAGCAGGACGCGCGGGGCCCACTCGTGGGTCTGCATCACGCCGACCGGGCGGCCGGACTGGACGAGCATCGTCTCGTCCTGCTTGAGGGTGCGCAGGGTACGGACCATGGCGTCGTAACTCCGCCAGTCCCGGGCCGCCTTGCCGGTGCCGCCGTAGACGACCAGCTTGTCGGGGTGTTCGGCGACCTCGGGGTCCAGGTTGTTCTGGAGCATGCGCAGGGCGGCCTCCTGCTGCCAGCCCAGGGTGCTCAGTTCGGTGCCGCGCGCGGCCCTGACGGGGCGGGGTCCTGACATGGTGCGCCTCCTTGGTCAGCCATCCATTCACATCCTGATGCGATGAATAGTTCTAGTCAACGGTGCGCCACCGGACACGCGACCGTACGGGGAGGCGGGGCGGAGGGGGCCGTCGGCGGGGCGGGCCGAGGTGGAGCGGCCAGGTCGGGGCGGGCCAGGAGGAGGCGAGCGGGAGGCGGCGAGCGGGTGGCGGCGGGGCGGGACCGCCCGGAGGGGGACCGGCCGGGGCGGGACCGCCAGAGCCCGGAGCGAGGGCGGCCGGAACCGATCGGTCGCAAACGGCCCGGACAGCTGACACGTGACACACGGACACCACCCCAAAGCTCTGCGCAGCTTTCGCGCCATCTCGGCGATTTTCGGACAGCAACGACTTTCGTTCACACATCCCTGCATATGAAACGGCAGATAACGCAGAGAACCGGAGCAGATCGATCAATCGACGGCCTGCCCTTCCGTCCGGATACGTCCGTTTGTCAGACTTCTCCCTCACGCCTTCTCCTCAATTCCCTTACACCGCCCGCCGCATGTACCACTGGAAAATGCCAAACCACCCTCCCGGGACCGGCCACCGTGCGTAGCCTCTGGATCACAGCTCCGAACGCCATTGCCTGGAGGGGAAGCCGCGGTGCCGGGAATCGACGAGTGTCTGCTCGAAGTGATGAGGCTGCCCGGAGCCCGGGGCGCCGCGGTCGTCGACTGGACGAGCGGCCTCGCCCTCGGCACCATCGGTGACTCGCCCAACGGCGACCACGAGGCGACCGCGGCGGAGACCGCCGAGGTGGCCCGGATGGCGGCCGAGCAGCCTGCCTTCACCCTCAGCCCGTACACCGACGGCCGGACGGACGCGAGCGCCCGCAGCGGACTTCCGGTCGAGGACGTCATCATCACGACGCACACCGGCTACCACGTGATCCGCTTCGTGGAGACGGTCTTCGACAGCAGCGTCTTCCTCCATCTCTGGCTCGACCGGACCGACGGAAACCTCGCCCTCGCCCGGATACGCCTGGGCGAGCTGGCCGAACGGCTGGTCCTGGCATGAGCACCAGGACGACGCCCCCCGAGGTGGACCAGGCAGCCGTCCTCTCCCCGATGCTCCAGCGGCTCGCGGCCGAACGCGCCACCGGCGCCCTGATGCGCGACCGCGGCACGCTCTACCTCGCCGACGGGAAGGTGGTGCACGCGGAAAGCCCCTCCACCCCCGGCATCGACGTCCTGCTCACCACGGGCGGGGCGCTGCGCCACGAACGCTGGTGGGACGCGGTCGCCCAGGCGGGCGCCGGCCGAAGGGTCGGCCGCTACCTCGTCGACAGCGGCCATGTTCCGGGCGGAGCACTGGAGTTGTGCCACCTGGGCGCGCTCTACGACGCCGCTTTCTTCGTCCTCGCCCCCACGCGTACGCCGACCAGGTTCCGGTACGGCGTGTCCCACTGGATCGGCCCGGTCCGGCCCGTCGCGGTGGGTGCCGTCGAGCGCGAGACGCTCCGGCGCCGTGAACTGCTGGACCGGATCTGGCCGGACGCGCTGACCGACAGCTCCCCGCTCGTCCGCGCGGCGCACCCGCTGGACACTCCGGTGCCGTCGCGCCAGCGCCATGTGCTGGAGCTGGTCGACGGCGTACGGACGGCCTCCGACATCGCCCAGGTCCTGGGGCGTTCGGCCTTCCACACCCTGGTCGACCTGCGGAGGCTCGCCGCCTCCGGCCTCGTCGAGCCCGTCCGCGAAGCGGTGCCGGCGAGGGCGGCGTCGCCCGGCCGGGTCGTGCTCCCCGATGTGACGTCCGACCCGGACGTCGCTCTGCTGCGCCGGCTCCGAGATGCATTGGAGGGCTTGTGATACGCGCGCTCAGACAGCGTGCCGGGAGGAGACAGCTGATGGCGCCCGAGGCCGAACTACAGGATGTCCTCGACGAACTCCGGCGGCTGCGGGCCCGGGTGCCCCTCATCGGCGGTGCGCTGGCCGCCAGCACCGACGGCCTGGTGCTGGCCCACGACACCCCCGGCGTGGAGGCCGAAGGAGTCGCCGCCCTGACCGCAGCCGCGCTCGGCGTCGCGATCAGGATGACCGAGGCGACCGGCCGCGCAGGGTTCCGGGAGCTCCTGGTCCGGGGGGAGTCCGGCTACATCGCGACGTACGCCGCGGGCTCGTCCGCCGTACTGACGCTGCTCGCCGAGGACCGCGTCAACGTCGGCCGCCTCCACCTGGAGGGCCGCCGGGCGAGCGCCCGGGTCGGGGAACTCGTCGACGCCGCCCTGGACCGCGTCGAGCGGACTCCTCCCCCGCCTCCGGCCCGCCCCGCGCAGAGCCGTGCGCTGCCGCAACGCCCCGTGTAGGGCGGCGGGGCCGGGGCCCCCGACACTCCACAGCCAGGACTGAACCATCACGCAGAAGAGGATCCGGTCACCCCGACCGGTCAGGGAAAGGAAACGAGCACTCATGGCCAACACCGAAACCGCACTCAAGGAAGCGATGTCGTCCATCGAGGGATCCCTCGGTGTCGCTCTCGTCGACTACACCAGCGGCATGGCTCTGGGCACCCTCGGCGGCGGCAAGGACTTCAACCTCGAAGTCGCGGCCGCCGGAAACACCGACGTCGTCCGCGCCAAGCTGCGCACCATGGACCACCTCGGCCTCAAGGAGGAGATCGAGGACATCCTGATCACGCTGAGCGGTCAGTACCACCTGATCCGGCTGCTCAAGACCCGCGGCAGCAACGGGCTCTTCCTCTACTTGGTCCTGGACTCCAACCGCGCCAACCTCGCGATGGCCCGCCACCAGCTGAAGCGGATCGAGGCCGAACTGGAGGTCTGAGGACCGCCCGACCCGGTCCGGACGCACGGATGCCGCCACCCCTTCCGTACGAAGGGGACGGCGGCATCCGTATGTTCGGACCGGGTCAGGCCCGGGTCAGGCGGCGACCCGGCGCGCACCGCCGGCCCGCGCGTCGCCCGCCACCGGCCCGGTCGTCCGGTACGCCTTCACCTGTTTGCCGGCGGGCCGGCCGCGCTTCACCCAGTCCGTACGGACCCAGTAGAGGACGTCCCCGCGCTGTTCGAGCCGCCCGATGCGCGAGGCCCGCAGCCACAGCCCCGCGCCCGCCCCGGCCAGCACCATCCCGCCGGCCCCCGGCAGCAGGAAGCCGGCGCCGAGGGCGACCAGGAAGGCGCCGAGCAGCCACCACCGGTGGGTGCGCCGCCAGTTCCGTACGGTCACCGCCCGGTCCTGGAGCACGTCGGTGCGCCCCGCCCGGGCGGACCCCTTCGCCAGCTCCGCGTACCGCTCAGCCCCGACCGTCGAAACCAGGGCGAGCGTGATGACGAAGAGCGCCGCACCCGTGAGCAGCCCGATCCGGCGGCCCGTCCCGGCGGGGACGAGCGCCCCCACGACGACGACCAGGAGCCCCGGCCACCACAGGGGTGCGGCCCCGGCCCGCACGATCACGGCCACCCTCGCCAACGACTGCGCCCCGCGCCCCATGTCCGTACCCCTCTCCGCGTACCCACCGGCGCCTCAGGGGTGTCCCTGGGCCGGTTCCTCTCGGCGCGGAGATTAGTGGGTTCATCTGAGTTCCGTCTGAGAATCGGTACGTCTCACAGGTGCGCGGTTGCTGCCGAAGGGGGGACAGCCCCTACTCCACGAACAGCCCCCGCGCCGCCGCCCGTGCGTCGAAGGACTCCAGCCGGGCCTGCGCGTCCGGCAGTCCGTCGCACATCGCCTCCAGCAGGACCCGGCCGAGCAGCATCGGGGCGCAGGCGGTGTCGAAGGCGAGGCCGGTGCCGACCGGGGCCGGGATGAGGAGGTCGCTGAGTGCGGCGACCGGGGCGAAGGCCGAGTCGGCGACGGTCACCGTGGTGAGCCCCTGCTCGCGGGCATGGCCGAGCGCGTCCAGGGTCTCCCTCGGGTGGCGGGGCAGCGCGAAGCAGAGGAGCACCTCGGCGCCGGCCCGGCGGGCTGCGTCGATGCGGTCGTGCAGCATCGAACCGCCCTCGTCGAGCACGCGGACGTCGGGGTGCACCTTCGCGGCGAAGTAGCCGAATCCGCGGGCCTGCGCGGACGCGGCGCGCAGCCCGAGCACCGGAAGCGGGCTGGACGCGGCGAGCAGCCGTCCGGCCCGCTCCACCGGTTCCGGGTCGGCGAGGAGTTCGGAGAGGTGGCGCAGGTTCTCGATCTCGGCGTGGACGGCCTGCTGGTAGGCGTTGTACGTGTACGGGTCCTCGGCGCCGGTCTCCCCGTCGGTGTCGGCGGGCGCGGTCTCCCGCAGGTGCCGGCGGAGCGACGGGTACCCGTCGAAGCCGAGCGCCACGGCGAACCGGGTCACGGAGGGCTGGCTGACTCCGGCCAGCTCGGCGAGTTCGACGCTGGACAGGAAGGGGGCGTCGGCGGCCCTGCGTACCAGGGAGTGGGCGATCCGGCGTTGGGTCGGTGTGAGCCGCCGCCCCTCGAAGAGCCGCTGCAACCGTGCCGCGGGTCCGCTCCCGCCCATGCTCCGCCTCCGTACGTCCGTGGTCCGTGCCCGCCGCGGCGCGATCCCGCAGCGGCGCGAACCCGCCCCGATCCGCCGCCGTGGCATCCATTCAGCCAGCAAGCGGAGTGCATGTCCATATACAGAGGAGCGGCGGGCGGCAGGGAACGCGGCGGGGTCCGGCGCGGGCACGCCAGGCGCTCCGGGTACGCCGGGCCTGCGGAGAGAGGTGAGGGGGCGCGAAGGCGCCAGGGGCACCCGGCTGCCGAACGCGCCGGCGGCCCGGGGGCGAACCCCGCTGCCGAACGCGCCGACGGCCGGCCGGTGAACCCGGCCGGCCGTCGGCGGAAGCATGTCGCGGGGACCGCCGCACCCCCGGTCGCCCGGGGGGCGGGACGACGGCGGTCCCCGCGAGGGACGCGGTCCGGGTCAGGGCCGGGCACTCGCGTCCTGGCGACTTTGGAGGTCCGGGAGCCGCTCCGTAGTCCATGTCGCCGTATGTGGGGCCGGCGGGTTTCCCTGCCGACATCCACCAATGTGCCGGACGCGTGTTAACCGGGTGCTGCGTGGACGTGACGCGCTCGTACCAGTTCTGCGACGGGCCCCGGCGGGACCGGGCGGCGGCCCGAGGGGGTCAGACGGTGACACCGCTCCCCTTCGCCAGGAAGGAGAGGAGGTCCTGCCTGCTCACGACCCCCTTGGGCTTCCCCTCCACCAGCACGATCGCGGCGTCGGCCCCGCCGGAGCCGCTGAGCACGGCCATCAGGTCCTCCACCGGTTCGCCGGATCCGACCTGGGGCAGCGGCGGCGACATGTGCTTCTCCAGCGGGTCGGTGAGCTGCGCCCGCTTGGTGAACAGGGCGTCCAGGAGTTCGCGCTCCACCACCGAGCCGACGATCTCGGCGGCCATCACGTCGGGGTGTCCGGCGCCCGGCTTCACGATCGGCATCTGGGAGACGCCGTACTCGCGCAGGACCTCGATGGCCTGGCCGACCGTCTCGTCCGGGTGCATGTGGACGAGCGAGGGCATCGGACCCTCCTTGTGGGCGAGCACCGCGTCGACGCGGGCGGAGGGGCCGGTGTCCTCCAGGAAGCCGTAGTCGGCCATCCATTCGTCGTTGAAGATCTTGCTGAGGTAGCCGCGTCCGCTGTCCGGCAGCAGGACGACCACCACGTCGTCCGGGCCGAGCCGCCGGGCGACCTCCAGGGCCGCGACGACCGCCATCCCGCAGGAGCCGCCGACGAGGAGCCCCTCCTCCTTGGCCAGGCGGCGGGTCATCTGGAAGGAGTCCTTGTCCGAGACGGCGACGATCTCGTCCGTGACGGTCCGGTCGTAGGCGGACGGCCAGAAGTCCTCGCCGACGCCCTCCACCAGGTACGGGCGCCCGGAGCCGCCGGAGTAGACCGAGCCCTCCGGGTCGGCGCCGACCACGGTGACCCCGCCGTCACTGATCTCCTTGAGGTAGCGGCCGGTTCCGGTGATGGTGCCTCCGGTGCCGACGCCCGCGACGAAGTGGGTGATCCGCCCCTCCGTCTGCTCCCACAGCTCGGGACCGGTGGTCTCGTAGTGGGAGCGCGGGTTGTTCGGGTTGGAGTACTGGTCGGGCTTCCAGGCTCCGGGGGTCTCACGGACCAGCCGGTCGGAGACGTTGTAGTACGAGTCGGGGTGCGAGGGATCGACGGCCGTCGGGCAGACGACGACCTCGGCGCCGTATGCGCGCATCACGTTGATCTTGTCCATGGACACCTTGTCCGGGCAGACGAAGACGCACTTGTACCCCTTCTGCTGCGCGACGATGGCGAGGCCGACGCCGGTGTTGCCGCTCGTCGGCTCGACGATCGTGCCGCCGGGACGCAGTTCGCCGCTCCGCTCCGCCGCCTCGATCATGCGCAGCGCGATGCGGTCCTTCACCGAGCCGCCGGGGTTGAAGTACTCGACCTTGGCCAGGACGGTCGCCTGAATGCCGGCCGAGACGCTCCGCAGTCTGACCAGCGGGGTGTTGCCGACAAGACTGATCATCGAATCGTGGAATTTCACCGTGTGCTCCGGGATCTCCGAGATGGTCCGGCCCAGAGTATGCGTACGGGCACCGCATTGGGCGAAGCGATTGGACGCATCCCTCCGCGGGGCAGGTAGGTACGTGTACGGCTGAGTGGCGAGAAGGAGGTGGACCGCACGGTGTCGACGGCAAGAGTGGCACGGCGGATCGCGGCGGGCGCCGCGTTCGGCGGCGGCAGCATCGGGCTCATCGGGGCGGCGACGGTCGGCCTCGTCCTGGCCGAGGTGCAGCTCGCGAAGCGGCAGGTGGGCGGCGGTATCGCCCCGGTACCTCCGAGTGCGGACGGGCGGTACGGCGTCGCCTTCGCCGGGCCCGCCGACCCGCTCCGGCTGGCTCTGCTCGGTGACTCCACGGCGGCCGGCCAGGGGGTGCGGCGGGCCGGGCAGACCCCGGGGGCGCTGCTCGCCTCGGGGCTCGCGGCGGTCGCCGAGCGGCCGGTGGACATGCGCAACGTGGCCCAGCCCGGGGCCAGATCGGACGATCTGGAGCGGCAGGTGGCCCTGTTGCTGGCCGATCCGTCGGGTCACCCGGACGTGTGCGTGATCATGATCGGCGCGAACGACGTCACCCACCGGATGCCCGCCACGCAGTCGGTGCGCTGCCTGAACACCGCGGTCCGCAGACTGCGGACGGCGGGCGCGGAGGTGGTCGTGGCGACCTGCCCGGACCTCGGCACGATCGAGCCGGTCTACCAGCCGCTGCGGTACCTGGCCCGCCGGGTCAGCCGGCAGCTGGCGGCGGCCCAGACGATCGGCGCGGTGGAGCAGGGCGGGCGCACGGTCTCGCTGGGCGATCTGCTGGGGCCCGAGTTCGAGGCGAACCCGCGCGAGCTCTTCGGCCCGGACAACTACCACCCCTCCGCCGAGGGGTACGCCACGGCGTCGATGGCGGTGCTCCCGACGCTCTGCGCGGCACTCGGTCTGTGGCCGGAGACGGACCACCTCGACGGTTCGCGGCGCGAGGACATGCTGCCGGTGGCGAAGGCCGCGTCGCAGGCGGCGCGGGAGGCCGGTACGGAGGTCACGGGGGCGCGCGCTCCCTGGGCCCTGCTCAAGCACCGCAGGCGGCGGCGTCTCCCCTCGCACACGGAGCCCCACCCGCACCCGGCGGACCGGGCGACGGGCCGGGCGGCGGAGCACCCGGCGGACCACGCGGACCACGCGGACCACGCGGACCACGCGGACCACGCGCCGGAGCGTGCGCCGGACGGACAGGGGCCCGGGGAAACCGGTGCGCCCCGAAGCCCGGGCACGGACACGGACACGGCTCACGGTTCCGGTTCCGGCCCCGCTGCACCCGGGGCGAACGCCGACGCGCAGGCGCGCGCGGCCCGGCGACGCCCGTGAGGGAGACGGGACGCACGGGGCGTGAACGGTGCGCCGAGGCGCCCCGAGCAGACTGAGCAAGCGCTTAGAAAAGAGGCCCGCATCACACGGCCAGGCCGGTGACCCCGGCCTGGCCGCCGGGTAACTTCCCAGACAGTGATGCCGGAACGGTCCGGCGGGGAGCCGCCGTCGGCGGTGGTCCCGCCGGCCGTCCGACCGGCCGTCCGGTCGCGTCCCGCCCGGCCACGGCCGTACCGTCGTTGAGCCTTCCCCTCCCCATGGAGCCGCGTGATGCCCGAAGCCGTGATCGTCTCTGCAGCCCGTTCGCCCATCGGCCGCGCCTTCAAGGGGTCGCTCAAGGACGTCCGGGCCGACGACCTGACCGCCACCATCATCCAGACCGCTCTGGCGAAGGTCCCCGAGCTGGACCCGCGGGACATCGACGACCTGATGCTCGGCTGCGGCCTCCCCGGCGGCGAGCAGGGCAACAACCTGGGGCGCGTCGTCGCCGTGCAGATGGGGATGGACCACCTGCCGGGCTGTACGGTCACCCGCTACTGCTCCTCCTCGCTCCAGACCAGCCGCATGGCGCTGCACGCCATCAAGGCCGGCGAGGGCGACGTCTTCATCTCCGCCGGTGTCGAGATGGTCTCCCGCTTCGCCAAGGGGAACTCCGACAGCCTGCCGGACACCCGCAACCCGCTCTTCGCCGAGGCCGAGGCGCGTACCGCCGCCCGCGCCGAGGCGACCGGCACCGACTGGCACGACCCGCGCGAGGACGGGCTGATCCCGGACGCGTACATCTCGATGGGGCAGACCGCGGAGAACCTCGCCCGGCTCAAGGGCATCAGCCGCGCGGAGATGGACGAGTTCGGCGTACGGTCCCAGAACCTCGCCGAGGAAGCCCTGAAGAACGGTTTCTGGGAGCGCGAGATCACGCCGGTCACGACACCGGACGGCACGGTCGTCTCGAAGGACGACGGCCCGCGCGCGGGCGTCACGCTGGAGGGCGTCTCCGGGCTGAAGCCGGTCTTCCGCCCCGACGGCCTGGTCACCGCGGGCAACTGCTGCCCGCTCAACGACGGCGCCGCCGCTCTCGTGATCATGTCCGACACCAAGGCGCGCGAGCTCGGCCTGACCCCGCTCGCCCGGATCGTCTCCACCGGCGTCTCCGGCCTCTCCCCCGAGATCATGGGATACGGGCCGGTCGAGGCCAGCAAGCAGGCGCTGAAGCGGGCCGGCCTGACCATCGACGACATCGACCTCGCCGAGCTCAACGAGGCCTTCGCCGCCCAGGTCATCCCCTCCTACCGGGACCTCGGCCTGCCGCTGGAGAAGGTCAACGTCAACGGCGGGGCCATCGCGGTCGGCCACCCCTTCGGCATGACGGGCGCCCGCATCACCGGCACCCTGATCAACAGCCTTCAGTTCCACGACAAGCAGTTCGGCCTGGAGACCATGTGTGTCGGCGGCGGCCAGGGCATGGCCATGGTCATCGAGCGCCTCAGCTGATCCGAGCCGGTACGGGCCCGGTCCGGCCGGCCCGACCCCGGCCCGGTCCGGCGACCGGGTCGCCCGGGGCCGGGCGGAGGGACTCCCTCCGCCCGGCCCTTCACGTGCGCCCCGCCACGGATCCCGTCGGGGCCCCGCGGACCCGCGGGCGAACCCCGCCGAGCCCGCACCGTGACCGAAACTGTCCCAGGATGTGATGTGCACCCCCGGACGTCATCGTTTCCGCAGGTCAGAGCGGATCGACCGAATGCGCCGGGACCAAAGCCCTGTCCAGTTCGTGACGTTATGCACTGACGGCGGGCTGAGCGACAGGACAAGCTGATGTAGGAAGTCGGGGGTATCGACAGAGACCGGGAGTATGTCAGTGAGCGCCATGTCGTTTGCCCTGTTGCTGACCAGCGCCGCCGCCACGGCCGTGGGCGCCGCTGCCGTGCACTCCGCTCGCGGGCTGCACCGGCAGATCGCCGGGCTGCGCGACGAGCTCGCCCGGGACCGTGCCCGCACGGTGCCCGCGCAGGGTCGTACCGGCACCGCGCCCGCCGACGAGATACGCGCGGCGGTGTCCGAGGCCCTCGCCGAGGAGCGGGAGCGCGAACTCGCCGAGGCGCGCGCCTTCTGGGCGGCGCAGGAGGCCCGTGACGCGGCCGACGCCCCGTCGCTGCTGGGCGGACTGGCCGGGCTGGGCGAGGACGCCTCGTACTTCCTGCCCCGGCAGGCGGACTTCGCCGGCCTGGAGGCGCTGACCTTCCCGTACGCCGAGGAGCCGGACGAGGCCGACGAGGCGGCGTACAACGCCTTCGCGGCCCGTCCCGCCCACCCTGAGGACGCGGCCGTGACCGACGCGCTGCAGGAGCTCGCCGAGGCCGCGGAGGAGCCCGGGGCGGCGGAGTTCGCCGACGACTCCCCCGAGCTGGCCGCCGCCCGCCGCCGTCACCCGTCCCACCCGGACTTCGTCCCAGTCCGGACACCGGTGATCACCGACCACGAGCGGACGGTCAACCGCCTGGAGGAGCTCGCCGACACGGGCATCGAGCTGACGGACGTACGTCCCGGTCCGCTCGGCACCCTGGACGTGTACGTCTTCGCCGACGGCACCACGCTCTGTATGACCCCGGGCCACCGGGAGACGGCCGAGCGGCTCGCGGACTCCCTGCGCGCGGGCGAGCAGCCGGTGCTGCTGGGCGGTTCGGGTGTCTCCGGCGCCTACGCGCTGACCTTCTCCTGCGGCGCGGACAACGTCTACATCCTCGCGGACCGGGTCATCGCCTCGTTCTGACCCCGGGTACGGACAACGACGGCGGGAAGTCCGCGCGGGGCCCCCGGGCTCCGAGAGCCGTCCCGCGGCTCCCGGCGGGACGGCCCCTACGCGAAAGCCTCCGCCGCCGCCTCCGTCACGTACCGCACGGCCTCGTCCAGCTCCTCGGGCGGGGCCGTTTCCAGTGCCACGGCCAGGTCGTGACCGGCGACGGCCACCTGGTCACCGACGCCGAACATCCCGGCGTCAGGCAGGACGCGCGGCTCCTGTCCCGGCCGTTCCACGCGCTGCGCGCGGGCGCTCAGCTCCCGGGCGGCTTCCAGTGCCCGTGCTGCGGTGCCCTGCTGGAGGCGGCTCTGCGGAGCGGCCCGCAGCCGGTCGGCGAAACGGTCCACGGCGGTGATCAAGGGGGTTGTATCAAGCACTCCGCGACCCTACGCGCCCGGCGCCCGCCCCGGCACACGCGGACGGCCCGCAGGCAGTGCCTGCGGGCCGTCCGTGGACCGGCGCGACGGGAGTCGGCGGTACGGGATCAGTCGTCGCCGCTGAGGATCGCGACGAGCCGCAGCATCTCCAGGTAGATCCAGACCAGGGTCACGGTGAGGCCGAAGGCGGCCGTCCACGCCTCCTCGCGCGGAGCGCCGTAGGCGATGCCGTCCTCGACCACCTTGAAGTCCAGGGCGAGGACGCAGGCGCCGATCACGATGGCGACGATGCCGAAGACGACACCGAGCGCACCGCTGCGGAAGCCGAGGCCGTCACCGCCGCCGAAGAGGGCGAAGAGGCCGTTGACCAGCATGAGCAGCATGAAGCCGATCAGGGCGGCCATGACGAAGCCGTAGAAGCGGCGGGTCACCCGGATGAGACCGGTCCGGTACGCGAGCAGGACGCCGCCGAAGACGGCCATGGTGCCGAGCACGGCCTGCATGGCGGCGCCGGGGCTGACGTAGGCGTCGACGACGTTGCTGACGACGCCGAGGAAGATTCCCTCGAACGCGGCGTAGGCCAGGATCAGCGGCGGGGACGGCTTGCGCTTGAACGAGTTGACCATCGACAGGACGAAGCCGATGAGCGCGGCTCCGATGGCGATGCCGTAGGACTTACCGAGGTTCTCGGTGTCGATCGGCAGGAGCCACCAGGCGAGCACGGCGCCGACGACGACCGTGCCGAGCGTCATCGCGGTGCGGCTGACGACGTCGTCGATGGTCATCGCACCGGAACGGACCCCGGGCGGCGTCTGCTGTGCGTAGGGGTTGGTGGCGTACGGATGGGCGGTGCCCTGCGCGTAGGGGTTCTCACCCGTGACGGTGGCCCCGGCCTGCGGCGCCGCGTACCCAGCGGTACCGCTGTCGCGGCTGAACCCACGTCGCGAGAAGACCGGGTTGCTGCTCCTCATCTCACTCCTCCATGGCCACACAGCGTGGCCTTGCGACAAGAGTAATGGGTAGGCAAAGGATGCACCCTCGTGCCGAGGGAGGATCTTTACGGCTCCGGAACGCCGGATCGCGCTCTCTGCGCACCGCGCCCTGCGTCCCCGCCCCTCTGTCCGTTCCCGTTTTCCGGTCCCCTGCCCGGAAAGCGCCGCGACAACCCGTTCCGGGAACGTCACGGCGCACGCGGGGCCCCGAAGCGGCACCCGCCCGGGTGCCGTACGTCAACCGGCCGCCCGCCCCGCACACCGGCGGGGGTGGGACGGGTGCGCGGGAAGCGGGGCGGGACCACTAACGTGCCGCGCATGACGACTGCACTGATTACCGGCGCGACGGCGGGCATCGGCGCCGCGTTCGCGCGGCGGCTCGCGGGACAGGGGCACAACCTCGTGCTGGTCGCCCGGGACACCGAGCGGCTGCGGGACCAGGCCACCGAACTGCACGACCGGCACGGCATCGAGGCCACGGTGCTCACCGCCGACCTCTCCCGGGACGCCGGGATCGCGGCCGTCGAGGAACGTCTCCGCGACCGCGGCCATCCGGTCGAACTCCTCGTCAACAACGCGGGATTCGGCAACAAGGGACGCTATCTGGAGGTGCCGCTCGACGACGAGCTGGCGATGTTGAAGGTGCACTGCGAGGCGGTGCTGCGGCTGACCTCGGCGGCGGCGGCCGGGATGCGCGAGCGCGGCCGGGGCGGGATCGTCAACGTCGCCTCGGTCGCGGCGTTCGTCCCCCGCGGCACGTACGGGGCGTCGAAGGCGTGGGTCGTCCAGTTCACCCAGGGCGCCGCCAAGGACCTGGCCGGGTCCGGGGTGCGGCTGATGGCGCTCTGCCCCGGCTTCGTGCGGACGGAGTTCCACCAGCGGGCCGGCATGGGCACCGGGAACATCCCCGGCTGGATGTGGCTGGACGTCGACAAGCTGGTGACCGCCGCCCTCGCCGACCTGGCGCGCGGCCGGACGGTGTCGGTGCCGGACGCCCGGTACAAGGCGCTGATGGGGCTGGTGAAGGTGACCCCGCGCAGTCTGCTGGGCGAGATGACCTCGCGGGCGGGACGCACGTACGGCCCGAAGTGAGGCGACCGGTGGGGCCCGCCCGGGGAACGGCGGCGCCCGCCGGGAAAACGGCGAGGTCCGGTGCCCCCGCGACGGGGGCACCGGACCTCGTACCGCTCACCGGCGGACCAGCCGGTGAGCGACCGTACTAGTGGGAGTGACCGTGGCCGTGACCGGCCTCGGCCTCTTCCTCGGCCGGCTTCTCGACGACCAGGGTCTCGGTCGTGAGCAGCAGCGACGCGATGGACGCGGCGTTCTCCAGGGCCGAGCGGGTGACCTTGACCGGGTCGATGACGCCGGCCTTGATCAGGTCGCCGTACTCGCCGGTGGCGGCGTTGAAGCCCTGGCCCTTGTCGAGGTCCGAGACCTTCGAGGTGATGACGTAACCCTCGAGGCCGGCGTTCTCGGCGATCCAGCGCAGCGGCTCGACGGCGGCGCGGCGCACGACCGCGACACCGGTGGCCTCGTCGCCGGTCTTGCCGAGGTTGCCCTCCAGGACCTTGACGGCGTGGACAAGGGAAGAGCCACCACCGGAGACGATGCCCTCCTCGACCGCGGCGCGGGTCGCGGAGATGGCGTCCTCCAGACGGTGCTTCTTCTCCTTGAGCTCGACCTCGGTGGCGGCACCGACGCGGATCACGCACACGCCGCCGGCCAGCTTCGCGAGGCGCTCCTGGAGCTTCTCGCGGTCCCAGTCGGAGTCCGTGTTCTCGATCTCGGCCTTGATCTGGTTGACGCGGCCCTTGACGTCACCGGCGTCGCCGCCGCCGTCGACGATGGTCGTGTCGTCCTTGGAGACGGTCACGCGGCGGGCGGTGCCCAGCACGTCCAGACCGGCCTGGTCGAGCTTGAGGCCGACCTCCTCGGCGATGACGGTCGCACCGGTGAGGGTGGCGATGTCGCCGAGCATGGCCTTGCGGCGGTCGCCGAAGCCCGGGGCCTTCACCGCGACGGCGTTGAAGGTGCCACGGATCTTGTTGACGACGAGGGTGGAGAGCGCCTCGCCCTCGACGTCCTCGGCGATGATCAGGAGGGGCTTCGAGCCGCCGGCCTGGATGACCTTCTCCAGCAGCGGGAGCAGCTCCTGGATCGAGCCGATCTTGCCCTGGTGGATCAGGATGTACGGGTCGTCGAGGACGGCCTCCATACGCTCCTGGTCGGTCACCATGTACGGGGACAGGTAGCCCTTGTCGAAGGCCATGCCCTCGGTGAACTCGAGGTCCAGGCCGAAGGTGTTGGACTCCTCGACGGTGATGACACCGTCCTTGCCGACCTTGTCCATCGCGTCCGCGATGAGCTCGCCGACCTGCGGGTCCTGCGCGGAGAGCGCGGCCACGGCGGCGATGTCGGACTTGTCCTCGATCGGACGGGCGGTCGCGAGGAGCTCCTCGGACACGGCCTTGACCGCGGCGTCGATGCCCTTCTTCAGGGCGGCCGGGGAGGCGCCCGCGGCGACGTTGCGCAGACCCTCGCGGACGAGCGCCTGGGCGAGGACGGTCGCGGTGGTGGTGCCGTCACCGGCGACGTCGTTGGTCTTGGTGGCGACCTCCTTCACCAGCTGGGCACCGAGGTTCTCGAACGGGTCGTCGAGCTCGACCTCGCGCGCGATGGTGACACCGTCGTTGGTGATGGTGGGCGCGCCGAACTTCTTGTCGATGACGACGTTGCGGCCCTTGGGGCCGATCGTCACCTTGACCGTGTCGGCAAGCTTGTTGACGCCGCGCTCAAGGGCGCGACGGGCGTCCTCGTCGAACTTCAGAATCTTCGCCATGGGCTGTTTTCCCTCTCGAACGAACTGCGCCCCTCGCCACCCGGCTTGTTATTTCGCAGGGGGCCAGGGGCGCAGAACACACAGCAAATGTGGGTGAATTACTTCTCGATGATCGCGAGGACGTCGCGGGCCGAGAGGACGAGGTACTCCTCGCCGTTGTACTTCACCTCGGTGCCGCCGTACTTGCTGTACAGGACGACATCGCCGGTCTTGACGTCGAGCGGAAGGCGCTCGCCGTTCTCGAAGCGGCCCGGGCCCACGGCCAGGACGACGCCCTCCTGGGGCTTCTCCTTGGCGGTGTCCGGAATGACCAGGCCGGAAGCCGTGGTCTGCTCGGCGTCGAGCGGCTGGACCACAATGCGGTCCTCGAGCGGCTTGATCGCAACCTTGGAGCTGGTGGTCGACACGATCCGGTCTCCCCCTTCGGAGATCTCACGGGGTTTAACAGTCTTGGGTCGCGCCGGGCCGGATCCGTCGTCGCGGGTGCCGGACCTGCCCTGTCGCGCAGTACTGCTGGCACTCTCCAGGGGGGAGTGCCAGCACCGAGACTATGACCGCGATTAGCACTCGGTCAAGCGGAGTGCCAATTCAGTACCCGTGCGTGGCGCCGCCCGGCCGCCGGGGCGGGCCGGCCGGGCGGCGGCGCGGCCGGGGGCGCGGGCCGGCCGGTGTGCCGTGACGACGTGCCGGACGCACCCCGACCGGGCGTCCGCGAGGACAACGCCGGGGCGGTACGCGCCGTTCCGGGCGAGGGTGCCCGCAGGCCGGTCCCACCCGCCGCCCAGCGGCCGTCACCCGTCGCCCGGGGGTGTGCGGACGGCGCGGTGGCGGTACTCGTGAGCGCGCTGGAACTCGTCGTCCGCCCGCTCGCCGCGCTCCGGAGACCGCCGGCCCCCGCCCGGGGATCAGACGTAGTCGTCCAGCCGGGCGACCGCGTACCCCTTCTCCGTGATGACCTTCATGACGTTGCGGACCATGTCGGCCATGGTCCCCTTCCACTGCCCGGGGCCCTGGAAGTGGGTCAGGACGATGTCGCCGGGGTGCAGGTCCCGGTCCCACTCGCGCCAGTCCATGTGGTCGGGGAACGCCTCCTCCGCCCACAGCGGCACGGCCTTGATCCCGCAGGACTTGGCGACGACGAGGGTGTCCCGGTTGTAGTTGCCGTACGGCGGCCGGAGGAGCACCGGCCGCTTGCCGAAGTGCTTCTCGATCCGGTCCTGCTGGTCGCAGATCTCCTTCTTCTGCTCGGCGTAGGAGAGCCCGGGCAGATAGGGGTGGGTGAGGGTGTGGTTGTTGAGAGTGACGCCTTTCTTCTGCATCTCGGCGAAGTACCCGTAGTCCTCGCTCGCGAGGTAGTCGCTGAGGAAGGCGGTGTACGGGATCTTCAGCTCGTCCATCATCCGGATGAACTCGGGGTCCTTCTCGGCCCCGTCGTCGATGGTGAGGAAGACGATCCGCTGATCGGTGGGGACGGTCGTGAAGACCTGCGGCAGGTCCTCGCCGTCGTCGACCTCGAACCCCTCGCGGCTGGTGATCTCGGGCTTCACCGCGGGCGGTGCGGGGGCGGGCAGCGGGACCTCGGCCAGCCCCCATCTCTTCGCGACGGCGACCCGCTGCGCCTGGCGCCGCTTCAGCTGTTCGGCGTACGGGACGAGGGCGCCGACCGGGCCGGCCTGCGGGGCCGCTGCCGCCGCCGCCCGGCCACCCGCGCCCGCCGAGCCCCGGCGGCCGTGCTGGTCGGTACCGGAGGGGCTCTGGCCGCATCCGGCGGCGAGGGCGGCGCCCAGCAGGGCCACCAGGACGAACGTGCCCGATGTGCGCCGCTTCACTGTCCTTTTTTCCTTTTGTCGTACTAGTTGCATGGCGCCGCATCCTGCCAGCCCTCCCCCGGCCTTCCCGTCCCGACACCGCCGCCCGTCCGGCCGCGTCCCCCGCCTGGCGCACAACCCCGTGGGAAGCGGAACGCCGGGGACGCAGCGGGAGCCGGGGTGCGGCCCGGGGTGGCCGTCGCCGCCCGCCCGACGGGAAGGGCAGGACACGGCCTGGCCCACAATGGGACGGGTGAACGCACCTCTCCCCGCCGGTGACGGCCCCGCCGACCCGCTCGCCTCCTTCGCCGCCCTGCGTACGCCCGAGGGCGCCGCCCTCCTGGACGAGTTGCGTGACCACGACCCGGCGCGCGAACTGGCCACCGCCACCCGGCTGCGCCGCGATCACGCCCCGGACCTGGTCTCGGCCGCGCTGGGGCAGGCCAGGCTCCGCCAGCGGGCGGTGGCGAAGTTCGGCGCCGAGGACGCGTACCGGATGTTCTTCACGCCCGACGGCGTCGAGCAGGCGACCCGTACCTCCGTCGCCACGTACCGCGCCGGACGGTTCGCGGCGCTCGGCGGGGTGCGGCGGGTGGCCGACCTGTGCTGCGGCATCGGCGGCGACGCCATCGCGCTGGCCCGGGCGGGCATCGCGGTGCTGGCCGTCGACCGCGACCCGCTCACCGCCGAGGTGGCCCGCGCCAACGCCGAGGCGCTCGGCCTCGGCGGGCTGATCGAGGTCCGGTGCGCCGACGTGACCGGCATCGACACCGCCGGGTACGACGCCGTCTTCGTCGACCCGGCCCGGCGCGGCGGGCGCGGCCGGATCTTCGACCCCGAGGCGTACTCGCCACCGCTCTCCTGGGCGACCGCCGCCGCGCTGAAGGCCCCGCGCGCGGCCCTGAAGATCGCGCCGGGCATCCCGCACGAGGCGATCGGTCCGGAGGCCGAGGCCGAGTGGATCTCGGACGGCGGGGACGTGAAGGAGGCGGTGCTCTGGTACGGCGAGGGCTTCGAGGCCGGTTCCTACCGGGCGACCCTGCTGCCGTCCGGCGCCACCCTCGCCACCCGCTCCCCGCTGCCGGCCCCGCCGGTGGGCCCGGTAGGGCGCTATCTGTACGAGCCGGACGGCGCGGTGATCCGCGCCAGCCTGGTCGCCGACATCGTGGCCCGGTGCGGCGGGCGGCTGATCGACGAGACGATCGCCTACGTCACCAGCGACGAGCCGTACTCCTCCCCGTACACCTCCGCGTACGAGATCACCGATCGGCTGCCGTTCAACATGAAGCGGTTGAAGGCGCTGCTGCGGGAGCGGGAGGTGGGGGTGCTGACGGTGAAGAAGCGCGGGTCGGCGGTGGAGCCGGAGGAGGTGCGCCGCCGGATGAAGCTCGCGGGGCCGAACTCCGCGACGGTCCTGCTGACCCGGGTCGCCGGCGCCCCGACCATGCTGGTCGGCCGGCCCTTCCGCCCGGAATGCTGATCAGCCCGCAGCCGGGGCGGTCCGGCGGGACCCGCCGCGCCCGAGCACCCGCACCACCCAGCGGCGGTGCGCGACCGCGGTGACCGCGCCGGTCAGCCCGGTGATCCACGCGCAGAGGCCGACACCCATGCCGAGGACCACCAGGCCGTACGGGTCCTCGCCCGGCGTGGCCGCCGCCGGGACGGCGAAGCAGGCGAAGAGGCCCGCGGCGCCCAGGACGTAGGACACCAGCAGCCAGGCGAGTCCGAGCCCGGGCATCCGCAACGTCCCGTCCCGGTCGGGGTCGCGGTCGAGCGCGCCCCAGCCGGCCAGCAGCGCGCGGACCTTGCGGGCCCGCACGATGTCGAGGCCGAGGAACACGGCCGCCGGGACGAGCACGGCGATGCCGACGAAGAGGGCGGCGACCGCGATCAGGTCGGTGATCGGGTCGAGGGACTCCTCGAAGAAGATCATCGACGTACCGACCAACGCCCAGCCGACGGCGGCGATTCCGCCCCAGGTCAGCAGCAGCGCGAGCCGTCCGCCGCCGACGTGCAGCCGCACCAGCCCGCCGAGGACCTGGGCCCGGTCGGCGAGCAGGGAGGCGCGGTCCGGCCAGGACCGGATCTCCGCGGGCGGTGGAGGCGGGGGCAGCGGGGCTCTCGAAGGCATGGCCCGACCCTACCGAGCCGGCCGACAACGGCCGTGCTTCCGTGGACGGTTACCGCCTCCGGCGCAGAACGTCCGCCGCGCGGCGACCGGTTGGCGGCCACCGGTCGCCGGGTCCGCTCCCACGCGTCGCCGGGTCCGCTCTCACGCGTTGAGCAGCGTCTCCACGTCGAGCTTGCCCATGCCCATCATCGCCTTCATGGCGCGGTCGGCGCGGTCCCGGTCGGGGCCGCCGAGGATGTCGGGGAGGGCGCGCGGCACGATCTGCCAGGACAGCCCGAACCTGTCCTTGAGCCAGCCGCACCGGCTCTCCTCGCCGCCCTCGGTGAGCGCCGCCCACAGCCGGTCCACCTCGGCCTGGTCCGCGCAGTCCACGGAGAGCGAGACGGCCTCGGTGAAGTGGAAGGCGGGTCCGCCGTTGAGGCCGGTGTACTCCTGGTCCGCGAGCCGGAAGCGGACGGTCATCACGGCGCCGGCCTCGCCCGGGGAGCCCTCCGGGTAGTGGCTGGTCTCCAGGACGCGCGAGTCGCCGCCGAAGACGGAGACGTAGAAGTCGGCGGCCTCGGCGGCCCGGCCGTCGAACCAGAGACAGGGGGTGATCTTCTGCATGGTCTTCTCCTCCAGGGGTCCCGCTCGGCCCGGGCCCGGTCACCGGTCCGGGGCTCTGGAAGGTAGACCCGGCGGGCGCCCGGAACTCATCGGACACGCGGGGCCGCCGCCCGTACGGCGGCGGCCCCCGTCCCACGGTGGGGTCAGGAGTCGACCGGCCCCAGCGACTCGAAGCGCCAGCGGTGCACCGCGCGGGTGATCAGCCGTCCGTCGGGCTCGGGGAGTTCCGGCAGCTGGTCGCCGTACTCCCCCGGCCACCAGGTGATCACCAGCACCCGGTCCTTCGGGGCGCGCAGCAGCTCGGTGCGGAGCGGGGTGCGGGCGAGTTCGCCGGCCCGGGCACGGGCCCACTCCAGCAGTTCCGTACCCCGCCCGTCGGCGGCGCGGGCCTCCCACATCAGTGCGACGGTCATGAGTACAGGTTGTCCTTGCTGATCTCGTGCACGTGGTCGTGGTCGTGGGTATGACCGTGATCGTGCTGGGCGCCCGGTACGTGCGGGTCCGTCACCGGCAGCGAGGAGTCGGCGGAGAGCTCCCAGTCGGAGGCGGGCCGGTTGCGGGCGACCATCTCGGCGCCGAGGGCGGCGACCATCGCGCCGTTGTCGGTGCAGAGTCCGGGGCGGGGCACCCGGAGCCGGATTCCGGCGCGCTCGCAGCGTTCCTGGGCCAGCGCGCGGAGCCGGGAGTTGGCGGCGACGCCGCCGCCGATCATCAGGTGGTCCACGCCCTCGTCCTTGCAGGCGCGGACGGCCTTGCGGGTCAGCACGTCGACCACGGCCTCCTGGAAGGACGCCGCCACGTCGCGTACCGGCACCTCCTCGCCGGCCGCGCGCTTCGCCTCGATCCAGCGGGCGACGGAGGTCTTGAGCCCGGAGAAGGAGAAGTCGTACGCGGGGTCGCGGGAGCCGGTCAGGCCGCGCGGGAACGCGATGGCCTCGGGGTCGCCCTCCCTGGCCAGCCGGTCGATGACCGGGCCGCCGGGGAAGCCGAGATCCAGCACGCGGGCGATCTTGTCGAAGGCCTCGCCCGCCGCGTCGTCGATGGTGGCGCCCAGCGGCCGTACGTCGCTGGTGATGTCGGGGGCGAGCAGCAGCGAGGAGTGGCCGCCGCTGACCAGCAGGGCCATGGTCGGCTCGGGCAGCGGGCCGTGCTCCAGCTGGTCGACGCAGATGTGCGAGGCCAGGTGGTTCACGCCGTAGAGCGGCTTGTTCAGCGCGTACGCGTACGCCTTGGCGGCCGAGACGCCGACGAGGAGCGCTCCGGCGAGGCCGGGACCGGCGGTGACGGCGATGCCCTCCAGGTCGCGGGCGCTGACCCCGGCGTCCTTGAGGGCGCGCTCGATGGTGGGGACCATCGCCTCCAGGTGGGCGCGGGAGGCGATCTCCGGGACGACTCCGCCGAAGCGGGCGTGGGTGTCCACGCTGGACGCGACGGCGTCGGCGAGGAGGGTGGTGCCGCGCACGATGCCGACGCCGGTCTCGTCGCAGGAGGTCTCGATGCCGAGAACGAGCGGTTCGTCAGCCATTGCCATCAGCCATTCTCTGTTCCTTGTACGTGGAGGCGCATGACGAGTGCGTCGATGTTGCCCGGCTGGTAGTAGCCGCGCCGGAAGCCGATCGGCTCGAAGCCGAAGCGTTCGTAGAGCTTCTGGGCGCGGGTGTTGTCGACCCGGACTTCGAGCAGCACGGTGGCGCATTCGAAGGCGGTGGCGTGCTTCAGGAGGTCGGTGAGGAGTTCCGAACCGAGGCCGCCGCCCCAGTGGTCGCGGGTGACGCCGATGGTCTGCACGTCGGCGAGGTCGCCGGCGGCGGCGAGTCCGGCGTAGCCGACGATCCGCCCGGTGGCCGGTTCCTCGGCGACGACGTAGCGCCGGGTGGCGTGCGGGCCGCGGGCGTGGGCGAGCTCGGACCAGAACATCCCGGCCGACCAGGCGTCGTCCGGGAAGAGCTCGTGTTCGAGCTCCAGCACCGGTTCGATGTCCCACCAGCGCATCTCGCGCAGTTCAGTGGTCGGGACGGTCACTTCGGGGTGACCACCTTGTAGTTCTTCGGGACCTGCGCGTCGGGCCTGCGGAGGTAGAGCGGCTGCGGGTCGAGCAGCTTCTCACCGGCGGCGAGGCGTTCGGCGGCGAGCGCGGCGAGCGCTCCGGCCGAGACGTGCTCGGGTCCGCGCGCGTCGGGGAAGGAGCCGGGGTAGAGCACCGCTCCGGCGCCGACGACGGGGAGGCCGGCCAGTTCCTCGGCGATGTCGGCGGGCCGGTCGACGGAGGGGCCGCCGGTCCGGGTGCGGGGGTCCGTGTACCGCGCCCAGTAGACCTCCTTGCGGCGGGCGTCCGTGGCGACGGCGAAGGGCCCGGTGATCCCGGCCTCTCCGGCGGCGTACGCGAGTCCGTCCAGGGTGCACAGCCCGTGCACGGGGACGGAGAGCGCGGAGGCGAAGGTCGCGGCGGTCACGAGGCCGACGCGCAGCCCGGTGTACGGGCCGGGGCCGACGCCC
Source organism: Streptomyces sp. NPDC008125 (assembly GCF_042957125.1). Taxonomy (NCBI): domain Bacteria; kingdom Bacillati; phylum Actinomycetota; class Actinomycetes; order Kitasatosporales; family Streptomycetaceae; genus Streptomyces; species Streptomyces sp. NPDC008125. The sequence goes on from NZ_JBIBHR010000029.1 coordinate 47,481, forward strand.
ACGACGATGCCGGTCACGGCGTCGAGGGTGGTTCCGGCTTCGGAGAGGACGCGGTCGACGGTGGGGAGCAGCAGCTCCCCGTGGCGTCTGGCGTCCACCTGGCCGGACTCCGCGACGACGGAGGTGCCGTCGTGGAGGGCGACGGTGACGGCGGGGGTGGCGGTATCCATGGCGAGCAAGAGCACGCAAACAGCCTACGGCTCCGGCGACCGGGGCATCGCTCCCGTACGTCGTCCCGGCCCGCTCCGTGGCTGCTGCTACCGTCACCCGGGATACGCGAGTACGACGTAAACCTTGTACGACATGCGACAGGCGGCATGCGGCGGACCGCATGCGAAAGGGGAGCTCAGGTGGCAAGGGGCAGCTCGGGAATCGTGGCCGGGCTCACGGCGGCGGCCGTCGCCGCGGTCGCATTCCTCGCTTACCAGGCGTCGGCGAACGCCCCGGATTCGGTGGCCGCCCCCTCGACGAGCGTCTCCGCCTCCGCGTCCGCGAAGCCGTCCGCGAAGCCGTCCGCCCCCGAGGCCGACCCGCTCGCGGTGCCGGACGGCTCCGGGACCGGCCTCCGGGTCGTGTACGCGCTCAAGGAGCGGCGGGTGTGGCTGGTCGGCGAGGACGGCAAGGCGTCGCGGACGTTCAAGGTGGTCGCGAGCAGCGTCAGCCCCGAGCCGGGTTCGTACGCCGTCTTCTCCCGCACCGGCTCGGTGACGGGCTCGGACGGCGTGCCGATCGAGCACGTGGTGCGGTTCGCCGAGGTGGACGACACCGTGATCGGCTTCAGCGCGGCGCAGGACGGCTCGCTGCCGACCCCGGACCCGACGCTGAAGACCGGCGGGGTGCGGATGAAGCGGGCGGACGCCGACGCGATGTGGTCGTTCGCCACGGTCGCCGTGAAGGTCGTCGTCGTCCCGTAGCCGGGCGTTTCCCCGGACTTCCCCGGAGAGCCGGGCCTTTTCGGGGGCTCAGGCCGCTTCGCGCCGCGCGGGCGGCCTGATTCCGTGCACCCTGGCCGCGAACCCGGTGTCGTCCTCCGCCACGGCGTCGGCGTCGTCCGCCGCGGGTGCCGGCGGCGCGGTCGGAGGGGTCGACACGGCGCTGGCCGCCGCACACGACGCGAGCAGATCCTTCATCGGCACCCCGGAGGGGGACGGGTACCGGGCTTCTCGCTCGGGCGTCGGCATGATGCCTCCTGGGCTCCACTGGAGGAGTAGTTAGGTATACCTAACAAGTTCGCCAACCCATACCACCACGGGCGGGGCCGTCTGCGCAACATTTTACCGACAGCCTGTCGGAAACCACCCCGGGACCCGCCTCGCCTTCGCCACCGGGCCACCCGGACACGCCTGCGGGGCGCCTCCCCGGAGGAAGACGCCCCGCAGGGGGTGTGCCGGAATCAGGCCGGGAGAGCCGGACCGGGTGGAGCCGGACCGGGAGCCCCGGACCGGGCGGAGTCAGGCCGGGTGCCCGCCGATCCGGGTTCCCAGGTCCGCCCAGCGCGCCCCGACACCCGCGAGGGTCACTTCGCGGCGTTCGTCGTCGGTGTCTCCGGTGGCGCGGTCGATGACCACGTGGAGCCGGTCGTCGGAGAGCTCCTCGACCTTGCCGTCGCCCCACTCCACGACCACCACCGAGTCCGGCAGCGACACGTCGAGGTCCAGGTCCTCCATCTCGTCGAGCCCGCCGCCCAGGCGGTACGCGTCGACGTGGACCAGGGCGGGGCCGTCCGCCAGCGGAGGGTGGACCCGGGCGATCACGAAGGTGGGGGACGTGACGGCGCCCCGCACCCCGAGTCCCTCGCCGAGGCCCCGGGTCAGGGTCGTCTTTCCGGCGCCGAGTTCGCCGGTGAGCATCACCAGGTCGCCGGGGGCCAGCAGCCCGGCCAGCTCCCGGCCGAGCTCGGTCATCTGCTCGGGTGACTCGACGGCGATGCGTACGGTGACGGCGTCCGGGGCCGCCGCGATCTCGGCGGCCCGGCCGTTGTGCGGTGCTTCCATGTCAGACCACGTTAGTCGGAGCGGGTACGGCTCCGATCCGCACCAGCAGGTCCGCGAGCCGGTCGGTCACCGTCTCGGGGTGCTCCAGCATCACCAGATGGCCCGCGTCCGGCACGATGACCAGCTCCGCCTCGGGCAGCACGTCGGCGATGGCCTCGCTGTGGGAACTGGGCGTGACCAGGTCCTTGTCGCCCGCCAGGATCAGCACCGGCATGTCCCGGAAGACGGGCAGCGCGGCGCTCTTGTCGTGCTCCGTGAACGCCGGGTAGAACTCCGCGACGACGTCGATGGGGGTCGCCTCGATGAGCCGCTCGGCGAACCGGGCGACCGCCGGGTCCACGTCCCGGGAGCCGAACGAGTACCGCTTGATCAGGCCCGCGAAGAGGTCGGCGGTGGCCCTGCGGCCCCGCTCCACCAGCTCCGTCTGCGTACCGAGCGCCTTCAGCACCCCGGGGAGCACCCGGCGCACCGCGTTGACGCCCGCGACCGGCAGCCCGAAGTTGACCTCGCCGAGCCGTCCGCTGGAAGTGCCGACGAACGCGGCGGCGGCGACCCGGTCCCGGACGAGTGCCGGGTACTGGTCGGCCAGCGCCATCATCGTCATGCCGCCCATCGAGTGCCCGACCAGCACGAGGCGCCCCTCGGGGGCCGCCGCGTCGATGACCGCCTTCAGGTCCCGGCCCAGCTGCTCGATGGTGACCGGCACCCCGTCGGCCTGTGACCTGCCGCGCGCGGACCGGCCGTGGCTGCGCTGGTCCCAGTGGACGGTACGGACCAGCCCGCGCAGCGCCGCCCGCTGGAAGTGCCAGGAGTCCTGGGCGAGGCAGTAGCCGTGGCTGAAGACGACGGTGACGGGGCCGGGGGACTTGCGGCCGAAGAGGCGGCGCTTGCGCGACCCGGTGGAGCCGACGCTCCCGGTGGCCGCCGGTTCGGCCTCGTCGATCTCGTAGTACAGCGCGGTGCCGTCGTCGGCGACCGCCTGGCCCGGGGTGCCGCGCAGGGCGCCGTACGGCCCGGAGGCGTCCAACGCCAGGCGGGCCTTCTTCCGCATGCCCCGGCCGACCGTGAGGCGTTCCACGGCGACCCCGGCCGCCGCACCGGCCGCGAGCACCCCTATGGCGGCCCCGGCGAACCCGGCCCGGCGCCATCCGCCCGCCGTGGCCGCGGCAGCCGCCATCACCGCGTCCCCCGAGGCTCCCGCACTGCTGTCGCTCACCGTGCCCGCTCCTCGTCCGTGGTCGTGGTCCGTGCTCGCCGGTGGTGCCGTACGGCGCAGCCGCCGCTACGCGCTGACGTGTACCCGGGGCACCCGCGTACCGATCCTGGTGACGATCTCGTACGCGATGGTGTCCGCCGCCACCGCCCAGTCCTCGGCGGTCGGCTCGCCCCGGTCGCCCGGCCCGAACAGCACCGCTTCGGCGCCCGGCTCGGTGCGGTCGCCCTCCAGGTCCACGACGAACTGGTCCATCGCGACCCGCCCGGCGACCGTCCGCACCCGGCCGGCGACCAGCACCGGTCCACGACCCGAAGCGTGGCGCGGGATGCCGTCGGCGTACCCGAGGGGCACCAGGGCGAGGGTGGTCTCGGCGGGGGTCGTGTAGTGGTGGCCGTAGCTGATGCCGTGCCCGGCGGGGACCTGCTTGACCAGGGCGACGGAGGCGGAGAGCGTCATCACCGGGCGCAGCCCGAAGTCGGCGGGGGCGCCCAGCTCGGGGCTGGGCGAGATGCCGTACATCGCGATGCCGGTGCGCACCAGGTCGAAGTGGGACTCCGGCACGGTCAGGGTGGCCGGGGAGTTGGCGATGTGCCGGACCTCGGGCTCCACGCCGGCCTTCTCGGCGTACGCCACCATGTCGCGGAAGACCGTGAGCTGGGCGGCGATCGAGGGGTGGCCGGGCTCGTCGGCGCAGGCGAAGTGGGACCAGAGGCCGGTGACGCGGACGGTCCCGGCCGCCTCGGCGGTACGCGCCTCGGCGACGAGCTCGGGCCAGTCGGCGGGCTGGCAGCCGTTGCGGCCGAGTCCGGTGTCGGCCTTCAGGTGGATACGGGCCGCCCGGCCCGCCTCCCCGGCTGCGGCGACGACCTCGCGGAGCGCCCAGAGGCCGCTGACGGAGACGTCGATGTCGGCCTCGACCGCCTCGCGCCAGGGGCCGCCGGGCGTCCACAGCCAGCACATGATCCGGGAGTCGAGACCGGCTGTGCGCAGGGCCAGGGCCTCCTGCGGAGTGGCGGTGCCGAGCCAGGTCGCACCGGCTTCGAGCGCGGCGCGGGCGCAGGGCACGGCGCCGTGGCCGTAGGCGTCGGACTTCACCACGGCCATGAGTTGGGCCCCGCCCGCCCGCGCGCGCAGCTCGCGCACGTTGGCGCGGAGTGCGGCGAGGTCGATCTCGGCCCGGGCTCTCAAGGACGCTTTCTCGTTCATCGCGGCCCAGTCTCTCAGGTCGCCGCACGGGGCCCCGGCGCGCGGGGCCTTCCGCGCCTCGTGCTCAGCCGCCGCCCGGCCGGTGGGCCCGCGCGTGCTCCAGGTACTCGACGAGGACCGGCACATGGCCGGCGTCGATGTCCTTGACGGAGGTCACCAGGGTCACCGGGTCGTCCCCCTCCAGCAGACCCAGCAGGAGGGCGACCGACTCGGCGTGCGCGGAGTCGTCGAGTTCGGTGCGGTAGCGGTCGACGAACGCGTCGTGCCGGGCACCGGAGCGGTCCTGGTGGTACCAGCCGCGCAGCTCGTCGGAGGGGGTGATGTCCTTCAGCCACCGGTCGACGGCGGCCCTCTCCTTCGACACCCCGCGCGGCCAGAGCCGGTCGACAAGCACCCGCACGCCGTCCGCGCGCGGCTCGGGCGGGTCGTAGACCCTGCGGACCCGGATGCCGCTCTTCCCCATGGCTGCCACCTCCCGGTCGGTGTCCGTCGCCGCTTCCAGGGTGGTCCCGGCGGGCGGCCCCCGCATGCTCAGCCCCGGCGCACGTCGCGCCAGGCGGCCGGGATGCCCTCGGCGATGTCCTGCGCGGAGACGGGTGCCCCGTCCGCGCCGTGCCGTCCGGCGAGGCCGTGCAGGTGGGCGCCGACCGAGGCGGCGTCGCGCGGGGCGAGGCCGGCCGCGAGCAGCGAACCGATCAGCCCGGAGAGCACGTCCCCGCTGCCCGCCGTGGCGAGCCACGCGGTCCCGGTCGGGTTCACCCGTACGGGGGTGTCGCCGGCCTCCGCGATCAGCGTGGTGGACCCCTTGAGGAGGACCGTGGCGCGGTAGCGGGCGGCGAGTTCGCGTACGGCGGTGAGCCGCCCCGCCTCCACCTCCGCGCGCTCCACGCCGAGCAGCGCGGCGGCCTCCCCTGCGTGCGGGGTGAGGACGGTGGCCGCCGAGCGGGCGCGCACGGCGTCGCCGTCCATCAGCCGCAGCCCGTCCGCGTCGATCAGCACGGGCACGTCGGTGGCGAGCACGTCCTCGACGGCGGCGGTGGCCGCCCGCCCGTCGCCGAGCCCGGGTCCGGCCACCCAGGACTGCACCCGGCCCGCCTGCGAGGGCCGCCCCTCGTGCACCAGGGTCTCGGGGAACCGGGCGATCACCGTCTCCCCGCCCGGCCCCGCGTACCGCACAGCCCCGGCGCCGCCGCGCAGCGCCCCGGCGACGGCGAGGACCGCCGCGCCCGGGTACCGCTCGGAACCGGCGACCACGCCGACGACGCCCCGGCCGTACTTGTCGCTCTCCGCGCCGGGCAGCGGCAGCAGCGCCGCCACGTCCGCGAACTGGAGCGCCTCCAGGTCGGGGCGCTCCGGCAGCTCCTGGCCGAGGCCGATGTCGACCAGCCGCAGCCCGCCCGCCCGTTCGGCGCCGGGATCGACGAGCAGCCCCGGCTTGTACGTGCCGAAGGTGACGGTGGCGTCGGCGCGTACCGCCTCGCCGTGCACCTCCCCGCTGTCCGCCTCCACCCCGCTGGGCAGGTCCACCGCGAGGACCGGCGCCCCGTGCCGCTCGGTGACCGCCTTCACCAGCGCGGCGGCCTCCGGGCGCAGCCCGCCCCGGCCGCCGATGCCGGTGATCCCGTCCACCACGAGGTCGACGATCCCGGCCTCCTCGGGGCGGTCCAGCACCCGTCCGCCGGCCGCGCGCAGCGCGGCGAGCCCGGCCGCGTGGGCCCGGTCGGGCGCGGTGAGCAGGACGCTGACCCCCGCCCCGCGCCGGGCCAGCCGGGCGCCCGCGTAGAGGGCGTCGCCGCCGTTGGCGCCGCTCCCGACGAGGAGCAGCACCCGGGACCCGTACACCCGGCCGTTGCGCCGGAGCAGGTCCCCGCAGGCGACGGCGAGCCCGGCGGCGGCCCGCTGCATCAGGGCGCCCTCGGGCAGCCGCGCCATCAGGGCCCGCTCGGCGGCCCGTACGGTCTCCACGCTGTAAGCGGTACGCATCGGTCAGCCCTTCGCAGGTCAGGAGGAACGCGTCCAGAAAACGATCATTCGGCGGGTCGGCTCACACGTACCCGTACGCCCGCCCGCACAAGCCCCCGGCCCACCCCTCAACCTTCGGCGACCACCATGGCGGACGCCACCCCCGCGTCGTGGCTGAGCGAGAGGTGCCAGCTGCGGACGCCCAGGGCCTCCGCGCGGGCGGCGACCGTGCCGGTGACCCGGAGGCGGGGCTGCCCGCTCTCCTCCACCCAGACCTCGCAGTCGGTCCAGAGGAGGCCGCCGGGCGCCCCGAGGGCCTTGGCGACGGCCTCCTTGGCGGCGAACCGGGCGGCGAGCGAGGCGATGCCGCGCCGCTCGCCGCCGGGCAGCAGCAGCTCCCGGTCGAGGAAGAGCCGCTCGGCCATCTGGGGCGTACGTTCCAGCGCGGCGTCGAACCGCGCGATCTCGGCCACATCGATTCCGACCCCGATGATCACGGGCCCACCCTCGTTCCTCTGCTACTCCACGGTCACGGACTTCGCCAGGTTGCGCGGCTGGTCCACCTCGTTGCCCCGGGCCGTCGCGAGTTCGCAGGCGAAGACCTGCAACGGGACCGTGGCGACCAGGGGCTGAAGCAGCGTAGGCGTCGGTGGAATCGTAATGAGGTGGTCGGCGTACGGGGCGACGGTCTCGTCGCCCTCCTCCGCGACGACGATGGTGCGGGCGCCCCGGGCGCGGATCTCCTGGATGTTGGAGACGATCTTGTCGTGCAGGACGGACCGCCCGCGCGGGGACGGGGCGACGACGACGACCGGCAGGTCCTCCTCGATGAGCGCGATCGGCCCGTGCTTCAACTCCCCCGCCGCGAACCCCTCGGCGTGCATGTACGCGAGCTCCTTCAGCTTCAACGCCCCTTCCAGCGCCACCGGGTGGCCGACGTGCCGGCCGAGGAAGAGCACGGTGTTCTTGTGCGCGAGGGAACGGGCCAGCTCGCGGACGGGCTCCATGGTGGCGAGGACGCGTTCGACGGCGTCGGGGATCTCGGAGAGCTGGCGGACGATCGTACGGATCTCGTCCCCGAACTTCGTCCCGCGCACCTGCCCGAGGTAGAGCGCGACCAGGTAGCAGGCGACGAGCTGGGTGAGGAACGCCTTGGTGGAGGCGACCGCGACCTCGGGCCCGGCGTGCGTGTAAAGGACGGCGTCGGACTCGCGCGGGATGGTCGACCCGTTGGTGTTGCAGATGGCGAGCACGTGCGCGCCCTGTTCCCGGGCGTGCCGGAGCGCCATGAGGGTGTCCATGGTCTCGCCGGACTGCGAGATCGCCACGACCAGGGTGTTCGGCGAGAGGATCGGGTCGCGGTAGCGGAACTCGCTGGCCAGCTCGGTCTCGCAGGGCAGCCGGGTCCAGTGCTCGATGGCGTACTTCGCGATCAGACCGGCGTGGTACGCGGTGCCGCAGGCCACCACGACCACCTTGTCGATCTCCCGCAGCACGCTCGGCGACAGCCGTACCTCGTCCAGGGTCAGCGCGCCCTCGCCGTCGATCCGCCCGAGGAGGGTGTCCGCGATGGCCCGGGGCTGCTCGGCGATCTCCTTGAGCATGAAGGAGTCGTACCCGCCCTTCTCGGCGGCGGAGGCGTCCCAGTCGACGTGGTACCCGCGCACCTCGGCGGGCGTACCGTCGAACCCGGTGACGGTGACCCGGTCCCGGCGCACCTCCACCACCTGGTCCTGGCCCAGCTCGACGGCGTCCCTGGTGTGCGCGATGAACGCGGCGACGTCCGAGGCGAGGAACGCCTCCCCGTCCCCGACCCCCACCACCAGCGGCGAGTTGCGCCGCGCCCCGACGACCGTGCCCGGCTCGTCCGCGTGTACGGCGACCAGGGTGAAGGCCCCTTCGAGACGGCGGCAGACCCGCCGCATCGACTCGGCGAGGCCGCTGCCGGCCGCGAACTCCTCCGCCAGCAGGTGCGCCACCACCTCGGTGTCGGTGTCCGAGGTGAGGTCGTGCCCGCGCCGGGTCAGCTCGGTGCGCAGCGTGGCGAAGTTCTCGATGATCCCGTTGTGCACGACGGCGACCCGGCCCGCGTTGTCCAGGTGCGGATGCGCGTTGGCGTCCGTCGGCGCCCCGTGCGTCGCCCACCGGGTGTGCCCGATGCCGGTGAGCCCGGCGGGCAGCGGGTGGTCCTTGAGCTCCTTCTCCAGGTTGACGAGCTTGCCCGCCTTACGGGCGCTGGCGAGCCCTCCGTGCGCCCCATCCGGCCCGTCCGCCCCGGTCGCCAGTACGGCAACCCCGGCGGAGTCGTATCCCCGGTACTCCAGCCGCTTGAGCCCCGCGACGACCACGTCCTGCGCCGACTGTGATCCGACATAACCCACGATTCCACACATGTCGGCACGATAAGGCGGGAGAGGCGGGGAGGGCGGGGGTTACGGAAGGGGTGGGCGTGGGGCCTGCCGGCTCTATCTGGCCACGGCGAGCCAGGCGGCCACGGCGGCGAGCACGATCAGCGCGGCGTTGAGCCCGGTCTCCTTGACCTCACCCCGCGACAGATGCAGACCGCCCGCGAGGAGTTGGAGTACGGCGAGGCCGAGCGCGGCCACCAGCGCGAGAACGGGGGCGATCCCGGTGAGCGGCGGCAGGATCAACCCGGCGGCGCCGAAAATCTCGACGGCCCCGATCCCCCGGACCGCCCCCATCGGCACGGTGTCCACCCAGCCCATCATGGGCGCGAGCTGCTCCTTGCTCTGGGCGACCTTCTTGCCTCCGGCGTAGAGGTAGAAGACCGCCAGAAGCGCTGCGACGATCCAGTAGGCGATGTCCATCCTCGTCCTCCGTCATGATGATGAGCAGACCGGTGCGGACCCACATGATGGGCGCGGCCACCAGCACCTACAAAAGGCACACCGGTGTGCGTGAGCGGAGAAAGGGACGGTTGCCCATGTCGAAGAACCGCGGCTCCTGCCTCATCCGCGGCGACGGCGGCCGTACGATCCGGGGCCTCCTGGACCGCATCGGCGACCGCTGGTCCCTGCTGGTCGTGGCCACCCTCGACGGCGAACGCCTCCGCTTCGGAGAACTCCAGCACCGCGTCCCCGGCATCTCCCAGCGCATGCTGACCCGCACCCTGCGGAACCTGGAGCGGGACGGGCTGGTGCGCCGGACGTCCTACCCGGAGGTGCCGCCCCGGGTCGAGTACGAACTCACGGCGCGGGGACGGACCCTGATCGGGCCGGCGGTGGCGCTGGCCGAGTGGGCGGTGGACCACGGGGCGGCGGTGGAGGTCAGCCGGGAGGAGTGGGACGCGGGGCGGGCGTGAGGGGGCGCCGGGCGACGGACGCCTCCGCACCGCCGCGACCGGCTTTCCGGTCTTCCGCGAACCACCGCCCAGATATCGGGCATGAGACAGCCGCACCTACGCGGCAGTACAACAGGACGCGGCCCCACCGGAAACAGCTTGAGATCCGGTGGGGCCGCTGAGTCACTGCGACGACGGGACTGCCCGCCGGTTATCCGGGTGGGCCGTCGGAGGAGTCAACTTCGGCGAAGTTGACTCCTACGCATCCGGCTACAACGAGCCGGCACGGGTCGAGATAGAGATGGTACATCCAACCCGTTCGTTCGCGATCGTCCACGAAAGCCAGAACAACGTCCCGCTCACCCATTTCAGCAAGACTCGCCAGGCATTCAGCATCCCCGAAGGTTCGCCCGCCACGCAGGTGCACGATTTGCAACCTCGTGTAGCACATGCTCCGGATGGCCGCCGCCGAATTAGAAAGAGGCGGCGCCTGGAGGTGCGCTTCTGAACGAAGTGCTTCTTTTGCACGGAGGGCAGCTTCGGAGCCGAACTCGTACGAGGTAAGCAGTTCATCCACAGACACCTCGCTCATCTCACCCACGGGCAACCTTCGACCAGGTTTCCCCTAGGTCGAAGCTGATTTCCGGGGCATGAATTTCTCCGACTATGAGATGTTCATCCTCATAAAAAGATCCCCTTGCGTAGTCAGTGTCGTGAACCTGAATATTTCTCGACGGACCCACGGGCGGATCGATGTCAGCAGTCCTGATGCGCAAGATGACACCACCTTCTCCGATATACGTATCACCGGCGTTCTCCGCATGAAAGGCCGCGACTTCCAGGGCATCCGTCCATGAGGTGAAGACCGAGTCCGTTCGGTTTGCGCCCACATGCTGCTCTATGGTCGCCGAACCACCCTTGGGCACCGCACGCCCATGAAGGGCGTCCTCACGGCCCGGGTGCTTCTTGTTGAGACCACGGTACGTATACCCGTCGTAGTTGATGTCACAGTTATGGACGAGGACGGGGGTGGTGCCCGCCACCACGTAGTACGTATGCTAAGCGAAGCCTTCGACCTGCTTTTTCGCAGGTCAAGTCAATGCCGGTGAGTTAGCGCGTCAGTGCAGGTCAGGCACTTGATGGTGCGGGGTTTGGGTGGGAGTATCCCCTGGTGACGTTGCGTGATCCGTCA